>JBPBQJ010000155.1:0-13937 GCA_050954765.1 Janthinobacterium lividum | reverse complement strand
CGCGCAGGTTCATGTTGGCGGGCTTGTCGCCGAGGCCGTAGTAGCACACGCCGCTGGGCACGGCGTGGCTCATCTTCACCACGTCGTTGCCGGTGTCGTCGTCGTGGTGCCAGTGAAAGCCCTTCTCGTCGGCGCTCAGGATGTTGCCCGAGCGGTCGAGTACCCGCGTGCGCAGCGAATCCTTCCACACAATGCAGATGAGGCGCCCCGTAGTAAGGCGGTAGTGGTCAGCCTTTTCCCGAAACTCCAGAAAGCTCGGCACGGCCGGGCGGCGGGTGCGCTCCACGGCCGGGTCGGGGATGGCGTAGCTGAAATCGGGCTCGCTGGCACTGCCCGGCGTGAGGTAGCGAAAGCGCAGAATCTTGTCGCTGAGCGCGTGCAGCAGCAGGCGGGTGCCGTTTTCGGTGGTGAAGGTGAAGAGGTGGTCGTCGGTTTGCTCTACGCGGTGCACCGTGCCGGGCAGGTGCTCCTGGCGCGCTTGCAGCGCCAGGTCGTTGAGCATGTAATTATTTTCTTGGGCGGAATTAGCGGGCATATAGCGTAGAAGTAGGGAAGACGGGCAGCTACCCAAGCTGGCTAAAAAGCAGTGGGCTAGCCAAGCAGTGAGCCGGCGTTAGGGCGGCAAGTTACCTTTTCCGGCTGGCATCGGGCGCGGCAAAAACGTTGAACGCGGGCCTTGGCTAGCTCGAAACCCGCTTATTTTTAGGCCGGGCCGCAAACCTGGCCGCTGCCGTGCCGTTATTCGCAGGGCTAATACTTGTCGAATGTCTTTGCCCGCCGCCGATTTACCCGCCCCCATTGCCGTACTTGTGCTGGCCTGGGACGAGGCTACCCCGGCCGTGCGGGCCCTGGTCGAAGCCACGCAGGCCTCCGCGCCCGCCGTCGATTCTATTCTGGTAATGGTGCCCCAGGCCAATGCGCCCGACCACCTCAGCGCCGAAGAATACCTGCCCCTGCCGCCCGCCGACTACGCCGCCGCCTTGGCCGAGGCTGAGCCAGCCATTCCGCAGCCGGCAGATGTTGCCGAGGTTACGCCATCCCCGGCCACCGCGCCGGCTAGCCGGCCGCTAGCTCCCAGCGCGCCGTCCCAGACTCCCGCCCCCGGTCCGGACGCCGCCGATTTGTCACCGCTAGCCCCCGAATCATCGGCTAGCCCGGCACCGGAAGTTGAGGCGGCTACCCGTGAGGCCGCGCCCGCCGCGCTGGGCTGGGCGGCCGTGCGCGTACTGCGGCTGGGCAATTACAGTCTGGCACAGCTAGCCCAGCGGGCGGGCCAGCCCCTGCCCGCCCCCATCTGGACGGGCACCGCCGAACTGCCCGCCGCGCCTTATCTGGGCGCTGCGGCGCCCGCCGCTGCGCCGGGCGCCCCCTCTCCTACTGCCCCGGGCGCTCCTGCCGAGTCTGGCTTCAGCCCCAGCCTTATACCTGGCGCAGCTGCGCTGGCTTCTGAGACGGCTAGCACCACGTCGTCGCACCCGGCCGTCGCGCCCGAGCCACTGGCTACCGCGCCGCGCGCTGGTTTTTACGAGCCCGCTGAGCCGCAACCCCAGGCCGCGCTGGAAACCGATTTGCCCCTTAGCGCGGAAGAAGAAATTGAAGTACTAGGGTCGGGCAGCCCCGACGACTTGCTAAGCGAGGAGCCGCTCGCACTACCCAGCGCTGTGCAGGCCGGCTGGCCCGAGGCGCTGGCCGCTCTGCACCAACCCACTACCCTAGCGGAGCCCGCGCAAACCGACCTGCCACCCACGGCGGCTAGCCCCGCGCCCGCCGCTTTGCAACCCGCTGCCACGCACTACCCCGCGCCCGACTTAAATTACCAAGTCATTCAGTACGCACGCTTTGCGGTGCCGGTGGCGCTGGCCGAAGCCGATTTTGCGGTTATTTACGCGCCGGCCTGGCCCACGTGGCTGGCGGCCCAGGAACTGCGCCAGCGCACCGGCCGGCCGCTGGTGCTGCACGTGTCTACCCTAGCCGCGGCCGACGACGAGCCCGTGGGCACCGCCACCGGCTGGATGGCCGAGTTGCAGCGCCAAGCCTTGCAGCGCGCCGACCTCATTTTGACCGAAACGCCGGCCCTGGCCGCGCGCCTCCGCCACGAGTTGGGGCTGCCCGCTGGGCTGGTGCTGGCCATCGCGGCGGCCGATGCGGTGGCCATTGCGCAGGCGCTGCACACGGCCCGGCCGCGCCCGGTGGCTAGCCAGCGTTAATTTTGCGGGTGATGATAGAATTTGAACACGAATTTGACGCGGTGCTCGAAGCCGACCCGCACACCGGCGACGTATTTGTAGCCATCCCCTTCTCGGTGGAAGAAGCCTACGGCACCAAGGAAGAGCTGCTGGTGCAAACGGCCATCGAGGGCTTTCCTTTCCAGGGCGAGCTGCTGCCGATTGGCGATGGCTACCACGGCCTCAGCATTCCGCGCGAGGTGCGCCGCGCTGTGGGCAAAACCCTGGGCGACGCGCTGCACATAGGTCTCAGCAAGGACACCAGCGAGCGCGTAATCACGATGCCCGAAGACCTCGCCGCCGGTCTCAACGGCAACGAGGCCGCCTTCAAGTTCTTCAAAACCCTCACCAAGCTCGAGCAGCGCTCCTACGTGCGTTACCTCAAGGGCGCGAAAAACGCCGATATGCGCGGCAAGCGCCTCACCGAAACGGTGTATCGCCTCAGCATCGGCCGCAAGCGCGAGTAAAGGAGCCATCGGTGCGCTAGGCAGCCGTTCATCCGGTGCCCAACTGCACGGGCGTACTTTTGAAGCCAGTTGCTTGAATGCGGCTGGCTTTTGCTTTTGAATTTCCCCAAATCTCCCTATCGCCTGCTGCGCCCGGTGCTGCGGCCCATGCTGCAGGCCGAGCAAACGCCGACGGTGCTGTTTTTGCTGCGCTGGCTGGCCATTTGCAGCGTGGTGGGCATTCTGGCGGGCTCGGCGTCGGCGCTGTTTATTGTCACGCTGGCCTGGGTCACGCACTACCGCGAGGCGCACCCGGCCCTCATTGCCGGGCTGCCGCTGGCGGGGCTAGCCATCGGGGCCACGTACTACTACGTGGGGCGCGAGGCGGCGCGGGGCAATAATTTATTGCTCGACGAGATTCACAGTCCGCACGGGGTTATTTCGCCGCGCATCGTGCCGCTGGTGCTGGGCAGCACGCTCCTTACGCACCTGTTTGGCGGTTCGGTAGGCCGCGAGGGCACAGCCGTACAAATGGGCGGCGCGCTGGCCGACCAGCTCACGCGCATTTTCAAGGTGAGCGCCCGCGACCGTCGGCTGCTACTCATTGCGGGCATCAGCGCGGGCTTTGCTTCGGTATTTGGCACGCCGGTGGCTGGGGCCGTTTTTGGCATCGAAGTCGTCGTGATTGGCGCCGTGAGCTACGATGCCCTCATCCCGAGCGTGCTGGCCGCCGTGAGCGCCGCCTGGGTCACCCGCGCCTGGGGCATTCACTACGAGGTTTTTCCGGTGCTCGATGCGCCGCCTTTTGACCCGTGGCGGCTGCTGCTCACGGTGAGTTGCGGGGCGCTGTTTGGGCTAGCGGCGCGCAGCTTTGCCATTCTCACGCACTGGGTAGGGCATCAGTTTAAGCGGGTGCCGTGGCCGCCGCTGCGGCCGGTTATTGGGGGACTGCTCCTCACGGCGGGCGTGCTGGCGCTGGGCACGCAGTACATCGGCCTGGGCGACGCCACCATCCTGGCCGCCGCTAAAGTCCCGCAGGCACCCTACGTTTTTCTATTGAAAATGGCCTTCACAGCCCTCACGCTGGGCTGCGGCTTCAAGGGTGGCGAGGTCACGCCGCTGTTTTTCATCGGGGCCACGCTGGGCTCGGCCTTGTCGCTGGTAGTGCCGCTGCCGCTAGCCTTGCTGGCCGCGATGGGCTTCATCGCCATCCTGGCCGGCGCGGCCAATACGCCTATTGCGTGCACACTGCTGGGGGTCGAGTTATTTGGCTCGCACGCGGGCGGCTACTTTCTGGTAGCCAGCGTGGTGGCTTACCTCACCTCGGGCCACCAGGGCATTTATTCTTCGCAAATCATCGGGGCGGCCAAGCACGTGCGCTTCGGCCGCGAGCAGGGCCACCGGCTCGATGAAGTAGCCGGGCAGCGCAAGGGCCGGCATTAAGATTAATACCGTTTGTCATTGCGAGGAGGCCCGACAAAGCAATCGCATCAAGATGAGCTTCTAACGGCCCATTAGCTTGCGGTTACTTCGTCGGGCCTCCTCGCAATGACAAACCGTTTTGACAAGACTTCCTTAGCCCCTAGCCAATACTAGCGCCGTGCGGCTGGGTACGTAGAGCCGCAGGCGCGGCGCTTCGGCCGTACCGCCGCCGCCTAGCGTGTCGTAAATCACCTTCTCATCGAGCCGGTCGAAGCCGCCGAACGCGGGGCGGTCGGAGGTGAGCACCAAGCGGTAGCGCCCCACAACGGGCACCGGAATACCGTAGTCGAAGAAGCTTTCGCTAACATTAAAGCTGAACACGAACACCAGGCCGGCGCGCTCAAAAACCACGACTTTGTTGCCCGCGTCGATGTTAAGCAGCGTGGCGGGGCCTTTGGCGAGCAGCTGGCGCTCGCGGGCCAGGGCTAGCATGGCCTGGTCGAAGGCCAGCAGCTGGCTATAGCGCAGGTCGGGGTTGTCGGCCAGGCTCCACTGGCGGCGGGCGAAGTGGTAGCTCCAGTCGTTGCCGGCGCGCGGAAAGTCTATCCACTCGGGATGGCCAAACTCGTTGCCCATGAAGTTGAGGTAGGCCTCGCCGCCCGCGCTCAGCGTGATGAGCCGGATGAGCTTGTGCAGCGCCGTGGCCCGGGCCGCGCCACCGTCGCCATCCTGCACGTGCATGTGGTGGTAGATGGCGTCACCATAAAGCCACTGCGCCAGTGTTTTATCGCCCACCAGGGCCTGGTCGTGGCTTTCGGCGTAGGCCACGGTTTTTTCGCCGGCCCGGCGGTTCGTCAATTGGTGCCAGAGCGCGCCGAGGTCCCAGTCTTCATCGGGCAGGTGCTTGATGGTTTTAATCCAGAAATCGGGCAGGCCCATGCCCAGGCGGTAGTCGAAGCCCACGCCGCCATCGGCAATGGGGCGGCACAGGCCGGGCAAGCCGCTCATGTCCTCGGCAATGAGCAGGGCCGATTTCTTGAGCTCGCGCACCAACGTGCTGGCCAGCATGAGGTAGAGCACGGCATCGTCGTCGGCCTGCGGGCCGAAATAGCTGTCGTAGCCACCGAAGCTGTGGCCCTCGCCGTGGTGGTGGTACAGCATCGAGGTCACCCCGTCGAAGCGGAAGCCGTCGAAGTGAAATTCCTCCAGCCAGTAGCGCAGGTTGCTGAGCAGGAATTGCTGCACCTCGGGCCGACCGTAGTCGAAGAGCTTCGAGTCCCAGCCGGGATGGTTGCCGCGCTCGCCCTTGTGAAAATACAGGTTGCCCGAGCCGTCGAAGTCGGCTAGCCCCTCGGCTTCGTTCTTGACGGCGTGCGAGTGCACGAGGTCGAGCAGCACCACGATGCCGCGCTGGTGCGCGGCATTCACCAGGTACTTCAAGTCTTCGGGCGTGCCGAAGCGCGAGCTGGGCGCAAAAAAATTGGCCACGTGGTAGCCAAACGAGCCGTAGTACGGGTGCTCAAGCACCGCCATGAGCTGCACGGCATTGTAGCCAGCGGCCTGAATGCGGGGCAAAATGTGGTCGGCAAATTCGCGGTAGGTACCCACGCGGCCTTCCTCCTGGGCCATGCCCACGTGCGCTTCGTAGATGAGTGGCTGGCCCTTGGTGGCGTTGGCAATGCGGAAGGTCGAATCGGTCCACTTAAACGGGTTTTCGGGCACCCAGAGCTGGGCCGAAAAATCGTTGCTCTGCTCGTCCTGCACGGCGCGGCGCAGGTAGGCGGGCAGGCGGTCCTTGCCCAGGCCGTGGGCCACAATGTGCAGCTTGTAGCGCGAGCCGGCGGCCGGGCGGCGGCCGTGGGCATCGTCGGCAATAAAGCCTTCCCACACGCCGCTAGCCTCATCTTTTTGCAAAGGGTCGGCTTCGCGATTCCAGAAATTGAAGTCGCCCACCAGGCTCACGGCCTCGGCGCTGGGCGCCCACTCGCGCACCACATAGCCGCGGCGGCGCGCATCGTAGTGCAGCCCAAACCGCTGGTGGCCGGTGGCAAACTTGCTGAGCGAGCCGTACTGCGCCGTGATGGCGGCCAGCCGGTCGGCCAGCCGCTGCTGGCGGGCCAGTAGGGTGGGCTCGTAGGGCTGGAGCCAGGTATCTTCCTGGGTGAGCGCCAATACGGGCGCGGGAGCGGCGGCGGGAACCTGGGTTTCGGCGGACATAAGCGAGAAAAGGTTGGCTTTTCAAAGGTAGGCAACTGCCCGGCAGACCGGCCGTTGTGCCTACTTTGCGCCATGCATACGTTTTCTCGTTTTTCTTCGGCTATGTTGCTGCTGGCCGGGCTGGCTAGCCCCGCGCTGGGGCAAAAGGCCGCGCGGCGCCCCGCGCTGACACCCGTGGCCGACCAGCTGCCCCCGGCCGCCGCGCCCGTAGTGGCACGTCACGCGCTGGTAGTATCCGCGCATCCTGAGGCATCTAAGGTGGGTCGCGATATTATGCAGCAGGGTGGCAACGCCTACGATGCGGCCGTGGCCGTACAATTTGCCCTGGCCGTGGTGCTGCCGGTGGCCGGCAACGTGGGCGGCGGCGGCTTCATCGTGTACCGCGACAAGAGCGGGCAAGACGGCACCCTCGATTTTCGCGAAACCGCCCCCGCCGGGGCTAGCCGCGATATGTACCTCGATGCCAGCGGCAACATTGTGCCCGGCCGCAGCACCGCCGGCGCCCTGGCCGTGGGCACGCCCGGCACGGTGGCCGGCATGGCCGCCCTGCACCAGAAGCTCGGCAAGCTACCCTGGGCCCGGCTCGTGGCGCCCGCCGTGCGGCTAGCCAGCCGCGGCGTGGCCCTCACCGAAAAGGAAGCCGCCGGCCTCAACCGCAATCAGGCCGATTTCATCAAGTACAACCCCGGCGCGCCGCCCGTTTTTGTGCGCGCCACGGCCTGGCAAAAGGGCGACACCCTCAGGCAGCCCGAGCTGGCCGCCGTGCTCCAGCGCATTGAGAGCCAGGGCCGCGCCGGCTTCTACCAGGGCCGCACTGCCGAGCTGCTGCTGGCCGAAATGAAGAAGGGCGGCGGCCTCATCACGCAGCAAGACCTCGACGGCTACCGGCCCAAGTGGCGCGCCGCGCTGCACGGCCAGTACCGGGGCTACGACGTACTTACGATGCCGCCCCCTAGCAGCGGTGGCGTGGCGCTGCTGCAAATCTTGCAGATGCTGGAGCCCAGCAACCTGGGCAAGCTCGGCTACCACTCGGCGGCCGGCGTGGCCCTCATCACCGAGGCCGAGCGCCGCGCCTACGCCGACCGCGCTACCTACCTCGGCGACCCCGATTTTGGCAAAGTACCGGTAGCGCAGCTGCTGGCCAAGGACTATAACAAGCAGCGCAGCGCTACCATCCGCACCGATGGGCTAGCCACGCCGAGCAACCAAATAACTGCCGGCCCCGGCCTGCCGCGCTACGAAAGCGACCAGACCACCCACTACAACATCGTCGATGCCCAGGGCAACGCCGTGAGCTGCACCACCACCCTCAACGGCGCCTACGGCAGCAAGGAAGTGGTGGCCGGCGCCGGCTTTCTGCTTAATAATGAGATGGATGACTTCAGCGCCAAAGCCGGCGTGCCCAACTCCTACGGGCTAGTGGGCGGGGTGGCCAACGCCATCGCGCCCGGCAAGCGCATGCTCAGCAGCATGACGCCCACTATTGTTACCAAAAGCGGTAAGCTCTTCTTAGTCACCGGCTCGCCGGGCGGTAGCACCATCATTACCAGTGTATTGCAGAGCATCCTGAACGTAGTAGACTACGGAGGCAATGCCGAACAAGCTGTAGCTGCCCCCCGCCTGCACCACCAGTGGCTGCCCGACCAGCTCGACGTAGAAGCCGGCGCCCTCACGCCCGAGTCCGAAAAGACCCTGCAGGAAAAAGGTTTCAACCCCAAGCCCCGCGCCGCGTGGGGCCGGCTCGACCTCATTCGGGTGCTGCCCGATGGCCGCCTCGAAGGCGGCGCCGACCCCCGGGGCGATGATACGTCTACGGGATATTAGCCTGCTGAATAGATGATTGCCTGTTATCAGAGCTTTCTACTGGCTACTGAGTAGCTGCGCACCCTAGCCACCACAAAAAGCTCCTTCGAGGCAATGCTTCGGAGGAGCTTTTTTGTAATCAACAGGTTTCGGATTAATAATTTTATTTTTGATAATCAGCATTTTACACTAAAGTAATTCGTTTATTTTTTCCTCGACCAACCTTTTGCCGGGGCTGCGTCACTTTAGGCCAAAGCTGTCTGTCGTGACCATTTCGCCCCCTTCTTTTCTTTCGCCCGACGAGCAGCTTTTGCTGACCGGCTGCCTGGCGCACGACCGCACGGCGCAGCACCGGCTGTACCTGCAATACAAGACGGCCATGTTTAGCTGCGCGCTGCGCATCCTCAACGACCGCGCCCTGGCCCAGGATGCCCTGCAAGATGCCTTCGTGGCGGTGTTTCAGCAGCTGGCCGCGTTTCGGCAGCACTCCACGCTCGGGGCCTGGATTCGGCGCATCGTGGTGCAAATGTCCCTGCAAACGCTGCGGCGCGAGCAACGCATGGAAGTCTACGACCACGAACGCCACCCCGAGCCGCTAGTGCCCTGGCACGACAACCTCACGGGCGAGGCCCTGGCCCAGGCCATTGCCGAGCTGCCGGCCGGCTACCGCGCCGTGTTTTGCCTGGTCGAGGTGGAGGGCTACTTGCACCGCGAAGTAGCTGAGCTACTGAGCATTTCGGAGGGCACCAGCAAGTCGCAGCTGCACCAGGCCAAGCGCCTGCTTCAAGTCAAATTAGCCTCTTTCAACCGATGAGCCTCTCTACGCCCGAAGCTGAAGCCGGCCGCGCGCACCTGGTGCGGGCGCTCGGCGAGCTTCCTACCGCTGAGCCAGCCGCCACCGCCTGGGCCGCCATTGCCAGCCACCTCGCTGCCGACCAGGCCATTAGCAACGCTTTGCCGCAGCTGCCCACCCACGAGCCCGCCGACGATACCTGGCTGCACGTAGCCGCCCGGCTCGACCGGCTAGCCCCGCCCGTGGCGCGGCCCCAGCCGCAGCGGCGGCCCCAGCGCTGGCGGCAGCTGAGCCTGGCGGCTTCCCTGCTTGTGCTGCTGGCGGCGGGGCTAGCCTGGTTTGGGCGGCCGGCCAGCGCGCCGGTGGCTAGGCTACCCGCGCCGTCGATAGCCGCGCCGGTGGCGGCGGTTCCGGCGTTGCCTGCGCTGCCGCCCGCGCCCAGCGCTGAGCCGCTGGATACGGAAGGCGAGGCTTTTATCGACGCGCATTGCTCGTCGCTGCCCCAGGTGTGCCAATCGGGCGAGTTTCAGCAGCTACGGGCCCAACTCACTGATTTGCAACAGCAAGAACAGCAGCTGCGCACCCAAACGCAGCGCGGGGCCACACCCCAGCTCGAGCAGCAGCAGGTGCAGGTCACGATTCGTAAGGCCACCGTCACGCGGGAGCTTATTCACCTTCTTATCACATGAGTTATTTCTCTATCTTTCAGCGGCTGAGCGGCTGGGGCGCGCTGGGCGCGCTGCTGGCCCTGGCCGCGCCGGCGCTGGCCCAGGCCCCGGCGGCCCGCAAGGTGCAGGTAGTTTCGCGCACCGTGGAGCAAACGCTGCCCTGCCCGGTGGGCACAGTGGTGCGCATTCGGGCCGACCGGGCCACGGTGCGGGTGCAGGGCTGGGACCAGCCCACCGTGCGCGTGACACTGCGCCTGAGTGCCCGGCACCCCGAGCGCGCCGTGGCCGAGAAAGACCTGGCCGCCGCCCAGTACCAGATTAACCGGCAAGCGGGCGCCATCGACCTGCTCAACTACGTGACCCTAGCCGCCGGGGCGCCCACCCCCGGCAGCGACCTGCGCGCCGACTACACCGTGCTGATGCCCGCCGCCGCGGCCCTGCAAGTAGCTAACGCCTACGGCCTCACGCAGCTTAGCGGCCTCAGCGGCCGGCAGAAGCTGACTCAGGACTTCGGACAGGTGGAGCTGCGCCAGCTGCGCGGCACCTTCGACGCCACCGTGCGCTACGCCGACCTCACGGGCAGCGATTTGCAGCTGACCTTCACCTGCCAGGCCGAAAAATCGGCCCTCGTGCTCAAAAGTATCAGCGGCGGCTACGCCATGCGCAACCGCTACGGCAGCATCCGGCTCGAGCCCACGGCCGAGCTCACCGGCCTGGTAATCGATGCCGAGCGCACCGAGGTCAGCGTGCTGCCACCCCCGCAGGTGCAGTTCAACTACCAGTTCACGGCCACCCACGGCACGCTCAACCTACCGGTGGCCGAGGGCAGCCCCGGCCGCACCTCCTGGCAATCGCGGGGGCTAGCCCAGCGGCCGCTCATCCGCATCAGTACCACCTACGCTCCCATCACGCTGCAATCCACCGCCGGCGCCATGATTTCGCAACACTAATGGCTACTTTTTACTACCCGCCGCGCCGTTGGGCCGGGCCGCTTACCGGGTTGCTACTGAGCCTGCTTGGGCTGCGCCCGGCCCTGGCCCAAACCCGCCCCGACTCCGTTGCTACGCACTATGAGGAGGAGGTAGCCCCGGCCCCCTTGCCCGCGCCGGCAACCCCTAGCCTGCAAGTGCAGGAGCAGCACCTCTGGAAACTGGGCCTGAACAACCTATTTTTTCTACCCGCCAACTGGTCACGCGAAACCAGCGCCGTGCCCTCGGGCCGGCGCTACGGCCGCTACGGCCTGCACCTGGCCTACGAGCGCAAGCTGAGTAGCTCTTGGTCGGTGCTGGCCGAAATCAGCCCCTACCTGCTCGACTACGTGGCCGCTGGCGAGCCTGACATTGGCCCCGTACTCTGCGCTCGCGCCCAGGTAGCCGGCCGCTACTACTACAACCTGCGCCGCCGCCTGCGGCTGGGCAAAAGCGCGGGCACGTTTGCCGGCAACTACTTCTCGGTGGCCCTGGGTGGCGGCTTTGGCCAGCGGGCCCACGAAACGGCCTACCTTTTTTATGACAAAAGTGGGCCCTTTGCCCGGTTCGATGCGGCCCTGCTCTACGGCCTGCAGCGCCGGCTGGGTCGCCACGGCTTCGCTGATTTTAACGTGGGTATTCCGCTGGCGCTCAGCTCGGGAGCGTCTACTTCCACTTACTACATCGGAGCTTCCGGTCCTACCCTAGCCATCAACCTGCGGGTCGGCTTGTGCCTGGGCCAATGAGTTACAGGCTCCTGAACTAAAGCGTTTTACTCCAAAACCCTCACCACCCTTTTCCTCATGCGCTTTTTACAAACCTGTTTCGTGATGCTGCTGGCCGGTGGGCTAGCCACCCCAGCCGCCCGGGCCCAGCGAGTAGAGGTGGTGGGCCTGGCCGCCAGCTTCAATGTCAGCCAAAGCTGGGCCCGCGAGGCTAGCCTGCAGCTCGGTCGGTACGACCTGCAGACAAAATCCGGCGCGGTGCGCTTCGATGACACCGGCAACCGCTACAGTGCTTACGCCCGCGTGCGGCTGGGCGAGGGCAGCTACTTCCTCCAGCCCGAGTTGGCCTACACCAGCGTGCTGAGCAGCAAGTATGACCTTAGCTACCCCGGCGACCTGGGCTCGCCCAGCGCCCCGGGCTACCAATCGGCCAGCAGCGCGCCCTTCGGCTACCGCATCCGGCGGGCCGAGTTAGCGGCGCTGGCCGGCCGGCACTTCGGCCCGCGATTCTACGTGCTGGCGGGCTCGGTGCTGGCCTTGCAGCAGCGCGATTTGGTCAGCGGCCAGTCGTCCATCAGTGGCGTGTACCGCAGCCTTTACGAAGCCGTGAACCCCGTGCAGTTGCTGGGCCAGGTGGGCGTGGGCCTGCAAGTGTGGCGCCTCGATTTTGGCCTACGCTATGAGCAGGGCCTGACGCCCTTCAGCCGCCAGGTTACCCACCAGGGCCAGACCCAGGGCTTTTACCAACAAACCAACCAATTCATCCTCAGCGTCGGGGCCCTTCTCTACGACCGCAACCAGCGCTGGCGCCGCTAGGGTACCCTGGTCCCTCCAAGCGTTTCGTCCCTCTTTTCTGCAACCCCAAACTTCCTCTTTTCCATGAGAAACCTGTATGCTCTCCTCCTGCTTGCCACCACGCTGCTCAGCAGCTTATCGAGTTGCCAAAAGGAACCCGTGACACCCCGTGAACCCATCAGCTGCACCTACCAGGTGCTAAACTCGAAGGGCGAGGAAACTAGCGTATTTGCCCAGGGCCAGGAGATATTTTTTCGCTACACCGTCAGCAACTCCACCGATGAGGATGTCATGCTTCGCAATAACGTGTATGAACTCAACCACTTTATGGAAGTGTTTGAGGAGAAAAGCGGCCAGCTGGCGCCGCTAGGCACCCCTTACACTTCTATTGGGCAGAATTATAGTGCGTACGTCACCATCGCGGCGCACAGCATCCGCACTTACACGCTGGCCTGGGTAGAGTCGGCCCCTAGCCAAGATATCGACTTCTATACCCCCGCTGCCAACCGTCCGCTGCCGCCCGGTATCTACAGAACTGCTATGGTTCCACGCCTTATCTGGGACCATTCACCCGGCTCCACAACTACCATCCCGATAGCCGCCCAGAATTTTGTGCGCCGCTTCGAGGTGCGCTAAGCTCCCGCTAGCCCTGCCGATGTGGCCGCCCGCCGCCCGCCCCGCCAGGCCCTGCCTGGCCGGCCCCTTGCGGAGCGCTGAAAAAGCTGTACCTTTGCACCAGAAAATGGTATTCAATCTGAAAAGAGGGGACGCGCAGTCCCCTCTTTTTTTGTCCTAACCCCCGCCTGCCATGGCTCAATTTGACCGCCAACGTATTCAGCAGCTGCTCGCCGACGCCCTCGGCGACAGCGGGTTATATGTAGTGGGCCTCACCGTCTCGGATTCGGTGATGCCCAAAATCACCGTTACCCTCGACGGCCCAAATGGCCTCGGTATTCAGGAGTGCGCCCAGGTGACGCGCCGCCTCAACCGCGGCATGGAGGAAGCCTACGGTGAGGAAGCCGCCTACTCGCTCGAAGTAACGTCGCCGGGCGCCGACCAGCCCCTCACCGACCCGCGCCAGTACCCGCGCCACATCGGCCGCAGCCTGGCGCTGAAGCTGGCCGACGGCACCGAGAAAACCGGCCCGCTCACTGCCGCTACCGACGAAGGCATTGAGCTGGAAGAAGTTATCAAAGTACGCACCAAGAAAACGACGCTGCCCGCCGCCTTTATTCCTTTCGGGGACATTAAGGAGGCGACCGTTGTTATCTCTTTCAAGTAAACCGCAGATTAAACGGATTAAACGGATTTCGGGGATACGCCCACTGCGTGGGCGGACTATTTCGGGTTCGTTTCAGACGCTTTTACGCTTTTAACTATCTCTCATGGCTAAAAAAGCAGCTACCCCTAGCCCGCAGGAAGTCGCAGCCGCCCAGGCTGACCTGAACGCCCGGATGCTCATCGAGAACTTTCAGGAGTTCGCCAAGAGTCGCAACATCGACCGGCCCACGATGATGTCGATTCTGGACGACGTGTTCCGGACGATGATTCGCAAGAAGTTTGAGGATGACTCAAACTTCGACGTGATTGTGAACCCCGACAACGGTGACCTGGAAATCTGGCGCAACCGCGAAATCGTGGACGACGACTCGGAGGATATCTGGGACCTCGACAAGATTCCGCTGGCCGAAGCCCAGAAGATTGAGCCTGATTTCGAGATTGGCGAGTCGGTAGCCGAGCCGATTAAAATTGACGATTTCGGCCGCCGCGCCGTGCTGCTAGCCCGCCAAACGCTGATTCAGCGCGTGAAGGACATGGAGCGCGACAACCTGTACCAGAAGTACAAGGACCTCGTGGGGGAGATTATCACCGGCG
>JBPBQJ010000154.1:0-16570 GCA_050954765.1 Janthinobacterium lividum | reverse complement strand
GGGTGCGTACTAGTCCAGAATACGACCGTTTTTTGGACTAGCCTTTGCTGCGAATCGCCGAATCATACTTGACCTTCTTCAGCTCGTCGAGGCCGGCCTGAGTCGACTGCAGGCTGTTGACTACCTGTATTTAGGCCACTGGGCCACGTCGACTAGCGCCGCGTTGGTAGCCTTTGCCTGGTCGAGCAGCTGCGTCATGACGGCGTAGAGCATCTCGCCGTCGGTGCGGGAGCTCACCGCGGCCACCGGCAGCTGGGCGCCGCTGCCGGTGGTGGGCCCGCCATCGGCGTAGCCGCGCGGGCCCTGCCACGTGGTAGGGCGCACGGTGAGGTGCCGACCCGGGATGCCCAGGGTGGGCAGCAACTGCTCGGTGAGCAGGTGGGTCTCGCTGCTGAGAAAGTCGGTAAGCGGCAGCAGCTGGGCCAGCACGTCGGGCGCCAGACTCGTGAGCAGGGGCAGCCGAAAGCCGGTGAGGATGGCCAGCAGCCGCAGCCGGCGGGCGGGGTCGGGCTTCGAGTAGAGTTCGGCCAGCACGTCGAGCAGTTGCCGGCGGCGCAACTCGTTCCAGATGGCGGGCACCTGCCGGGTGCTGGTGCCGATTTGTAGCGTTTCCATGCCCCGAAGTCGCCGGGGGCTGCCTCGGGTAAAAAGGACACAAAAAGGCCCGCCGGTGGGGTGGGCTTTGGTGAATAGTTGGTGGGCGCAGCTGCCTTACTTACTTTGCCCGCTCCTACCACTAAACCCTCCTCTATGACCCTAACCGAACAGCGCTACCTTGATAAAATAGCCGCTGGCTTACTGATTTTTGGCTCCATCACCGCGACAATCATCAATTATTTTACGAGTCAGGGGTTTTGGAACCCTGGCTACTCACGCACGGGCCTGCTTGCGCTCATCCTCTTCCAGCCCGTTTATCTGCTGATAGTTTACTCTATCTGGCTGGGCAAGCGCTGGGCAAAAATCCTTTTCATTGTCCTTTGCACTCCTGGCTTTCTTGCGTTACTCTTCGATTACAAACGCGTAACTGCCATAGCCTTCACCTCCCCAGGGGCCATTGCAAATTTCATCGCGCAGACTGCGTTGTCAGTCACAGTAACTGTCTTCCTCCTTTTAACGCTACGCCGGCCCACGTCCGAAGCACGGTAGCAAGCCCATAAAAAAGCCCTGACAGTTACGCCAGGGCTTTTTTTATGGGCTGCTTACAAGTCCGGGTCCAGTTCCCGCACGCGCTGCTCGAGGGCAGCGATGATTTCCACGAGCTGGTACTCAAACTTGGTGGGCGGTAGCAGGGGCTGCAGGTTGTAGCGCTGAAAAATCTCGAACATGGCCCCGTCGTCCACGGCAATGGGCTCGACCAGGGGCGGCGGCAGCGCTCGCTCGCCCAGCTGCTCACGTTCGTCACCAAAATCGCCCGCGGCCTCGGCGGGCATGGGCTTGCGACCAAAGCCGATGGGGGCATCCTGTTTCTTGGTAGCCATAGCAGCGGGGCAAAGCCGGAGGAAATTGCTGCGAGTACTTCCAGACCGTTCGCCCGTGTATGGAGGTCACACTCCTCCTCTACTTCCCCGGCCAAATGCTGTGGCCGGGGCGAACGGTGGGAGTTTTCCAGGAAGTACTCGCGGGGCAAAGGCACACCGGGCCACCCGGAAAAAAGGCTCACCCCGGTGCGGAAGCGGGCCTTTTCTAGGCTCAACCGATAAATTCTCGTAGCGCGGCTACTACCTCAAACGGCGCACTCAGGTGCGGGCAGTGGCCGGTAGTTGCCAGCCTAACCAGCGTCGCCTGGGGCAGGTGAGCCAGCAGGTAAGCCCCTACCTCATCCGGCACGGCAACATCCTCCGAGCACTGGAGCACTAGCGTCGGTAGATGCACATGGGGTAGGTCAGCTCGGTTGTCCGCCAGAAACCCGAGGCGGGCAAATTGCTTGGCGATGGTTGGGTCAGCCTCGCAGAAGTACCCCGCCAGTTCGTAGCCCAGCGAAGCCGGGTGCCCAGGGCCGATGAGTAGCGTGGCAAAGGTGCTCGCCCAGCTCTGGTAATTACGGTCCATCTCGGCGAGTAGCGCGAGCAGGTCTTGCCGCTCAAATCCGCCGTAGTAGCCGGGCTCGTTGATGTAGCAGGGCGACGCGGCTAGCAACACCGCCTTCGAAAAATGCTGCGGGGCCTGCACGGCGGCCAGCACCCCAATTATTGCCCCGATAGAATGCCCTACCACCACGACATCGTGCAGGCCAAGCGCCTGACAAATGTCCACTACGTCCTGCGCGTAGCTGGCTAGGGTCGCGTAGCGCTGGGCGTCGTAGGCCCGCAGGTCGGAATCGCCCGTACCCATCTGGTCAAAAAAAACGAGTTGGTAGTGCTTGACCAACGCCGGCTTGAGGTAATTCCAAATCTGCTGGTTGCAGTTGAACCCATTGCAGAAGAGCAGGGGAGGTTTGCCGCTGCCAATTACATTGACATTTAATTGCTGCAATACGGACTGAGTAGTAGCGCTGATATTCACAGATTTAACTTTTCTTTGATTTTCAATAAACGAACGTAGTGCGTTTGCTCCTCATCTAATTAAAAGTAGGCATAAGCTTCAGGTTAAGCTGTCTGCTGACTGTCAAGTTACTATAAAACTAGTTATCTCCCTACGATACGCATAAAGTACTGCCAACGAAATAATTACTAAACCAATAATTATTAGCACCCAACCAGGAATCCCCTGGTGGGTAAGAGTCGCTGCCGAGGCCAATGCCCCACCCTGCTGGCCGGCCCGGGTGAAGTCCTGGGCCTGGCTCGCGCCAGTGGCCACCGGCGCATTGGCCTTGGTCACGAAGGTGCCGCTGCCCTCGGCGCGGCGGTCGTGGCGGTCCTTATAAGAGCCGGCGTAGTAGTTCTTGGCGTAGATAATCGTGGGCGGGGGCCCGGCAGTGTCAGCCGCAAGGGCTAGCGGCGGATGCCAGGGCGGGCCAGCGCCAAGCAGCGCGCAACTCGTGAGTTGGCTCAGACTGGCTAGCAAGAGCGGGCCAAGCAGGCGAGAGAACAAGCTCATTTGGTGAGCAGGTGTAAAGCGGGCTGGCGGGCAGCCCGGGCCAGCGAGTCGCGCACGCGCTGCGGCGGCCGGCGAGTGGTGACGACCGGCAGGTAAGCCGGGCCGTGAAAGCCCGCCCAGCTAGTGGGTCGGGCGGGGTGCGTGGCACAGGCACTGAGTAGCAAGGCCGTAGCGAGTAGACAGTATTTCATGGCAGGCTAGCAGTTAGGATTATCGACGACGTTGGCCACGGCGGCCACCATGCGCTTCAGGCGCCAGTTCACGTGCACGCCCTAGCCCTCACGCTGCAGCGCCCCGCCTCCGCCGGTATTGCCGCCAATGGCCCGGCAGCTCGGGCCGGTGCCCCAGGCGATAAGCAGCTCGACGTAGCAGATGGCCGTGTGGCCCCAGGTGAAGCCCAGCAAATCGCCGGGCTGGGGCGGCGGTCGGCCAAGCAGCTGCTGGCCATTGCGCCAGATGGTGTGGGCCACGTCGAACCAAGAGCGAGCCCGGCTGAAGCGGGGCACGAGTAGGCCGGCCCGGCGCAGCTCCACCACCACCGTCCACGAGCACCAGGCGTCGCCCACTCGGCCGCCGGCCTCGCGGATGATGGCCTCGACCTCCTTGCCGGCATTGAAGCCCCGCTCGCGGATACCGACTAGCTTTTGGGCCTCGGCTACAATGCGGGCGCGGGTTGCGGCACTACCGTCAGGGCCACCGTCACTACCTGCAAGGCAAGGGAAGCAAATAGGCCAAGGAAAGCAAGCAAAAGGATAAACGAACGCATCGTACAAGGAATTTAAATTGAGCGGTTTGGCGGCTTTCAACCTGTATTTGAAGCAGCGTGTCAGGGTCGCAGGCGCGAGTGCGGCACTCCTGCAGCGAGGCCTCCAGCGGGGCTGTGACGTTCTCGAAGAGCTTGACCTCGCCGTCCAGGCTCTCCGCCTGGTATTTGTAGAGGGGCGCCAGAAACTTCTCGTAGGCAATCAGGGCTAAATGCAGCACGGCCCCGAAGTGCATGGCCGCTAGGCCCAGGGCGTTCAGCAACTCGATGCCGAAGCTGCCGACGGCGGGGTCAAGAATGCGCAGTAGCGGGGGCAAGCCGATGAAAATGGCGCCTGTAACGACGAGGCCAGCCGTGGCCCGGCGCAGGTAGTGGGGAATGGGCATGGGGGTTAGTGTTTGGTAAGGAGGTAATTGGTAAAGAGGTCTTTCACTTGGCTGATGTCGGTGCCCACCTGGTCCATGCGGCGCTCGATGCGCTGCTCGAAGCTGCCGAGCCGGACGTCGAGACCGGTCACGCGCTGCTCGGTGCGGATGGCCAGGGCCGTGGTGGCCTCAAGCTGCACCACCTGGCGGTTTTCGTGGTCGCGCTGGCGGGCCCGCGAGTGGGTGGTGGCCAGGTTGTAAATGCCGGCGCACGCGCCAATCAGGCTCAGCAGCATCCCGCTGCATTTGAGGAGCATTTCCATAATTAGCAGAACTTGTAAGCCTTGGAGGTGAGCGTGTTGACCACGGGCGCGGGCTGGCCCGGCGCGGTGTAGGTTGCCGACTGGAAGTAGGTGGCGAAGCGCGTGGCCGAGGCCGTGCGGTCGAGGTAGCTGGTGAGCTGGCGCAGGTAGCGCGCGCCGGCTAGCAGCGCCTCGCTGGCCTTGCTGCGCAGCAACTGGTCGAGACCGGCGTCGGCCTCCTTGGCGTTACTGTCGTCCTGGCGGGCAATGGCCAGGTCGATGCCGTGCCCGAGCTGGGGCTAGCCCTCAGCTCGGGCACGGCGTGGCCGATGGTGAGGTTGGCCAGGGCCGGGTACACGTAGGTGCGCAGCAGGTTCTCGTTCTCACTGGTCAGGGCCCGGGTGCGGACCTGCTCGCGTAATTCCTGCAGCAGCTCCTCCCCTAGCACCGGGCCCAACTCGAAGCGCTCGAGCCGGCGGCGCACCGGACCCAGGGCCTCGAACACGGCCCGCGAGGCGCTTATGTTCTCGTAGAGCTGAAAGTCGGCCGTGCCCGTGAACAGCTCGCGGCGGTGGCACTGGCCAGTGGCCGAGGCAGCCCAGGCCCGCAGCTCGGGTGAGGCGTCGGCGTCGGCCTCGAGCCACTGCACCAGGGCGTCGAGATTGGCCAGGCCGCGGCGCTGCAGCAAGGCCTGGTACTGGTTGGTCTGCCATTGAAAGGCCGTCTTGCTCGTGTCCGTGCTCATGATGTGCACGCCGGTGGCGTCAACCGTGAGCTGGTGCGTAACCACGCCGTTGACGACGGCCAGGCGCGCGAGCGGGGCCTGCACGGCGCGCAGCAGCTGGGCCGCGAGGCTAGCGCCCAGACGGTCGAAGCCAGCGGCGTCGTACTCGCCCTGCAGCCAGGTGAGCAGCGCCGGGCCGAGCACCGGGGCGATGAGCTGCACCTCGGCCTCGGCCAGCTCCAGGGCGATGGCGGGCGCGATTTGGGTCTGAGCCACGGCCACGTAGGCCTTGAGCTCGTCGATGGTTTTGAGTAAGGACATGGCTAGGGCGTTGTGGTTGAAGAAGTTTCGCCAGCCTTGTCGGCCGTGTTGATTTCGGGGTTGAGGAAGCGGAACTCCAGCTCGGCGGGCCAGCCGTTGTAGTCGCGCACGAAGTGGAGCACCTCCAGAATCAGGTCCTGGTAGAAGCTGTGGGTGGCCACGAAGGCGTTGAATGCCACGCGCTTGTCGGAGCCCGAGCCGATGCCCTTGCCGGGCGAGATGCCCGAGAGCATGGGGTTTACTTGCAGGGCGGTGTAGATGTGGGAGCTGGCCTCCTGCGAGTCCTCCACGTAGAGGCCCGACTTGATTTTGTCGTCGATGGCCATGACGGTGAACACCTTAATCACGCCGCCCGGGTTCTGCGGGTCGGGCATGGTGATGGTTAGGATGGACTTGCCGGCGCCGGCCGTGCCCGACATCGTCTTCTCAAAGGCGTCCAGCTCGGCCGCGATGCACTGCTTGCGCTCCGCCTCTTTCTTCTCCTTCCAGTCGGGGTATTTCCACTCCCAGTACCGGATATCGGCCTCAATTAGGTACTTGATGGAGAGCTGGTTGATAAAGAGTTGCTTCTTAAACTCGGGGATGGCCTGCGCCACATCGAGCCAGCCCGACTTGCGGATGGCGTTCCAGGCAATGAGCTGGTAGATGGCGTTGCCCAGGCTTGAAATTGAGAGTGGGTAGATGTACTTAAACCCCCGCTTATCTACCCGCAGGGCCTCCACGCCCCCGTAGTAAGGGTCAAGCACCGGCACGGTGGTGGTGTAGCCGTCGCCAGGCGCGGCGGCCGGCCAGTTGGCCGACAGGTGCAGCGAGGGCGGCACGGCCTGACCCGGGGCCTGGACCGAGTAGCGCCCGAAGGCCGTGTCCTGGATGCAGAGGCTGGTAATCTGACTGCGGTCACGGCTGAGCACTAGCTCCGGAAAGGCCATGGCGAAGGTGAAGAGTCCCTGCAAGCCCTCAAAACCGAAGCGGTGCAGGCTACTGGAGCGGAAAAACTGCTCCACAACGGGGTCTTTCGTGCGCTGGAATATCTCCGAACCGTCTTCCTTATAGCCCGTTACCTTGCCGTAAACGGTGCCCTTGCCGTACACGGCGCGGGTTTTCCAATCCAGCACCGGCCCCAGGATGGTGCTCTTGGCGATGTCGGCCAATACCTGCTGGGGGAAGTCGTTGTTGGGCCCCCAGGGCGCAAGCAGGCCGGTGGCCGTGGCCTTCGCCACCGGCGTGGTGGGCGTGGCCCCGCCGGCCGGCGCGCCCGGGGCGGCCTTACCGGTGCCAGCGGCGCCCAGCGCGCCGTTCAGGCAAACGGCCGCGCCCAGGCCCCGGTGGTAGGCGAGCCCGTTGCCCGCGTAAACGAGTTGCTGCATTACAGGTAGACTTTACGCCCCGCGACGTGCGTGAGCAGGTAGATGTGGACTTTGATGAGCTTGCCGGTGGCCGTATCCACCAGGTTGCGGGTGGCGTTGCGCCAGTGGGCCAGGTCTTTCGCGGCGCCAGTGGGTACCGGCACCTGGCCATCGGCCGCGACGTCGGCGCGCGCGGCCTCGGTTTCCTCGCTTTCTAGCGGCGGGCGCAGGCTAGCGGCTGCCGAGCGCTTGCCCGAGCCGATGCGGGCGGCCGGCAGGTCGCGGAACTCGCCGCCGGTGTGCCGGCGCCGGTCGTAGGTAACCCAGCGCACGGGCACCGGCGCCGGCCCGTCGAGCAGGCTCAGCGCGTCCTTAAGGCGAATAGTGGGGGTAGGTATGGGCGCTTTCATTCTGCCACGAAGTACCCGCCCCACCGAGGCAGCAAAAAGGACACAAAACGGCCCTGGAGGGCCCTAGAGGGGCCAAAAGTCCAATCTCACTACCAATTGCGCTGGCGCGCTACTAATGGCCTTTTTGGGCTAAAAGGACGTTTCACAGTCTCACGAGTCGAGCAGGATTCCCCGGCTTGCACTGTCAGCATTTGGCAGTTGCCAGGGGCTGCCTCGGGGATATCTGCTGGGTGCTGGTGGTTGGGGTTGGTGGGATGCTTTCTTTGCGGACTCGCATGGTCTCTCCCCTTCCTTCTTCCCTAGTGTGCTTGCTACTCATGGGCGCCTCGTGGGCGCTGCCCTCCCCTGTGGTCGGGCAGCAAGCGCCTCCCAGGCGCAAACCCGTGGCTACCGCCCCGCGCCAGACGCTCTTCCCCGATACGCTGCACGCCCGGCCCTTGCTTGTGAGCTACTGGACGCGGGCCCAGGTAGACAGTATTCAGCAGAGCCTGGGCGACAACCGACGCGAGCGGGCGCAAATGCTGGAGGACTCAACCGGCCGCTACCGGGTATTTCGTGGTGAGGACTACCTTGACCGACGCCTGTTCTATTGCCCAGTCTCATCCCCTACCCGCTGGATAGAGTTTGATTTAAACCCCTGGCTACGTGACTACAATGAGCTGGCCTACCTCCACGCCTACGTTGTGCACCTGGACCAGCAAACCCCGGAGGAAATCATGGTGAAGATGGGCGGGGGCAGCTATGGGTCCGGCTACCGCACGATGGTTGACCATACCCTGCTGCTCTCCCTTGATGGTTCCCCGCGCCTGCTCTGGCATAGCATAGACAGCCGGACGGAGGAGATTCCAGCCCAGCCGGACGAAACCGGCGAAATGACAGGCGGCAACTATGCTGAATACCAGCGCACGGTGGCGATGCGCCAGGGCCTAGTATACGTGTCGCCAGTTAAGAAAGAGGGCAAGTTTGATGATGCCGACCCGAAGCTTACCCCTATTACACCGGGCTACTACCAGTACCGGGGCGGCCGCTTTCGGCGCGTGGCAGTGCCCCCCAAAGTGCTTAAATCCAAAAAGCCCCAACCGGCGGGTTGAGGCTTTTTTCTAGCGTACCTGACTTCCTTATAATAAGCGCCGCCAGTTCAACTTTCGACCTGCTTTGCTTCATTGAACCCAGAAGCCAGGGAGTTCTACTCAATCACTCCATACGCGCTACTTTTTTAGCGTATTGGAAATAGGACCGCACTTGTCTTCGTAGGGTTTGCGTTTAACTGGTAGCCAACCTATTAAAAAATGACCCGCAGTGGAGAAGCGGCGACCCATACTCAGCCGGGCTAGCCGCTCTTGCCATGGGTGAGGCTTATTAAAGATGTTGCGGGCCTCCAGGGCGTGAAAACGCTCGGCGCTCAATGCCTTAATAATCAGCTTACGACTGCGGGCAGTTAGCCCGTAGGTAGTGCGCAAAGGGTCTGCATCTACTCCCTCCACGCGCCCCGTGCTATCCAACTTAAATAAGAGCACCGGTAAGGCTTGCTTAAGCTTAGTAACCTTCACATGCCGCGCTTGCAGGATAGACTCGATACGCTCGTAGTCCGTCTGCCGGCGTTCCAGCTGCACTGCCCACAGGTGACGGTAGAATTGATTTGTGGCGTGCCAGGATACTGGCTGGCTTAACTGAAAGCCCTGCCCCAGGCCGTAGTGCTGCCCAAAAGGGCCGGTAGCCAACTCGCGCTGCCTAGCCAGTAGCTGCTCGGGCGTGGTGTACTGCCGCCAGTAGCGCGGCTTTCCCCCAAGATAGCGTAGCGTTGAATACAGCGGCTCATCCGAAGTAAAGCCCAAATAGGACTCTACCGGCTGCGGCAAACTACCTAGCTGAGCCGCGAATCCCGTCCATGCGGGCTGGGTAAAATGCTGGCTCAGCCGAAAAGCCTGCCGCGTAAGGCCTGCATCGGGCCGTACCGGCTGCAATCGGTAGTACTGCGTGCGAATCATTTCCGAGGTCTGCGCCAGGGCTGGAGCAGTTAGGCCTAGTAGCAGCAGGTTACTGAGTAGCAGTGATTTCATGCCGCCAAATTACGCACTAACCCACTACTGCACAATCACCAAATAGAATTATACTCAGCTGCTAAACACCCCAAGCTGCCCAAAGTCCACTTGGGCATTCACGATATCGGTGCCGCAGGAGAGCAGGTGCAAGTCCACGTTGTCGGTAAAGTGGGTGGCGTGCTCGGCCGGGAAGCTGGCCTTCTTCTCGCTGGCCTTGACCTTGACGATGCGGCCTTTCGCGTCCTGGCTCACGGGGGCCAGCAGCATGGCCGTGATGACGTCCTTGCAGTTGACCTTGTTGAAGCGGATGCGCAGCAGATTGGGGTTTTGCTCGCCGAGCAGCTCCTGGGCCAGCAAGTAGCGCGTGGCGTGCCCGGGGATGCGCCCGAGCCCGTAGCGCTGGATGCGCCAGCCCCGCTTGCGAAAGACGGCCATCAGGCTCTCGTTGAGGGTAAACTCGCTGTCGGGCCGTCGCGCGTCGCCGTGCTCCTCGTCGGCCAGAAACTCGATTTCGCGCCGCAAGTGGCACGAGTAGTAGGCCGTAAAGGCATCCACCAAATTGTTGATAAAGGCCGGATGCTTGACGTAGAAGCCCTTGAGCACGCGGTATTCGCGCTTATCCAAATAGGGCTGCCCTACGAGCATGGTGGTAATGGTGCCGCCCCAGTCCACGCTCACGCGCAGGGGCTGGTAGGCGCGGCAAGCGCTGTCGCCCCGGCTATCGGAAAAGTCCGCGTCGCCCAGAAAGCGTGGGCCGCCAGCGGCCGTGAGCTTTTCCAGGTTCAGGCCCTGGGGCTGGCCCCGGCCCTTGCGAGGGGCCTGCTCGTCGCCGAGGGCCAGGCCCAGCACGAAGTCGTCGGCCGCGCACTCCTGCACGTGGCGCGCCTGGTTGAGCTGGGGGTAGAAGCCGCCCTCCACCGTGGTGGGCCGGCGGTTCATCATCTCAATCTGGAAGGGAAAGTCCGTCATGAAGGCCCGCTGGTCGAGTAGGTACTGCAGGCCCAGGTTCTTGATGTTGTCGAAGGCGTTGGCCTCCGAGTAGAACGTGCCGTGGCTAGGCGCGCTCGGGAAGTAGCGCACGGCCCGCATCAGGGGCACCACCTGCTCGGCCCAGAGCTGCAGCCGCTCCTCATCGCTCGGCGCGTCCAGAAAGGCCACCTGCGCATCAATTAGCTCGTTTTGGCGCTCCACCAGGTCCACCCCTTCCTGCTCGTAGTACTTGCTCTTATCCAGCAGCCAGCGGCCCGTATCACCCCAGGGCATGGACGAGAACAGGAACACGCCGTGGTGCATGGGGTTCTTGCCGAAGTACTGCCCGTTGCCCCGGTTGGTGGCCGACAAGTCGGCGTCGAGCTTCTGCTTGTCAAAGAGCAGGGCCTCGTCGCCGATAAAGCCATCCACGTTCAGCCCCCGGCTGGCCGAGCCCCCGGCATCGAGCGAGACCAGGTGAAACCCGGTGCCGTTCTTGAAAATAATGAAGTGGTCGTAGCTCAAGGGGCCCTCGAAGGGCCGCTCCCAGTTGAGGGTCGGCGGCGGCTTGCGCCCGATATAAAAGTCGCGGCCCAGCCGGTAGCCCAGGCGCTCCAGCCCCGCCACCGTCGAGGGCAAGGTCCTAGTGAGCACCTGCTTGTAGGTCGAGCCCACAATGGCCCAGCACGAGCGGGGCATGGTGGTCACAATCTGGTGAATGTCCCAGGCGATGATGCTCGACTTGCCCGTGCCCCGGCCCCAGATGCTGATGCCCTGCTTTTTGCCCCTAGCCGTGATGTAGCGCTGCTGCGGCTGGTTAAAATCCAGGCGCTCCTGATTGTTCATAGCTTGCCGTTGCCCTCCTCGGCCTGATTGATAAGTAGTTGCATAAAGCGGAAGACCTGCAGCTTCACCACGCGGCCGTCGACGCGCTTGCCCTTGTTGACCCAGGCGCTCACGGTTTCCACCGTGACGTCGAGCACCTGGGCCAGCTTTTTATAGCTGTAGAGCACGTTGTCGGCTTCGGGGGCAGGGGTGGGCGCTGCCCCGAGCAGCCCGAGCTGAGCGATGATGTAGCGAAAGCGCTCGTCGATGAAGCCGGCGGTGGCCAGGTCAGAAGCATTCATGGCTAGGCCGCTTTTTTGAGTGAGAACTCCCGGCGGCAGTCCGTCCAATCGATTTCGCGGATGCCGGCGGGCAGCGGCTCCACGAGCCACTGCTCCTGGTCGGTGCGGCCCTCTTCCTGGGCACTGCGTAGGGCCAGGGGCATCGAGCCGTTGACGTACACCGTCAGGCCGTGCGCGTGGTAGGTGTAACCCAGGATGGGCTCGGGCCGGGCCACCAGGGCGTCGCCGGGCTGAAACTCCGACACGCGCACCCGCTTACCGGTCAGCGCATCCGTAAGAGAAACTGGGGGGAAAGGCATCGGTGAAAGCGTAGAGGTGAGGGGGCAGGCCGAATAGATAAACAGAAGCGGAAGGCGTAGGCAGCTAGTAGATTAGGCAACTTCGGCGTGGGAGTGCACCACCGTGAGCGCGCCGCTGTAGCGGTGGCGGCGGCGCTCCTCCCCTGCCAGCACCAGCGGCGCCTCCTCCCGGAAGCGCGGGTGCTGGGCGGCGATTTCGTGCAGGCGGCGGGCTAGCTCCGTTAGGGGCGTGAGCATCACGAGCTGCGGGGTGAGGTGCTGGTGCAGCAGCTCGTGCATATCGCGGATGCAGGGCTTGGCGGGCGGCGGGTTGGGGGTAGTGTTAAGGCGCATTTGACAAAAAGAGGGTTAGGGAAAAGCAAAAGGCAGGGGGTGGCGCACGGCTAGCCAGCAGCCAGCGAGAAGGTGCCCACCGGCAAGAGGCGGCGCGGAATGTCGAAGGCGGGCATCGAGTGCCTGATGAGGGCACACAGGTCGTGGAGGTCGGGTACCTTGCCCAGTTTCACGTTGCCCAGGCGCACGGCGGCGCTCTTGTATTGGCCGCCATAGCCGGCCTGGATGGTGCGGTCTACTGCGTAGTGCGGCAGCTTATTGCAGACCAGGGCCAGGAGTAGGTAGAACTTCTCCTTCTCTTCCAGCGGCCCATTGATGAATGCCTCCAACATCGTGTTTGGATGGTTTCGGAATTCACTGGCTTACTTAGTGCTCGAAACCTGTACAAACATACGGGAGTGCGCACATTTGATGCGAACTATTGAAGCAAAAAGAATCAATAAGAACACACTTAATGTCGCAAGAGACTATAGGTCAACGAATAAAATTTCTGATGGATACTCAGGAAATGAGTGTCAGAAAACTTGCCCGCACCCTCGACATCAGTGATACTAACATTCGCAACTACATCACTCGGGACTCTAAACCCAGTTCGGATGTCATAGAAAAGTTAGTGCGCAGTTTTCCGGGCATCAATACTGCGTGGCTGATTACTGGAGAAGGAGAGCCATTTCTTCCTGGCTCCACTAGCATTACCGGTGGTGAGGTCAACTACACAGGAAATAATTATGGCAATAATGTTGGCTCCAATAGAGGCACGATAAACCAGCATACTAACCAGGATGCTACCAGAGATTTCATTGACCCTTTCGGCTACAAAGGCAAGATTGAGAAGCTAGAAAGCGAGAACCAACAGTTGCGCGAGCAGCTCCAGCGCGCTGATGCTCTGGCAGCCGCCAAGGACGAAACTATTGCTTTACTAAAGGCGGCTTTTAATCGGCCTAGCTAGTTCCATTTCATCCCTGCCAATATTAAGCTTTTTTCTTGCCAGTATGTACGTAGAACGAGTACTCAGCATCAATAATGGGTGGTCAATATTGACTACCCAGAAGCGCGAAGAATGGGAAGAAAGCAAGAAAGCCCTTAGGGTCTTAGATAATACTTTTTTAGATAAGCAGCTATCCTCAATCGAAGAAGAAAACAACAAGAAAGCTAATTTTATTTATTATTTAATGTACAGCTATATTAATTATAGATTAATAGATAATTCTGAATGGAGTGGAAGTCTGCCTGATGTGGTAATGGATATTAAGAAAAATTTTCCAATAGAAGCTAAGAATAGAGCAGTTAAAAATGGAGTATATGCTTCTCTCGTTGGAATTAATGAATTGACAGGTGGCGATTTCACTCATTCGTTTTACGTAAATATTCCTCATTACTACAACAACGGAGGCATTGATGTATCTATTTTATTCATTCCCACCTCGAATGCTATAGAGGCGTTACTCGGAACTGGTATCCATATTAGGCAAATAGAGTATCTTCCCAGCGAAGAAGTGTGCCGGGTGCAACTCTCTAAACTTGGTTTACCATCCAGTCCAGCTCCTATTGTGCTTGCTTTTTTTTCTCCTACGGAACCAGAAGAAATTACTGTTGAAGAGCTTTCGACGCCAAAAATCAGTGAAGCGTCCATTGAGCGCACACTCGAATTCGCCCCTGAATACTATCAGGCCAGCGTAGGTCTACTCTCCTTCTTTGGCAAAATATTGCGTGATAAGGACCCTCAGACTAAGGCCAAGGTGCGCATTGAGCAGGATGGTAACATTGTGCGCTTACATATAGAGTCGGCTCCGGGAAATATCGAAACTATTGAAGAGCGCTTAGAACAGTATGCTTTAATTGTTAACAAGCAGGCTCCGCCCGAGTCTTTATTAGATAACCCAGGACAGATTGTCGAATTAAAGGCCCAGCTACGCGTGGCGCAGATGCAGGTAGAAACGGCCTATGAGTTAAAACAACTCTCGGATGGCCGCATTACTAGCTTAGAAAAGCAGGTAGAGTTTTTACAAAGTCAGTTTGCAGCGCAAATTCTACAAACGGATAAAGTGATTGACATAGTCGGTCGGCAGAACGACAGCCACGAACGCATGCAGGCGGCACTGCTGACGCATTCGGGCACGCTCTTCAAAGATTTGCTCCAAGAATCGAGCGGCAACCAGCGGCTGGCCGAAGCGGTCACTAGCCTCCGGCACAACCTACTATCGGGCATGGCCACCATCGACATCGAGGATAAACTCGAGCAGGCCCTGGCCACCATCAAGGAAACGAAGCCCGGCTTCTTGGGCCGCATCCTCAAGGAGCTAGAAGGCGCCGCCTACAAAGCCTCAGCTAGCTCTACCCTGACTTGGGTAACCGCCTGGCTCGGCATTCACACTAAGAACTAATCCCCTAGCGCTGATGGCCGACGCCCCAGAACCCGAAGCAACCTCTAAAAAGGCCAAGCCTGAGCTACCGCACTGCGGCGTCATCATGCCCATCAGCGGCACGCCCGACTACCCAGCCAGTCACTGGGCCGATATGCTGCTGCTCATCCAAGAAGCAGCGAAGGAAGCAAAATTCAACTGCGACATTGTCAGCGCCACCGGCCGCGACGATATCATTCACTCTAGCATCGTCAACAACATCTACCAGAACGAGATGGTGGTGTGCGACGTGAGCAGCCGCAACCCCAACGTGATGCTGGAACTGGGACTACGGCTAGCCTCCAAGCTTCCCATCGTAGTCATTTTCGACGGCGAAGGCAACTACCCCTTCGACATTGGCACCATTCGCTACCTAGGCTACCGCCGAGATATGCGCTACTACGATACGCAGAAGTTCAAGAAAGACTTGGCCGCTAAGATTTTGGAGGTGTATGACACTTATAAAAAGGGGAATTACAAGTCCTTTCTCAGCCACTTCAAAAACGTTGACCTCAACCTTGACTCAATTACAACTGAGACGCAGAGCTTAGGGAAGTTTCTAGAAAATCTGGATAAAAGGCTGTCTAAGTTTGAAGCCCAAGGCAATAGCAATAATAGACCTCCTGTAAAAACTATTAGCCAAAGCTTAGCCAGAAGTACTATTTATGGATTCATAGAGGGATATTTAGACGCCAACGACAAGACATTTCCTGGGCTCAAGCTACCACAAGAACTTGCTCGTGAGATATTTACTGCTATCAGAGCAGATAAAAGCCTCGCGATAAATACCCTTCCTCCAGAAATTATAGCACAGTATATCAATGATTGGGAGGGCCAGCCTTTTTAAAAATGTTAGGCATGTTGTAAAACAGGTATTTATACGTGGTAGGACATGGTAGTATTTAGCTGATTTTTGCTTATTGATAGCCTCTAACTATCAATATCTAAGAGTCACATCTACTATTTAAAAACTCCTACTATCCTCGTCATGGCAATCCAAACGGGCACTCCAGGCTCTGGCACTTTCAACCGCCAGCCACTGGGCAGCGGCAACGCGGGGGCATACGCCACTCCGCCAGCGGGCCGTGGGCGTGGCATGACTACCAAACAAGCTATCCTAACCGTACTAGGTGGCTTTTTGGGACTTGGTTTACTGGGCGTAGCTATCAGCCCTAGTCCTGCTCCTACGGTGACTACGCACTTTACGCACCCCGTTCGGGTCATAGGTCAGGGCATCAGCGTTCGCACCGACCCACAGCCTGCTGCCAGAGCTTTTACCTTTGTTTCCAGTTCCGATTCTGTCGATAATATCAGCCGCGTCAATGGTCAGTGGTCGGAAATTAGATTACGCGACGGCCGCGAAGGCTTCATATCGAATAGATTCCTGGAAGGCGTCGCCTACGTGCCAGAAGCTAGCCGCCTAGTTACGACAACGAAGGCGAGTAGGCTTTCTGCTCGCCGAGCCAGGAAGACGCTGCGTTCGCGCCTAGCTAGCCGCACTGGGCGCCCGGCCTCGGTGGCCGCCCTTGCCCCAGCGCGAGCATTTGCCCCAACTGCCCCAGCCAGCTTACCGAACGACTTAGACCTAATAGCTACACCTAGCTCCACTTATAGCGGTTCGAGCAGTAGTTCAGGCTCCTCCAGCGGGCGCTCCAGTAGCAGTGGTTACCACGACATTCTGACCGGCCCACGCGGGGGCCACTACTACATCAATGGCAACGGCAACAAGACATACGTTCGACGCAGATAAGTACTTATTATTCGACTAATAGGCTACTACCCGCCTGCGCCCGTATGCCCCACCCCTTCCGCGCCCTAGTTCACCAAGTACTCGACTACCACGACGGCGGCCAAACGCGGGCCGAGCGTGTGATGGATGGCGCCCTGCTCACACTCGTGAGCCTCAATGCCGCCGCTGTGGTGCTCGATACAGTCCGGGCCTTCGACCGCCAGTACCACGCCCTGTTTGTGGGTATCGAGTTGGTGTCGCTCTACGTATTTACCCTAGGTTGTACGGACAATTATCGGAGCCATAACAGCGCAGAGATGAAATGGACCATTCCCAGGAAGCTGCTGGCCGTTTTGTCGTAGCGCGTGGCTAGACGGCGGAACTGTTTGAGGCGACTGAAAA
>JBPBQJ010000153.1:0-23033 GCA_050954765.1 Janthinobacterium lividum | reverse complement strand
GCCCACCCCGCCCCCGCCCGCGAGCTGCTGGGGCCGTGGTTTGAGTACCCCGACGTGCGCCAGGCGCGGCGGGTGCTCATTGTGGGCGCGGGGCCGGCGGGGCTGTTTGCAGCGCTGCGCTGCATCGAGCTGGGCATCAGGCCCATCGTGCTGGAGCGCGGCAAGGACGTGCGCACCCGCCGCCGCGACCTGGCCGCCCTCAACAAGGAGCACCTCGTGAACCCCGACTCGAACTACTGCTTTGGCGAGGGCGGCGCGGGCACCTACTCCGATGGCAAGCTCTACACCCGCGCCACCAAGCGCGGCGACGTGGGCCGCATCTTGCGGCGGCTGGTGCAGCACGGCGCCACCCCCGATATCCTGGTCGATGCCCACCCCCACATCGGCACCAACAAGCTGCCCGCCATGGTGCAGAGCCTGCGCGATGCCATCATCGAGGCCGGCGGCGAGGTGCGATTTGAGACGCGGGTCGAGGACTTAATTCTGGACAACAACCACTTGCGTGGGGTGGTCACGCACACCGGCGAGGCCCTGGAGGCCGAGGCCACCGTGCTGGCCACCGGCCACTCGGCCCGCGACATCTACGAGCTGCTGCACCGGCGCGGGGTGGCCATTGAGGCCAAGCCGTTTGCGCTGGGCGTGCGCGTCGAGCACCCGCAGGCGCTCATCGACCGGGCGCAGTACGGGCAGCCCGAGCGCGGCCTGCTGCCGGCCGCCAGCTACGCGCTGGTCGAGCAAACCAAGGTGCGCGACGCCCGGCGCGGCGTGTTTTCGTTTTGCATGTGCCCCGGCGGCTTCATCGTGCCGGCGGCCACCGCGCCCGGCGAGGTGGTGGTAAACGGCATGAGCCCCAGCCGCCGCGACTCGCGCTTTGCCAACTCGGGCATCGTGGCCGCCGTGGAGCTGGCCGACATGGACGTGGCCCGCCACGGCGTGCTGGCCGGCCTGCGCTTGCAGCAGGAAATAGAGCAGCGCGCCTGCCAGCTCGCCGGCAACACCCAGCTGGCCCCCGCCCAGCGCCTGGGCGACTTCCTCCAAAAAAAGCTCTCCCCTACCCTGCTCGAAACCAGCTACCAGCCCGGCCTGGTGAGCGTGGAAATGGACGCCGTACTCGGCCCCGCCCTCAGCGAGCGGCTGCGGCAGGGCTTCCGCGCCTTCGGCCGCAAAATCCCCGATTTTGCCACCAACGCCGCCCAGATTGTGGGCGTCGAGAGCCGCACTTCGTCGCCCGTCCGCATCCCGCGCGACAATGACACCCTACGCCACCCGGTAGTGGCCGGCCTCTTCCCCTGCGGCGAGGGCGCGGGCTACGCGGGCGGCATCGTGAGCGCGGCGATGGACGGCGAGCGCGTGGCCGAGGCGCTGGCGGTAGCAGCGCGGCAGTAGAACCCATTTATTTTATAATCGTTGTCATGCTGACGAAGGAAGCATCTTGTCAGGTCGAAACGACTAGCATTGTTCTGCCCGGACAAGATGCTTCCTTCGTCAGCATGACAAACGATTTTTAGCTTAACGACATGAAAACCTTAGTATTAGGTGCCACCGACAACCCCGACCGCTACGCCTACCGCGCCGTGCACGCCCTCAAGCGCCACGGTCACGAAGTGGTACCGGTAGGCATCCGCAAGGGCCAGGTGGCTGGCCTTGACATTCATACCGACCGTCCCCAGGAGGCTGGCATTGACACCATCACGCTCTACGTGGGCCCGCAAAATCAGCCCGGCTGGTACGATTATCTGCTGAGCCTCAAGCCGCGCCGCATCATCTTCAACCCCGGCACTGAGAACCCCGAGCTGGAGCAAAAGGCCCAGGCGGCTGGCATCCAGACCGAGGAGGCCTGCACGCTGGTAATGCTCAGCGTGGGGCAGTACGAGAAGTAAGCGGGCGGCGGGGCATATCTTGGCGCTCTCAGCCTTTCATCTGCTTCGCTATGTTGCCTGCTGCCCAGCCCCTGGCCCACCCGGCCGCGCCCGTCCCGGCCGATTACCTCGACCGGATGCTTGAATTTCTGACCTCCATTGGCCTCCCCGTGCGGGAAACATCGTTTGAACAACCGGGTTTTCTGCCGGGGCTGCTTATTGAAAAGGGGGAACTGCTACTCGACCGCGCCCGCCTGCTTTACCCCGGCGACGTGCTGCACGAGGCCGGCCACATTGCCGTAACGGAGGCCGCCGAGCGCCCGCTGTTGGGAGCCAATGTGACCGAGAACCACCCCGAAAAAGAGGGCGAGGAACTAGCCGTGCTGCTTTGGACCTACGCCGCCTGCCGGCACCTGGGCATCCCGCCCGTCGTGGTGTTTCACCCCGAGGGCTACAAAGGCCAGAGCGAGTGGCTTATCGAAAGCTTTACCAATGGCCAGTATATAGGCCTGCCGCTGCTGGTGTGGATGGGGCTGACCACGACGGAGAGCTTCCCCACCATGACGCGCTGGCTGCGGGAGTAGCCGGGCTGATTTCTGGCTGGGCCGGCCAGGCGCTTACATTTGGGCGACTACTCCCCGCCCCATGACCAAATTTTACCTATCGAGCCTGCTGGCCGCCGGGCTACTGGCGTTCCGGCCGGCTGGCCCTACCCCGCCCGCCGATATCCTCAAGGCCGAGGCCAGCCAGGATATCCAGGCCCACTACGCCGACTACCGCCAGCTGGCCCAGCGCATCTGGGGCTTTGCCGAGGTGGGCTACAAGGAAACCCAGAGTTCGGCGCTGCTGCAAAAAGCCCTGCGCGACCACGGCTTTGCGGTGCAGGCGGGGGTAGCGGACATTCCGACGGCTTTTGTGGCCACCTACGGCAGCGGCCAGCCGGTGATTGGCGTCTTGGCTGAGTTCGACGCGCTGCCGGGGCTAGCCCAGCAGGCGGTGGCCACCAAAACGCCTATTGCCGGCCAGGATGCGGGCCACGGCTGCGGCCACAACCTGTTTGGCACGGCTAGCGTGGCCACGGGGCTTGAAATTCAGAAACTGCTGAAGGAAGGCAAGCTCCATGGCACCGTAAAAGTCTACGGCTGCCCGGCCGAAGAAGGCGGCAGTGGCAAGGTGTACCTGGTGCGCGCCGGCCTCTTCGACGGCGTAGACGCGGTGGTGCACTGGCACCCTAGCAGTGAAAATGCGACCATGGCCGGCAAGTACATTGCCAATTCGTCGGCCAAATTCCGGTTTCACGGCGTGGCCGCGCACGCGGCGGCCGCCCCCGAGCGCGGGCGCAGCGCCCTCGACGGCGTGGAGGCCCTGGACAATATGGTGAACATGATGCGCGAGCACGTGCCCCAGGAAACGCGCATCCACTACGTTATCACGAGCGGCGGCAAGGCGCCCAACGTAGTGCCCGACTACGCCGAGGTATACTACTATGTACGCCATCCCAACCGCGCCGATGTGCAGGCCGTGTTCGAGCGCGTGGTGAAGGCTGCCGAGGGCGCCGCGCTGGGTACTGGCACCACCATGGACTATGAAATTGTGGGCGGCACCCACGACCTGCTCATCAACGAAACCCTCGCCCACGCCCTGCAAGCCAACCTGGAGCAGGTAGGCGGCGTGACCTACACCGCCGAAGAAGCTGCTTTTGGCCAGCAGATTCAGGCCTCGCTAGGGGTGCCCGCGCCGCCCGTGGCACAGGCCGCCGCCGTGGCGCCCTACACCCCCCACGACCTGGGCGGCAGCAGCGACGTGGGCGATGTGAGCTACGTGGTGCCCACCGTGGGCCTGCAAGCCGCCACCTGGGTGCCCGGCACGCCCGCCCACAGCTGGCAGGCCGTGGCGTGCAGCGGCCGTGAAATCGGCACCAAGGGCATGATGGTGGCTGCTAAAACCATGACCCTCACGGCCATCGACCTCTTTACCAACCCCGACTTGGTGGCCAAGGCGAAAGCCGAGCTCAAGCAGAAAGTGGGAAGCTACGTGTACAAGCCGCTGCTCGGCGACCGCAAGCCGGCCCTGAATTACCGCGACTAACGGGCAGCTTTTTCCACCTTTTGCTGCATGAAGACCCTAGCCGACCTCGTCCTCCTTGGCGACCCGCGCCTCTACGAAGTGTGCGCCCCCGTGACCGAAGCCGACCTGCCGCTGGTAGCCGGCTGGGTGGCCAACCTGCACCACGTGATGCAGGAAGTGCGCGCCCGCTACGGCTTCGGGCGCGGCATCGCGGCGCCGCAGCTCGGCATCATGAAGCGCCTGGTGTACCTGCACCTCGACGGCCAGCCCCACGTGCTGCTCAACCCCGAGCTCAGCGAGCAAAGCGCGACGATGTTTGAGCTGTGGGACGACTGCATGTGCTTTCCCAACCTGCTGGTGCGCGTGCAGCGCCACGAGGCCCTGACCGTGACTTACCGCGATGCGCAGTGGCAGCCGCAACGCTGGCCGGTGCAGGGTGCCCTAGCCGAGCTGCTACAGCACGAGTGCGACCACCTCGACGGCATTTTGTGTACCATGCGCGCCGTGGATGGGCAGTCGTTGCGGTGGCGGCTCTAGCGCGGGCATTGCGTTGCACAAAGCCAGTGGCCGCCGCGTCCAAAAAGAGCGTTGGTCAATAGCCAGCGTTTTTTTTGGACGCGGCGGCCACTTTTATTCTGACTCAGGCAACCGCTAGCCCCGGCCCGGCATCTAACGCCCCAAACCCCGCCGCCTTTGCCCTATTGCTACCCTTGCACGTGACTGAGCCCGACCTTATTGCCGCCTGCCTGCGGGGCGACCCGCGCGCCCAGCACCAGCTCTACAACCAGTTTGCGGGGCTGATGCTGACGGTGTGCCGCCGCTACCTCAAGCGCCAGGAAGACGCCGAAGAAGCCCTGCTGCTGGGCTTCGCCAAAGTGTTTCGGGCGCTGCCCACGTTTCGGCAGGAAGGCTCGTTTGAGGGCTGGGTGCGCCGCATTATGGTGAACCAGGCCCTGATGGAGTTGCGCCGCTGCGAGCCGCTGCACCTCTCCTTTGAGGACTTTGCGCAGCCCGAAAACCTAGCCACTACCCCCGCCACTGCCGATACCCAGCTGCAGGCCGACGAGCTGCTGGCCCTGCTGCAAACCCTGCCCACCGGCTACCGCACCGTCTTTAACCTTTATGCCCTGGAGGGCTACTCGCATCCCGAAATCGCGGAGCTGCTCGGTATCACGGAGGGCACCAGCAAGTCGCAGCTCAGCAAGGCGCGGGCCATGCTGCAGCGCCGGCTACACGTTGCCATGGCTTCTTAATTCGCTATTATTTATGTCTGCCGATAACCTCGATGACCTTTTTCGCCAGCAGCTGGGCCAGCACGCCACGCCGCCCAGCGCCGAGCTGGCGCGCCGCCTGGCCGAGCTGGCCGAGGCCGAGCGCCTCGACGCCTTATTTCGCACGGGGCTGGGAAGCCACGCTTCCCAGCCCCGCCGCGCGTTGTGGGCGCGCCTGGAGGACGAGCACCTGCGCCCGCAGCCGCAGCGCCGGCACCGCGTGGTGGCCTGGTGGCAGCTGTCGGCGGCGGCCGTGCTGCTGCTCACGCTGCTGGCCGGCGGCCTGTGGCGCGGCGGGTATTTGCAGCCGGACGGTGGGCTAGCCAGCCATCCCAGCAGCGGCGCACCGACCGATGCGCGCCCTAGCCAGGTACCAGCCACCACTACCCTAGCCAGCCGCCCGCAATCCGCTAGCCCTACCCTAGCCCAGACGGCTGCGGCACAAGTAGTTGCTCAGTCAACCGCTTCCCTAGCCGAAAAAAAGCAGAAAAGTTTTTCCGGCCAGGCAACGGCTTCCAATACTTCCTCATCTAGCCCCTCGATAGCCGCTACTACCCGGCCGCGCCGCGCCGCCACGGCGAGCCAGATAGTAAAAAGCTCTCAGCCCCAACGCCAGCAGCCGGACGCGGCCACTGGCCAGCTGGCTATCACCGGGCGGCGGAACAGCCCGGCTAGCCAGCCCCTGCCTACCTCGCCTGAGGAGCCCGCTAGCCGCCCCAACCCGGCGCTGGTGGCCATGACCTCGGCCACGGAGGTGGTGGAAGTTGAGGTGCGGCGCGGCCCCGAGCCCAGCCGCCCGGCCCCGGCCGCGGTGGTAGCGGCGGCCGAGCCGGAGCCCAGCCGCCGGCCCCGGCTGCGGCTAGGGGGCCTGTTGCGCCAGGCCGACCACCTGGTGCACGGCGAGCCCGTGAGCCTGGCCGAGGCCACCGGCCTGGCCGAAACCGTGACCGTGCAGGCCCGCTTCGGCAGCCGGGTGGTCAGCAAAACGGTGCAGCTCTAACCTTCTCATTTAGTCGAGTTTTTACTGATTTTTCTGCTTCTGGCCGAGGCAGCCCTCTCGTTCACTGTCCTTTCTCAACGCCTTATCACCCATGAAATCGCTCTTTTTTTCTGCCTCGGTGGCCGCCTTGCTCGCCGCCGCATCTTTCACTGCCCAGGCCCGTTCGCTAGGGCCTCAGCCTACCGATACCATCATCGTGCGCCTGCCCAACAAAGCCGTGCTGCTGCTGGTAGTGCGCGACGCCGCCCAGCTGCGCCAGCTGCCCCAATACCACCTCGACTCGCTGGTGGCGCGCCTCGATGGCTACATCAAGCGGGCCGACGCTGCCACCAAGGTGGCCGATACTGACCGCCTCACCACCGTGTTTCACCCCAACGAGGACCAGCCCGGCCAGCACCTGCCCGAGGAAATCCGCATCACCACCCGCAAGCAGCCGGGCGCCTACGGCCCCAGCAACAAGGTGGAAGTGCTGCTGGAAAAGAAATTCGGCGTCGTCGTCAATACCGACCGCAACACCAACGACCAGCCCCGCTCGGCCGCCGAGCGTGCCGACCGCCAGGCGCACCGCGACTCGCTGCGCGAGGACCAGCAAAATAAGAATCGTCACGCCTCGTACGTGGTGGTCGATGTGGGCCTGAATGCCCTGGTGAACAAGGCCGGCGCCAACGCCCCTGAGCTGCGGCCCGAAGGCTCGCGCTACCTCAACCTGGGCCTGAGCTATCGGCAGCGGCTGGGCGGCCGCCGCAGCCCGCTCTACCTACTGGGTGGCCCCGAGCTGGCCTTCAACAACTACATGCTGGAAGGCAACTATAAGTGGCAAAATACCAGCGGCCTCACCAATGTGGTGCTGGAGCCTACCGCCCGGCAGTACCAGAAAACCAAGCTCGCCACCTCCACCCTCACCGTGCCGCTGATGCTGCAATTGCGCCTGCGCGACGAGCACCACCGCACCACTTTTCGCCTCGGGGCGGGCGGCTTCGTGGGCTACCGCCTGGCTAGCTGGACCAAGCTCAAGTATTTTGAGGAAGGCTCGACCTACAAGGACAAGGACTACGGCTCGTATAACCTCAACGACTGGCAGTATGGCCTACAGGCCCAGGTAGGCTACGGCTCATTCAACTTCTTTGTGAAGTATAACCTCAACGAGTTGTTCCGCGACAGCCGCGGGCCACAGGCCCAAACCCTGAGCTTTGGCCTGCGCCTGCTGGGCAGCTAGCCCGCCTTGAGCAGTAAAAAAGCACCCCACTATTCTTTCGTTGGCCAGTTGACCAAGGATAGAATAGCGGGGGACTTTTTACTGGTTGCCCTACACGTTCCGAAAAAAGTTGTCCAGCAGAATGGCCGCCGATACGGCTACGTTGAGGCTTTCGGCGCGGCCGCCGGGGCCGTGCGGAATGTGCAGGCGCTGCGTGAGGCTAGCCGCCACCTCGGGGCTGAGGCCGTGGCTTTCGCTGCCCATCACGAGCACGCCGGCCGGCTGCAGGTGCAGCTTGTGCACGTTATTCCCTTCCAAATCAGCCCCGAAGATACCGGTACTTGCAGGCAAGCTTGATAGCCAGCTGGCCAGGTCGACATCGGCCCAGATGGGCACCCGGCCGAAGGCGCCCATGCTAGCCGACACGGCTTTGGGGTTGTAGGGGTCGGCGCAATTCTCACTCAGCACCACGCCGGGCAGGCCGTACCAGTCGGCCAGGCGCCAGAGGGTGCCGAGGTTGCCGGGGTCGGCCACGTTGTCGAGGGCTAGCACGAGGCGGGTGGCGGGTAGGGCCGGCGGCAGTGGTATTTCGGGCGGGCGGCGCACTACGGCCAGCGCGGCGGCGTTGGTTTGGAGGGTGCCGAGCTGGGTGAGCTCATCGTCGGTGGCGAGCTGCACGGGCGGCCGGCCGGGGCTAGCCAGCTGCGGGGCAAAGGCCGGCGTGGCGAGCAAATACTCGATTTCGAGGCCCGAGCCGAGCAGTTCTAGCACGCTTTTCGCACCTTCGACCAGGAAGGCGGCGTGGCGCTGCCGATATTTGCGCTGGTGCAGCGACCGGATGTATTTAGCGAGAGCTTTTGAAACCATTAGAACAACAAAGTAACGACCGGCCGCGCTTCGGCCCCCGCGCGGCGGCCACCGGGCTGCTGCTGGCTCTGGCGGTGCTGCTGGTGGCGGTGGGCTGCTCGCCGCTGCGCCTGCTGCAGCCCAACCAGCGCCTGCTTACCAAAGTGGTAGTAGAAAGCGACGGCCTGCTGCCGGCCCAGCAGGAGCGCCTGCTCACGCTGGTGCAGCAAAAGCCCAACCGCACCATTCCCATTCCGAAGCTAGCGGTGTACCAGCTCGGGCACTCGTTCTACGACTCCGCGCGCATCGAGCGCAAGATTCAGCGCCTCCGGCAGAAATATGCCGATAAGCTGGCCGATAATCAGGACGACTCGGCGCGCCGCGGCAAGCTGCTGGCCCGGCGCGACAAGCTGCTGGCCCGCAAGCGCACGGCCCTCGAAAAGGGCAACTCGATTATGCGCCTGGGCGAGCCGCCCGTCATCTACGACCCTAGCCTGAGCCAGCGCACCGTGGAGCAACTCGCCACCTACCTGCGCTCGCAGGGCTACTTCCGGGCCACGGCCACCTTCACCGACTCGGCCCGCTCGAAGCCCACCCTTATTGCCCGCACGCTGCGCGGGCTAGGGTTGCGCAAGCCGGTGCGCGCCGTGCCCCTGCGCGACTCGGCGGGCGGGCGCCTGCACCGGCTCGTGACGGTAACGTACCAGGTAAAAGAAGGCAAAGGATTTACGCTGAGTCAGTTCACACGCAGCATTCCCGACACGGGCGTGGCGCGGGTAGTGGCCGGGGCGCAGGGCGCCACGCTGCTGCACGTGGGCGAGGCCTACAACGAGGACCTCATTGGGCAGGAGCGCCAGCGCATTGAGACCCTGCTCAAAAACGCGGGCTACTACGATTTCCGGTCGCAGTACATTTCGCTCGAAGCCGATACCAGCTTCGAGAAAAACCAGGTGCGGCTGCGGCTGCTCATCGCTAGCCCGCCGGGCGGGCACCGGGCCTACCAGCTGCGGCGCGTCACGGTCATTACCGACGTGACCCAGGCCCGCGCCCTGCGCCTGGCCGCCGGCGATACCACGCGCCGGGCGGGCCGCCGGCTAGGGCCAGTGGTGGCCGACACCACCACGCTATCGGGCCGGGCGCCGGGCTCGAGCTCGGGGCGCATCTCGACGGCCAACATGCCGGCGGGCGTGAGCCCGGCCGTGGTGGCCGACTCGCTGAGCGCGCGCCGGCTGCGCCGGGCGGGCCGCCAGGCCATCCCGCGCGATACCGTGCGCCTCGACTCGCTGGTGTTTCTGAGCCGGGGGCCGCTGCCCATTAACCCCCGCATTTTGGCGCGGCAGGTGGTGGTGCGGCCGGGCCAGCTCTACAACCAGGCCCGCACCCAACGCACGCAGCGCCAGCTGGCCAACCTGGACATGTTTCGGTTTAATACCGTGAGCTACCGCAAAGTAGCCGCGGCCAGTGCGGCCGATGCCGAACCCGCCGACAGCAGCCAAACCCTGACCCTAACGCCGGGCACGGCTAGCTCCGCTAGGGGCCCGAGCTATCTCGATGCCATCGTGACCACCTCGCCCAGCCCGCGCTTTTCGGAAACCACCGAATTGGGCGGCACCTACGTGGCGGGCCTGGTAGGGCCCTTTGCCAACCTGCGCCTGAAGTGGCGCAATCCCTTTGGCGGCGCCGAGGTGCTCGAGCTCAGCGGACGCGCCGGCGTGGAAGGCCAGCTGACCCAGCTCGGCGACAGCGGCAACACCACCGCCGCCACCTACACCACGCAGTACGGCGCCACCCTGGCGCTGCTGCTGCCGCAGTTCGTGACGCCCTTTCACCTGGGCAATTTCCTGCAGAATTACCAGCCCCGCACCCGGCTAGCCCTCTCCACTACCTATACCTCGAGCAATTACTACACGCGCCGCAACGCAGAGCTCACGCTCGATTACCTCTGGCAAACGTCGGCCTATCAGCAGTATATCTTCACCCCCGTTGACCTGGGCCTGGTAGACAGCAAAGTGGGCACGTTTTACCAGCGGCGCCTCGACGACTTGCGCATCAACCAGGGCAGCCCGCTCTACCGCTCGTTTCAGCCCATCTACGAGCCCAGCTTCAGCTTCACGTCCATCTTCAATTCCAACGACCTCAACCAGACGCGCAACGCCCACTTTCTGCGCGTTTTTGTGGAGCTCGGCGGTCTCACACGGGGCCTGTACCGCAACGAAAAATGGTTTGAGGACACCGGACTTTCGGTCTACAATTTTGCCAAGCTCACCGTCGATTATCGGCGCTACTACAAACTTTCGCCCCTCACGTACCTGGCCTGGCGCCTCAACGGCGGCGTGGCCCACGCCCTCACCGAAAGCCCCGACCCCAACCCGCTACCCGGCCAGCCGGCCCAGCTGCGCTACATTTTGCCCTACGACAAGTACCTGTTTGCGGGCGGCTCGAACAGCGTGCGCGCCTGGAGCCCGCGCCGCCTGGGCACCGGCACCTACGCCACGCTGCTGCCCAGCGTCAATGGTAATCCGCAGCAGCGCGACTACTACACCGAGCAGCCCGGCGAGCTGCTGCTCGAGGGCTCGCTCGAATACCGCTTTCCGGTGTATTCCTTCATCAAAGGCGCGCTGTTCACTGATTTTGGCAACGTGTGGGCACTGCAAAACGACGCCAACCGGCCGGGCGCCGACTTCCGGCTCGCTAGCTTCTACAAGCAGTTTGCCGTGGGCTCGGGCTTCGGTATCCGCATGGATTTCACCTTCCTCATCCTGCGCTTCGACATCGCTACCAAGGTCTACGACCCCACCGAAACCGGCCAGCCCTGGCGCTTGCAAAACGCCATTCGCCACGTAGATAACCAGACGGTAGTGAACGTGGGCCTGGGCTATCCGTTTTAAAAGTTATGAGTTAAAAGTCAGGAGTTATGAGCTGGTGGGTTGACCGTAAAGTTCCTCTCTGCCAACTCATAACTCCTGATTTTTAGCTCGCTTAATACCCCAGCAGCTCGCCGAGCGCCGTAGCCACCTTGGCGGCGCTGGGCAGCATTTGCTTTTCGAGCTCCACATTGAGCGGGATGGCGGGCAGGTTGGCGGCGCCCAGCGTGAACACCGGCGCATCGAGCTGGCGGAAGCAGTGGCGCTGCATGCGCCCGGCCAGGCTCTCGGCAAACGAGTTGAGCAGGGGCTCCTCGGTGAGCACGAGGGCCTTGCCGTGGCGGCGCACGGCCGCCTGCACGCCCTCCCAGTCGAGGGGATTGAGGGTGCGCAAATCCAGGATTTCAACCCGGCCGGGGTAGTCGCGGCTGGCCGCTTTCGCCCAGTGCACACCCATGCCGTAGGTAATGACGACGCAGGTTTCGCCGTTGGCTAGCTTGTCCGCGTCGGCCGACTGAGCCACGGCCGCCACCCCTAGCGGAATGACGTAGCCGACGGCCGGCTCGGTGGTCTTGGCATCTTCGGTGCCGGGCACCTTGCTCCAGTATAGCCCTTTGTGTTCGAGCAGGATAACCGGGTTAGGGTCAAGAAAAGCTGCGCGCAGCAAACCTTTCATATCGGCCGCATTACTGGGGTACACCACCTTGATGCCGCGGATGGTGAGCAGTGTGCTTTCGATGGAGCCCGAGTGGTAGGGGCCGCCCCCGCCATAGGCGCCTACCGGCACCCGAATGAGGGCCGGCACCGGAAACTTACCCATGCTCAGGTAGCACGATTTCGATAGTTCCTCCACCAGCTGATTCAAGGCCGGCCAGATGTAGTCGGCAAACTGAATCTCGACAATCGGCCGGGCGCCCACGGCCGCCATGCCCGCCGTGCTGCCGACAATGTAGGCCTCTTGGATGGGCGTATTGAAGACGCGCTTGTCGCCGTATTTCTTGGCTAGCAAAGCTGCCTCACGGAACACGCCGCCCAGCTCGCCGCCCACGTCCTGGCCGTAGAACAGCGCCTCGGGAAACTCGCGCAGAATGTCATCTACGGCGTGCAGGGCGGCGTCCACCATCAGCACTTTGTCGGCGCCGGCGGGGGCGCGCTCGCCGGCCTCGGCCAGCACGGCGGGCGGCGCAAACTCGTGGTCGGCGAAGGTAGCGGGGTCAGGGTCGGGCGCGGCCTGGGCCTCGGCCCAGTCGGCCAGCACCGTGGCGCGGGCCTGGTCGGCTAGGGTGGTTAGCTCGGCTTCGCTAGCCCCAGCGGCCAGCAGGCGCTGGTGCAGGCGGGGCAGCGGGTCGTTTTGCTGGTGACTGCCGAGGTCGTCGCCGCGGTACCACTCGCGGCGCACACCGCTCGTGTGGTGGCCCAGCAGCGGGCATTTGGCGTGCACCAGCGCCGGGCCGCGCCGCTCGCGCACGTGCGCAAACGCCTCCGCCAGGCCATTATGGGAAGAAACTACGTCGGCGCCATCGACCCGCACGCGGTGCAGGCCGGGGAAACCGGCGGCAAACTCGTAGGCGTCCATGGCGCGCATTTCCTTGCCGGTGGCCGAGATGCCCCAGTCGTTGTCCTGCACCAGGTACACGATGGGCAGGCAGTGCAAAATCGCCATTTGCAGGGCCTCACTCACCTCGCCCTCCGTCATGGCGCCGTCGCCGATGGAGCACAGCACGAGCGGCTGGCTAGCCTTATCAGCCAAGCCCTGGCTTTCCAAGTAGCTGATAGCGTGCGCCATGCCCGTGGCCGGAATGGCCTGCATACCCGTGGCCGAGCTTTGGTGCGGCATTACGGGCACGCCCGCCCGGCGCAGGCTAGGGTGGCTGTAGTAGGTGCGCCCGCCGCTGAAGGGGTCGTCTTTTTTAGCCAAGAGCTGGAGCATCAGCTCATACGGGCGCAGGCCCAGGCCCAGCAGCATCGCATCGTCGCGGTAGTACGGAGCGGCGTAGTCGGCGCCGGTGAGCAGGAAGGCCGCGGCCAACTGCACGGCTTCGTGGCCCCTGGCGGTGGCGTGCACGTAGCGGGCGGCCACGGTTTTCTGGGCTTCGTAGAGGGCGGCCATTTCGGCGGCCGTGTGCATGAGCAGGTAGGCCCGGCGCAACAAGTCAAGCTCGGGCGCGGCCAGCGTAGCCGCGGGGGCGGCGGGGGCATCAGCAAACATATTCAGGGGTGGGTAGAGCCAGTGGGGATGGTAAAATTACGCCCCGGCCCGACCTTTGCAGCCAGTGAACAGGGAGCAATGAGCAGTGAACAATGCTTATCGGTCCTCGGCGAACGCTTTTCGTCACCTGTTCGCTGCTCACTATGCACTGTACTATGTCCCGCACCGATATCGCCGCCTGGCTTCAGGATTTTCAAACCCGCCTCTGCGCCCAGCTCGAAGCTGCCGATGGCGGCACCGCCCGCTTTGGCCAGGACGACTGGCAGCGGCCCGGTGGCGGCGGCGGCCACTCGCGGGTGCTCGAAAACGGCCGGATTCTGGAAAAAGGCGGCGTGGGCTTCTCGGCCGTGGAGGGCGAGATGAGCGCCGCCGCTGCCCGGCAGCTGCACATGCCCGACCCGCACTTTTTCGCCACTGGCGTGAGTTTGGTGCTGCACCCGCGCAGCCCGCGCATACCCATCATCCACATGAACGTGCGCTATTTCGAGGCCGGCAACGGCGAGGCGTGGTTTGGGGGTGGCATCGACCTCACGCCTATTTACGTGGATGAGGCCCAGGCCCGGCGCTTTCACCAGCGCCTGAAAGCCACCTGCGACAAGCATAACCCGGCCTACTACGCTAAGTACACCCGCTGGGCCGACGACTACTTCTACCTACCCCACCGCCACGAAACGCGCGGCGTGGGCGGCATCTTCTTCGACCGCCTCACCGTGGGCCAGGATGGCTCGGCGGCCGAGTTATTCGCTTTCGTGCAGGACGTGGCCGAAACCTTCGCCCCGGCCTACACCGAAATCATGCGCGACAACCACGCCCTGCCCTTCGGCGCGCGTGAGGAAGCCTGGCAAACCCTGCGCCGCAACCGCTACGCCGAGTTCAACCTGGCCTTTGACCGCGGCACGCGCTTCGGCCTCGAAACCGGCGGCCGCACCGAAAGCATCCTCATGAGCCTACCGCCCCGTTGCGGCTGGAGCTACAACCCCGCCCCGCCCGAAGAGGGCACCCCCGAGGCCACCACCCTAGCCTGGCTGCGCAAGGGCGTGGAATGGGCGTGAGGTGACATTAATTAAAAATCGAGAAGTAAAAATTAAAAGAACAGCTGCCACTTCGCTCCGATGCCCATTTTTACTTCTCAATTTTTAATTTTTAATTTCCTCAAAGAGGCCGACCACCGGCTGCTGCTGGCTATCAATGGCGCCCACTCCTCGGTGCTTGATAAGGTGATGACCTTCGCCTCCGACCGCTACGTGTGGATACCGTTTTATGGAATCTTAATAATTTGGCTACTATACCATTATCGCAGCCGGGCTAAAGCAGTACTACCACTGCTCATCGCGGCCGTAGCGCTGGCCGACGCCATTACGAGCAAGCTGTTTAAGCCGCTCATTGGGCGCCCCCGCCCCTGCCACGCCCCCGACCTGGCGCCCTTGCTGCACCTACCCGATGGCTGCGGCGGGCAGTTTGGTTACATGTCGTCGCACGCGGCCAACTCGGTGGCCCTCGCAGTTTTTCTAGTGCTAGCCTTGCCGGCCGGCCGGTTTCGAGGGCTCAAAGTCTGGGTGTTTCTATGGGCCGCGCTGCTCTCCTACAGCCGCGTTTACCTGGCGGCCCACTACCCTAGCGACGTAGCCAGCGGCTGGCTGGTGGGCGCGCTGCTGGGCTGGCTAGCCGCCTGGCTTTTCGCCAAAGCCGACCCGTACTGGTGGCCGCCGGCCAGCCCATCCACGCTGGCCTAGTCACGTATTCTCCACAAAAAAGCCCGCTGAATTAGCGGGCTTTTTTGTGGTGGCGGTAATTAGCTTTTCGACCGGCTAGGCTTCAGCGCTGGCGATGAGGCCCTGGCTAGCCAGCAGTTTGGCCACGTACTTGCCCACAATGTCAAATTCCAGGTTCACGCGCTCGCCGGCTTGCAGCTGGTGAAAGCCGGTGTGCTCGTAGGTATACGGAATAATGGCCACCGAAAACTCGTCGGCTGTGCTGTTAAAGCACGTCAGGCTCACCCCATTAATTGTAATAGAGCCCTTCTCCACGGTGAGGCGCTGCGGGCCGGGCACGTGCCGGAAGCGAAACAGCCAGGAGCCATCCTGGTCCTGCACGCTGAGGCACTCGGCAGTAGCATCGACATGGCCCTGCACAATGTGGCCGTCGAAACGCCCGCCGGCGGCCAGGCAACGCTCCAGATTGAGGTGGCGACCGGGCTGCCACTGGCCCAGATTGGTTTTTTGCAGCGTTTCGTCGATGGCCGTAACTACGTGCGTGCCAGCTTCTACGTCGAGGGCTACTACCGTGAGGCACACGCCGTCGTGGGCCACGCTCTGGTCAATTTTCAGCTCGCTGGCAAAGGGCGACTGAATGGTGAAATGGCGATTGGTGCCTTCGCTGGCCACGGCTACTACCGTGCCGACGGCTTCAATAATTCCTGTAAACATAACCGCAGATTTAACGGATTTAACGGATTTCGCGGATACGCCCACTGCGTGGGCTGACTAAGCTAGCTTGACTTAGGCCTGCTACGCAGACTGGCTAGCTAGGCCAGCGACTGGCTTCCGCGTAAGACGAACTAGCACGATGGGCATAAAGTTGGCCCTAGTCGACCGTAAGGGAACGTACCCGCGCAAGCAATTACTTACCGACAATGCAACTTAACCTATCTACAGGCCGCTTGCCTTGGCCTGCCAAACGCCCAGCCTAGCCAGCCCACGCAGTGGGCGTATCCACGAAATCCGTTAAATCTGCGGTCATTTGCCGCGGCCTTCTACGATGATTTTCAGGGTATAGAGAATGATGCGAAAGTCCATGGCTAGGCTCATGTTTTCGATGTAGAGGATGTCGAATTTGAGGCGCTCGACCATCTGGGACACGGTTTCGGCGTAGCCGTATTTTACCTGCCCTAAGCTCGTGAGACCGGGGCGCACGCGGTGCAAGTGGCGGTAATGGGGCGCTATTTTGACAATCTGGTCGATAAAAAACTGCCGCTCGGGGCGCGGGCCCACGATGCTCATATCGCCCTTGAGCACGTTCCAGAACTGCGGAAACTCATCGAGCCGCACCTTGCGCATAAAGCGGCCCCAGCCCGTGATGCGCGGGTCGTGGTCGGAGCTGAGCGCGGGGCCCAGCTTTTCGGCATCCACATACATCGACCTGAATTTGATGATATTAAACGGCACGCCATTCTTGCCAATGCGCGGCTGGCGGTAGAAAACGGGCCCCGGCGACGACGAGCGCACCATCAGGGCCGTGAATAGGTAGAGCGGCAGGGCGAACACCAGAAAGAAAACGGCACCTCCCACGTCAAACACGCGCTTGAGCACCCGCTGCCACACGGGCAGTAAATCGTGCTTGATTTCGATGAGCGGCGTACCAAAAATATGCGTCACCTTCACCGAGCCCAGCAGCATCTGGTAGAGGTCGGGCAGCACGCTAATGCGCACCGCCGAGCTCTCGAGCAAGGTTAGAATTTCCTGAATGCGGCGATGCTCGCTCGGCTCAATAGCCACGATAACCTGCTCGATACTAAGGTGCTGAATCAGCGCGGGCAGCTGCTGATACGAGCCCACGGCCGGCAGCACGGCCGCCAGTTCCTCATCGACCAGGCTACCAATCGGGGCGAAACCTACCAGCCGCAGCCCCAGGTGGCGGCCCGTGCGCTGCAAATCGGCGTAGGTACTCAGGGCCAGCTGATTGGAGCCCACCAACAGCGTCGGAAACGAGATAGTACCTCGCCGCACCAGGTTTTGAATGCTGCTGACAACCCAAAGCCGCAGCACGGCCGCGCTAAGAAAATGCAGTAGGTAATAGGCTGTAAAAGTCTTATAATAAGCGTGGTAGTTGCTCACGCCCTGGTCGTCGAGCAGCAAGGCAAAGAAAATGACCACTACGCCCAGCAACGACACCCGCGCCAGGCGAATAACCTCGCTCAAGCGCGATTTGCGGAAGATATCGCGGTACTCGCCCACTAGGGCGTAGAGGGTAGTCCAGAAAAAAGCGACCAGCACCGCCGCACCCACCAAATAAAGCACCGCCCCCTCGGTGGGGTGGTAATCGAGGCTTTCGCGCAGTAAGTACTTGCGCAGCAGAAAGAAGGCTACCCAAGCCAACAGCGCCCCCACAAAATCGGCCCCCACAAGTTTCAGGTATTGAATTCGGCGGAGCAGCAAGGGGAGCAGGGTAACGTGTAATTTTGTGGCGGGCTCCGCAAAAATAGCGCTGCTGCCAGTTTTCCAAGCTACCGCCCCTGTTGCGCCGCCGGGCTAGCCCGGCCACTCGGCGGGCCGGCCCCGCTGGCCGATAAGCTGGAACGCTTCGGGCAGCGGGGCTCCTTATTGCCATTTTTACTTCTGCGCCTTATTCAACCTCTCGCCGATACGTACCGCCACCGGGGCCAGCGACGCGCCCTCGTTACCCTGCTGCGCACGCAACGCGGCATCCACGACGAGCGGGTGCTGGCTGCGCTGAGCGCCGTGCCCCGCCACCTGTTTTTTGAGCCCGCCTTCGAGGCCCACGCCTACCAAGACAAGGCTTTTCCCATCGGCGAGGGCCAAACGATTTCGCAGCCCAGCACTGTGGCCTACCAAACCGAGCTGCTAGGGGTGCAGCCCGGCCACCGGCTGCTCGAAATCGGTACCGGGTCGGGCTACCAGTTTGCTGTACTGTGTCAACTTACTGATAATGTGCAGAGTATTGAGTTCAACTCCGTGCTATTTGAGCGAGGTCGGCAGCGACTGGCGGCGCTAGGGCTGCCCACGGCGGGCCTGCACCTGGGCGATGGCTCGCTGGGCCTGCCCGAGCTAGCCCCTTTCGATGGCATCCTGGTCACGGCCGGGGCGCCCGCCCTGCCGCCCGCCCTGCTACGGCAGCTGCGCATTGGGGGGCGGCTGGTGGTGCCGGTGGGGGCCGCCGACCCTGGCCAGCAACAACTGCTGCGCATCACCCGCGAGGGCCCCGAAGCTTACGTGCGCGAGCAGCTGGGCGACTGCCGGTTTGTGCCCCTGCGCGGGGCCGCGGGGTGGGCAGTTTGAGCTATGAAGTAGAAATTATGCATTGGGGAAATCTGGCTAGGCCGCCTTTTAGTAGGCACGCCAATGGTCGCCGTACCTTTGTGACTCGCCTGCTCACCTTGCCCACCCAATCCATAATTCATAATTTCTACTTCATAAGTATACACCGTGCGCAAGCAACGCCCTGTTTCCGACTCGTTTGTCATCATGACCGAGCTGGTACTGCCCAACGATACCAACACGCTCAACAACCTGATGGGGGGCCGCATGATGCACCTCATGGACATTGCGGCCGCCATCGCCGCCCAGAAGCACTCCAACCGCATTGTGGTTACGGCGTCGGTCGATAACGTGTCGTTTCGCGACCCCATCCGCCTGGGCAATGTGGTGACGCTGCAGGCGCAGGTCACGCGCGCCTTCGCTTCCAGCATGGAGGTGCACATCGATGTGTGGGCCGAGGATATTCCGAGCGGCACCCGGCTCAAGACCAACGAGGCATTCTTCACCTTCGTGGCCGTCGACCAGTCGGGCCGCCCCATCGATGTGCCTGAGGCCGTGCCCGAAACCGCCGAGGAAATCGCCCTTTACGAGGGTGCCCTGCGCCGCCGCCAGCTGCGCCTGGTGCTGGCCGGCCGCATGAAGCCCAGCGACGCTGCCGAGCTTAGAGCCTTATTTGAGATAGCCTAATTTTACTTGCATACATGACTGAGGATGAGCAAAGCGGCACGCTGGCCTTCTTGCAAAACTTCTACACCGGCGTCACCCTCTACATGCCGGCCGAGGCCGACGAGCGTCCGTATGCGGCGGCTAGCCCGGTGCCGGCCGAGGCAGCCCCGGTAGCTCTTGCCGCCGCGCCGCCGGTACCCGTCGCACCTCTAGCAGCAACAGTGCCACCAGCCCCCGCCGCACCCGTAATAAAGGCGCCAGTGGTAGCTGCCCCGCCAGCAGCAACATTGCCAGCAGCGCCAGTAGTTGCCACCCCACCCCTAGCCAGGCCAGTGCTGCCAGTAGCTGCGGAACCCCTAGCCGCACAGATGCCTTCCTTGGCAAGTACACCACTACCACCCTTACCCGCGCCGCCAGTGGCTAGCCCGCCCTCCGCCGCTAGCCCAGCACCCGCGTTGCCCTCTAGCGCAGCACCTACCGAAGCGCCTGCGGTGGCGCCGTATCTGCTCACCACCTTTGCCACGCTCGGCGACAACCGGCAGGGCGTGGTGGTGCTGGTGCGCCTCCCGCCCGAGCAGTTCAAAAAGCTGCCGCGCAACGTCTTCCTCAACAAATTGCTACAAGCCATCCAGCTGGTGATGGCCGACGTGGTGCTCGTGAACGTGGAGGGGCCCTACCCGGTGGCCCTGCAAAACCTGCGCAAGGAAATTGCCGCCACGCACATTCTGGCCTTCGGCAAAAACCTGCTCGACGTGGCCGTGCGCACCACCCAGATTTATGAGCCAGTGCAGTTTCCAGCCGTGGGCCTCGCCTACCTGGCCGGCGCCGAAGTCGAGATGATAGAATACGACGTGAGCCTCAAAAAACGCCTCTGGGGTGGCTTGCAGCGCATGTTTCTGGCGTAGCTTTATCCTGTAGCTGAGGTGGCAGAGCGGTGATTGCCGTCGTGCGCAAGCACGCCGATGGAAGCTTTTTAGCGGTTCCTCCGTAGGTTCGAGTTCTACCCTCAGGTCTGGCATATTCAAAATAAAAAGGCCTTTCTGTGAACAGAAAGGCCTTTTTATTTTGAACAAGAAAATATCTACTTCAGCACCTCTGCTAGCTTAGCTTCCAAAGCCGGGCCACGTAGGTTCTTGCCGATGATTTTACCATTGGGGTCGAGCAGGAACGAAGCCGGGATGGACTGCACGCCGTAGGCGGCGGCGGCGGCGTTGTTCCACTTTTTGAGGTCCGATACGTGGTTGGGCCAGGCCAGGCCATCGGCAGCGATGGCCTGGGTCCAGCGGGCCTTGTCATCATCCAGCGACACGCTGTACACCGTGAAGCCTTTGCCCTTGTCTTTGAACTGGTTGTAGGCCTTCACTACGTTAGGGTTTTCCTGGCGGCAGGGGCCGCACCAGCTCGCCCAGAAATCGACTAGCACGTACTTACCGCGCAGGCTTTTCAGCGATACCGGCTTGCCATCGGGGCTAGCCAGGTTGATATCGGGCGCAGCCGTGCCGGTGGCCGTGGCGCGCAGCGGCTCCAGGCGCTCGCTCAGGGCCTGGGTGAAGGGCGAGGCTGGCTGGGCCTTACGCTGAATGGTGGCGATGGAATCGGCAAAGGCAAAGTCCTCATTGGGGTCCACGAAGCTGAGCGTGGCGAAACCCGCCGCTACCGAGGTGGCATTGCGCCGAATCACGGCCTTGGCGCGGTTGGCCGTGGCGTGCGCCAGCACATTGTACTTGCCCTCGATAATGGGTAGCGAATCGGCGCGACCGGCCTGGCCGGCGGCGTTGTAGCGCTGGCCCAGGCGCTGCATCTGGTCGCGGCTGGCATTCATGGTATGCGTCAGCTGCTGAATGACTTCCGAGTCCTTCGAGCCCTTCACCGAGTAGCTGGCGGGCAGGCTTTTGGCATCGCCCGCTAGGGTCATATGGGTTTTATTATCGAGCACGAGCAACACTTGATTGGGCTCATCCACCTTGAGCTGGTACACGGCGGCCGACACGGGCAGCGTACCCTTGAAGCTGAACTTACCGGCAGCATCGGTTTTGGCGGTGCCGCGCTCCACAAACTGGCTGCTGGTCAGCTCCGAGAGGTGCAGCGTGGTGCCGGTGGGCAGGTTGCGCAGCTGGCCCGTTATTTCGTAGCCCTCGGCGGCGCTGGCGTTCTGGCAGGCATTGGTGAGGCCTAGCAGGGCCACGGCGACGAGCGCTGGTTTCATAAAAGAGGTCATTGACAAATAAGGAGAAAGGCTAGCCGACCGGGGCCGGTAGCTGCCGCACAAAGCTAAAAATGGGCCAACTGGTTCCGCAGCAGCCCTTTTTGAGGCTAGCCGTCGAGGCCCTGGCGCAGCAGCTGGTTGGCTAGCTTGGGGTCGGCCTTGCCGCCGGTCAGCTTCATAAGCTCACCCATGAACATGCCAGTAAGCGACTTTTTGCCGGCGCGGTACTCGGCTACTTTGGCGGGGTTGGCGGCCAGCACTTGCTGCACCAGCGCTTCCAGCTCGCTAGCATCGGCCTTGGTGAGCAGGCCTAGCTGCTCGGCGGCGCCGGTGGCGTTGGCCTGCGGGTGGTCGAGCAGGTGCGGAAACAGCTGCTTGCTGGCCACCGAGTAGTTGATTTTACCGGCTTCAATCAGCTCGATGATGCCGGCCAGCTGGCCGGGGTCGAGGGGGAAGTCGTTGATTTCGAGGGCGCGCTCGTTAAGGTACGATTTCACGGGGCCCATCACCCAGTTGGCGGCGGCCTTGGCGCTGGTCGGGGGCAGCAGGCGGGCCAGGTCGTCGAAGTACTGGGCCACTTCCTTCTGGTCGATGAGCACGTTGGCGTCGTAGTCACTCAGGCCCAGCTCGCCCGTGAAGCGGGCGTAGAGCTGCTGCGGCAGGGCTGGCAGCTCGGCCTGCACGCGGTGCAGCCAGGCATCGTCGATGATGAGGGGCGGCAGGTCGGGCTCGGGGAAGTAACGGTAGTCATTCATCGTTTCCTTCGAGCGCTGGCCGTTGGTGGTGCCGCTGGCGGCGTCGAAGCCGCGCGTTTCGGAGTCTACCTCGCTGCCGTTTTCCAGAATCTGAATCTGGCGCACAATCTCGTGCTCGATGGCCCGCTGCACGTTGCGGAACGAGTTCATGTTCTTGACTTCCACCTTGGTACCGTACTCGGTGGCGTCCTTTTTCATCACGCTCACGTTGGCGTCGCAGCGCAGCGAGCCTTCCTCCATGTTGCCGTCGCAGATGCCGAGGTACTCGACCAGCTTCTTGATTTCGGCCAGGTAGGCATAGGCTTCTTCCTCGGTGCGGATGTCGGGCTCGCTCACAATCTCGATGAGCGGCACGCCGGCGCGGTTCAGGTCCACGAGCGTTTCGGTTTCGCCGGCCAGGTGCATCGACTTGCCCGCGTCTTCCTCCATGTGAATGCGCGTGATGCCAATGCGGCGCGTGCTGCCATCGGCCAACCGAATATCGAGGTGGCCGCCGTAGCAAATGGGCGTTTTATCCTGGGTTATCTGGTAGCCCTTGGGCAGGTCGGGGTAAAAGTAATTTTTGCGCGCAAACAGGTTCTCGCGCTGAATCTGGCAGTTGGTGGCTAGCCCCATTTTAATGGCAAAGTCCACGGCCGTGCGGTTCACGCGGGGCAGCGTGCCGGGGTGGCCCAGGGTAATCACCGAGAGGTTGGTGTTGGGCATAGCGCCGTACTCGTTCTCGTCGGAAGAGTACATTTTGCTGTGCGTCAGCAGTTGAGCGTGTACTTCGAGCCCGATTACGGGCTGGTAGCTGGCAAGAAGGGCGTCGTCCATAAGAGCAGTAGTGGCGGGCACGGCAGCTTCCGCCGCAACCGGGCCGCAAGTTAAAGCCGAATGGGTGCGCCGTGGTTTTTTGGCCAGGCTGGCTAAGGGGTAGCCCCGCTCCCATGGGGCATAAAAAAAGCAGCCCGCTCAAGGTGAGCGGGCTGCTTTTCAAACGAGCCTGGGGCTAGCGACGCCTACTTTTTGCGAGCGGGCGCCTTTTTAGCTGGGGCCTTGCGGCTGCGGGGCGAGCCCGTGCCGGTAGTTTTCTTGCCGGGCAGCTTTTGGCCAGCGGCG
>JBPBQJ010000152.1:0-23668 GCA_050954765.1 Janthinobacterium lividum | reverse complement strand
CCTTCCCGACCTGGAAGCAGCGGGGCAATCCGCGCCCACTGCGCGTCCGTCAACAGGTATTCCATGCCCAAACATACCCCAGACTGTTAACACTTCCTAGTAAATAAGCAACTAGTAGGGCTAGCGCACGCAAAAAATCAGTCGCAACTCCCCTAACGGCGCGGGGCTATCAGCTCTCTCCAATGGCGCGGGGCTGCGCCCCGTGCCGACTATCCGCAGGCCGCTGGCTTGCCCACGCGAAGGCGCATTGGCAAGCATTAGAAGCGTGCGGGCCGGAGGCCCGCCAATAATCGGCGCGAGGCAGAGCCCCGCGCCATCGGAGCTATCGGTCAATTCCTTCCCTACTTAGGCACCACCCGGTATAAGAACAACCCAATCACCGAAAACACCATTCCTGGTATCCAGGCCGCCAGCATGGGCGCCACCGAGCCTACCGAGGCCAGGTTGCGCGAGAGCATCACGAAGATGATGAAGATAAAGGCCAGCACAAACCCTAGCGCAATTTGCCCGCCCACGCCAGCGCGGCTTTTGCGGGCGCTCAGCACCACCCCGATAAGGGTGAGGATAATGGTATCGAAGGGGTAAGCGTAGCGCTCATACTTCACGCTCAGGTACTGGGCCGTGTCGTTGGCGCCGCGCATTATCTTGGTGGCGATGAGGTCGTTGAGCTCGGGCGAAGTCAGGGTTTCGGCTAGCCGGTAGGTGCTCGAAAAATCTTTGGGATAGAGGTTCAGCGTGGTATCGCGGGCTGGAATAAGCTGGAGCGTCTCGTTGGTTTGGCCGTGGAAGGTGCGCACCGTTTGGGGCGTCATTTTCCAGGCCTGCTTGGTCGAGTCCCAGGTGAGGGCATCGGCCGTGAGGCGGCGGCGCAGGATGGTACTGTCGATAGTTTCGAGCGCAAAGTGGTAGCCGATGTTGTGCTCGGCGTCGTAGCTCTCGAGGTAAGCGTAGGTGCGCGGCCCAATTTTGACGTGAATGTTGCGCCCCTCGTACTTCCAGGGCTCCTGCACGTGCAGGTTCTCAAACTTCACTATCTCCTTGGTACCCTTCGGGATAATCCAGCTGATGAGCCCAAACGTGAGCGCCGCGATAATGCTGGCGCCCATGGCGTAGGGCAGCAGCAGCCGCTCGAAGCTCATGCCGCTGGCTAGCATGGCCACCAGCTCGGTGCGCGCCGCCAGCCGCGAGGTCACAAACACCACCGCGATGAAGATGGTAATCGGCGCCAGCAGGTTGGAGAAGTACGGAAAGAGGTAGATGTAGTAGTTCGTGAAAACGTGCCAGAACGTGAGATTATGGTGCAAAAAATCGTCGTTCTTCTCCGTGTAGTCAATCACGCAAATCACCGACACGAGCATCAGCACCGTGAAGAAAAACGCGGTGAGAAACTTAGAAATAATATACTTGTCAAGAATCTTCATGACCGCAGATTTAACGGATTTAACGGATTTCGCGGATACGCTTGCTGCGCAAGCTGGCTAGGTTAGCTTGGCCAAGTGGGTGCGTTTGCTGCGCAAGCTGAGTTAGGTTTGGAAGGTGGATTTGACGAAGCGGCGGTATTGGAGGGAGGTGCTGCCGAAGTTTAGGAGCAGGCCCACGTGCAGGCGGTAGGCTTCGAGGTAGTTGATGATTTGGGCGAAATGGCTGTCGGTGAGGTCAGGCGTGGCTTTTAGCTCTAGCAGAATGGGTTTCTCGGGCTGCGGGCCTTCGACCATAAAATCGACGCAGCGGCTGCCGATTTGCTGCCCCCGGAAATAGATGGGCGTTTCGACCTCTTGCCGGGCCTGCATCCCCTCGCGCGCCAGCTCGATGGCCAGCGCCCGCTGGTAAATCACCTCCGGAAAGCCCGCCCCCAGGATGCTGTGCACCCGCATGGCGCAGCCAATGGCCCGGTGCGTAAGCGGCGTGTAGGCTGCCAGGTCTACCCCATACGCAGCCCCCGGCTCCCCCGCCAGGCTAGCCAGCCCACCTTCTCCAGCGGCGCCAGCCGCAAAGCCAGCATCCGCATTGACCCACGCACCAAAATCCGCATCCATACCCCAATCACAATTTATAAAACCAGCGTCAGCCCGCGGAGCAGGCGTATCCCCGAAATCCGTTTAATTCGTTAAACCTGCGGTCAAGGCGGTGGTGTCTGCGGTCAGAGGCGGCGCATGAGTTTTTCTACCATACCAGGTTTCCACTGGGCAAACGTGCCAGCCACGATTTGCTTGCGTGCCTCCTTCACCAGCCACAGATAAAAGGTGAGGTTGTGCATCGACGCAATTTGCGCCCCTAGCATTTCCTTGGCTTGCAGCAGGTGGCGCATGTAGGCTTTGGTGTAGAAGGTGCTGGCATAGCCGCCCAGTTCCTCGTCGATGGGCGAAAAGTCGTCGGCCCACTTCTTATTGGTCACGTTGATGATGCCCTGAGTGGTGAAGAGCATGCCGTTGCGGGCGTTGCGGGTCGGTAGCACGCAGTCAAACATATCGACCCCTAGCGCAATGTTCTCCAGGATGTTAGCCGGCGTGCCCACGCCCATAAGGTAGCGCGGCTTGTCCTTCGGTAAGATGTCGCAGACCAGCTCGGTCATCTCGTACATCAGTTCGGCGGGCTCGCCCACGCTGAGGCCGCCGATGGCATTGCCGGCACGCCCCTGCTCGGCGATAAACTCGGCCGACTGCACCCGCAAATCCTTGAAAGTGCTGCCCTGCACGATGGGGAACAGCGTTTGCTCGTAGCCGTAGAGCGGCTCGGTGCTGTCGAGGCGCTGAATGCAGCGCTTGAGCCAGCGGTGCGTCATGTCGAGCGAGCGGCGGGCGTAGTCATACTCGCAGGGCCAGGGCGTGCACTCGTCAAAGGCCATAATAATATCGGCCCCGATGCGGCGCTGAATATCCATCACGCCCTCGGGCGAAAACAGGTGCTTCGAGCCGTCGATGTGCGAGCGGAAGGTCACGCCTTCTTCCTTAATTTTGCGGGTACCGCTGAGCGAAAACACCTGGTAGCCACCGCTATCGGTGAGAATAGGCCCGTCCCAGCCGTTGAACTTGTGCAGGCCGCCGGCGGCCTGCAGCACGTCGAGGCCGGGGCGCAGGTAGAGGTGGTAGGTATTGCCGAGGATAATCTGGGCCTGCACATCCTGTTTGAGCTCGCGCTGGCCCACGGCTTTCACAGTGCCGGCCGTGCCGACGGGCATAAAAATGGGCGTTTCGATGGTGCCGTGGGCCGTGGTGAGGTGGCCGGCGCGGGCTTTGGTGCCGGGGTCGTGGGCTACGAGGTCAAACTTCATTCTACCAAAATTACCGCCGACTTACCTTTGCCGGCTCGTATCGTGTTGTTACCTCCCCTCCCTCCTCTGCCGCCCGCCTTGCTTTTGCTGCCGCTGCTGCTCGTGCAGGGGTGGTTTTGGGGGCGCTATTTCGGGCCTTTCACCCGCCGCCCGGTCGAAGCCGGGGCTAGCGAGCCGGGGCCCGACACCGAGCCCGTGTCGCTTATCGTGTGCGCCCACAACGAGTTGGAGAACCTGCGCGAGCTGGTGCCCCTGCTCCTGCGCCAAGACTACCCGGCCGGCTTCGAGCTGGTGCTTATCGACGACCGCAGCCAGGACGATACCTACCTCTACGCCCAGCAGCTAAGCCAATATTATCCCGGCCGCTTCCGGTTGGTGACGGTCAACCACACCCCGGCGGGCTTCGCGCCCAAAAAATATGCGCTCACGCTGGGCATCAAAGCCGCCCGCTACGAGCGCCTGCTCTTCACCGACGCCGACTGCCGACCTGTCAGCCCCGATTGGCTGCGCCTGATGCAGCGCGGCTTTGCCCAAAAAAACGGCGCCGACTTGGTACTGGGCTTCTCGGGCTACGCCGAGCGGCCGGGCCTGCTCAACCAGCTCATCCGCTACGAGACGCTGCTCACTGGCGCCCAGTACCTGGGGCTAGCCTGGGGCGGGCGACCATACATGGGCGTGGGGCGCAACCTGAGCTACACCAAAGCTACCTTCAACAGCACCAAGGGTTTCGCTAGCCACATGCGGCGCCTGAGCGGCGACGACGACCTCTTTGTGCAAGACGCCGTGGCGGCCGGCGCCCGCCCCGCCGTGGTGGCCGACCCCGAAGCCCAAACCTTGAGCCTACCCGCCGAAACCTGGGGCACCTGGTGGCGCCAGAAGCGCCGCCACCTCTCGGCCGGTGGCCGCTACCGGGCCGCCGACCGCCGCCGACTAGCCCTCTTCATGGGCAGCAACGTACTTTTTTACGCGCTCACGCCCGTCGTTTTGGCAGTTGGATGGAACCGCGAAAACTTGGTATCTTTGATAATAATCTGGTTGGCGCGAACATTGCTGGCCCTATTGACTTATGTACCCCTAGCGCGCCGCCTGCGCACTACACTACCGCCGCTGGCCCTGCCAGCGCTCGATTTTCTATACTTTGTCCTCTATTGCGCCTGGGGTTTCTCCTTGCTCCGTCGCCGACCGCTCCAATGGAAGTAAATCCTGCCGATATTCAAAAACAGTTCTCGTCCAAGGCTAAGCATGATTTCAAGCTTATCCGGGCGGCCGTGGACCACGGCGACGAGAAGGCATATGCCGAGCTGATGCACATCTACAAGAAGCCGGTGTTTCACGTCGTGCTCAAAATGGTGCGCAACCCCGACGACGCCGAGGACCTGACCATCGAGGCGTTCGCCAAGGCGTTCAAAAACCTGCACAAGTTCAACCCCGAGTTTGCGTTCAGCACTTGGCTGTTTCGCATCGCCACCAACAATTGCATTGACTTTATTCGCAAGAATAAAATCAAGACAATGAGCATCGACTCGGCCGTGAAAATGGGCGACGGCGACGAAATTCAACTTGAATTTCGCGACAACGACCTCAACCCGGCCGACACGACAATTAAGAACCAGAAAATCGAAATCATGCGCCACGTCGTGTCGCGCCTGCCCGATAAATACCAGCGCCTCGTGAGCCTGCGCTATTTCGACGAGCTCAGCTACGAAGAAATTGCCACCGAGCTCAAAGCCCCGCTAGGCACCGTGAAGGCGCAGCTACACCGCGCCCGCGAGCTACTCTACGACATGGTGAAGGACAAGAAGGAGTTTATTTAATCGTTACGCTTACAAGTCATTACAAGTCCGTCGTCCGTCATGCTGAGCTTGCCAAAGCATCTCGCGTGGCGCAGTAAACTCCATCGTTGAGAAAACTGCGCTACGCGAGATGCTTCGGCAAGCTCAGCATGACGGACGTGTTTTATTTAGTGCTTATGTCGCTTCTCACTACCCACTTCCCCCACCTCACCAAGCCGCAGCTGGCCCAGTTTGCGCGCCTCGAAACCGAGTTTAAGGCCTGGAACGCGCAGATAAACTTGGTGGCCCGCACCGACACCGACAACCTGCTGGAGCGCCACATTCTGCACTCGCTGGGCATTGCCAAAGTGGTGCAGTTTCCGGCCGGCAGCTCGGTCTTGGACGTGGGTACGGGCGGTGGGCTGCCGGGCCTACCGCTGGCCATTATGTTCCCGGAGGTGAAATTTCACCTCGTCGATAGCATCGGCAAAAAGATTCGCGCCGTGCAGTTTATGGCCGCCGACCTGGGCCTCACCAACGTAACCGCCGAGCAAACCCGCGCCGAGCAAGTGCACGCCAAATTCGACTTCGTGGTGAGCCGCGCCGTGGCCCGGCTAGCCACCTTCCACCCCTGGGTAGCCCACCGCTACAAGGCCAAGCCCGCCAAAGGCGCCGGCCTCTATTACCTCAAAGGCGGCGACCTGACCGAGGAAATTGCCGAAAGCGGCCTCGTGGCGCGGGAAGTGAACCTATCGGACTTCTTTCCGGAAGAGTTTTTCGAAACGAAAAAGGTGGTGGTAGTACCCGTGTAGGACTTCCGCAACTAAAACACGTTCGTCATGCTGAGCTTGCCGAACGTGTTTTAGTTTTTATCCTTTTCCGGCTTAGCAAACAACTGTTGCAACTTCTCCATCAGTCGGTTGCGAGTGGCGTCTTCCTGGCCGGGCGCGGTGTAGACGCGGAAAGCAACCATCATGGTGGCGCCGGGCTTGAGGCTGACGAGGGCGACCTGCGGCGCGGGCTCGGCTAGCACTTGCTCATCGTGTGCTAACAGCGGCAGTGCCTGCTGGCGCAGGGCGTCGAGGTCAGTGGTGCTGTCAAGCTCCAGTTGAATTTCGACCAGCGCCCGCTGCGGGTGCGCCTTGTTGGTAATAACGCCGTTGGAGGTGGCGCCGTTGGGTAGTATCACGGTGTCACCTTGCGGGGTGAGCAGCAGGGTGTTGAAAATCTGGATGGCCTGCACGGTGCCGCTCTTGCCCTGGCTCTCGATAACGTCGCCAACGGTGAAAGGCTTGAAAATCAGAATCAACACCCCACCCGCGAAGTTGGCTAGGGTGCCTTGCAAAGCCAAGCCCACGGCCAGGCCCGCCGCGCCTAGGATGGCCACAAACGACGTGGTTTCAAACCCCGCCATACCGGCCGCCGACACCAGCAGCAGTACCTTGAGGGTGATGCTGAACATGCTGCTCAAAAACGCGCGCAGCGACACGTCGAAGTGCGCCACGGCCGCCGCCACCAGCCGGCTAGCCCAGCCAATGGCCCACCAGCCCACCACTAGCAGCAGCAAAGCGCCCGCCAGCCGGGGCAAATACAGCACCATGAGGCTGGTCAGGCGCTCGGTGTACACAGTGAGTTGGGCAAGGGAAAGGGCACTGGAGATGGGCATAGCTAGGGGGCGAGTTTTCCGCAGAGCGGCTTGAGCAAACAAGGGTGTACGGCAAGCAGGGGCTAGCGGGACGTTTTTAGCAACTCGACGCGCAGCATTTTGTCGCCGATTTCGAGCTGCTGCACCACATTCATTCCCTGCACCACCTGGGCAAAAATGGTGTAGCGGCCATCGAGGTGCGGCGTGGGCTGGTGGGTGAAAAAGAACTGGCAGCTCTCCGTATCCTTGCCGGCCGAGGCCAGGCCCACCGCCCCCGCCCCGTAAGTAAGCTGCGCAAACTCGGAACGCAGATTGTAGGGCGTGCTGCCCGAGCCGTCGCCGCGCGGGTCGCCGCCCTGCGCCACAAAATCGGGCACCACGCGGTGGAAATACAGCCCGTCGTAGAAATGCTGCCGGATGAGGCGCACGAAGCTAGCCACCGAGCCAGGCGCTTCCACCACCTTTAATTCCAGCATGATAACACCCTTGGTGGTCGCCACCTGCACGCGCTGGCCCACCGGGATGGTTTGCACCAGTGCCCAATTGATGGGATACTGGCTAGCCGGGCCCACGGGGGCGGGCGTGGGCGCGGGCTTTTTTTCGAGCTTATCCAGTGCCTGCTGCAAGCCTAGCCAGGCCTCGATTTCGCGGGGCAGTACCAGCTTGCTTTGAGCCTGGCGCAGGGCGGCCAGGTCTTCGGGCTGGGGGGCGGGCACCAGGGCAGGGTTGGCAAAGGCCTCGGCGGCGGTGGCTAGCTGGGCCACATCGGCGCTGGCCAGGGCCCGGCGCAGCGCGGCCGCAAAATCGGCCTGGCGGGCGGCAGGAAAGCGTTTGTTGCTGCGCAGGCTCACCAGCGCGGCCAGGGCTGAGCCGGGCACCACGGGCGGGCCGGTAGTGAGGGTGGCTTCTTTGGCGAGGAAATCGAACTGCGCTGGGTCTTCGGCCAGGGCGGTTAGCAGCGCGGCTTTTTCGTAGCTATTCGCCGTTTTCTGGTGGCGCTGACGAATGGTATCAACCACGGCCGGGCGCTGCTCGGCCGCGGCGTGGCGCAGCGCGGCTTGCAGCAGCGTGGCCCGCGTGCGCCAGTGCACCGCCGCCTTCGCCGAATACTGAATACCAGCCACGTACCGCAGCCGGTCTACTTCGTTATCGGCGTTGGCCGTGTCATGCGCAGTTTTCAGAAACCACTCGGCGGCGGTGAGCGACTCTTGCGGCAGGGGCGCGCTCAGCGCCCGCCCGGCGCAGCGCACGCGCAGGCTGTCGGCTTCGTTGGTTTTGACTTGCAGGATTACCTCATTGGCCGCTTTGCCGGGCCGCCGCACGGCACTTACCACGGTAATGGGGCCAGTAGGCAGCGCCCGCAGGGCCGCGATGCGCACGCGGTGGTCGGGGTCTTTGGCAGCCTTCAGCACGGCAGTCAAGGCTGCCGGCCGGGCCACCCGGGCCAGCGCCGAGACACAGTTTTCGCGCACAAAATAATCGGTATCGCTGCCCGCCGCTTTCACCAAAACCGGCAGCGCTACCCTAGCCAGGGTCGAATCTTGGCCGCGCATGCGGGTGAGGGCGGCCGAGGCGCCGGCCCGCGCCGGGGCTAGCCGGGCGCCGGGCTGGCCGAGCAGCAGCGCGGCGCGGCGCACGACCTCGGGCGTGGCTAGCCCGCGCAGGCTGGCCCGGTACAGCGCCCACGCCTGCCCCGGCGCGGCGGCCGAATCGGGGCCGGGCGGCTTTATTTCCCACAACTGGCTGACCGAACGCTTCGTGACGCAGCGGCCCAGCGCCTCGTAAGTGGCGCGCCGGGCTAGCGGGCTGGCTTCGGGCTGGGCGAGGCGCTGGACCAGAGCGGGCACGGCCGTGCTGTCGCCGGTTTGGCCCAGGGCGTAGGCGGCGGCGCGGCGCACAGCGGGGCTGGCATCGCGCAGCAGCGGCAGCAGGGCGGGCACGGCTTTTTTATCCTGCACCGAGGCGAGCGCCTCGGCGGCGGCGGCGCGGTAGGTGGCATTTTTATTTTGTAGCAAAGGCAGCAGGTCGGCGGCTTTCCGCTCGTCCTGGGCGGTGGCAATGCGGCGGCGCACGGCGTCGGCGTAGGGATGGGCGGGTGGCACGGCCAGGGCCGGCAACGCGAGGAATGTGAGAAGCGTGAGCGATTTTAGCATAAGCCGGGCGGAAATTTGCCGCTGCAAGTAGCATTCAATCAGCCTGATTTTCGTATCGGCCTTCCTCTCGCCCGCCTGCCCAGCCAGCGCCCAACCCTTCTATGGCTTCCCCCGACCCTTCTCAGCTCCGCATTCAGGATTTTCACTACGACCTGCCCGCCGAGCGCATCGCGCCCGAGCCCCTGCCCGACCGCGCCGCCAGCAAGCTGCTCGTGAGCCGCCAGGGCGTACTCGCCGACAAGACCTTCCGCGACCTGCCCGGCGAGCTGCCGCCGGCTAGCCTCTTGATTTTCAACGATACCCGCGTGGTGCGCGCCCGCCTGCTGGCCCAGCGGCCCACGGGCGGCGTGGTCGAGCTGTTTTGCCTCGAGCCAGTGGCGCCGCACCGCGCCCTCGAGCCGGCCTTGCAGCAAACCGGCGCCTGCACCTGGCGCTGCCTGGTGGGCAACGGCCGCCGCTGGAAAAGCGGCCCCGTCACGCTCGATTTCAGCTTTGCCGGTCAGCCGGCCACCCTCACGGCTGTGCGCCAGGCCCACGAGGCCAGCGGCGAAAGCCTGATTGAGTTCAGCTGGACGCCCAGCTCGCTGCCCTTTGCCGAGGTGCTGCGCGCCGCCGGCCACCTGCCGCTGCCGCCCTACCTGCACCGCCCCGACACTGCCGCCGACGCCGTGCGCTACCAAACCGTGTACGCTGCCCACGAGGGCGCCGTGGCCGCCCCCACCGCCGGCCTGCACTTCACCCCCGAGGTGCTGGCCGAGCTGGCCGCCCGGGGCATGGCCAGCGGCTACGTGACGCTGCACGTGGGCGCCGGCACCTTCCAGCCGGTGAAGGCCGAGACGATGGCCGACCACCCCATGCACGCCGAGCCTATTATTGTGCCGGCTAGCCTGTTGCGGCAACTGCTCGGGCATCGGCCGGGGCCAGTTATCGCAGTAGGCACCACTAGCCTGCGCACCCTCGAAAGCCTGTACTGGCTAGGGGCCGCGCTGGCCCGCGAGCCCGCCAGCGCGGGTACCGAGCTGCGCGTGGGCCAGTGGCAACCCTACGCCTCGCTAGCCCCCGGCGAGGCCGAAATTTCGCCCGAGGCGGCGCTACAGGCGCTGTTAAATCATCTCGAAGCCACCGGCTCGGCGGCGGTGGAGGCTAGCACGCAATTGCTCATCGGGCCGGGCTACCGCTTTCGGTTGGTGCAGGGGCTGATTACCAATTTTCACCAGCCCGAGAGCACGCTGCTGCTGCTGGTAGCCGCGCTGCTGGGGCCCGACTGGTGCCAGGTGTACGACCACGCCCTGCACCACGGCTACCGCTTCCTAAGTTACGGAGACTCTTCGCTTCTATTACCCTAGCGGTCGGGCTTTCAGGGGGATAGAGCAGTTTTGGCACGGGCTTTGAAAGATTGCGGCCTGTGGAGACAACCCGGCCTTAATGGCCCCGTAAAAGGCTCCGAAAACACCTTTTCTATTCAAGTCATGAAAAACGTAATCCTGCTGCTCGCCGCTTGCGCGTTCACTACCGCCACTTTCGCCCAGACTCCCGAAACCGAAGTAAAGGTTCGTGACAACGGCACCAAGAAAGTAGTTACCAAAACCGGTAAAACCAACGTGGGCGCTGCCCTCGAGAATACGACTGATGCTGCTGGCAACGTAGCCAAGAAAGCCGGTCGCAAAATTAAGAGTGGTGCCAACAAGGTGAGCCGCAAAGCCAAGCGTGGCAGCCAGAAAATCGAAGCCAAAACCGAAAACTAGTCGTTAGCGACACCATCCCAAAAAGCCCTGGCTTCGGCCAGGGCTTTTTTTGTGCCTTATCTAGGCTTGCAGTGCGTTTAGTTGCCCGAAGCACTGCCCTGGGGCGCGTCGCGCAATTGGTGCAGCACTCGCTCTATCACGCTTTGGCCGAAAATGCTGACGCCCGCGTTGAGCACAACCAAGGCGGCCGTGCCGGCAGCTACCCACTTGGTGGGCGGGGCGCCCTGCGCTTTAAGGGTACCGGCCCAGTCGACGAGGCAGGCGCCCGCCCCGATGGCTATGAGCCCGCTGGGGGCTAGTAGCAACCATTTTTTTTTGTGTGTCATCGCTTATAAAGGCTGGTGAGCACGGCCACCGCTGGCCACGTTAGTCCTACCATACCCGCCTTGGCTAGGCAAGGTTGTATCAGCTTGGCAGCAGCGCACAAGTGGCTGGCTATTGCGCCCACCCATTTAAGGGTAATTGAAGGCTTAAACTACATTTTTTAGATAATACACCCTTAATAAGGCTGTTGTTTTGTTAAAATTAAGTAAAAACTAGCACTATTGCCTATCTTCGCACAGGTCTTTTTGCTAGTTTATTGATTATGTCACGCAAACAACTGCTTGCTCGCCCTTCGCTGGCGGTATTGGTGGTGCTGGCGCTGGTAGCCGCTTTCGTGCCCCACCACCACCCCGACGCAGCCCCCAATTCGCTACCCACGGCCGACATTGCCTGGATGCTGTTCTCCACGGCCTTGGTGCTGCTGATGACGCCCGGCCTAGCCTTTTTCTACGGCGGCATGGTGAACCGGGGCAACATCATTTCGACCATGCTCCAGAGTTTTATCTCGCTAGGGGTCATTTCGTTGCTGTGGTATGTGGTGGGTTTTTCGCTAGCCTTTGGCGAGGATATTGGGGGCGTAATCGGCGACCCGCGCACCTTCTTCATGTTTAATAACGTGGGCACGGCGCCGCACCCCACGCTGGGGGCCGGGCTACCGCTGGTGCTGTTTGCGGCGTTTCAGCTCAAGTTTGCCATCATCACGCCGGCGCTCATCAGCGGGGGCTTTGCCGAGCGTATTCGGTTTTGGGGGTATTTGATTTTCATCTGCCTCTTTAGCCTGCTCATCTACTGCCCGCTGGCGCACTGGGCCTGGCATCCGCAGGGCTTCTTGTTCAAGTGGGGCGTGCTCGACTTTGCGGGCGGCACAGTGGTACATATTTCGGCGGGCTTTGCGGCGCTGGCGGGCGCGCTGGCCATTGGCCGCCGCCGCGTGCATCTCGATGGCCACGCCCACGCGCCGGTCAATATTCCGTTCGTGATTCTGGGTACCGGCTTGCTGTGGTTTGGCTGGTTTGGCTTCAATGCCGGCTCGGCGCTCGGCGCCAATGCCCAGGCTGTGCAGGCCTTCGTGACCACGCACTTTGCTTCGGCCGCCGCCATGCTCACCTGGATGGTGCTGGAGGCCGCGCGCGGTCAGCGGCCCTCGGCCATGGGCGCGGCGGTGGGCGCCGTGGTGGGCCTGGTGGCTATTACGCCGGCGGCGGGCTACGTGGCCTATGGGCCGGCCATTGCCATTGGCATTCTGGCGTCGGGTGTGAGCTTCGGGGCCGTTATTTTGAAGAACCGCACCACGCTGGACGACACGCTCGACGTATTTCCGTGCCACGGCGTGGGTGGCATCGTGGGCATGTTGGCTACCTCACTTTTTGCGCAGAAAGGCGGTTTATTCACGGGTGGCGGGCCTTCGCTGCTCTATTATCACCTGTTGACCCTAGCCGTGGTGGGCGCCTTTACGTTCGGTGGCTCGTGGCTTTTGTACCGGGTCACTAACTTTATCGTGCCCATCCGGGTAAATGCCGAGAACGAAACCCACGGCCTCGACACTAGCCAACACGGCGAAACGATGCTGGCGGCCTAGCCGCCGCCCGGCAGCGCGCCCGGCGCCCCGCTGCCCATGACCCAGTTATTTTTCTCAGAATACGAAGACGAAGCACCCCTAGCCCCCCGGCCCCTCGCGATAGTGGGCGCCGGGGGGCTAGGCCGCGAAATAGCCCTGCTGCTCGCTCAAATCAACGAAGCCGGCCCGACCACTTGGGACCTACGCGGCTTCTACGACGACCGCCCCCCGGCTAGCCCCACCGTGGGCGGCCTCCCCTACCTCGGCACCGTAGCTGACCTCAATGCCGTGGCTAGCCCCCTGGCGGTGGCCGTGGCCGTGGGTAGCAGCACCAGCCGCGCCGCTGTGGTGGCTAGGCTCACCGCACCGCACTTGTCGTTTCCGACATTGGTGCACCCGGCCGTGGCGCTGCGGCCGGCGCAGCGCATCGCGCTGGGCGAGGGCTGCCTGATTCAGCGCGGCTGCATCCTTACCTGTGATATCACGCTGGGCCGCTTCGTGCTGCTGAACCTGGGCTGCACCCTGGGCCACGACAGCGTGCTGGAAGATTTTTGCTCGCTCATGCCCCACGCCAACGTGGGCGGCGCGGCCCACCTGGCGGCCGGCGTATACCTGGGCACCAATGCCACCGTTATCCACCAGGTGCGGGTGGGCGCGCAAACTACCGTGGGCGCCGGTGCCGTAGTAGTGCGCGACCTGCCCGCCGGCTGCACCGCCGTAGGCGTGCCCGCCAAGCCTATCGGCAAGGCGGAGTTATGAGTTAAAAGTTGGGAGTTGCTTTGGTTGCTCTACTCACTACTTTTTAACTCATAACTTTTAACTCATAACTCATAACTCCCCCTGTGGACCGCATCTATCTTTCGCCACCGCACCTGGGCCGCCACGAGCTAAATTACTTGCTCAAAGCGGTGGAAGACAACTGGGTAGCCCCCGTGGGGCCCAACCTGGATGGCTTCGAGGCCGATATTTGCGCGGCAGTGGGCGTGCCGTATTGCGTGGCGCTCAATTCGGGCACGGCGGCGCTGCACCTGGGGCTGCTGCTGCTGGGCGTGGGGCCGGGCGACGAGGTGCTGTGCCCCTCGTTCACGTTCGTGGCCACGGCCAATGCCATTCTGTACTGCGGAGCCACGCCGGTGTTTATCGACAGCGAGGCCGATACCTGGAATATGTGCCCCGAGCGCCTGCGCGAGGCCATCGAGGACCGCATTCGGCAGGGCAAAAAGCCCAAGGCGCTGCTGCTGGTGCATCTCTACGGCATGCCCGCCAAGCTGCCTGAGCTGCTAGCCCTGGGCCAGGAATTTGACCTGCCCATTCTCGAAGATGCGGCCGAGGCGCTGGGCTCGCAGTGGCAACACCAGCCGCTGGGCGGCTTCGGGCGGGTGGGCGTGTTTTCGTTTAATGGTAATAAAATCCTGACCACCAGCGGCGGCGGCGCCCTCGTAACCTACGACAAGGAGCTAGCCCAACAGGCGCGCTTTTTGGCCACCCAGGCCAAGGACCCGGCCCCGCACTATCAGCACTCCCAGGTGGGCTACAACTATCGCCTCAGCAACCTGCTGGCCGGCATCGGCCGGGGCCAGATGGAGCTGCTGCCCGACCGCGTGAAGCGCCGCCGCGAGATTTTTAACTGGTACCGCGAGCAGCTGGCTAGCCTGCCCGGCCTGGCCGTGGCGCCCGCCACCGAGCCCGCCGGCAGCCTCTCCAACCGCTGGCTGACGACCGTGCTGCTCGACCCCGCCGCAACTGCCGCCACCCCCGAAACCGTGCGCCAGCACCTCGAAACGCGCCACATCGAAAGTCGCCCGCTCTGGAAGCCGCTGCACCTACAGCCGCTCTTTGCCGATGCGCCCATGTACGGCGGGGCAGTCTGCGCCGACCTCTTCGCCCACGGCCTGTGCCTGCCCAGCGGCACCGCTATGGGCGATGAGGAGCTGCGCCGCGTGGCCAAAGCTCTGCGCGAAGTGCTGGAAGCATCGGCAGTTGAGGGCTAGCCACAAGTTAAGCAAGGGCCGTCAGGCTGTACCCTGTGCAGCCTGACGGCCCTTGCTTAACTTGTGGCCTTTGATTGACTAGCAGGCTCTATTCTTACAGCTTGATAGTCTTCTTCGAAACCAACTGGCCGTCAATCGTGACGGCGGCTACGTAGAGGCCGGCCTTGAGGCGCGAGCCATCGACGGGCAGCACGTGGGCGCCGGGCGCGTAGCGCTGGTCGGCTATCACCGTCTGCATCTTCTGGCCCAGCTCATTGAACAGCTCTACCGTGACGGAGCCCGCCGTGGGCAGCGTGAAATTGACTTGAAACCGGTCGTTGAACGGCACAGGACTCAGCTGCATTACATCGGGGGCTAGCTTGCCTTCGGGCAGGGGGGCGCGCACGGCCAGGGTAGAGCCAAAGGTGGTGAGCTGCATAAAATCAGCCATAACCGGGGTGAGCGAGGTATTGTCGAGCAGGCCCTTGCCGGTAAATTGCGCGGCGTGAGTGCCGGTGTTGTCGTCGGCCCCTACCCACACGTCCTGGGGCGTGTGGTTGCCCACGTTGCCCGTCTGGTTGGTGCCGTTGCCGTTGGTGAGGGGATTGGAGGCGTAGGCCACCACAATGCGCCGGCCGGTGGCCGAGGCGGGTGTGGGGTAGTCTTTGCCCTGGAAATTAGTCAGCACGTAGTCCGGAAACCAGCCGTTGTTGCCGCCATCGCCGCGCACCAGGTTGGTGGGCGTGGCGTAGCCCGCCTCAGCCGCTACCGACTTGGTAATCTGCCCGGCGTAGGTGCGGATTTTGGTACCGTTGCGGGCCGCATCGGCCTCATCGTGCAGGCCCGTTACGGCAAAGCCGCCGCACTCGTGGTCGGAGGTGGAGAGCAGCAGCGTGCGGCCGTTGGCGGGCGTGTTCAGCAGGTTGCGGCCCTCAGCCACGGCGTAGTCGAAGGCCAGCACTTCCTTAATCATGTAGTCGGAGCCGTACACGTTGGTGGTGCGCGCCGTGCTCAGCGTAGCCGTCACGCCGGCGTCGCCGGTGCCCACGTAGGTCGGCTTATCGGCGTCTACCGCGTACTGATTGGTAGTGCCCGAGCCGGCTACCACCGAGATGCCGCCGGTGTTGGAGTGCTCCAGGTGGTCGATGCGCCCGGCTTCGACCATCAGAAAAAAGCCCTTGCCGTTGCTCTTGGCACGTAGCACCTGAATGGCAATATTGGTCATGTCGGCCAGCGAGGGCTCCCAGGTGGCCGTGGTTTGGCGGTCCTGCTCGTAGCTGGCGTGCGAGGCGTTGAACAGCCCGAGCAGCTTTTTACTGCCGGGACCATACTGGGCAATGTTGGCGGCCACGTTCAGTAGCGCCGCGCGGCTGTTGACGTAGTTGTAGCCGCGGTTATCCACGGCGTACTTCACCAGGTCCACGTCGTCGGCGCGGGTGCCGCCCAGCGCCACGGCCGTGCCGGCGGCGTTGGTGATGGGGTTGCCCGCGGCATCGACCACGGCTTTGTAGGGGCTAGCCGCGTTGCGGGGCAGGAAGTGCCGGGCGCCTCCCCCGAGCACTACATCGAGCTCGACGCCCACCTTCGGGGTCGGCAGCTGCCAGTCGCGGGCCGCCTGATACTTGTAGCTAGCCGTAGGGCTGCTGTTAAAAATCGCCTCGTATTCAGTTTCCGACGACGCAATGTACTGGGCCGCAATGTAGTCCTCCAGGTCGCGAAACCAGATGTGGCTGCCAAAAGCGGCCGGTGTGGCGTGCGTGATACGCGCCGTGCTCACCAGGCCCACGGCGTAGCCCTGCTTTTTGGCCGCTTCCAGAATGGTTTCGAGCGGCGCGCCGGTGGCCGCGTTCAGGGCAATCACCTCGTTGTCCTGCTTGCCGGGCTTGCCGCAGGCATACACCGAGGCGCCGGGCGCCGAGTCGGTAATCCAGGAGTTGAGCGAGTGCGTGGTAACGGTGGCGTTGTACTTGAGCTTGTCGAGGTTAAGCACCTGAAAGCCGGCATCGGTGGCGTAGCGCTTGCCATCGCGGCCCTGGCCCAGGGCCATGCGGGCGGCCGTTTTGGGGGCTAGCCCAAAGCCATCGCCGATGTACATGATGACGTTGGTGTTGGTGGCCTGGGCCAGCACCTGCTGCCCGGCCGCCAGCAGCAGCCCGGTGGCGAGTAAAAATCTAGCTTTCATACAAGCTGAAAAAGTGAGGAAAAGGAGAAGCGTAACCGCCCGCAAAATTCTCCGCCCCGCGTGAGGCCGGCGTTACGCCCGCGTCACCGCTTCGTTATCAATCAAACTGCCACAACCGCCTATTTAACATTATCATAACCAAGCTATTGCCTAGCTGCTTTCTACCTTTGCGGCAGCCTCTTCGCCCCATTTTTTAGCTTATGATAAAGCCCCGGCTATCGCTCTTTTTAGGTCTGCTCGCGGGCCTGCAAGCCGGCGCAGCGCTGCTGCCCGGCGCCGGCTTGCAGGCCCGGCCCCGCGCCCCGCTAGCCCTGGCCGGCCACGAGCAGCCCGTGGCGCTGCTGCACGCTGGCAAGGCCACGCTGGTGATAACGGCGCACAGCGTGTGGCGCCTCGAAGGCACCCGGCTGGTGCGCAAATACGTGAGCGCCGCCCCCGTGCAGTGCGCCACCGCTACCGATACCACCCTGTGGCTAGGCACCCGGCAGGGCGTGCTGGTGCTGGGCACGCGGCACTTTGGGGCGCGGGCCCTGCCGCTGCCCACGGCCGAGCCGGCCGGGGCCATCACGGCGCTGTTTCACGACCGGCAGGGGGCGCTGTGGGTGGGTGTGGATGGCCAGGGGGCCTTCCGGCAGCAGCCCGATGGCCAGCTGGCGCAGGAGCTGCGCACGCCGGCCGTGAGCGCCGGGGCCGTCACGGCCGACAGCTCAGTGTGGCTGGCCACCAACATCGGCCTCAGCCGCAAGCAGGGTGCCCGCTGGACGCGCTACAACGAGGAAGGCGTGGCCAATTTCGAAATCCCCGACAACATCGTCAACAAGCTGCTGCTTGATAATGCTGGCAGCCTGTGGGTTATCATGTCCGATGCCATTGCGGTGGTGGATGCGGCCGGCCGCCGCGCCGAAGGCGAGCTGCCGACTGTGAAGTTTCTGGGCCAGCCCGGCAACGAGGTTTTTGGGGTGGTGCACCTGCCGGGCGAGGGCCGCCTGTTTGCCACCGCCCAGGGCTTGCTGCTGCTGCCCGCCGAGCCCGCCGCCAGCTTTGCCCCCGCCACCGGCACCGACCAGGTACTGCCCAAACAGCTGTTGCAGCCCGTAGCCGCGCCCGCCGGTCGACCCGTATTGGCGCAACTCGACGCCCGGCAGCGCCTCTGGCTCGTGAGCGACGAAGCCGTGAGCGTGCTCACACCCAAGCAGGTACGCCGCCTGCTGCACCCGGCCCCTACGGCCCGCTAGGCTGCTGCCGCTAGCAAAGCGGCCAGCGCCTGCGCCACTTCGGCCAGGGCCGGGCGGGCAGCTACCACCGGCTGGGTGCAGCGGCGCTGCCAGTCGGCCAGGGTGGCTAGCGCGGCCGGGTCGCCGGCCGGGCAGTGCGCCAGCAGCTCTTCGAGCAGGCAGCCAAAGGCCCGGGCCTCCAGGCGTTGCAGTGCCGCAACTTGGGGCCCGGCTGGGTCAAAAAAGCTGGCCGCGCCAAAATCGCCCAGCAGCGCCTCGCCGGTGGGCGTAGCCAGAATGTTGTGAGCGTATAAGTCGCCGTGCAAAATGCCCTGCGCGTGCAGGTGCGCCGCGGCCGCCGCAATGCCGTGGGCTAGCCGCAGGGCCGCGACCAGGGTGAAGGCCGTATCCGGCGTGTACACATCGCGGGTGCAGCTAGCCAGGCTCGGCGGCCCCGCCAGGTTGCCAAAAACCGGGGCGATAAGCTCCAGCACCAGTCCCTCGGCACCAGCCGGATGTTGCGCGATTTTGCCTTCGACGGCAATCAGGTTGGGGTGGTGGCCGGCGCTGATGCAGGCGGCCATCTCGCTGTGGGGCAGGCCATCGCTGGTCACGGCTCCTTTGAAAAGCTTCACGGCCACTTCGGCCGACGGCTGGCTAGCCCGCTGCCAGCGCGCCCGGTAAATGACGCCCGACGCGCCCTCGCCCAACTGCTGCTCGATGGCCAGCTCGGCCCACGCAATGCGGCCGATGGGGTGCCGGGCCACCACCGCCGCTTCAGCAGCGGCGCAGAATGGGTTGCCGGCGTAGGCCAGCCAGCTCAGGCGGGGCATGGCCAGCAGCCAGCTGGGCAACTCTGCGAGCTCGTTGGCCGCTATGCGCAGCAACTCGAGGTTGGTGCACTGGGCTAGCTCGGCGGGGAGGTGGCGCAGGCGATTACCGGCCAGCATCAGCTTTTGCAGCTGCGGGCAGCGGCCGATTTCGGGCGGCAGGCTGGCCAGCTCATTGTCGGTGAGGATGAGCCAGCGCAGCTGGGGCGGCAGCGCGGCGGCGGGCAGCGTCGCTATTTTATTGGCCTTGAAGCCCACCATTTGCAGTTGCCGACATTCGCCCAGCACTTCGGGCACGGCCGTAAACTGATTGTCGGAGCAAAAAATAACTTGCAGCCGGTGCAGGCGCGCCAGGTCGGGCGGCAACGCCGAAAGCCGATTACCCGACAGGTTCAGGACTTCGAGCGAGTCGGCCAGGGCAAATATCTCTTCGGGAAACTCGGTGAGGCCGGCCGACAAATCGAGGCGGCGGATGCCGGCCAGGGTGCCGGCCCGCAGTTCTTCAAGCGTGTGCATGGGGCAAAGGTCGGCACCCCAGGCGCGGCGGGCCTAGTGGTGATGGTGGTGTTCTTCGGGCGGGGGCGGCAGCTCAGCGGCGGCCCGGTAGAGCAGCGCCGTGGGCACGCGCGGGTAGTGGTGGTGCAGGTGGTGAAAAGCAAACGACGCCGTAATGGGCGTCCAGGCCTGCGCCACGGCCGCCGCGGCGCGCCCCACCGGGTTGCGCGACGACACGTGGTGCGGCACATACGACGCCCAGATGGGCATTGTGGCGCTCATCCCAAACGCCACCGCCCAGTACACCAGGCCCACTGCCGAGCCGGTAGCCCAGTACAGCCCCACAAAGGCGCCTAGCAAAACGAGCGTCAGACCGGTTTCGAGCAGCTGAATGTGCTTGGTGTGGGGCGCCATGCGCAGCGATTCGCGGCGCAGCATCAGGGTGTGCCAGGGGCCTTGCCATAGCACCCGCCCAAAGCTCCAGTTGACGGGCGCGCCCTCGGGGTCGGCCTCGGTGAGGCAGCGGCCGTGGTGGCGCAGGTGCGTTACTTGCAGGCCGTGGCCGCTCTTCAAAATAAGTAAGCCGCTGAGCGTGAGCACGCGCTTATTGGTCAGCTTGGCTAGGCCCAGCGAGTTGTGCATGGCATCGTGCATCTGCACAAAGGCCGCCAGGCACACCACTACTGCCAAGGGCACCGCTAGCCACCACCAGCCAGCCAGGGCCGCCGCCACGTAGCCCAGCAGCAGCACCCAGGGCCGGGCCAGCTCGATGCGGCGCTGGGCGGGCGTAAGTTGAAAATTTGCGTTGCTCATGTAATTATGATGTCTTATTTTTTAACATTTTACCCTAAATCACAACTGTAAGCCAACTCTGTTTTGAGTTAAAATGCAGAGTTAAAACTATCTCGTCCTGCTGAGTGAAACGGAGCGTAATCGAAGCATCTTGGCCGCTTCGTTGACCAGTGCAGACGTACCCTACCAAGATGCTTCGACTACGCTGCCTCTCTGCTTAATGCGCAGAATGTTCAGCATGACGGAATACTAGCTAGCTTGACTTCCTTGCCAGTGTCTTTGAAAAGAAGTCGTTAGGCTTTTACCTCTTCACTTTTAACTCAAATCAAAGATGGTTACTCGCGGCTTTCGTGGCGCACGGGCAGGGCATAGGCCGGAATATCCTGGGGCGCTACCTCGCGCCACGTGGGCCGAAACGAGCCGTGATACCCGAAGAGCTTGCCAAACAGCTTATTGCGCACCTCCACCTGAATGCGGTAGCAGCCGGCCGCGTCGTCGTACCACTCCTCCACATCAGCTAGCCCCGAAAACAGCATCGGAAACTTAAACTTGAGGCGGCCTTCGTAGAAGCGCTGCTCGCCCGAGCGCAGGCGCAGGCCACCGCGCTCGGTCACGGCCAGGTCGATGTCCACGGCCAGGTGCTGGTGCGTGCCCAGGTAGTCCACAATGCGGTCGCGGGCGGCGCTCCGAATCATGGTGGCGTCGAAGCAGCGCACGTGGCGCGGAAAGGTGAAGCGCCGAATCCAGGTCACCGTTTCGCGGCCCAGCGGGTCGCGGTAAGCATAGTTTTCGATGCGAAACGGCACCTGCTGGCCGGCCTCCGGAAACATAATATTGCGCAGCAGCCCGATGCGCAAAAACGGCTGCGTGTAGAACGGCCCGTGCCACACGCGCTCCATGGTACCCTCGCCCACAAACGCCCGGTTGTCGGCACTGTCGAAGGCTAGCCGCTCCTGAATGCGCGGGTGCAGCTTCGCAAACTCGGAGCCTAATTGCTGCTGGTAGATGGAAGGCATGGGGCAAAGGGACAAGTAATGATGAGCAAAAAGCCGCCTGCAGGACCTGGCTGCAAGCGTAGTAGTGGGCGCGGCCGCCAGGCGCTAGGCCACTTGCGGGGCCGGCCGCGCCTGCTGGGTAGCTAGTTGCGCCGGTGGCCGGCGCAGGCAGCGGCTGGCGCTGGGCACACTATCGTCGGGCAGCAGCAGGCGCCCGCCCGCCAGGGCCATGAGGGCAACATTGAGCGTGAGCGGATTGAAGGGCGCCACGAACACCGCCGGCTGGCTGAACAACGCACCCGCCCCCAGCACAAGTAGCCCCAGCAAATGCGCCCAGTACACCGGCCGCAGCCGCCGCGCCGGCAGGAGGAAAAAGAGCAGCCCAAACAGGATTTCGCCCACGCCCACGGCGGCCGCCACCCGGTGCGCCGCCGCGGCCGAAAAGCCCGCGCCCTGCAAAATACCCAGCTCGCCGGTGTCCGGAAACAGCAGCTTGGGCACCACGCCCTGGTACACCCACACCGCCCCTAGCGTGGCCCGCGTGAGCCAGTCGAGCAGGCCTAGCCGGCGCGACAAGGCCGGCCGCTGCCCGGTTTCGAGCCACAGCCGCAGGCAGTCGAAGCTCCAGGCGGTGGCCCAGCCGATGAGCGGCCGAAAGGCCAGCCGGTCGAGCCACTGGCCCAAGGCACCAAAGCGCGTTTGGTAATCGTACTTAGTGAAAAACCGCAGGCCGTCGGCGGTCGGCACATACTTCCAGAAACCAGCGCCCTCGCGAATGAGCGACACCCATTCGTCGGACCAAAACTTGAGGATTGAGGTACGCTCGCCGTTCTTTTCTATCGTGCCCAGGCTCTCGCCCTGGCCCACTACCCCTAGCCCAAAGCCGATGCGCGTGGCGTACAAAAACTGCTGCGGCTCGGCCTCCGAGGGCCGGGGCAGGTAGGTTATCTCCGTAAAGCGCAGGTCCCATTGCTGGTGCAGCTCGGGCTGCTGGGTGTGCTGCCACAGGGCCTCCAGCGGGCACCGGATGCGAGCTTCAACGTAGATGGGCGGGTTTTTCATAACGCGTGCGAAAGGTACCGCCCGACTCGCCGAAAACCAAGAAAGCAAGCCAGTTAGCAGCGGGCTGGCCGAGGCATCCGGCCGGTTTTCGACCCTAACCGCGGCTACTCCGTTATACAGCTGGCACCGGCCCGCACGTTGGCCTGCTTCTTGAACTAGTCAACGCCAACCCACGCCGCCTACTTCCTATGCTGTTCTCTTTAAAGCCTAGCCACTTATCTATGAAACGGTTTTCCTGGCTGGCCGCGCTGGCGCTGGCCTTCCCGCTAGCCACGCTCGCCCAGACCAAGCCTACCACTACCAAAACCACCACGCCGGCCGTGGCTAAGTCCGCCACGCAGGAAGTAAAGGAAACGGTGGAAGAGCTCGACCCGGCCACCGGTAAAGTAATCCGGCGCACCACGCGCACCTACAACGTGCCGGCCGGCACCGCCGCTACCAGCAGCAAGCCCGCCACTACTACCACCCTTCCGCCGGTAGTCGCCGATGATACCCCCAGCACCGCCGCCGCGCCTAGCGCAGCCAGCGACGCGGCTGTTTCGGCCTTTTTGCGCGAGAAAGTGGTGGTGAGCCGCGCCACCGCGCCGCAGCTACTGCGCCTCTACAACGAGTTTATCGAGCAGGTGCGCGCCGAGCGTACCGGCTGGAAGGCGGCCGACTGGGAGCGCGCCGCCACCGTGCTCAGCAGCCTCAACGCCCGCTACGAGCAAGTACGCACCTCGTTTTCGCTCGATGACAAGCTGACCATTCGCTCGCAGCAGGGCGAATTTCAGACGCTGCGCACCGCCCGCCAGCTCTCCGACCAGATTTCGAATAAGCTGTAGACCAGCAAATGATGTTAGAAACTGGAAAGGGAAGCCTGCTTTTTGCTAGGCAAAAGGCAGGCTTCCCTTTCCGGTTTTGCTACGGTACTTCGGCTGCACCCCACTCCCAGCGCGTGCTCCAGGCCTACGAGCAATTAGCCAGGATTTGCGCGAAGCAGTACGACGGGTGTACCAGGCACCCCTGCAGCGGTAGCGGCGGCAGGTATAACCGGCAAGGCGTAAAACTAGGCTGCTCTCTGTAACCCTTCAAGTATCCTACATTATTAGGCAGTACAAATGGGGCTTGCTTAGGAAGAGAAAGCTACGAATTGACCGGGGCAGACGTTAGTAATGCTGGTTTCACGTAAATACTGCTTGAATCGCACTAATTGTAAAACAACCCATAAAAGTCAAAACCTCACGTGAAACTCTGGCAGAGTTTCACGTGAGGTTTTGACTTTTATGGGTTGTCGCTAGTCTACAGCGCCTGTTCGTGGTTGACGGGCAACTCGGTGTCCTCCATTTCGGGGCGGCGGCCGTTTTGGCGGTCGTTGCCCTCGCGGCGGCGCTGCTTGAACTCGATTTCGCGGCGCTGCTCGGCCACGTCGTGCTTGTCGTAGGCGAGCACGATTTCCTTTACCAGGCGGTGGCGCACTACGTCTTCGGCCGTCATCTCGACGTAGCCGATGCCAGGAATATCCTTCAGAATATCAAGCGCCTGCATGAGGCCCGACTTCTGACGGGTGGGCAAGTCAATCTGGCTGCGGTCGCCGTTTACCATCACTTTCGCGCTGGGGCCCATGCGGGTCAGGAACATCTTAATCTGGCTCGGCGTGGTGTTCTGAGCCTCATCGAGC
>JBPBQJ010000151.1:0-25225 GCA_050954765.1 Janthinobacterium lividum | reverse complement strand
AGCTCCTACTGAACTCCCCCAGGGCCGGAAGGCAGCAAGGGTAGGTGGTTGAGCGGTGCGATTTTGGCTCGCTTTTTTTTGTCTTTTTCTGTGGTTTCCAGCCGGCCCCGAGCCGCGTTCGTCTGTCGAGTTTAGGCAGGTAGCGCGTAGCTTTGGGCCGGTTCTTTTTTGGCCGTTGGCTGCCAGCGCTGCGCTGCCGGCTACGGTCGGGTTTTATTTTTTTTCGGCTCGCGGCAACCTGCTGCTAGCCAACAGCTACCAAATGAAGTTTTTCATTGATACGGCCAACTTGGCCGAAATTCAGGAAGCCGTAGACCTCGGCGTGCTCGATGGCGTCACCACCAACCCCTCGCTGATGGCCAAAGAAGGCATCAAAGGGACGGACGCCGTGCTGGCCCACTACCGCGCCATCTGCGACATCGTGGACGGTGACGTGTCGGCCGAAGTAATTGCCACCGACTTCGAAGGCATCATTCGCGAAGGCGAAGCCCTGGCCGACCTGCACCCCAACATCGTGGTGAAAGTGCCCATGATTAAGGAAGGCGTGAAAGCCATCAAGTATTTCAGCGACAAGGGTATTCGTACCAATTGCACGCTCATTTTCTCGGCCGGGCAGGCCCTGCTGGCCGCCAAAGCGGGCGCTACTTACGTGTCGCCCTTCGTGGGCCGCCTCGACGATATCGGCGCCGATGGCCTGGGGTTGATTGCCCAGATTATCGAGATTTTCGCCAACTACGGCTACGCCACCGAGGTGCTGGCCGCCAGCGTGCGCCACGTGCCGCACCTTATCCAGTGCGCCGAGCTGGGCGCCGACGTAGTGACCTGCCCGCTCAACGTCATTACCGGCCTGCTCAACCACCCGCTCACCGACAAAGGCCTAGCCACGTTCTTGGCCGACCACCGGAAGGTAAACGCGTAGTTTTAATTATGAATTATGAATTAGAAATTATGAATTGATTCTCTCCAATTCATAGCCCGCCAATTCATAATTTCTAATTTCTAATTCATAATTAAAAAATGTACATTATCAAAGTAAAAGGCAAGGCCAAGATTCCGGATTATATCCAGCTGCGCGACGAGAATTTTGTGCTGATTGCCTATTTCCGGGCCGACCGGCCGCTCAAAGACCTGCACCGCTACGGCCTGGAAGGCCAGGAAGTGCCGCTGGCCGCCGTCATTGCGGACCTGGAATTTGGAAAGCTGCGTAAGCTGGAGTTGTAATAATTAATTGTGAATGGTCAATTGGTAGTTCTGCTTGGAGAACTTGGCAGCAAGCCAAAAAGCATGAAGGACTGCTCATTAACCATTGATGGTTAATAATTAATCCTTAAAAAATGTCCGAGCCCATCGTTGAGCTGCACGGCGCCACCATTACCCAGGAGGAGCGGGCGGTGCTAGAAAACGTGTCTTTTGAGCTGGAAAAGAGCGAGTTTGCCTACCTGGTGGGCCGCACCGGCGCGGGCAAGTCGTCGCTGCTCAAAACGCTGTATGCCGACCTGCCGCTGCTAGTCGGGCGCGGCGCGGTGGCGGGCCACGACCTGGCTAGCCTGCCCGCCCGCAAGGTGCCGTATCTGCGGCGCCGGCTAGGCATTGTGTTTCAGGATTTTCAGTTGCTGAGTGACCGCTCGGTGACTGAGAATCTGCTATTTGTGCTCAACGCCACCGGCTGGCGCGGCAAAGCCCGCAAGCAGCAGCGCGTGCAGGAAGTACTGACCCAGGTGGGCCTGAGCGGCGTGGGAGGCCGCATGCCGTACCGCCTCTCGGGCGGCGAGCAGCAGCGCGTGGTTATCGCCCGCGCCTTGCTGAATGAGCCCGTGTTGCTGCTGGCCGACGAGCCCACCGGCAACCTCGACCCCGAAGTGGCCGCGGGCATTATGGAGCTTTTCGCCGAAATAAACCACGCGGGCACGGCCATTCTCATGGCCACGCATAATTTTCAACTGCTCGAAAAATACCCCCACCGCGTGCTCACCTGCCAGGGCGGGCAACTGCTCGACTCGGGCCGCCGCTAGCCCCTGTGGTGCGTATGCCGGCCGGCCTCTCCATCCTGATTCCCGTCTTCAACCGCGAGGTGGCGGCACTGGTGCACGCAGTGCTGGCGCAGGTGGCCGACTGGCCGAACCCAGTCGAAATCAGGTTGTTAGATGACGGCTCGGCCGCCACTTATCGGGCCAGTAATGCCGCGCTGGCTAGCCTGCCGGGCGTGGTTTATGAGGAACTGCCGGCCAATGTGGGCCGCGCCGCCATTCGCAATCAGCTAGCCGCCCGCGCCCGCCACGAGTGGCTGCTGCTGCTCGATAATGATAGTCTGTTGCCTGATAATCAATTTCTGGCGCGCTATGCCCAGGCCGTGCGTGCGCAGCCCGCCGCCGCGCTTTTCATCGGCGGCACTATCTATGAGGCCACGCCGCCCGCCGACGCCGCGCTGTACCTGCGCTGGCACTACGGCCGCGCCCGCGAAATGCGCCCCGCCGCCGCGCGCCAGCGCGACCCCGGCGGCCAACTCACCATCAACAATGCCTTGTTGAAAAGCGAGTTGCTGCGTCGTTTTCCGCTGGATGAGCGCCTGAGCGGCTACGGCCACGAGGACACACGCTTTGGCCTGGAGCTGGCGCGAGCGGGCGTAAAAGTGCGGCACCTAGACAACCCAGTGCAACACGATGGCCTGGAGCCGGCCACCGTGTTTCTGGCGAAAAGCCACCAGGCTGTGCGCAATCTGGCCCAGGTGCTGCGTACCGATGGGCTAGGGGCCGAATCGCGGCTGGCCCGCACGGCCGCCCGACTGCGCGGGGCGGGGCTAGCCGGCCCGGCCCGCGCCACGCTAGCCACCCTAGAGCCGGTCTTGCGGCGACGCCTGCTGGGCGCCCGCCCCAGCCTGCGCGCCCTCGACCTGCTGAAGCTGCTGTGGCTGCTGCAGGAGCCAGCGTAGCGCGGCCTTTCAGTCCGCAAGGGCGTCTGGTACGCGCGAACTGAAAGGCCGCGCTACTTATGGGGTCGGGCACTTCCCTCAAAATTGCGCTGCGCGCGCTGGACGGGCCAGTATCTTTGACTTTCCCCAACTGCCTGCCGTGTCGCCTTTGCCTCTGCCACCCATTCACCTGCTCGACTTGGTTGCCGAGCACGCCGCCTACCAGGCTGAACTTGAGGAGGCCTGGCGCCATACCGTGCAGCAGGCCGCGTTCATTCAGGGGCCAGCGGTGGGCGAGTTTGCCGCCGAGCTGGGGGCGCATTTGGGTGGCGCGCACGTGGTGCCCTGCGCCAATGGCACCGATGCCCTCACGCTGGCCCTGCTGAGTCTGACGCTGCCACCTGGCACGGAGGTTATCGTGCCGGCCTTTACCTACGTGGCTACGCTGGAGGCGGCGGCTTTGCTGGGCCTGAAACCTGTGCTGGTGGATGTTTTGCCCGATACCTTCAACATCGACCCGGCGGCCGTGCGGGCGGCGCTCACGCCGCGCACCGGGGCCGTAGTGGCGGTGCATCTATTCGGACAATGTGCTGATTTGGAAGCGCTGACGGCTATTTGCCGGGCCGCTAAAGTCGCTCTGATTGAGGACAATGCCCAGGCACTGGGCGCCACCTTCACCTGCGCCAGCGGCGAAACGGCCTACGCCGGCACGGTGGGCGAGGTGGGCACCACCTCGTTCTTTCCTAGCAAAAACCTCGGCTGCCTGGGCGATGGCGGCGCCCTCTTCACCCGCGACGCGGCCCGCGCCGACCTGCTGCGCCAGCTCGCCAACCACGGCCAAAGCCAGAAATACCGGCACCAGCGCATCGGCCTCAACTCGCGCCTCGATACTCTGCAAGCCGCCCTGCTGCGCGTGAAGCTGCGCCACCTGCCCGCCGCCCAGGCTGCCCGCCAGGCCGTGGCTGCCCGCTACGATGCGGCGCTGGCTAGCCTGCCCGGCCTGCAAATACCGGCGCGTGATGCGCGCAGCAGCCACGTCTTTCACCAATACACTATTAAAGTCAAAGACGCCGGCCGGCGCGATGCCTTGCAGGCACACCTGAAAGCGCACGGCGTGCCGAGCGCCGTGTACTACCCGCTGCCAGTGCACGCGCAGCCAGCGTATGAATACTTGGGCTACCGGCTAGGGCAGTTTTCGGTGGCCGAGCGGCTGTGCGGGCAGGTGCTGTCGCTGCCCGTGCACCCGGGGCTGACGGTGGGGCAGGTAGAAGTTGTGGCGTCGCTGGTGGCCACAGGGTTACGTTAGCGTGTTGCACCCATTAAAGCCAAAAAACGTCAATGAAGCTCTACTGGCAATTTGCGGAAGGCAAATTTTTGTTGGTTCAACTAGCCGCTATGCTCGTCCTGGCCGCGGTAGGATGTTGGTTATGGTACCGAACCGTTCATGCGTATGGGCCGGCCCTAGCAGGAGAAGTTCGCTGTATTACTGGAACCGGAGCAGTGCTGCTGGTGCTACTAATGACCGAAGTATATAGCCTGGTCTTGGCTGCCTGGCAGTTAGCACTTTTAAGTCGTCGCTGGGAAGGTGAGACAGGTTGGGAAGGAACTGCGTGGGTGGTAGTAATATTGGCTCTATTCCCGACCTGGGTTGTTTTTAATTGGATTTTTTGATAAATACATCGGTCAGATTCGCCATCTGCGGGCTCGGTCACATTGGCCGGCGCCACGCGGCGCTGGTGGCGCGCCACGCCGGGGCTAGCCTGGTGGCGCTCATCGACGTGCGCGCCGAGCTACGGGCCAGCCTCGCGGCCGAGTTTCCGGGCGTGCCGTTTTTCCGTTCGCTGGAAGAATACCTGCAAACCGGCCCCGCGGCCGACGTGCTCACCGTGGCCACGCCCAACGGCCTGCACGCGCCGCAAGCCGTGGCGGGCCTGCGCGCCGGGCTGCACGTGGTCATCGAAAAACCCATTGCCCTGCACAAAACCGACGCCGAGCTTATCGTGCACACGGCTTTGCAAACCGGCCGCCTGGTGTTCGGCGTGATGCAAAACCGCTACTCGCCGCCCGCCGCCTGGCTCAAGCACGTGTACGACGAGGGCCGGCTAGGGGAGGTGTTTCTGGTGCAGCTCAATTGCTTCTGGAACCGCGATGCGCGCTACTACCAGCCCGGCGGCTGGAAGGGCACCCAGGCCCTCGATGGCGGCACACTCTTCACGCAGTTCAGCCACTTCGTGGATTTGCTGTACTGGGTGTTTGGCGATATCACCAATATTACGGCCCGCTTCCGCGACTTCACGCACGCGGGCATCACCGAGTTTGAGGATAGTGGCCTCGTTTCCTTCGACCTCGTGCGCGGCGGCAGCGGCACGCTCAGCTACAGCACCGCCGTGTGGGACCGCAACCTCGAAAGCTCGCTCACGGTGGTGGCCGCCCGCGGCTCGCTCAAGCTAGGCGGCCAGTACCTCGACAAGGTCGAGTACTGCCATTTGCAGGAGTACGAAATGCCCGCGTTACCGCCCACCAACCCCGCCAACGACTACGGCCCCTACCAGGGCTCGGCCGCCAACCACGTGCAGGTGATTGACAATGTGGTGGATACGGTGCAGAAGCGTAGCTTCGCCACCACCAACGCCTTGGAGGGCCTGAAGGTAGTCGAGATTATCGAACGCATTTACGCCCTGCGCTAGCTTATTCTGTGCCATGAATACGTTCAATTCATTCGACCTTGGCTGTCATTGGCACCGGCTCACGGAGCCGTTTCAGCCCGACTATGCCCGCCGCGAAGCCGAGCGCGTGAAGGTGATGGCGGCTTATGAGGCCCCGCAGCGGCAGTACCACACCTTGCAGCACATTCACAATCTGCTTGACAAGGTGGCGGATTTTCCCGTGCAAGATGCCGTAGTGGTGGAGCTAGCCATCTGGTTTCACGATGTCGTGTACAATGCGCTGCGTTCCGACAATGAGGTTAAAAGCGCCGAGTGGGCGCTGGCTTTTCTGCAAGAAACCACCCTGGCGCCCGCCCGCCAGGCGCGCGTGGCCGACTTCATCCGGCGCAGCCAGGACCACACCCAGCCCCAGCCGCCCGACGATGCCGACCTGCTGCTGTTCTTGGATGCCGACCTCAGCATCCTGGGTGCGCCCGAGGCTGCGTACTGGGACTACGCCCGCCAGGTGCGCCGCGAATACCGGCTGGTACCCGACCTGCTCTACCGTCCCGGCCGGCGCAAGGTGCTGGCTAAGCTGCTCGCTGCGCCGGTGCTCTACCACACGCCCGCCCTGCGCGCCGCCCTCGACGCCCCCGCTCGCCGCAACCTGCAAGCCGAGCTAGCGGCCTGGGAGCGGGGCAGCCTGCCCGGCTAGGCTCACCAAACCGACATCTGGCCCTACCTTTGCGCTAGTCGAGCCGGCCGCTAGCCCAGCTTGTTTTTATAAAGAGGCGCTGAGAGATAGGCTCTGCGACGCGCCGGCAACCCCCGCCCCCCGGTGGAACGGTGCCAACCGACCGGCCGCTAAACCATAGCGACCATATAAAAGCCCGTGGCGCTTTCTGCTTTTCTCCCCCGTTTCTCTTCCTTGTTTTCCGGCGCTGCGGCGCGGGCTGGCTCCGGCGTGGCTAGCTGTTGTTGGTAAAGAAGAGGCGCCGCTCAGCGACGGAATCACAAACTGCATTTTCAATTTTTAGAGGGTTGACCACAACTGGCCGGGCGCGGGTGCGCACTGGTTAGGCGGGTCGTTTTGGCGCGGGCCGCGAGGCCGCGCCGCATCGTATTTTATGCTGAAAAAATCACTGGAACTCTTGCGGCAGGAAGCTGCCGAATCGGGCACGGGCACGCTCAAGCGCACGCTCAACGGTTTTAGCCTCATTGCGCTGGGCATCGGGGTTATTATCGGGGCGGGCCTGTTTTCGCTCACCGGCATCGCGGCGGCCAATAATGCGGGGCCGGCCGTGACGCTCTCCTTCGTGGTGGCGGCCGTGGGCTGCGCCTTTTCGGCCCTGTGCTACGCCGAGTTTGCGGCGCTGGTACCGGTGGCGGGCTCGGCCTACACCTATTCCTACGCCACAATGGGCGAGCTATTCGCCTGGATTATCGGCTGGGACCTCGTGCTCGAATACTCGGTGGGCGCGGCTACGGTGGCCATCAGTTGGTCGCAATATTTGCTCAAATTTCTCGAAAAGTATGGCCTGCACCTGCCCGCCAGGCTCGTGATGTCGCCCTTCGAAACGGCTACCCTGTACGATGGCACGGTGGTGCACGGCTACGGCAACCTGCCGGCCATGCTGGTGGTGCTGGCCATCACGATGATTATTATTCGGGGCACGTCGGGCTCGGCCTGGTTCAATGCCCTGGTGGTGGCCCTGAAGGTGGCCGTAGTATTAGTATTCATTGCGCTGGGTTGGAAATACATCGACCCGGCCAACTACCATCCCTACATTCCGGAGAACACCGGCAAATTTGGCGAGTTTGGCTGGAGCGGCGTGTTTCGCGGCGCGGGCGTAGTATTTTTCGTGTTCATCGGCTTCGATATCGTAGCCACGATGGCCCAGGAAACCAAGAATCCGCAGCGCAATATGCCCATCGGTATTCTGGGCTCGCTGGTGGTGTGCACCATTCTATTCGTGCTGTTTGGCTACGTGCTCACCGGGCTAGCCAAGTACACCGAGTTCAAAAACAGCGCCGCGCCGGTGGCCATCGCCATCGAAAAAACGCCCTACGCCTGGCTCAGCGGGGCCATTATTCTGGCCATTCTCATCGGCTACACCTCCGTTATTCTGGTCGATTTGCTGGGGCAGTCGCGGGTATTTTTCTCGATGTCGAAAGACGGGTTGCTGCCACCAGCCTTCTCCAAACTGCACCCCAAATTCCGCACGCCGGTGCAGTCCAATTTGCTGCTGGGGGCGTTTATCGCGCTGTTTGCGGGCTTCGTACCTATTTCGGTGGTGGGCGAAATGACGAGCATCGGCACGCTGCTAGCCTTCGTAATGGTGTGCCTGGGCGTCATTATCATGCGCCGCACCAACCCCGATGCGCCGCGCAGCTTCCGCACGCCGTGGGTGCCGCTGGTGCCCATCCTGGGCATCCTCACCTGCCTCGCCATGATGCTGAGCCTGCCCTGGGAAACCTGGCTGCGGCTAGGGGTGTGGCTGGCCCTGGGGCTAGCCATCTACTTTGGCTACGGGCAGAAACACAGCAAGCTGCGGCAGGCCGCCGAGGCAGCCGGAGAGTAAAATCAATTAGCAATTAAAAATGGGGAGATTAGCAATCCGGCTGCCACGCCGGATTGCTAATCTCCCCATTTTTAATTGCTAGTTAGTTCTAAACGGGCAGGCTGCGCTGGAAGTGCAGCTGCAAAATGCCATCTATCTTTTCCTGGGTCAGCGGTTTGCTCACGAGGCCGGCGATGTTGAGCTCGTCGAGGCGGCCGAGGTCGCGGGCATCCATGGTGGTGGTGAGCATGATGATGACCGTGGCGTTGCGCTGGGTTTGGGGCAACTGGCGGTAGGCTTCCAGAAATTGGATGCCGTTGAGGCCGGGCATGTTCACATCGAGCAGTATCAGGGCGGGCTCGTCGGGGCCGGCCGTGTGCTCGATAATGTCCAGCGCTTGGGTGCCACTTTCGGCCACCAGGATGCGCTCCGTCACGTTGAGACTCTTGAGCAGCAGCTCGTTCAAAAAATTATTGGTGGAGTCATCGTCCACCAGCATTACACTGGAAAGCTTTTCCATACACTAAAAAATAAAAGACAATTAGGAATGTGCCGGGCTGGGGGCGGGCAGCACCACGGTGAACGTGGAACCCACGCCGGGTTCGCTCTGCACCGTGAGGGTGCCGCCCGCGTTTTCCACCATTTTTTTCACCATGTACAGCCCCACGCCCGAGCCCGGTACGTGGTGGTGCAAACGGCGAAACAGGCGGAATAATTCGCCCTGCTGCTGCTCGCTCAAGCCCAGGCCATTATCCTGCACCTGCAGCATTACCTGGCCGGGGCCGGCCGGGCGGCAGCGGAGCTCCACCACGGCCGGCCGGCCGGGGGCGCGGTACTTCACGGCATTGCTGAGCAGGTTGTAGAGAATGCTGCGCAGGGTTTTGGCCGCGAAATAGACCGTGGGGCACGCTGCCAGGTCCATGCGCAGCGTGGCGTCGGCGGCCGTGAGCTCGGGCAGCATATCGAGGCGCACGTCTTCGGCCAGGGCAGCCAGGTCCACGGCTTCGGCGGGCTGGTCGAGCATGGCTTGTTGCAGCCGCGTGACATCGGTGAGGTGCCCGAGCGTTTGCTGAAAGCGGCGCACGGCCCCGTCCATCATATCGAGCAGGCGCGGCACCAGCGCGGGTTGCTGAGCTACCGGGGGAAGCTGCTGGCGCAGGGCCAGCAACAGGCCCTCGATGTTGGTAATGGGCGACTTGAGGTCGTGCGAAGCCGAGTACACAAAGGTGTCGAGGTCGGCGTTGGTGCGGGTGAGGCGCAGGTTGGTGTGTTGCAGCTCCTCATTGGTGGTCAGCATGGCCGCGTTGATGGTCGCTAGCGCCTCGTTGAGGGCGTGCACCTGGTGGCGGGCCGTCACCTGGGCCGTGACGTCGGTGGCCACGCACACCACATCGCGCGCGCCGCCCGCCCGCAGCAGGGGCTGGTACACAAAGTCGAAATAACCCGTTTCGCCGGGTAGGTGCCGGGCTAGCCGAATAGCCTGCGACTGGGCCACGTAGGGCACGCCGGTGCGCCGCACCTCGTCGAGCACGGCGCGCAGGCCCTGGCCTTCCAGCTCGGGCAGCGCCTCAAAAAACGGCTGGCCCGTGACGTGGTCGGGGGCGTGGCCCAGCATCTCACCCATCAGCGGATTCACCAGCTCTAGCACGTAGCGAGGGCCCTGAAACACGCAAATAGCCACCGGCGCCTGCGCCAGCAGCTCCTCGAGCTGCCGCCGCTGGGCTTCGCGGGCGTGCCGGGCCAGTACCTGCTCGGTCACATCGTACACGAAGGCCGCTACTCCCACAATGCGTTCGGCTTCATAATAAGCCTGGTACGAAAACGTGACGTAGCGCGGGCTGCCGGGCTGCAGCTCGGCCAGGGGCATCTCGATTACCATCTGGCTTTCGCCGGTGGCATACACGCGGTCGAGCAGCGCCACCAGCCCCGCTAGCTTCACGCGCGGGTATACCTCGCCCAGGGTGTGGCCCTGGATGGGCCCCTGCCATTCTTCGCGCGGAAACAGCTCCGCGAAGGCCGGGTTGTAGTAGTCGATGCGGTGGTCGGGCTCGCGCAGCAGCACAATGGCAGCGGGCGTCTGCTCAAAAATCTGGTACAGGTCCTGGCGCTCCTGGGCGCGGCGCTGGGCCACGGCTAGCATGGCGGCCTGCATAGTAGTAGTTTGCTGGCGGGTACGCACCTGCTCGGTCACCTCAAAGGCAAACACCACTAGCCCATCGATGAGGCCGGTGGCGCCGTAGCGGGCCTGGTACACAAAGTTGAAGTACCGGTCTTCGAGCTGCTTATCGCCGGGACGGGCAAACTGCATGAGCACCTCGTCGCCGTGGAAGGTGACGCCCGTTTCGTACACGCCGCGCAGCATAGCCTCTACGGGGCCGCCGGCTATTTCGGGCAAGGCGGCCAGCACGGGCTGGCTCACCAGCCGGCGGCCCGGAAACAACGCCTGGTAGCCGGGGTTTACCAACTCAAACACCAGCTCGGGGCCCGCTAGGGTGCAAATAGCGGCCGGGGCCTCCATCAGCAGGCGCTCGAGGTAGCTGCTTTGCTGGGTCACTTCCTGGGTGCGGGCCAGCACCTGTTGCTCCAGGGTGTGGGAGAGCTGCTCGGCCTGCTGGCGGGCCAGCACCTGCTCGGTAACCTCGGTGGCCGAGGCGATAATACCCGTGATGGCACCCTGCGCATCGCGCAGCGGCTGGTACACAATGTGAAAATAACCAGGCGCCAGCTTCCCCTCATCGGCGCGGGCAATGTCGATGTACTGCTCGCGCAGGTAGTAGGGCTGCCCGGTATGGTAGACTTCGGCAAAAATGGTTTCGAAGCCCTGGCCGGCCAGGTCGGGCAGCGCTTCGAAGTGCGGGCGGCCAATAATCTGGCCCAGTGGCCGGCCCCACAGCAGGGCCATTTCTTCGTTGGCAAACGTGACGATGTGCGTGGGCCCTTCCAGAATTGCAATCGCGATGGGCGCCTGCTCCAGGGTCAGCTTGAGGGTGGCGCGCTCGCGCTCGGCCTCTTGTCGGGCGGCCAGCTCGCGGGCCTGGCTGGCGCGTAGCGCCTCTTCGGCGGCCGTGCGCGAGTGGTCATTGTTGTCGGTGAAGCTGACAACCAGCAGCTCGCCGTGGGGCTGGGCCGCTAGCACGTAGTAGCCATCGAGCCCATCGTGCTGATACAGATTCTGGCGCAGGGCAAACTGCCCCGACAAAAATGCGTCGCGGTAAAACGCAAATACCCCGGCTTCTGTCGCCGTCGGAAATAGCGTTAGAAACGACCCGGCCGGGTGCTCGGGCAGGCGCAGCATGCGCTGCGCCGCCGGGTTGAGACGCAGCTGGTCAAAGTCGCACAGCACCGCCGTGCCCGCTGCGTAGCGCGGGCGCATTAGCATGGTGCCCGTGAGCGACACCGCCAGGAGTACTTCGACCAGACTGGCCGAAGGTAGCGCCGCTGCCGGCTGAGCCGGATTAAGAGTATCAGACATGAAAAAGCAGGCGGCCCGCACTGACTGGGAAAGTGACCGGTGCCCCGCAAATCGCCGGGGGTAGCATTTTGTTCCGTAAGGCGCCTAGTTCGCCCAAACAAATTAAATTCGGCGGCTAGCCCTGGCCGCTGGGCTCCGGCAATTTTTACACAGGGTAAAAAGCGAAAAATCAGGCCGCCGGGCGGCGTAAGCGCCACAGCTTGTGGGCCAGCGCCGACACCTCGGGCACCCAGCCCGTAGCCAGCAGCCCCGCCCCGTAGAGGCCCGTGAGCACGCCGCCGCGCAGCAGCAGCGTCAGCCACACATTGGCCGGCGCGGGCAGGGCCCAGGCCACCAGGGCCGCCCCGCCCGCTAGCCCCAAAATGTAGGCAATGCGCCGGTCGAAGGGTTGCCAGCCGAAGCTGCGCCACACAAACCAGGTGCGCAGCAGGTTGATGCTAGCCAGGGCCAGGGCATTGGATAGGGCCGCACCGGTGAGCCCCAGCCGCGGAATTAGCAGCATATTGAGCCCGATGATGGCGAGGGCTAGCCCCACATTAAAGAGCAAATCGTAGCGGTAGCGCGCCGAAGTCACCACAATAATGCCGTTGACGCCCGTGATGCCGTCGGTGAGGCGGCCGGCCAGCAGCAGCAGCACCGCCGTGGTACCCGCCGCGTATTCGGGCCGGTGAATGAGTGAGTAGATGAACGGTAAATTCAGGCCGATGCCCAGCGCCAGGTAGCTACCCAGCGCGGTGGTAAGGCGCGTGGAGCGGCGGTAAAAACCGAGTAATTTATCGGTCGCGCCCTCCTTCCAGTATTCGGCAATGAGCGGGTAAGCCGTTTTGTACAACGCCCGAAACGGCACCGCCAGCGCCGTGCTGATATTGAGGGCAATGGTGTAAATGCCGGCGTCGGCAAAGCTGTGCGTGCCCAGCATCAGCGAGTCGATGGTGAGCATCAGCGTGCTCGAAATATTGCCCAGCAGCGCAAAGCTGCCGAAGCGCACCAGCTCGCTCACCGGCCGCACCCGCAGCACCGCCCGCGTGGGCCGCAAATGCAGCTCGCCAATGGCCGCCAGGTAGCCCAGCAGCAGCGCCGCAATGGCCGCGTAGCTCCCCAGATAAGCCAGCACGAACCCATCAAACGACAAATAGCCCGCCCCAAACAGCACGGCCGCCCCCACAATGAGCAGGCGCTGCAATATGTCCGTCAGAAACGACGAAAATGACGTGTGAAACAGCGACTTCGTGTACGCTTCCAGCAGGTTATAAACCAGGATGCACAGCGCTAGCCCCAGCATCACGCCGTAGTGCGGGCCCAGCAGCGCGGCATCGTGGGCGTACCGGTGCAGCACCAGCGGCCGGCCCAGCCACAGCACCCCCGCCACCACCACAAACAAGGCTAGCGGCAGCCCCAGCAGCAATACCAGAAAGCCCGAGTGCCCGGTTTCCCGGTTGCGGAAATACGGAAAATACCGCAGCGTCGTATTCGTAAACCCCAGCGCCGATACCAGCGCGCCCATCGTAGCCAGCGACACCAGAATGGAGGTTAGCCCCAGCTGCGCCGGCGCCAGCAGCCGCGGCAGCACCAGCGTAGTATTGACAAAGCCAATACCCAGCCCCGCGTAGGAAATAACCGTGTTGCGCAGCCCCTGCCGCTGAACGATACCCAAATTAATTATGAGTTATTAAGTATGAATTATGAGTTGGGCTCGGCCGTAAATTCCTGCCATACTTCGCTGCCGGTGAGAAAGGCTGCACCATGCTGCTGCAAGTGGCGCATTATTTCGTGAAATTGCTGCGGGCCGTTTTGAATATTAGCCGAGTCAAAATTCTCGTTGTGCCACAGCACGGAGGCCACGCCGCCAAAGCGCTTTATTTCGGCAAAAACGGGGATGAGGGCGGGCAGAATTTCGGCGGCGGCCAGCTGCAAATAAGTAGGATGGTGCAGTGTGGCGTCCATCACGTTGAGCGGAATTTCCAGAAATTCTGTCGTGCCGCCGTTAGTAAAATCAAAAGGATAGAACGGTAAGCAGTAGCTATGACGAAATCCGAAATGCTCAGCAAAGCCTAGTGTGCTGTCGTACGAAAAAAAGTCTTGTAGAGAATTGATAACTGGCGTTATGCGTGGCTCCCAGCTCAAATAATGAAATCGGCAGCCTGTCGCATTCAAGTTAGCTTGCTTGGTTTCACCGCGTAATTTCCCTGAACTAACACTAGTGCCCAAGCTGCCGTGTAGCCCCAACTCGAAGCCCTGCTTCTCTAGTTGTCCTAGCCGCTGCTGTAGTGTAGACGTTAGGCGGTAGTCGGCATTGGGCGTGCCGTTATGACTGGGGCGGTGGTTAGGCAGAATGAAAAACGTCGAGCGCCCACCGTATTGCGCTACCGCTGCTGCCACTTCTTCCAAATTATCCCAGGCATCAATCTGAGTCAGGTGCTGCCACAGCAGCTTACCGAATAGGCCAAACTTATACTGCCGTAACGCCGCCTTGGCCGGCGCTTTCCAGGCGCTGTACAAATTGTCAATATCGTGCGAAATAAACGCGGCAAAATCAGATTGCTGGCTACCCCAGCGGCGAGGAAGTAGCGCCGTTTTGCTGACGTATTCGACGGCTGTTTTCAGTACGTCGAAATAATAATTAACGACCGGCAGCGTCACGAAATTATAGCGTTGCTGCACGCTCGCCGCGTAGGGAAAACGGCCGTGCCGGTCGCGCTCAGTCGAGAAATACTCCTGCCAGCCGCTCAATAAATAAAACGCCGCCGAGATAATATCGGCCGAAATAAAAGCCTTGTTCTCAACGTAAAAAATCAATGGCTTTTCAGGCGCGTTATCGAAGAAAAATGGCACCGGCCGGCCCAGCCACTCGCGCCAGTTGGGCGCGGCTGGGTACGGTTTATTTTCGGTGAAAAAGCTACCGCTAGCCTCCGCTATTTCCACTTGCGGCTGCGTGCTGGCGTAGCCGATAGCCACGGCCGGGCCACCAGGGTAGGCTAGCCGGAAATGCCGTAGCACGTACGCCAGGCGCACCTCGGCCGAAACGGCTACGGGGGCGGCGGGCAGGAGGGGAGCAGCTGGCATGAGGCCCCAAAACTACGCCCCGCCGGCCGGGCCGTCCAGCCATTCGGCTAGGCAGCGCACGGCCAGGGCGCGGCTGTGGCCCTCATTAGCGGTGCCGAGCGTGGCGTTGTAGTAGGCCGCGCGGCGGTAGAGGTCGGCGGGCTTGTGCCGGGCTAGCCGGCGCAGGGCGGCCGCCAGTTCGGCGGGCGAGTGCGCCCACTCGCTGAGGCCGTGGGCGGCGTAGCCGTAGTAATCGGCCAGGCTGGCCGTGGGCGTGAAGCGGTAGTAGAGGCTAGCCACGTTGAGCAGCGTGGCTTCGAGGTGGGTGCTGGTGTCGGCGGCCACCAGTGCATCGTGGGCCTGCAAAAACTCGAACACGTTTTCCTGCTGCGGGTTGCTCCAGCGCAGGGCGGGCAGCGCCTGACGCAGGGCGGCGAAGTCGCGCCGGTCGCCAGGGTGAGGGCGCAGCGTGAAGGTAAGCTCGGGTACTTCGCGCAGCAGGTAGGCTAGCGTGTCGGCCACGGCGGGGAGCTCGTCGAGCAGGTTGCAGGCCACGGCCACGCGGCGCACCTGCGGCGCCAGGTTGCGCTGGCCCAGGAAGGCGTCGGCCTTGGGCATTCCTACCAACTCGACGTGGCCTGGCACGGGGCCGCATTGACGGTATTTATCCAGCGCGTCCTGGCCTTCGAGCAGGTTCAGGTCGAAAGACAGGGGCGGGAAATTGGTGCTCACGCTGGCGTGCTGCACGTAGGCGGTGGGCACGCCCTCGGCGCGGCAGGCCAGCAGCAGGGCGCGGGCATCGTCGTTGTGGTCGTTGGCAAACACCACGGCCCGCGGCCGGTAGTGGCGCAGCGCCCGGCGGTACACCTCGTAGTAGCCCACGGCGTAAAAAACGAGGTCGAAAAACCGCGTGGCACGCGCGCCCAGTTGCCGCCGCAGTCCCAGCAGCGCTGCCGGGTACTGCCCATAATACAGTATCTTACGCCGCAGCGAGAGCCGGTTCACGGCCGCGCCGTAGCGCCCGATATGCTTGCCCTGGCCGGCCACCAGCACGGCATCGGCGCGAGCTTCCTGGATGAACTTCAGCGCCTCGTAATTATTAGCGCTGACCACGTAGAGCCACACCGCACCGCGCAACTGCTCGGGGTTTTTGATGGGCTGAAACAAGTGCCCCACCAGTCGCAGTCCCGCGTAGGCCGCCACCCGCGCCAACCGCTTGAGGGGGCTAGCCGGCGAAATGCTGGCCAGTACCGAGGCCGGCAGCCCGGCAAATAAATCGGAAAAGCGCAGCTGCAACACGTCGCGTAGGCGCGCTACGACCGGGCTCACGACTGCGGAGTAGGCGCGGGTTCGCCTAGCAAGGCGTCCCAGGTGAGGGGCTTGCCGGGCTGTAAATCGCGGGCAGCGCGGCGACCCAGCACCACGTCCCAGTGGCGCGGCAGGAGGCCATCACCGGGACGAATAATGCGCAGATTGTCAGTAGTTAATACTTCTCCGGCCGCTACGGGCTTGGCCACGTAGATGCTGCGCTTGAACACCCGGCTTTTCTCCTCGCTGGCCTGCACGCAGAGCTGCACCGTGCCCAGCGCCTGGTGGGCGCGGGCGGTTTCATCGACTAGTAATTTCAATTCTTCGGGCTCCAGCGAGAAGGCCGAGTCGACGCCGCCGTCGGCGCGGCGCAGCGTGAAGTGCTTCTCGATGACGCAGGCCCCGAGCGCCACGGCGGCCACGCTCGCTCCCACGCCCATGGTGTGGTCGGAGAGGCCCACCGGGCAGTTAAACGCGCTGGCTAGCACCGGGATGGTGCGCAGGTTGGTGGTGGCCGGTGAGGCCGGGTAGGTGCTGGTGCACTTGAGCAGCACCAGATTCTGGCAGCCGGCGGCGCGCAGCACGCGCACGGCCTCGTCGATTTCGCTGAGCGTGGCGGCACCAGTGCTCACAATCACGGGCTTGCCGGTGGCGGCCACGCGGCGCAGCAGCGGCCAGTGGGCATTCTCGAAGGAGGCAATTTTATAAGCCGGCACGTCGAGGCTTTCCAGGAAGTCCACCGCCGTTTCATCGAAAGGCGAGCTGAAGGCCAGCAGCCCGTGCTGCCGCGCCCGCTCAAAAATGGGCGCGTGCCACTCCCAGGGCGTATAAGCCTCTTTATAAAGCTGATACAAATCCTTGCCCTCCCACAGCGACTGCCCTTCCTCGCGAATCACGAAGCCGGTATCCATGCTGATGGTGTCGGCGGTGTAGGTCTGGAGCTTGAGGGCGTGCACGCCGGCCTGGGCGGCGGCATCCACTAGGGCCAGCGCCCGGTCGAGGCTCTGGTTGTGGTTGCCCGACATTTCGGCGATGATAAACGGCGGGCTGTCGGGGCCAATCGGGTGGCTACCGATAGAGAAACTAGGCATAGCGCAAAGTTACGGCGGCTAGCCGCGCCCACCGGCTAGGGGCGCGGGCGGGGCCGCAGGGTGTCGCGCACCTGCTGCCACTCGCGGCGCAATATCGCTAGCCCCACCACGTCGATAAAGGCCTTGTCTTTGTAAATGTGCTGGCGAAAATAAGCCTCGCGGCGGAAGCCAAATTTCTCGTGCATGGCCACTACTTTTTCGTTGGTGACGAAGACCTCGCAGGCTAATTTATTGAGCTTCAGTTCCTCAAATACGTACTCAAGTACGGCCAGCTCCACCTTGGCGCCGATGCCGCTGCCGTGCAGGTGCTCCTCGCCCAGGTAAAAAGCCCAGTAGGCCGAGCGGTTGCGCTGGCTGATGGCGGAGAGATTGGCCACGCCCACCGGCCGGTCCTGGTGGTAAATAAGCCAGTACTGCACCGTAGTGTCCTGGCTAATGCGGGCGAACCAAGCCTGCTGCTGCTCGGCCGAAATAGGGTCGGCCGTGTACATGTACTGGGCCACGGCGGGCGAATTGCGCCAAGTGCGTACCAGTTCCAGGTCGTCGGGCCCCAGCGGCCGCAGTAGGTCGATATTCATAAGATAAATGACAAATAGCTAGCGACTTAACAGGTGCTGTACGGCCGCTCGTATTAAATCGGGCCGGGGCTGCGCCACGTAGGGCTGCCGCGGCTGCGTAGCCAGAAAAGCCAGCCCCTGCCGCAGCGCCGCCGCCAGCGACTCGTCCGCAAGGTCGGCAAAATTTCCGACCGAGAAAGCCTGCTGGTGCGCGTGCACGTAGGCCGCCAGCGACTCCTGGTTGGGCACGTAGTAGCCCGTGAGGGCCGGCCGCCCCAGTACCAGCGCCTCGATAAGCACCGTGCTGGCCGGCACCACGGCCACGTCGTGGGCTTGCAGCAGGCCTACCAGCTCGGCCGCACCCACGTTGCGGTGCAGGCGGATAAGGCGGTTTGGGTGCCCGGCCATCAGCGCGTGTAGTGCGTCGGCATCGCCGAAAGCCCCGCCTACCACCAGGCTCACGCGCTGCACCGGCGGCAGGGCTAGCAGCGCGGCCAGCGTGCGCGCCGTGAGGCCCAGTGGGTCGGCCCCGCCAAAGCAAACCACTGCGCTGGTGATAGCGGCGGCCGGCTGCGGCAGTGCCGCTGCCGCCAGAAACGGCGGCCGCAACAGCGAAAAAGCGGGACCCAGCAGCAACTGTGTAACGGCCGGAGCTTGATAGTTGGCCAGCGCCACGCCGGGCGAATGATTGATGAGCACATCGGCCGCCACAGGCCAGGCGCGCAGGTCGTCGATGTAAACCAAGGCGCTGGCCTGTTGACGCAGGCGCTGTTGGTAGGCTGAGTCGAATTCATAGCCATCGAGCAAGACTACGTCGTCAGGTTGTAAAAATCTGGAGGCTAACCAGTTAGCCTCCAGGGCCAGGGGCTGGCCAGCGGGTAAGGCTTGCAGCGCCCAGCCGGCCTCCTGCACCAGTTGCGCCACGGCGGCCGTGGGGGCGCGCACCACAAAAACGCCCGGCGCCAGCCCGCGCAGTATCTCGGCCAGAGACAGTAGGCGCACTAGGTGCCCCAGGCCAATGGTGGCGTTGCCATCGGCCCGAAAAACGAGGCGGCGGGACGGAAATTCAATCGTTGACATACGGGCTTCGGGAATAAAGCGACGAGTTGCTAACGCTGCACATTGGCCGCATTGATGGACCCTAGCCAGGAATAGCGGGCCAGTAAGGCCAGCAACCCGGCCGGGTCGGTGAGCGAAAAATCAGGCCCGAGCTCCGCGAAAAGCAGGCTGAGCAGGGCGTAATCGCTGGGGTAGTCGATGGTGAGGCGCAGAGCGGCCACGGCGGGCGGCACGGCCAGGGCCAGCGTTTCGAGCCGGAAAAGCTCGGGGTGGCGGCGCAGGTAGGGCGTCACGTGCTCGCGCTCGTCGGGCTGCCGGGCCTCGGCGTGGGCTTGGCGCAACGCGGCGGCGCTGATGATTTCGAAGTTGGTGCCCAGCGGCAGGCCGGTGGTGTGGGTGTAGTCGGCGCCGGTGGCGAGGTGGTGGGCCACGGCGGCATCAAGTAGAGCGGGGTCAATGGCCGGGTTGTCGGCCGTGAGGCGCACCACGGTGGAAGCGGGGCTAGCGGCGGCCAGGGCACCGGCAAAGCGGCCCAGCACATCCTGCTCATCTCCGCAAAAGACACCTACCCCGAGCCGGGCGGCCAGGGCGGCCAGCTCGTCGTCGAGGGGCGCGGTGGTGGTGGCTACTACTACTCCGGTGACGGTGGCCGCCCGCCGCGCCCGGCGCACCACGTGGCCCAGAATGGTGTGCTCGTCGCCGGTGGTCGATAGTGGCAGTGGCAGCCGCGACTTGCCCGGCAGCCGCGACGACCCTAGCCGGGCCTGGATAAGTGCTAGTACCATTGGGAGTTATAAGCTAAAAGGTATAAGTTGATAAACCAATTCCTAGAGGTTGTTCAGAAAGTCGAATCAACTAGTATTTCGTCATGCTTCGACTACGCTCTGCTTCGCGCAGCATGACGAAATAGCTACTTTCTAAACGGCTCCATAATTCGTGACTTTCAACTCATAACTCCACCTAGCGAATAGTCCAGCCGCCATCCACAACCAGGTTGTGGCCCGTCACAAAATTCGCGGCGGCTGAGCTCAGGAAGACGAACGCGCCGGCTAGGTCCTGCGGCTCGCCCACCCGGCCCAGCGGAATGCGCCGCTGCAGCTCACCCTCGAAGTGGGCATCCTGCCGCACGTTATCCGAAGGGAACGCGCCCGGCGACACGCAGTTGACTTGAATATTCTCGGGGCCCAGGTACGAGGCAAAGTACTTGGTTAACTGAATCATGGCCGCCTTGCCCGCGCCGTAGTGCGGCGGATTTAGAAACTGCGGGGCGTTGGCGTAGGCGCCGAAATCGGGCGCTACTACCCCGTACATCGAGGCTACGTTGATGATTTTGCCGCCGCCCGCGGCGCGCAGGTAGGGCAGCACCTCGCGCAGGCAGCGGTAGGCCGTGCCCACCGAGCCATCGAGCCCGAGCGCAAAATCGGCGTCGGGCAAGCCGTCGGGCTGCTGGCCCCGGCTATAGAAAGCGTTGTTGATGAGCACGCTAGGGTTCCCAAACTGGTCGAAGCTCTGGCGGAAGGCAGCCTGCACCGAGGCTACTTCGGCCACATCGCAAAAGATAAAGTGCAGACGCTCATGCCCTTCGCCAAAGGCTGCGGCAAAGGCTTGCTGGCGGCGGCCCAGCACCACCACCCGCGCGCCCTGGGCTAGCAGGCCCGCCGCAATGGCCTGGCCCAGGTGCCCGTAGCCCCCGGTGAGTAGCACCGTTTGGCCGGTGAGGTCGAACATTGTACGGTAAAAATCGGCGGTCAGGGGCGCGGCGGCCATGCGTAGGGGAGGATAAACGTGTCGGTAAGTTCGGCTAGGCTAGCCAGGGCCGAGCGCAGGGTTTTGGCGGCCGCCAAGTAGCTGGCGGCCGCCAGATTTTCGTGCAGGTTGGCCACCGAATCGACGCCGATAACCGCCCGCGCCACGCCCGGCGCGTGGGCCGCAAACAGTAGTAGCGCGGCCGGCAGCGGCACGCCGGCTTCGGCCACTAAAGCCCGCAACTGCCTGATTTTAGGGGCTAGCGGCTGAAAAAAAGTCGGCAAAGTGTCGGGGTTGCGCAGCAGTAACCCCTGCAAAAACGCCGAGCGTACGTGCACCTCCACGCCCCGCGCCGCCAGCGCGGGCAGCACTGCCGCAAAGCGCTGGTCGAGCACATTGTAGGGCACCTGCACGAGGTCCACGTCCCAGCCTTGGGCTAGCAGCCACTCCGCCTCGTGGGGGTGGTAGAGCGACACGCCGATACGCGTCACCTGCCCGGCGGCCCGCGCCGCTTGCAGCGCCGGCCACGCATCGGGCTGGGCTTGTAGCGGCCCGAAAGCGTGGAACAGCACGCCGTAGAGCTGCGGGCGTCGCAGCCGGGCCAGCGACTCAGCCAGGTGCTGCGCAACCTGGGCGGGTGGGTTAGCGGGCAGTTTGGTTATCAGTTCGAAAGCTGAATTGTTGCCCGCCAACTCGCCCAGCCGCGCTTCGCTGTTGCCGTAGGCGGCGGCCGTGTCGAGTAGCGTGAGGCCGGCCGCTTGGGCGGCGGTCAGAATCTGCGCCACGGCGGCGGGCGTAGGTTGGCCGGCCTGGTTGTTGAGGCCGTAGGCGAGGCCAAACTGCGCGGTGCCTAGCACCAGGCGCTGGGCCAGGGCGTGCGGGTCGGCTAGGGGTGCGGCCGGGCTCACGCGGGGTCTTGGGCTAGGAATGCGTGTACGCAGGCTACCACGTAGGCCTGCTCGGCATCGGTGAGGGTGGGGTAGAGCGGCAGGCTGAGGCAGCGGGCGTAGTAGGCCTCGGCGGCCGGAAAATCGCCGGCCCGCCAGCCCAACTGCTCGTAGTACGGCATCCGGTGTACGGGCACGTAGTGCACTTGCGTAAGAATGTTTTTAGTGCGCAGAAACTCGTACAGTTCGCGCCGATTTTCAACTTGCACCACGTATAAATGGTAGGCGTGGCCTGGCTGCCCGGGGGCCAGCACCGCCAAGCCCGGCGCGCTGGCAAAGGCCGCGTCGTACTGCGCCGCCAGCTGGCGGCGGCGGGCCAGGCCTTCATCGGCGCGAGCCAACTGACTGATGCCCAGCGCGCACAGAATATCGGAAATGCGGTAGTTGTAGCCCAGCTCCTGCATTTCCATGTACCAGCCACCCTCGTCCTGGCGCAAGAGGCCGGGGCCTTCGCGCTCGATGCCGTGGCTGCGCAGCCGGCGCAGGCGGTGGTAGAGCACCTCGTCGTTGGTGGTGACCATGCCGCCCTCGCCGGTGGCAATGTGCTTGACGGGGTGAAAGCTGAAGATGGCCAGCTCGGCCAGCTGCCCGCTGCCGCAGAGGCGTTTTTCACCCGTTTTATCCACGAAAAAGCCGCCCGGCGCGTGGCAGGCGTCCTCAATCAGCCAAAGGTCAAACTCGTCGGCCAGCGCCCGGGCGGCCTCCATATCCACGGCTAGCCCGGCAAAATCAACTGGAATCAGTCCGGCGAAATAACCCTTTGGGTGGGCTTCGAGCAGCGTCCGCACCTTAGCCAAATCGATAAGTCCCGTGCTAGGGTCGATGTCGGCAAAATGCACCTCGCCGCCGCAGTAGCGCACGCAGTTGGCCGAGGCCGCGAAGGTGATGGGCGTGGTGATGACGCGCTGGCCCGGCTGCACGCCCAGCGCCAGCGCGCATAGGTGCAGGGCCGCCGTGCCGTTGCTCACGGCCACGGCGTAGCGGGCGCCCACGTAGGCGGCAAACTGCGTTTCAAACTCGGCCACGCGCGGGCCTTGGGTCAGAAAATCGGAGCGCAGCGTGGCTACCACCGCCGCCACATCGTCGTCGGTTATGTGCTGGCGGCCGTAGGGCAGCGGGTGCGTGGGGGGCGTAAGGTGGTCGGGCATTGTTGGCCAAAGATAAAGAAGCCGCACCGGGGCGGGCCGCCGGGCCGCCTGGTTGCCAGCCCCGGCCGCGCTGCGAGCGTGCTGGTGGCCCTACTTTTGGGCTGGCTAAGCCAGGCTGATTTTTCCGGAAACCCTATGAGAATACAGTACTTACTACTGGTATTACTGCTGCTGCGCGGCGGCTTGGTGCGCGCCCAGCCCGAGCTGCGCAACTGGCGCTTTGGGGTGGGCGCGGGGCTGGTATTTCCGCCCAGCGGGCCGCCCGCGGCCGCGGCCATTAGCTCCTTTGCGAGTGCGGAAGCCTGCTCGGCCATCTCCGATGCCGCCGGCAGCCTGCGCTGCTCTACCAACGGTGTGCAGGTCTGGGACCGCACCGATACGCCCATGCCCAACGGCGCGCTGCGCTTTGGCCGCGTATCGGCTACGCAGGGAGCGCTGCTGGTGCCTAGCCCCGGCAATACCCAGGAATACTACCTCTTCACGGTCGATTCGTTTGAGCGCAACCTGGTAGGTGGGCTGCACTACTCGGTGGTGGAGATGAATTTGCGCGGCGGTCTGGGCGATATCGGCACCCGTAAGGAGCTAGCGGTACCCCTCACCGACGGCCAGACCAAGCTCACCGAAAAGCTCACTGCCGTGCTCCTGCCCAATGGCCGCGACTACTGGATACTCGTGCACGGCTGGGAAACCAATAAGTTTTATAGCTTTCTACTCACGCCGGCGGGCTTGCAGCCGGTGCCCGTTATCAGCAGCGTGGGCTCGGTACACCACGACTTTAACGCCAGCTTCGACCCCTACGCCGATGCCCTGGGCTACCTGCGTGTATCGGCCGATGCGCGGCGGCTGGCCGTGGCTCGCCTCACGGGCGGCATTGAGGTGTTCGACTTCGACAGCGAAAGCGGCCGGGTTACCAATGCCCACCCCATTGCCATTACCCTGCCCGGGGTGCCCAATAACACTTACTACGGGTTGGAATTTTCGGCTGATGGCACCAAGCTCTACACCACCAGCTATGCCCTGGCCCCGGGAATGCTAACGGGGCAGGGCCTTTGTCAGATTGACCTGGCCAACCGCGATGCCGTTACCTACCTTGGCCTCGACGTGCTGGCCCACGCCCTACTGCGGGGCAACGACAATCGCCTCTACGTGTCGCGGGTCAACGCCACCAGCCTGGCCGTCATCACCGCGCCCAATGCGGCGGGGCTGGCTTGCGGCCTGCAGGGGCAGGGGCTAGCCCTGGCGACGGGCAGCCGCTGCCAGTCGGGGCTGCCCAATTTTGTGGCCCTGCCCCCCGTGCGCCTCGTGCTGAACGCGGCCAGCACGGCCGGGTGCCTCGGCCAGCCAGCCGTGTTCAGCGCCGCCGTGGTGCCGGCAGTGCCCAATGCGGTGTTTACCTGGGACTTCGGCGACCCCGCCGCCGGGGTGGCCAACGCGGCGGTGGGCAGCGCGGCCCGCCACACCTACGCTGCGGCGGGCACCTACGTGGTTACGGTATCGGCGGTGCTGGCCGGCGGCGGCACGCTCACGGCCCGCCAAACCATCACCGTGGCCCCCACGCCGACGCTGAATCTGGCTCCGCACCAGCAGGTGCTGTGCGGGGGTTTGCCGCTCGTTATCGAGGCCAATGCGCAGCCCGCCGGCACTACCTACCGCTGGCACGATGGCCTAGCCACGGCGGCCCGCGAGGTGCGCAGCGCCGGCCGCTACGTGCTCACCGTCACCTCGCCCGCGGGCTGCGCAGTCAGCGACTCGGTAGATGTGCGCGACCCGCTGCCCACTGACGACTGCATCGCCCGGCGCGTGCCCAACATCATTACCCCCAACGGCGATGGCCAAAACGATACCTTCGTGCTGGGCGGCCTGCTGGCCCCTAGCTGGTCGCTGACCATCTTCAACCGTTGGGGCCGCGAGGTATTTCAGCAGGCCAGCTACGACAATGGCTGGGCGGCTCCCGGCCTGGCCGGCGGTATCTATTACTATTTGCTGCTCAACCCGGCCACCGGCACCCGCCTGCGCGGCTGGGTGCTGGTAAGCAAGTGAGGCTAGGCCTCGAAGTTGGCATCGACGTGCAGCCGGATTTCCTCGCGTATCTGCTCGGCGCTCAGCCACTCGCTGTTGTTGGCCGAGTCGTAGTGGAAGTCAGTGGCTACCCGCTTGCCGTGGAAATGCTTGATGAAGTCCTCCTCTTTCCAACCTGCTGAGGTAGTAGGGAGTATCACGTAGTAACGGTCGAGCTCCACGGTGCTCAGCGCGTCGGTCTGGGTTATCATTTCCTCGTGCAGCTTCTCGCCCGGCCGGATGCCCACAATCTGCTGCTCGCAGTCAGGCCCGATGGCGCGGGCCACCTCCGTGATTTTATACGACGGAATTTTAGGCACGAAAATCTCGCCGCCCCACGAGTGCTCCAGCGCATACAGCACCAGGTCCACGCCTTCTTCGAGCGAGATGTTGAAGCGCGTCATATCGGGGTGGGTGATGGGCAGCACGCCGGTCTTGCGCTGCTGCAAAAAGAACGGCACTACCGAGCCACGCGAGCCGATTACGTTGCCGTAGCGCACCACCGACAAGCGCAAGTCGCGGCTACCCTTCATGTTGTTAGCCGCCACAAACAGCTTGTCCGAGCACAGCTTGGTGGCGCCGTAGAGGTTGATGGGCGCGGCGGCCTTGTCGGTACTCAGCGCCACCACGTCCTTCACACCGCAGTCGAGGGCGGCATTTATCACGTTTTCGGCCCCGAAAAT
>JBPBQJ010000150.1:0-27447 GCA_050954765.1 Janthinobacterium lividum | reverse complement strand
ATCGTACCTTTGCCCCGTGTCGCTGCCCGCTGAAATCTGGTTACTGCTGCTGAAAGACCTGCGCCTGGAGTGGCGGCAGCGCAGCGCCCTGGGCGGTCTGCTGCTCTACGTGGGTGGCACCGTGTACGTGAGCTACCTCAGCTTCAGCCTGCGCGGGGGCGCGCCCCCGCCGCCAGCCTGGAACGCGCTTTTCTGGGTAATTCTGCTGTTTGCGGCGCTCGGCGCGGCGGGGCGGGGGCTAGCCCAGGAGTCGGCCGGCCTGCGGCTGTACTACTACACCGTGGCTAGGCCCGAGGCCGTGGTACTGGCCAAGATTATTTATAATGCCTTGCTGCTGCTGGCGCTGGCTGTGCCGGGGCTGCTACTCTACACGCTACTGCTCGGCAATCCGGTGAAGGACTGGCCCACGTACGCGCTCAGCATCGCGCTGGGCGCCGTCAGCCTGGCCTCGTCCTTGACACTGGTGGCGGGCATCGCGGCTCGGGCGGGGCAAGGTGGGGGCGGCACGCTGCTGGCCGTGCTGGGTCTGCCGGTGCTGGTGCCCGTGCTGCTGCTGCTGGTGAAAGTCAGCAAAAACGCCCTCGACGGTCTGCCCTGGGAGGCTAGCCAAAGCTCGGTTATTACCCTGGTGGCCTTGAACTTTATCGTGGGCGCGGTGTCTTATCTGTTGTTTCCTTTCTTGTGGCGCAGCTAGGGGCTGCCCGTTTTCAACAGCGACACCATGCCCGATTCCGCTAGCCTGCTCACGTTGCCCCCACAGGCCTTTGCCCGCCGCGACGAAGCGCCCGACGGCGAGTTTTACCGCTTCGAGCGCCTGGTTACGCACATCGACGACGCGGCGGTGGCGGCCGTTACGCAGCTCTACCGGCAGCATTTACCGGCTGGTGGCGCCATCCTCGATTTGATGAGCAGCTGGGTCAGCCACCTGCCCGCCGAGGTGCAGTACGGCCGCGTGGCCGCGCTCGGCATGAACGCCAGCGAGCTGGCCCACAACCCGCGCCTCACCGAGCCGGGCCTCGTGCAGAATCTCAACGAGAACCCGCGCCTGCCCTACGGCGACGCCGAGTTTGATGGCGCCGGCATCTGCGTGTCGGTGCAGTATCTAACCCAGCCAATCGAGGTGTTTAAGGAGCTGGCTAGGGTGCTGCGGCCGGGCGCGCCGCTGGTCGTCACATTTTCCAACCGCTGCTTTCCCGACAAAGCCGTGTACGCCTGGCAGGCTCTCGACGACGCGGGCCACGCCGGCCTGGTCAAGCACTATTTTGCCGCCGCCGGCTTCGGCCCCGCCGAGGTGTACGCCCACCGTCCGAAGTACGGCGACCCACTCTACGGCGTAGTGGCGCGCGTTCCTGAACACGTTAACTAAAATGTTATGCTTCTACTAGATATCATCACGCCACGTGCGATTGCATTCGCAGTACTAGGTGTTCTGGTTTTCGCCGCTTTCGTCTGGTGGATTCTCAAGCAGATTGAAAACCGCAAGTGGGGTTGGAAATACCTGACCATTGCGCTGCTGCTTTACACGGCCGTGATGGGCTTTCTTGGCCACGTGCCGCGGCTAGCCATCCTCAACGAAACGGAGCGCAACCTCTATTTCCACGTGCCCATGTGGTTTGGCATGACCATTATCCTGCTGGCCTCGGTGGTGAACTCCATCCGGTACCTGCGCGAGCCTAGCGTGCGCCTCGACACCCTGGCCCACGAGTCGGCCAAAACGGGTATCCTGCTGGGTGTCTTGGGCTTGCTGACGGGCAGCCTGTGGGCCCGCTACACCTGGGGCACCTGGTGGACGACCGACGTGAAGCTCAACTGCGCGGCTATTACCATGCTCATCTACGCTGCTTACCTGGTGCTACGCGGCTCGGTGCAGGATGAGCAGCAGCGGGCGCGCCTTTCGGCCATCTACAATATTTTTGCGTTTGCGGCGGCCATTCCGCTGTTGTTCATCATGCCGCGGGTAGCTTCGGCTTCGCTGCACCCCGGCATGGGCGGCAACCCCGGCTTCTCGAAATACGACCTCGACAGCGCCATGCGCCTCGTGTTTTACCCCGCCGTGATTGGCTGGACGCTGCTCGGCGTCTGGATTACGGAGGTGGCCTGCCGCTTTGCTTTTGTAAAAGAGAAAGTTTATGAAAAACAAGAAAAACAACTGGCTTAGCCGCGCCTTTGCGCTGCTCTTGCCGCTGCTGTTGCTAGCCGGCTCCGCCCTGGCCCAGACTAATGCTGCGACCGCCGACCAGCCCGAAATGGCCGATGCGTTGCGCGCCAACGGCAAAATCTACGTGGTGGTGCTTGTGGTCTTCATCATCATCAGTGGCCTGCTAGCTTACTTGGTGCGCCTCGACCGCAAGGTGAGCCGCCTCGAGCGCGAGGTGGAGGGCCGCTAGGCCAGCCCGTCTTTTTGAGCAATTTTGTTAGCCGTTTTCCTATGAAGAAGTCGCATATTTTCGTTTTGGTGGTTATCGCAGCCGCGGTGGGCATCATCATCAGCACCATGTCGGATGCCAGCACGTATTCGACCTTCACTATTGCCCGCCAGCAGGCGGCATCGGGCAACCTGGCTAAGGTGCACGTGGTGGGCACCCTGCCGCGCGACGCCGACAAGCGCCCCGTAGGCCTGGAGTATGACCCGATGGTGAACCCCAACTACTTCGCCTTCACAATGGTAGATACGCTGCAAGTAGCCCAGCGCGTGGTATACCGCAACCCCAAGCCCCAGGACCTCGACAAGTCGGAGCAGGTGGTAATCGTGGGCGCTATGAAGGACGGTATCTTCGAAGCCGACCAGATTCTGACCAAGTGCCCTAGCAAATACGTGGAGAAGGACCTGGGCACCACCGGCCCGCCCGCCACGGCAATGACCACCCGCCGCTAGCCCCTGATTCCAGCTTATCGTAAGACGCCCGTCATGCTGAGCTTGCCGAAGCATCTTGTTCGTATCGCTAGGGTCTTATCTCTAACGACTCGAGTAAGATGCTTCGACAAGCTCAGCATGACGGGCGTTCTGGTTGTCAGTTTCTGCTGGCTAGCCCAGGCCCAGGCGCCTAACGACAACATCGAAAACCGCCGCCTACTGCGCGCCGAAGAAACCATTACCTCCAGCACCGTGGGCTGCACTGTGCAGCCCGCCTGCGTAGATGAGCGCCAGACGGGCAAGTGCATCGAGTACCACAACGACCAGTGGTTTGAGTTTCGGCCGCCGGCCACGGGCACGTACTACGTGAATATCGGCGGGCAGCACTGCCGCGATGTGCGCGGCGTGCAGCTGGTGGTGCTCACCGGCACACCGTGCCAGCCAGCTACTTACCGCATTTTAGCATGCACCTCGCTCGGCACCCAGGACGACCTGTTTGTGCCCCTGCCCAACCTGCAGGCCGGCCAGCCCTACCTGCTCGATGTGGACGGTTACCTCAAGGATTATTGCAGCTTTACGCTGCAAGTGAGCGGGCGAGCTAGGGGCCTACCGGTGGTGCCTGCGCCCGCCGTGCCCCAGGGCCTGCCGGCCATGCGCCGCGTAGTGACCCTAGCCTGGGAAGTGCCCGATTCGCTGGCCACCGCTCGCTACTGCCGGGTGCTGCGCCGCGAGCTGCACGAGTTTCGGGCCCGCGAAATCAGGCGCGAGCCGCTGGCCACCAATACCTATGGCCGGCGCCAAGCGGCCTACAGCCTCACCGATACCCTGCCCGGCCCCGGCCAATACCTCTACCAAATAGTGGCCGAGGGCGACCCTGCCGAGGGGCCGCCCACGCTACTGCGCCAGCAGTGGCTGGCCTACAGTCAGCTGCGGCCCATTATGCCGGGCGCGGTGGCGGCCGGTGTGGCCTTCGTAGAGCTGCCACTGAGCCGCTACCCGCGTCGGGCGCAGTTGGCCGTAGTGTTTAGCGACCCGGGTACCGGCCGGGTACTGCGCCGCCTGCCGCTGACCCTAGCGGCGGTCGCTAGCCCCGGCCAGGGCCGCATCTATGCCCAGCCCTGGCTCGACGCCGGCATCCGGCAGGTAGCGGCTGACATCACCTGCTACCCGCCGCACGGCCCCACCTACACCGAGCACTTACTGTTGCCCCTTACTGCGCCGGCTCCCTGAGAGTTATGGAGAGCTGGTGTTGGTAGATAAGCCATTCGTCACTCGGAAATTAAGGAACAGCTAGCCGATTCATCGACGACTTGTTGCCGTGCAGTGGGGGGCTCCCTATTTGCCAGCGCCGCCACAATTCTGGCCTGCGTAATAGTGCGCAGTAAGCGGCTGGTACCGCGCGGCTACGGGTGGCTTTCAGTTCACCGGTGAGCCTTAAGGACGGGTAGTATTGCCGCCGGAGGGCTAGCCGGGCAGCCCTCGCCGGCGGCCGCATGCACGCCGCCAACTTCCCCTTTCGCCCGCTTGATTTGGCCTGTTTTACTCGCGGGTTCGGCCCTGGGCTGGAGGTTGTGATGGTGGCTAGCTTACCCTAAGTGCCAAATGCCTCCTACTGCCGCTACTAGCCCTGCAACCCTGTGTAAAATGACTTGTTGGTGAATAATTTAGTACTGTTTAGTATTGCGTTGGGTTAATTGTTGGTAGCGCACAACATGCTATAAATCAATAGGTAGAGTATGTTTTACGCTGGCTGGCCAGCGTTACTGTCTAATTTTGAGTTATTTGGCAGTACCATTTTTAGACTTATCTTTCAGCCTGTATCCGCTAGGTCTGCTTCTTTATTTTTTTATACTATGAGTTCCTCCACTAGTGCCGCGGCTCCCCTGGTCCAGCTGGCTTGCGTGGTAGTTGACGACAACGAGATGAACCGGCTGGCGCTGGAACATTACGTGAGCATAACGGAGGGCCTGGCCCTGGCCGGCACCTTCGCCAATGGCGTCGACTGCCTCAATTATTTCCGGTCGGGGGGCCGGGCCGACATCCTGCTCCTCGATATCACGATGCCCGAACTCACGGGTCTCGAGCTGGTGCGCATCTTGCCCGAGCCGCTGCCCGAGGTGGTGCTCGTGACCTCGCACCGCGATTATGCCGTCGACGCCTTCGAGCTGCGCGTGACCGACTACTTGGTAAAGCCCCTCGACTATGCCCGCTTCAGCCGCACCGTCGACCGCATTCGGAGCCAGCGCGCCGCCCTGGCGCCTGCCCCTGCGCCTGCCCCGCCCGAAGCCGCCGAAGCCATGTTCGGGGCCGACGGCAACGCGCTGTTTCTCAAGATAAACAACCGGTTGACGCGCGTCAACTTCGACGATGTGCTCTACATCGAAGCCATGTCAATGTACTCGGTGCTCGTCATGCCCAAGCACAAGCACATTGTCTACGCCACGCTCAAAACGTTTGAGGAGCGCTTGCCCTTCGCGCACTTCGTGCGGGTACACCGGTCTTACATGGTGAATACGCAGCGCATCGAGGCCATCGAGGACAACCAGCTGCAACTACCTGGTGGCCACGAAGTGCCCGTGGCCAAGGCCTACCAGGAAAGCTTTTTCAAGCGCCTGCGCGGCATTTGAGAGATAATTAAAAATTAGAAATGAAGAATTAAAAAGTGCGACCTGCTGCTAGCACCGGCGCAATTTTTAATTCTTCATTTTTATTTCAACCCAGCTCGCCCGGCAGCTCGCGCAGCACGTTCTCCACGGCGGCTAGCAGCTGGGTGGTGGCTAGCTGGCGGGCGGGCTCATCGGGGGTGGGCAGCAGGGTGGGCGGCGGCTCCAGCACGTGCATAGCCAGAATGGCATTTTCGATGCTGAGGGTGAGTAGGTTGGGCTTGATGTGATGCACCAGCTCGGCCACCAGCAGCCAGTCGCGCGCGGCGGCGGCGGCGCGTATTTTTTCGAGGCTAGGGGGCATGTGGGTCAAAAAGGAGTTGACCATGCCGGCCACAAAGGCTGAGTTGCCCTTGGCATCGTGATGGAGTCGGGCCAGGGTGTAGGCCGGGAGCGGGGCTAGCGGCGGGGCCACTGTGGGCTGCCGCAGCAGGTTGATGAGCTTAGCGTAGAGGTGCTCTTCGGCAAAAGGCTTGGCGAGGTAATCGTCCATGCCGGCGGCCAGGTATTTCTCGTTATCGCTGCGAAATACGTTGGCCGTGAGGGCTAGCACCGGCACGGCGGCGCGGGTGGGGTCGGACAGCTGGCGCAGGTGCTGCGTCACCTCAATGCCACTGAGGTGGGGCATCTGAATGTCCATCAGCACGACGTCGTAGGTATTTGCGAGCAGCTTGTCGAGGGCCACGCGGCCATCCTCGGCCTCGTCGACCTCCACACCCCACTGCAGCAGGTGCAGGCGCGCCACGGTGCGGTTGATGGGGTTATCCTCGGCCAGTAGCACCCTTATGCCGCGCAGCTGCCCGGTGTCGAAGGCATCGACCAGCACGGGCGCAGGTTGCTCGGTTTTGAGCAGCGGAATGGTGAACGAGAACGTGCTGCCCTGGCCCAGCTTGCTGTTCACGCTCAGCTCGCCGCCTAGCTGCGTCACGAGCGCCCGGCTGATGGTGAGGCCCAGCCCGGTGCCGCCGTAGCGCCGCGTAGTATCGGCGTAAGCCTGGGTGAAGCTCTCAAAAATGCGTTCGAGCGCCTCGGGCCCGATGCCAATGCCCGAGTCCTGCACCGTGAAGCGCACGAGGTATTCCTCATCGGTTTCATCCACCAAAAAGCTGCGTAGCCACACGCTGCCGTTGGTGGTGAACTTGATGGCGTTGGAGAGCAGATTGAGCAGAATCTGGTTGAGGCGAAACGGGTCGCTCAATACCCAGGGCGCCTCGTCGGCGGCGAAGGGCTTGAAGCCGAACACCAGCCCTTTTTCCTGGGCCTGCAAGGTGAGCGTGGCCACGGCCTGCTGCATCGAGTCGTGCAGGTGAAAGGCCACGGCCTCCATCTCCAGCTTGCCCGAGTGAATTTTTGACACGTCGAGCACATCGTTTAGCACCCCCAGCAGGTGCGTGCCCGAGCTGCGAATGGTGCGCACAAACTCTTGTTGCTGCGGGCTGAGGCGGGTTTTGGCCAGCAGCGCCGCCATGCCCAGCACGCCGTTCATGGGCGTGCGAATTTCGTGGCTCATATTGGCCAAAAAGTTTTCGCGGGCCTGGGCAGCGTCTTCGGCGGCGAGCTGGGCGGCCTTTAAGTCGGTGATGTCGGTGCTGACCCCCAGCACCTGCACGGTGCCGTCGGGGCGCACCAGCGGCCGCTTGATGGTGTAAAACCAGCGCTCCTCGCCGCTGGGCGAGGTCGAGCGCTCCTCGGCCACCACCTCGCGGCCAGTGGCCAGCACCTGGGCATCGATGGCCGCGTATTCGGCTGCCTCGCGCTCCTTGGCGCGCTGCACCTGCTCGCTGGGCGCCATTAGGGCCAACTGCTCATCAAGCTTAAATAAGGCCCGGTTGCCAAATACCACTTCGCCGGCGGCATTGCGCACGTACACGGGGCTGGGGCTGGTGTTGAGCACCTGCTCCATAAACTCTTGCTGCTCGCGGCGCTCGGCCTCGCTGCGCTGGCTGCGCTCCTCGGCCTGCACGCGGGCCGTCACGTCGAGGCCGCTACCCAACATGTAGGGCAGGCCCTTACCGGCATCGGCCAGTACTTTAAACTGCCGCTGGTGGTGCACCTCGCCCCCCGGCACCGGCGTGCGGTCAACCCAACTCACGGGCTCGGGGCTAGCCTCGGCCAGCTCAAACATGCGGTCGCGCTGCTCGGCCAGCTCCATCGGGAAGCCGTAGCGGGCGCAGTACTCGGCTAGGGTGCGGCCCGGCAGCCAGGCGCGGTGCATGGGGTCGGGCACGGCCTGGGGGTTCACGTACACGTAGCGGCGGTGCTCGTCGAGCACGGCAATCTCCACGGGCACCTCGTCGAGGATGGTTTCGTAGAATTTGCGTTGGGCATCACGCAGCTTTTCAGCTTTCTGGTGCTGGGTCACGTCACGGTAGCTCAACAGCCAACCCGGGGCATCGCCCAGCGTCACCTGCCGCACGTCGCGCTCCAGCACGCGGCCGTTGCGCAGCCGCAGCAGCGTGTTCGGAATGCGGTCGGGCCGCGAGGCGGCTAGCTCGGCCGCGTATGCCTCGGGGTCTTCGAGGTAGGGCAGCATCAGGTCGGTGAGCTGGCTGGTGGGCAGCCCCACGCACTGGCTGGCCGTTACAGGCAGGCCCAGCAGGGTGCAAAATTGGTCGTTGGCCAGCAGCGTGTGCCAGGTAGCATCGAGCAGGAGCAGGCCTTCGCGCAGGCCGCCGGCCAGGGCGGCGAGGTGCTGGCGCGCTTCGGCGGCCGCAGCACGGGCCTGGGCTAGGGTTTGCTTGGGTGGGGCGGTGGCAGCGGGGCTAGCGGCGGGCGGCGCTGGCAAGGAACCAGGAGCGGGCATGGAATGTAGAACTAAAACGGCCCTCAAGGTAGACAAAAAACTGCTCTGGTGCTTTACCTACTGGGGTGCCCGGTACGGTGTACCCCCGCCCGCCAGGCGGTACCTTTGCCAAAAAAACAGCTAGCTCGTGAATTTACTTATCGGAAATCTCGGCCAGGCCAGCGTCATCCTGGCGTTTGTGGCGGCGGCAGTGGCCGCCTACGGCTACTTTCAGGCGGCGCGGGGCCGGGCCCTCGGCCAGGCCGACGCGAGCTGGCTGCGGCTAGCCCGGGGGGCATTCTTCGTGCACGGCGCCGCGGTGCTGGCGGTGGTGTTTTGCCTCTTCAACATCATCTACGCGCACCGCTACGAGTATTACTACGCGTGGTCGCACTCCAGCAACCACCTGCCGGTGCAGTACATGATTTCCTGTTTCTGGGAAGGCCAGGAGGGCAGCTTCCTGCTCTGGATATTCTGGCACGTGGTGCTAGGGCTAGGCATCATGAAGTTCAACCGGCAGTGGGAAGCGCCCGTGCTGGCCGTGTTTGCCACGGTGCAGGCCTTCTTGGTGAGCATGATTCTGGGCGTCGTGGTAGGTGGCATCAAGATTGGCTCGTCGCCGTTTATCCTGCTGCGCGATTTCATGGTCGACCTGCCGGTGTGGAAGATGAACCCCAACTTCGTGCCCAAGGACGGCACCGGCCTCAACGCGCTGCTGCAGAACTACTGGATGGTGATTCACCCGCCCACGCTGTTTTTGGGCTTTGCCCTCACGCTGGTTCCGTTTGCCTTCGCCATCGCCGGCCTCTGGAAAAAAGAGCTGACTACCTGGGTTAAGCCTGCCCTGCCCTGGACCGCGCTAGGCGGTGCCGTGCTCGGCGTAGGCATCATGATGGGCGCCTACTGGGCCTACGAAACCCTGAACTTCGGCGGCTACTGGAACTGGGACCCCGTCGAAAACGCCGTCTACATTCCGTGGCTGGTGCTCATCGCGGCCCTACACGGCATGGTGCTGTGGCAGCGCCGCCGCACGGGCCTGCGCACGGCCTATGCCCTGGTGGTGGCCACGTTTGTGCTTATTCTCTACGCTACCTTCCTCACCCGCAGCGGGGTGCTGGGCAGCGCTTCGGTGCACTCGTTCACCGACCTCGGGCTCTCGGGCCAGCTCATCATTTACCTGGCTTTCTTCACGGTAGGCGCCATTGCGCTGCTGGCTAGCCGCTGGAAAGACATTCCGGTTTCGGAGAAAGAGCTGGATGCATATAGCCCCGAGCTGTGGGTGTTTGTGGGCGCCACGGTGCTGTGTTTAGCGGCGTTTCAGGTGGTGGCTACCACCAGCATTCCGGTGTATAATTCCTTCCTGGGCTTCATTGGTATCAAGTCGAACCTGGCCTTGCCGGCCGACCAGATTCAGCATTACACCCGCATTCAGCTGTGGGCCGGCGTATTAATTGGCATCGTGTCGGGCATCGCCCAGATTCTGTGGTGGCGCCCGGCCAAGGAGCCGGTTATCAATGCCCTGGCCACGCCCACCATGCTGGCCCTGCTCACTACGGCGCTCGTGGTGCTGCTCACGCGCTACTTCGGGCACACCATGTCGGCGCCCTACGTGGTGCTACTGCTAGCGGGTTTGTTCGGTATCATGACCAATGCCAGCGCCATTTTTGGGTTGTGGCGGCGCAAAGTGCAGCTTTCGGGCGGCGCGGTGTCGCACCTGGGCATTGCCCTGATGCTGCTCGGCATTCTGGCCTCGTCGGGCTACTCCAATATTATTTCGCGCAACGTGAGCGGCAAGCTCATCTCGCGCGACATGGACGACAAGGGCAACGAGGAAAACGTGTTGTTGTGGCGCAACGAAACCGGCGCCATGAACGGCTACGACGTGACTTACTCGGGCCAGTACCTCGAAGTGCCCGGCCTGCCCAACTACGTGAATACCCAGCTGCTCTACCGCACCGACGACGAGTATAAGGCCGTGGCTAGGGGCGAAATCAAGCAGGGCGACAAGGTGTACTTCCACACCGGCGACTCGCTCAACATCCTGCCCGAAAACACCTACTACCGCGTTGAGTACAACGACAAGAAGACGGGGCAGAAATTCACGCTCTTCCCCCGCGCGCAGGTCAACGAGGAAATGGGTGGCCTGCTAGCCTCACCGGCGTTGCAGCGCTTCTGGGACCATGATATTTATTCGCACATCTCGTCGGTGCCCGACCCGCGCAAGGAGATTCCGTGGAGCACGGCCGTGCCGCACGAGCTGGCCGTGGGCGACACGCTGTTTCTGAACGACTACTTCGCCGTGTTCCGCGCCATCGAGCAGGCGCACGAGGTGCCGGGCATCAAGCTGGAGAAAGGCGACATTGCTCTGCAGGCCGACATGATTATCACCGGCGAGAAGGGCCGCGAGTACCACGCGCACCCGGTTTTCTTGCTGCGCGACCGCCAGGTGGGCCGCGTGCCCGAAATCGTGGAGGACCTGGGTCTCAAAATCAGCCTCGACCAGATTGACCCCGTGAAGGGTAAGTTCACCTTCGCCATTGCCACCACCGGCAAGGATTACATCATCCTCAAAGCCACCGAGAAGCCCTTCATCAACCTGCTGTGGGGCGGCACGTTGCTCATGGGCCTCGGCCTGGTATTGAGCATGCGCCAGCGCAAGGCTAGCCGGACTGCGGCCCCAGCGGCCGCCCCCGCGGGCCGCGCCGGCGCCACCCGGCCCCAGGCAGTGGCCTAGCCACAAGTCAGAAAGTGTTGCCATGCAAAAGCGGCGACCGGCATCCTGAAAGTTTCAGGATACCGGTTGCCGCTTTTGCATGGGTGCCGTAAGGTTTCGAGGTGCCAAACGCTGCTTCTCCATAGCACACTAAAGGCTTTGGGGTGCTTGTCGGCAATCTTTCATAGAATCCCCAAACCGTTGAGGTGCTTGCTGGCTCTTCTATACAGCTTGCTCGACGCACTTTACCCCCTAGCCACCATCCAACTAACTTTTAGCCTTAGCGCTGAATTTTTTGAAGTTAGAATTAGAACTAGTCTCCCTCTTTTTTGGAGAGGGGGCTAGGCAGTGGGATACCACGCCCGCCGAGACCACCAAAAAAGGCCACCCCAGCGGGGTGGCCTTTCTCAAATTTCAGCAGGCAAAGACTACTTTACGATGGCTAGCTGGCGGGTCATGGTTTCGTCGCCATTGCGCACCTGTAGGTGGTAGAGGCCGGGGGCCAGCGTGCTCAGGTCGAGGCGGTTGGTGTAGTTGTCGCGGGCGGCGCCCGTGTACACCTGCTGGCCCAGGGCGTTGGTTACGCGCACCGCTAGACTGCCTTTGGCCTGGGCACCGTGAATTTCGAGGTCAAACAGACCAGTGGTCGAGGGGTTGGGGAACACCGTGACGGCGCGCAGCAGCGCCTCCGACGAAGTGGCCGTCACCACGCTGGTCGTGATGTTGAGGTCGTCGATGTAGAGGTTGCCCTGCTCGGCGGCGCTGTACACGTGGAAGCCCACGTACTGGGTGCCCGCGCCGGGCGTGAACACGGCCACGGCCGGGGTCGAGGTGGCATTAGCCAGCGCGTAGCTGGTGTTGGTGATGGCCGCGTTGGTGTAAAGCGTGGTAGTCTGGCCGGCCGGGGTAGCGGCGGGGCCCACTTTCACTTCCAGCCGCTCGGTATAGCTGGAGGTGGTGTTTACGATGCCCTCGCCGCGGTAGCGGAAAGCCACCTGGTAGCGGGTGTTGGCCGCCGTGGTCAGGGCCGGGGTAAAGAACCAGTCGTCGGCCGCTACACTGTTGGTAATGGCGCTGGTGTAGCGCATGGCATTGGTGCCCGAGTAAGGCGCCGTGCGGTTGATGGCCCAGGTAGCCGCATCGTTGTTGGCATTGAGAATCGAAATGCCGCAGGGCAGACTCTGGCCCGTGGCAATGGCATCAAAGCTTTCAGTGTAGGGGAAGGTCGAAAGCACCGCTGGGCCGCAAGGCGTCGAGAGCGAGATGGGACCTGCGTAAGCGCTATAGCCGCCGCCGGTGCATACCGAGCGAACATAGACTTGGTAGGTAGTAGCCGCCGAAAGGCCAGTGAGGGTAAACGGCGAGCCAGTAATGGCTACCGTGGTGCCACCCGCCGTGGGGTCGAAGCCAGTGGGGCCATAAACGAGCTGGTAGCTGGCCGCACCGCCCGCGGGCGGCGTGAAGGTGATAGTAGCACCCGTAGCCGTGATGTTGGAGGCAGCCAGGGCCGTGGGCCCCGCGCAAGCTGGTGGCACCACCGAGATGGCCTCAATCATGTAGCGGCCAAAATTGTATTGGGCTAGGTCTTCAGGCGTGCCGCCCGTGAGGTCGAAGGAGAAAAAAGCACCCGTGCGCGTGGGAGCTTCCGCAATCAGGCCCACCGGATAGAAAGCCGTGGTCGATGCCGGCTGCGCAATGCCAACGTAGTAATCGCCGGCTGGCACGGTTACGGGGGTAGTCAGGTCCAGCGTTTTCACGGCGTTCAGGTCGGCGGTCGTTACTACGTAGTCGGCCGAGCGGCCCAGGATGGTGCCCGTCGAGGAGAGAATTACGGCATACATGGTACGGCCCACCGGGGAGGAGGTCGTGTTCAGGATGTAGTCTGACACCGACGAAATATAGAGCGGTGAGCTAGCGGTGAACTTCACCGCCAGGATGCCGGCGGCCGTGCCTTGGCCCAGCGCACTGCTCGGCGCCGTCTCGTTGGGGGCGATGTACGACTGCCGGGTAGTGTTGATAAGCTGCTGCACGGCCAGCGAGTTGTTGTTGGCGTTGGCATCGGCTGGGAGGGTCACCGTTACGATATTGGTGCCCAGGGCCAGGGTAGCAGGGTAGCTGGCAAACGTCACCGTGGCCGAGGCCCCAGCGGCTAGGGTAGCCACCGTCTGCGTGTTCGTGAAGGTATTGGCACCCGTTACATTCAGCGTGACGGGCAGGTTGGTGAGCGTCTGATTGCCAGTGTTCGTAACGCGCGCCTGCACTGCGTGCGGCAAGCCAGGCGGGGTAATAATCTTGCCCAGCGTGTACACATTAGCCACGGATGCGTCGCTGACGGGAACCGGCGCTGTCGTCTGGGCTTCTATCATAAAGCGTACGCCATTGGCGGCCGCATCGGTGGGCGTGCCCCCGGCCACGGCTATCGTGTAGTACGTGCCGGTACGGGCCGGCGACTCATTCTGTACCCCCAGCGGGAAGTATTGCGCACCCGTGTAAGCCAGCTGGGCCAAGCCTGCCAAAAAGCTGCCTCCCGCCGCGATGGTGGGCGGGGCAGGAATGGTAAATGCCTTGTACGTGTTGACATCGCCGGCCTGCACTACGTAGTCGGCCGAGCGCGCCAGAATAACCCCGGCCGGCGTCAGCACTACGCCCGCCACCGTCTTACCCACCGCGCTGGCATCCCCTATAAATACCCGCACCGTGGCTACTGCCGCCGATGTCGCGGTAGTGTACCGGTTGGCAAAGATGAGCCCCGCCGTGCCTCCCCCGAACGCGTTGGTAGCGTTTGGCTGGTCGCTGGGCACATACGAGAATGTAGCCGTCGTATTCACCTCCTGCTGCCAGGTAGCCGAGTTATTAGTCAGGATGGCATCAGCCGGCACCGAGGCCGTCAGGTTATTGATGCCCGCCACCAGCGTGGTCGGATACGGAAACGAAACCAGCAGGGAAGCGCCCGCCGCTAGGGTAGTTACAGTTTGGGTGCTGCCGAAGGTATTGGCCCCGGTCACAGCCAGCGTCACCGGCAGGTTGGTAAGCGCGGTCGAGCCAGTGTTCTGAATTGCTACCTGAATAGTATTGGTCGGCAGCGCCACCGGAACGGGCAATTTACCCAGCGTATAAATGGCGTTCACGGCTGCATCGTTGGCCGGGGCCACCTGGAAGCGGAACGTGCGCCCGGCATCGGGCCCCACCGTACGGCGGAAGAAAAGGCGCGGCGTTGTTGCCGCCACAAAAGTCGCCCCCGACCAGGCCGTCACCGAAGAGCTCTTGCTCGCCAGCAATACCTGCCCGGTAGCGCTGCCTGAGCCTTTGAGACCGATGGTGGCATAGCGACCGATTTCGGTGCCAGTGGTGGCTGCCGTGGTCGGGCTATAAACAAACTCAATCCGATTCGTGCCTTCGTACAGCTTGAGCTGAAAAGTGAGGCTGGCGTATTGCGAGGCGTTGGTAGCGGCTTTGTCATGCACGTTTTTCCACTGAATAGTGCAGACCTGATTGGGCGAAGTGCCCGTGGTAACTACCCGATACTCCGCGATGCCGGGGCCGGGGCTGGCACCAGTGCCTGCTTCCAGGTCGAAGCTGAATGGCATCAGCAGGTTCACATCGGCCGCGTTGGTACTCGCTACCGGGTCTACACCTACTGGGTTGGTGGCGGCAGTTTCATTCTGCAGAAACATATTAGCCGCCGAAGGCGCATCGGCCCCTAGGCGAACAAGGCCGTTGGTGTTCAGCACAAACTGCGTGAACGAAGCCCCATTATAGTTGAACGTGAACCCGATATTCTGGGCCGCCGAGTTGGCATCGTCCGGGTTGGCCGTGGTGATGGCGGTGCCGGTATTACCCAAGTCAGCGAATGTGCTGGTGGTATTGGCGGCGCTACTGGTGGTGTAGCTTAGCCCTTGTGCCTGCGCTGCCACCGTGGCCCCGCCTAGCAGCAGGGCCGTGAGGCCCAGTTGCCGCAGCCGCGTGCGCCAATTTTGTCCCCGAGTGTAAGGATTCGTCATAGAAAAAGAGAAAGTGAAAAAGGAAACGTAGGAGTAAAAAAACCGACCAGCCAATAGCTGTTCGCGCGGCAATTATGAGTAAAATCTAACCCCAACTTGCTTGCGCCCACAATATGCTACCTTTTCAGTAAAAAATTGCCGTCCCAATCAGGAAAATTTCATTTGTCGCCCCATTGCCTGCCCGCAAAGCTGGGGCAGCTGCCCGCTAGCCCGACCTTTGGCCCCGATGGCATCCTCCGAAGATAATATAGTGCGCGTTGGGCTTTTTGGGGCCGGGCGCGTGGCCAGCGCCCTGGCGCCGGCCCTAGCGGCGGCCGGGCACCGGCTGGTTTTTGTGGCTAGCCGCACGGCTGGCCCGGCGCAGACTTTGGCAGCTAGCCTGCCCGGCTGCCTGGCCCTGGCGCAAGAAGACGCCCTGGCCGCCCCGCCCCCCGCCGATGTGTACCTGCTGGCCGTGCCCGATGCGGCCGTGCCCGGCCTGCTGGCGGCCGGCCACTGGCCGGCCGGCGCCCTGCTAGCCCACGTGGCTGGCGCCCTGCCGCTGGCCGTGTTTGCGGCCCGGCCGCAGGTGCGGGGCGGGGTGCTGTACCCGCTCCAGACCTTCAGCCCCGGCCGGCACATCGATTGGCCCGGCGTGCCGCTGTTTGTGGAAGGCACCGACCCGGCCGCCGAGGCCACCCTGCTAGCCCTGGCCCGCAGCCTGAGCCAGCGCGTGGCGCTGCTCGACTCTGGCCAGCGGCTGCACTTGCACCTGGGGGCCGTGTGGGCCAGCAACTTCACCAACCACTTGCTAGCGGTGGCCCACGCGCTGCTGGCCGAGGCGGGCCTGCCCTTCGAGCTGCTGCACCCGCTGGTGCGCGAAACCGTGGACAAGGCCCTGGCGGCCCAGCCCTCGCCCTACGCCGTGCAAACCGGCCCCGCCCTGCGCCACGATGCGCCCACGCTGGCCGCCCACGAGGCCGCGCTAGCCCCCCACCCGGCCTGGCAGGCGCTTTATGCCCAGCTCTCGGCCAGTATTCAGCGCGCAGAAGGGGAAAAGAAGCAGGGCAAGTGAAACATTGCTACGCAGTTAATTCTTCACTCAGCATGTTCACTTTCTAATTCCCGCAGGGGCGGCCTTAACTTTGTGCTTTGCATCAGGCCCTGTGGGCGACCTTATTTTGACTCCCTCGACGATTATTTTTCAGTTTCAGGACGGCCAGCCCGCCCAAACCCACGTGGCCGCCAGCGGCGAGTCGGTGCTCGACGTGGCGCTCAACAACGGTATTCAGCTGCAGCACAACTGCGGCGGGGTGTGCGGCTGCAGCACCTGCCACGTGTACATTGACCGGGGTGGCGACGAGCTGCCCGAAATTTCCGACAAGGAAGAAGACTTCATCGACCGGGCCATCAACCCGCGCCTCACCTCGCGCCTGGCCTGCCAGTGCGTGCTACCCAACGAGCGCCTCGAGATGGTGGTCACCATTCCGCCCCAGCACTTCCTGGGCCACTAGGGTTAGTTATGAGTTAAAAGGCAGGAATTATGAGTTGGCCGCAGCCGCACTCGTTTTTCGTAGCCATCAACTCATAATTCCTGACTTTCAACTCCTAATTCAAACAACGTGAACCACTACGAACCGCCCATTCAGTGGGCCGACCACGAAGACGTGGCCATTGCCCTCTACGAAAAGTTTGGCGATGACTTTTCGGAAGCCAAAATCTACCGCGTCCGCTTTACCGAGCTGCTGGAGTGGGTCTTGACGCTGCCCAACTTTGAGGGCACCCGCGAGCAATCGACCGAAGGCCATCTGGAACAGATTCAGGCCAAGTGGGTATACGAGTGGCGCGACCACCAATAGGCTGGCGCTGAACCCGGCCGCCGGGCCTGCGTATGATACCGCCGGCTAGGGTAGCTCCACCAGGAGGTGCGCCAGGCCGGCAGTGATTTTCTCCTTTTTGCCGATTACATGAAAACCGGGACCGTAAAATTCTTCAACGAAGCCAAAGGCTTTGGCTTTATCACCGACGACAACACGAAGGAAGATTTCTTTGTGCACATCACCGGCCTCAACGGCGGGCAGATTCAGCAAAACGACCGCGTGGAGTTTGAAACCCAGGAAGGCCGCAAGGGCGTGAATGCCGTGAACGTACGCCGCGTGTGAGGCCTTGGCCCCGCACCGCTTTAGCGTTGAAAACGCCCCTGCCGGCTGCGCCGGCGGGGGCGTTTTGCGTGGGGCCGGCTAGCCTGGGCTGTACCTTGCGGCCCTAGTACCGCTCTCCTATGGCCACCACCCCATCGCCCGCGCCCGCTTCGGAGCCGCCCCTGCCAGGCGGGGGGGAGGAGCTATTGGCGGGCCCGGGCCAGGCCGGCCGCCTGGCCCGGGCGCTGCCAGGCCTGGTGCGCTGGCCCAACCTGGCCATTATGCTGCTGAGCCTGGTGCTGGTGCGGGTGCTATTGCTGCCTGGCCAGCCGCTGGGGGCAGTGCTGCTGGCACCGCGGTTTGGGCTGCTGGTGCTGGCGGCGCTGCTGGTGGCGGCGGCCGGCTACATCATCAACGATTATTACGACGTCAAGATTGACGCCATCAACCGGCCCGACCGGCTGGTGGTGGGGCGGGTGCTGGGGCGCCGCCACGCCATGCTGGCCCACGTGCTGCTGAGTGGGCTAGGGGTGCTGCTGGCCATGGCACTCTCGTGCCCGCTGGGGTTCGTCACGATGGGAGCGGCGGCGCTGCTCTGGGGCTATTCGGCGCGCTTCAAGCGCCTGCCGCTGGTGGGCAACGTCAGCATCGGCACCCTCACGGGGGCGCTGGTGCTGCTGCCCGAATTGCAGCTCCTGACCGGCCGCCAGGCAGTGTGGCTCTACGCGCTGGCCGCCTTCTTGCTCACCGTGGTGCGCGAAATAGTGAAGGACCTGGAAGACATGCGCGGCGATGCCCAGCACGGCTGCCGCACCCTGCCCCTGGTGTGGGGCGTGGCGCGCAGCAAGTGGGTGGCCGGCTTCTTCTTGGGCTGTTTGGTGCTGCTGGTGCTGGGCGCCGCCGGGCAGCTGCTGGCTTGGGGCCGCTGGCCGCTGGCGGTGTGGCTGCTAGGGCTGGTGCTGCTGCCGCTGCTGGAGCTCGCCCGCCGGCTGGTGCGGGCCGACCGCCGCCGGCACTTTCGCCAGCTTAGCGCGTGGTGCAAGGGCATTATGCTGGCGGGTATCCTGAGCATGGTGCTGGTGTGAGCGGCTGGGCGCTAGGCCCTTGCTGGGCGTGCCGGGGCCAGGGCTGGTGAGGCATGCCGCTAGCCTCACGCAATCGGAAGCTGCGTTCATACTGAAGAAAAGATGAAGCGATAACGCGCTGTTAAGTCAACCGCTAGGGGTTAAAATCCGTTGAGGTACCCAACACGCTTACTTTTTTCTTATTATATGCGCTTTTTTCCGCTGCTAGTGGGGTTGTTGGGTTGTGCTAGCGTTGGCTTTGGCCAGGGTTTGCCGTCGGGCCAAACCGAAACCAGGAAACCTCCCAAAAGAATTACCATTCTGCCCGTGCCGGTGCTGTTCTATCAGCAGGAAACCGGGGCTGGCTACGGCATCGGCGGTCTATTGAGCGGCCGCTTGGGCACCGACACGCTTACCCGCGCCTCCAACGCCCGGGCGCAGTTCTGGACCACCCAAAAAAGCCAGTCGCTCGTGCAGTTCGTGCACACCATCTACTCCCCGGGCGAGAAATACTACCTGAACGGCGAAATTAGCTCCTATAAGAACCGACTCTATTATTTCGGCATTGGCAACGACGCGCCGCAGGTACAGAACAGCAACCGCTCGTTCCTCGATTTTCAGCTGTTTATCATCAATCAGCGCTTCCAGAAAAGCATTGCCAAAAACCAGTTTCTGGGTTTGCAGTACCGCCTCTCGCGGGTGTACAACTTGAGCCAGGAGCAGGGTCGGGTAAATGATGACGGCGACCAGATTAACCCGACCAGCGACCGTAATACGCAGAATTATTTCAACCAAGACCAGCGCCTCGACCAGCGCCAGCGCCTCAACTTCAGCCTCTCCGGCGTAGGCCCGGTTTACACCTTCGATAGCCGCGACGTGGCCCTAGCGGCTTCCAAGGGCAGCCTGCTCGATTTGCAGGTGATGTTCAATGGCGGGTTTGTGGGTTCCGACTACAATTTTGTGCGCTACCAGGTTGATGCCCGGCACTTTCAGCGCATCTTCAGCGATAAAACCATCCTGGCACTGCAAGTGCTTGGGCAGTTTCACTCGGGCGATGTGCCCTGGTATGGCCTAGCCGGCATGGGCGCCAACCTGGGTGGCACGCTCTACAACAACGCCAACCTGATGCGCGGCATCTACGAGCAGCGCTTCCGCGACCGCCAGATGGTGACGGCCCAGGCCGAGCTGCGCCAGCACCTGTTTTGGCGCATCGATGGGGCCGCTTTCATTGGGGCGGGCCAGGTCGGCTACGACCTGAAAGACTACAGTTTCGGTGGTATTCACACGGCCGGCGGCGTGGGCGCCCGCTTCAACTTTATCCGGCGCGACCGGGTCAACCTGCGTTTTGACTACGCTTTTGGCACCGACCCAGGCTTTTATTTCGCCATTGGCGAAGCATTCTAGCACCGCTGGCTAGCCCTTGAGGTAGCAATATTGGCAAGGCTGCTCTACCAAATAGGTGGAGCAGCCTTCTTTTTGGCTAAAAGAATTAGTTCAGCTTTAAAATACATAAACTACTGTAAGCGAGAATTTTGTTATAATTTAAGCGGCGTTATCGAATGAAGATTTCGAGAAGAAATAAAAATTAAGCGGGTATTACCTATCCTTCGTGAAGCTGGGGCGTACAAAGGGCTCCTTATGGACCAACTAGCCCAGCCGGCCCGCTTTCACGCCACGCGCGAAGCCACGGCCTCTGCCCCCGCGGCCCTCCTTTCCCAGCCACCTACCGAAGAGCAGCTGCTGCGCTTGGCCGAGCGTGCGCTGCACCGGCAGTTGCCGCCCCCACTGGCTGCCCTGCAAGCCTGCGTCATCATCCCTGCCAAGGATGAGGCCACCACGCTGCCCGCTACCCTAGCCGCGCTCGCCGCCCAAACCACGCTAGGGGGGCAGGCCTTGCCCACGGGTATGGTAGAGGTTATTGTGCTGGCCAACAACTGCCTCGACCGCACGGCCGCCGCCGTGCGCCAGGCCGCTCGCCGCCACCCCAACTTGGTGGTGCACGTGGCCGAAGTGCAGCTGCCGCGCCCGCAGGCCCACGTGGGCCGCGCCCGCCGCCTGCTGCTCGATGAAGCTGCCCTGCGCCTCGAGCGCACCATCGGCCCCACCGGCGTGCTGCTCAGCACCGACGCCGATACGCTAGTGGCCTCAACCTGGGTAGCCGCTACGCTGCACGAAATGGAAAACGGTGCTGAGGCAGTAGGCGGGCGCATTTTAACCCAAACGCCCGCCGCCACCGAGCCTTGCCCCGTACGGCGCATTCAATTGCGCGATGCGGCCTACCGGGTATTGCTGCGCCAGCTCGAGGATAAGCTCGACCCCTGCACCGCCGACCGCTGGCCCTGCCACCACCAGCACTACGGGGCTAGCCTGGCCCTCACGGTGCGCGCCTACCGGCAGGTGGGTGGCCTGCCCGTAGTGCCGTTTCTGGAGGACGAACAGTTGTGGCAGTTGCTATTGAAACACGACCTGCCGGTGCGCCACAGCCCGCACGTGCAGGTATATACCTCGGCCCGCCGCAGTGGGCGCGTAGAGGTGGGCCTCTCGTGGCAGCTCCGCGAGTGGGACAACCTCAATGAGCAGCAGCGCGAGCCGCTCGTGCCCTGCCCGCACGAACTAGTGCGCGTATGGTGCGCCCGCCGCCGCCTGCGTGCCTGGTGGAAAACGGGCAAACATGCCATGAGCGCCGAGCTGGTGCGCCTAGCCCAGGCCATTGAGGTGCCCGTGGGCGAGCTGCTAGGGCAGGCGCGCCAGGCCAAAACCTTCGGCCAACTCTGGCAGTGGGCTGAAATCGCCCGCGGTGCGGTAATGCCCGTGCCGCTCGGCGGTGCCCTACGCGACCTGCGCAAATACCTGCGCGAAGGCGTACACGGCTGCTAACAGGTTGATTATACGAATGAAATGCCCGCCAGTGCTTTGCAAAGCACTGGCGGGCATTTCGTTAAATTAAACCTGTCTCAGACCGTTATGCGACTAGGCCTTTTCAAATAAGTCGAGTCGGTATTTCTCGGCGCGGTGGCCGTGCAAATGTTTTAGCGCGCCGGTGGAGCCGGTTTTTTGCAGAAAAAACTCGTGTACTTCGTCGCCCGTCTGGGGGTAGTCGGGCACTACGGGCGTCCAGTGTACCAGCAGCAGCTGGGCGCTGGGGGGCAGGGCCGCCAGCATGAGGTCAGCGGCGCGGGCCAGGTCGGCGGGCGCCCAGTAGTAGCCTACTTCCGAGAGTAGAATCAAATCGAACTGTTCGCTGGGGAACTCGGTGGGTACCTGCATCTTGCGCAGCTCTACCTGCGGGAGGTCGGCGCAGCGCTGGCGCGCCTGGGCCAGGGCCGCCTCGCTCACATCCACGCTCAACAGCCGGCCGCAGCGCTGGGCTAGCTGCGCCGTGAGCACGCCGATGGAGCTGCCAATCTCGAAGGCGCGCTCGTAGCGGGGCCGGTTGAGGGCCGCTAGGGTATCGATGTATTTCTGGCGCTCGTAGGGACTGCTGGCGAAGGCCCAGGGGTCGGTATTGGCGCGGTATACGTCGTCGAAATAATTAGGGTCTAGTGTGTTGGGCTGGTTGGTATTCATAGCGCAATGGCTTCGATAAAAGCCTCGGTGGGCTGGGCAAAGTGCGCCAGCATATCAGAAGAAAGCAAAAAGCCGCTCGGGTCGTCGGTGATGGTGCCGGGCGCCAGCTGCGAGCGGTGCGCTGCAATGGCCCGCTGCTTCTGGGGCAGCACCGACCCAATATCGAGGCGAAAGCCGGTACCCTCGCCGGGCTGGGGTAGGTCTTCGGGCGCGGCGCGCTCCCAGGCCCACACCACGTATTCGAGGCGGCGCGGGGGCTGGGGCAGGCTAGCCAGCGCGGCGGCCGTGAGCTGGCTGGTGGCGCGGTGGTCGGGGTGGGGGTCGCGGCGCCAGGGCGTGAGCACGGTATCGACCTGTTGGTCAGCGATAAAATCGGCTAGCCGGGCAGTGGCGTCGTCGAAAGCCGGGCCTTCGCTGGGCACCTGACTATCGGGCAGGCCCAGGTACAGCACAGGGTTCTCATCTACATGCAGCACGGCTAGGGCGTGGCGCAGCTCGGCGTAGCGCAGCTCGCGGCGGGCCGCGGCCGAAAACTCTTGCGAGTGCGGGTGCGACATGGTGCCGTCGCTCACGAGCACGGCGGCCACGTGCTGGCCGGCCTGGCGCAGCAGGGCCAGCAAGCCGCCGCAGCCCAGCGCCTCATCGTCGGGGTGCGGAATGACGATGACCGTGCGGCCCAGGGTGGCCGCATGGCTAGCCGGGCGCACCGGGTAAGAATCAAAAGGCAACGCAGACATGATAGAAAGCTGACCGATAAAAAAGGCAATGGATGCACTCCTTACGCGGTTTCTGGTAAAAAAGGCGGCGAAAAAAAGCCAAATGAAGACGGGCTTCATTTGGCTTTAATAGGTCAAAAGCTGCTTTAGCAACGGCAACTGTTGAGGTTGAAGCACCGGACGGGGCTAGCGGTCAGCCGCTAAGCTGGTAGCCTTTTTTGCTAGCTAAAAAGCTGATAAGCTGGCTTGTCTGAAGCCAGGGCAAAGCGGCCGGCGTCGGCCACCGTGGCATCGGGCGCGGGCTGGCGCAGGTAGTGGGTGAGGTCGCGGTGCAGGCGCTCGAACGGCTCGGGCTGGAGCAGGCCGCGCGCGCCCACGCTGCGCTCGGCCAGGCGCAGGGTCTGCAGGCAAATGTCTTCGGTGGTGGCGCGCAGGGTGTTCACGTAGGCGGCCACGGCGTCGAGGCGCGCCGCCGGCAGTTCGGCTAGGGTAGGGGGCAGCGTGGCGTGCTCAGCGGCGCCGCGCAGCCAGCGCTGGCCGGTTTCGTGCAGGACTAGCATCTCGCCCAGGCGCTGGCGCTGGTAGGGGTCGTCGGTGCGGCCCAGGCGGCGTAGGAAGCGGCGGGTTTCGTCAAACACCGCCGCCGCGCCGCCCAGCTGCACGGCCGCGAAGCGCGCCGCACCGCCCCCAAACCACGGGGCGCGGTAGTAGTCGTTAGGCTGGCCCACCAGGTCGTCGGACCCGATTTCAATCCCCGTGAAGTCAGCCTGGAAGCTGGCCGTGGCGCGCATGCCCAGCGGCCGCCAAAAGCTGCGGTCGAGCACCGGTGGCTGCTCATCGGCACGCAGCAGCACCAGCTGCCAGCCGGTGGGCGCGGGCGCCGCGGCCGGGCTAGCCAGCGGCGCGGGCCCCTGGTCGAGGCGCCGGGCGGGCACCGGCGCGGGCTGCAACGCCCCCGTGAGTACCGGCCGCGTAATGTGTCCCGAGCCCGAAGCAAACGTTTTGGCCCCGCGCAGGCGGTAGCGGCCCCGCGCGCCAGGCAGGGGTTCGAGGCGCACTCCGTTGGCGGGGTTCTCGGTGTTCCACACGCCGAATACGTGGCCGGCGCGGGCATCGGCTGCGGCGCGGGCCAGCTGCGCGGGCGTGCCAAAGCAGCGGATGAGCAGCAGCGCATTCACGTGGCCTTCCCAGAGGCGGCCCACCGCCAGGTTGCCGCGCCCCACGTGGTAGAGCGCCTGGTGCAGCGCCAGCGTGGCCGCCGGCTCGCCTAGCCCCGCCCCGCCCAGGCCAGCGGGCAGCACCGCCGCGAGCAGGCCCGCCTCGTGCAGCCAGCGCATTTCCTGGGCCGGAAAGCCACCGACCTCATCGGTAGCGGCGGCCTGGGCCAGCAGGCGCGGGGCCAGCTGGGCCGCCGCGGCCACGCAGCTGGCAGGGGTAGCCGGCGGCGAAGAAAGAGCGGGCGCTTCGGCGGTAGCCGAGGAGGTGGGGCGGTCAGTGGGCGAGAAATCAGTCATCAAAGGAGCAGCGGGCGTAAGCGAGTAAGCCGTTATAACCCCAAACCGGCCCATTGAGTTGCCGGGGCTTGGGGTAAGCTGGCGCGCAGGTTTTTCAAAAAAGGCCCGCTAGCCCCGCCCAGCCGGCCTACCTTTGCAGCGCCAAACCCTTACCGCGGTTGGCCGGGTAGGGGCGAGGCAGCTTTTGCACTCCGCACAGCATCGAACCCCCTAAATTTTCCCTGCCAATGTCCGCCGCTCGCCCCATTCGCGCCGCCCTGCTTTCCGTGTATCATAAAGACCGGTTGGCTCCGCTCGTTGCCACCCTGCGCCGCCTCGGCGTCACGCTCTACTCCACCGGCGGCACCCAGCAGTTTCTGGAGGAGCAAGGCGCCGCAGTAACTGCCGTTGAAGACCTGACGGGGTTCCCCGAGGTATTCGGTGGTCGCGTTAAAACGCTGCATCCTAAGGTATTCGGTGGTATTTTGCACCGTCGCCACGAGGCCGGCGACCTGGCCCAGGCCGAGCAGCACGGCATTCCGCCGATTGACTTGGTGGTGGTCGATTTGTATCCGTTTGAGGAAACCGTGGCCAGCGGCGCCCCCGAGCAGGACGTGATTGAGAAAATCGATATCGGCGGCATTGCCCTGCTGCGCGCCGCCGCCAAAAACTACCGCGACGTGCTGGTAATCAGCAGCCGCGACCAGTACGAGGCCGTGACCGAGCTGCTCGAAAAAACCAACGGCAGCCCTAGCCTCGACGACCGCCGCCACTACGCCGCCGCCGCCTTCGCCACCACCAGCCACTACGATACCGAGATTTTTAAATACGTGAGCCAGGGCACCGCGCTGGCTAGCCCTACGCCTGCTGCCGCAGGTGGCGAGCAGCCCAGCACCCCGCTGCGCTACGGCGAAAACCCGCACCAGGCCGGCGCATTCCACGGCGACCTGGCGGCGCTCTTCGACCAGCTGCACGGCAAGCAGCTGAGCTACAACAACCTCGTGGACGTGGACGCCGCTGTGCAGCTCATGCGCGAGTTTGCGGGCGGCCCGCCCGCCGTGGCCATCCTCAAGCACACCAACGCCTGCGGTGTGGCCCAGGCGGCTAGCCTGCCCGAGGCCTACGCGAACGCCCTGGCCTGCGACCCGGTGTCGGCCTTCGGCGGCGTCATCATTGTGAACCAGGAAGTGGACCTGGCCACGGCCCAGGAACTGAACAAGCTGTTTTTCGAAGTGCTCATCGCGCCCAGCTTCGCCGCCGACGCGCTGCCGGTGCTGCAAAGCAAGAAGAACCGCATTTTGCTGCGGCAGAAGCCGGTTGAGTTTCCGAAAAAGCAAATTAAAACGCTGCTCAACGGCATCATTGAACAGGACGCGGACCTGCAAATCGAGACGGCGCCCGACTTCCGCACCGTCACGGAGTCAGCCCCGACGGCCGACGAGGTAGCCGCCCTGGAGTTTGCCAACAAAATCTGCAAGCACACCAAGAGCAACACCATTGTGCTGGCCCGTCCCGGCCAGCTGCTCGCCTCGGGCGTGGGCCAAACCTCGCGCGTGGACGCCCTGCGCCAGGCCATCGAAAAGGCCGCTAGCTTCGGCTTCGACCTGCAAGGCGCCGTGATGGCTTCGGATGCGTTTTTCCCCTTCCCCGACTGCGTCGAAATCGCGGCTCAGGCCGGCGTGCGCGCCGTAGTGCAGCCCGGCGGCTCCATCAAGGACCAGGACTCGATTGACGCCTGCAACCGACTGGGTATGGCGATGGTGCTGACGGGCGTGCGCCACTTCAAGCACTAATTAGTAGGTAATTATCTAAAAAAGAGACGTCATGCCGGCTGGGCATGACGTCTCTTTTTCGTGTTTGAGAGTTGGCTAGGGCAACCGCTCGCGCAGGGCGCTGTACGTCCAGGTGCCGGCCAGGGCAGCCAAAATGAGTACAGCCGCCGCGGGCACGCCGCTGCCTAGTTGCGCAAACATGGGCCCCGGGCACGCCCCGGTGAGCGCCCAGCCCAGCCCGAAGAGCAGCCCGCCAATCCAGACGCCGGGGCTGAACTGCTTGTCGGTCAGTCGGATTTCCTCGCCGCTGATAGTTCGGAGCTTATATCGCTTGATGAGCTGAATGGACACCAGCCCCACCACCACGGCCGAGCCAATGACGCCGTACATGTGAAAGGCCTGGAAGCGGAACATCTCCTGAATCCGAAACCAGCTCACGACCTCGCTCTTGGTGAGGATGATGCCAAATAAGGTGCCGAGCACCAGGTAGTTAAGATTTTTCATAAAGCCCTAGCTGAATAGCAGCGGGTAAATAACCCAGGTCATCAAAAGCCCGCCCGCGAAGAAGCCGACCACCGCCACCAGCGACACCCATTGCAGGTTGGAAAGCCCCGAAATGGCGTGGCCCGAGGTGCAGCCACCCGCGTAGCGCGTGCCGAAACCTACCAAAAAGCCGCCCAGCACCAGAAACACCCAGCCCCGCCAGCTGGCCAGGTTGCTGAGGGAAAACAGCTCGCGCGGCAGCAAACCCGTGAAGTCGGTGAGGTGCAGCTGGGTGCGCAAATCGTGTACCGTGGCGGCCGAGATGGCTACTGTGGCCGGGTGGCCCAGCACCCGGTAGCCCAAAAAGCCCCCCAGCGTGATGCCCAGCACAAACCACAGATTCCAGGCCTGGGCCCGCCAGTCGTAACTCAAAAACGGCAGGCCCGCCGGCACGCACGCCGCACAAATGTGCCGCAGCGAGCTGCTGATACCCAGCGCCTTGTTGCCCACGAGCAGCAGCGTCGGCACCGTGAGCCCAATGAGCGGCCCGGCCACGTACCAGGGCCAGGACTGTTGCAAAAAATCAAGCATAGGAAAAGGTGGTTGACGCGGCGCCGGCTGCCCAGCGCCAGCAAGCGTCACATACATAAGTATGGATGGTCTGAAACGTCAGTTAGCGGTTTTCGGTGCGGTAGCGCGGCTCACGCCCGCCGGGGTGCCGTGCGGCTAGCCTTTTTGCATTGCCAGCTAGGCTAGCCGCTGCCCTGGCTAGGCCAGTGGTTGGGGCAAGTACGGTACTGGCGGTGGGCCAGCGTAGGCGTTTGCGAAGGGCTAGCCGGCGGGGTGCACAAAGGCGCGGCGTTCTATTGTACCTTTGTTTCTTGCTACTGTCTCCTATTCCGGGCTAAGCTATTTAAATGGGGTTCTTCAATTTTCTGACCAGCGACATTGCCATTGACCTGGGCACTGCCAACACGCTAATCATTCATAATGACAAGATTGTGGTGGATGAGCCGAGCATTATTGCCAAGGACCGCACCACCAACAAGGTTATCGCGGTGGGCACCAAGGCCCAGCAGATGCACGAGAAAACCCACGATAATATTAAGACCATCCGGCCGCTGAAGGACGGCGTAATTGCCGACTTCCACGCCGCCGAAGAAATGATAAAGGGCCTCATCCGGCTCATCGACACCCGCAACCGGCTGTTTCAGCCCTC
>JBPBQJ010000149.1:0-41543 GCA_050954765.1 Janthinobacterium lividum | reverse complement strand
TTTCGCCGCGTGGCGACCCGCTACGACAAGCTTGATGTGCACTTCTTGGCCTTCGTTCATCTTGCGGCAACCGTCTTGTGGTTACGTGACTGTTAACACTTCCTAAACCCTGCGAATAAAATTCAGCGCCACCATCCAGTGTTGAATCAGCAGAGCAGGTATAAATCAGTCTGCCACAAGATAAAGCCTCTTCTAGCGTAAGCAAGGGGATAGCTGAGTCTTTTAATAAAACACGCCGCTTCGTAGCAGTTTGTACTATTGCCTCTATGCTAGGAAACGACCATTTTCGCTCAATTCTAATTTTACCTATTGAGCGAATTTGCTCACTACGGAAATAATTGTGTTCAAACTGCGGGTTTACTCTTGAAATCCATGTGGCAGCTTCAAGTATTCTTGTTTCAAGCTCCCTCATAGCTTCTTGCCTATTAGTGCACGTACTGGCCTTACCCACAACCAAACATAATACCCTAGCCCCGCTACGCAAGCCCACTGTATCGCCGTGAGGCCCAGCCCCGGCAGCGCCACCGCAGGCTTGAGAAATTCTATCAATAAACGAAATAGCAGGTACGCGCTCAGAAACAGCTCGAAGCGGCGGCCGTTGGGCAGCGGCTGGCGACGCTCCAGCAGCCAGAGCAGGCTAGCCAGCAAGCCCAGAAAGCCGATTTCGTACAAGTTAGTGGGGTGGCGCCGGATGCCATCGCCAAAATCGATGCCCCAGGGCAGGCGCGTGGCGGTGCCAAAAGTGCCGTCTTCGAGGCCGCTGAGGTGGCAGCCGAGCCGGCCGATGGCTAGCCCCAGCACGATGGGAAACACCATGAGGTCGCCGCTGCTGCTCGTGATGCCAAGGCGCTTTTTCGTTAGCTCCACCCCTAGCAGGCCGCCCAGGAAGCCGCCCACAATAGTTTTATTGGTGAGGTAGTAGCGCCAGCCGTCGGGTGGGTGCAGCAGCTCGGCGGGGTGCTCGAGCAGGCCCAGCAGCCGCGAGCCGAGCAGCGCCCCGGCCGCCGCGCCCACGAATATCCACTGCCGGCCCTGGTCGCTGATGGGGTCGGGCGCGCGGGCGCGCAAGGCCGTGTAGAAGCGGTAGCCCAGCGAGTAGGCCAGCACCTCGCACAGCAGGTGCACGGGCAGCTGCAGTGGGCCTAGCGTGAGTTGAACGGGATAAGTCAAACGGAGGGCAACAACGATAATTCGCGGTAAATTAGGCCCAATGTCTCTTCTCCTACCTCTAGGTTGGCGGCGCTCGCCAACGCTGCTGCTCCTGGGGTTGCTAGCGCTGCTGCTATGGGGGCAATGCGCAGCACTCTTATTTCCAGGCACCACGCGCGTGCCTATCGCAGTTAAGGGCCAGATAAAAAGCCTCGACAGCCTGGGCACCGCGCCCGCTACGCTTTACCTGACCCTGCTCTTGCGCAACGACCTCAGCCAGCCGGTGCTGGTGCGGGAGGTGAGCGGTACCCTGCGCTACGGCGGCCGGGCGCACGCCTTTTCGGCCACGGCTGCCCTGCGTGATACCCTGCTGTATCCGTGGACCGAGCTGACGCAGCTCGTGGCCGTGCCCCTGCACCTGCCGCCCGATTCGCTGGCGCAGCTGCGCACGGTGCTGCAAACCGGCTACCCGGCCGAGAATATTCCCAACATTCAGTGGCAGGCTATCTACTCGCTTCGGGATGCGTCGGGCGGGCGCCACAAGGCGCACATCACACCCTACTTCTCTCCGCTGCACGGTGGGTAGTGCCCACTTTTAGTCCGCGAGCAGCCATTGCTTCGCTACTCACGAACTAAAAGCCTGTGCTACCGGCCCACCATGCCCATCATGGCCTCGGGGTAACGGGTGCCGGCGGCTGCGCCTAGCGGCAGCAGCTCGTCGAGGTGGCGCAGCTCGTCTTCGGTCAGTTGCACTTCCAACGCGCCCGCGTTTTCTTCGAGGTATTTCACGCGCTTGGTGCCGGGAATGGGCACCAGGTCGTCGCCCTGGGCCAGCACCCAGGCCAGGGCCAGCTGGCTGGCCGACACGCCTTTGCGCTGGGCCAGGTCGCGCAGGTGGTTTACCAGTTTCAGATTCTTATTGAAGTTTTCGCCCTGGAAGCGGGGCGAAAAGCGGCGGTAGTCGTCGGGCGCGAAGTCTTCGAATTTTTGAATTTCGCCGGTGAGAAAGCCCCGCCCCAGCGGCGAGTACGGCACCAAGCCAATGCCTTTTTCGCGTAGCAGGGGCAAGATTTCTACCTCCACATCGCGGCTCCAGAGGCTATACTCGGTTTGCAGGGCCGAAATGGGGTGCGTGGCGTGGGCCCGGGCAATGGTATCGGGGCCAGCCTCGCTGAGGCCCAGAAAGCGCACTTTGCCTTCTTCCACGAGGCGGCTCATGGCGCCCACGGTTTCTTCGATGGGCACGCTGGGGTCCACGCGGTGCTGGTAGTAGAGGTCGATGTGGTCGGTGCCCAGGCGCTTGAGGCTGCCCTCGGCCGACTGCCGCACGTACTCGGGCCGGCCGCTGATGCCGCGCTTGGTGGGGTCGTTGGCATCGCGAACAATGCCGAACTTGGTGGCTAGCACCACTTTAGTGCGGCGGGTTTTGTCTTCCTTGAAAAAGCGGCCCAGCAGCTCCTCGTTGGTGTAGGGGCCGTACATGTCGGCGGTGTCGAAGAAGGTGACGCCCAGCTCCAGGGCACGGGCTAGGGTACGCAGGCTTTCGGCATCGTCGGGCTGGCCGTAGAAGTCGGACATGCCCATGCAGCCGAGGCCGAGGGCCGAAACAGTGAGGCCGGCGCGGCCCAGTTGGCGGGTTTGCATACTGTGGAAAGGTTAGACGTAAGAAGAAACGGTGCGGTATAAACCCGACAGTAGTCGTTTTGATTTTTTCTAAACTGTCATTGCGCCACTTGGCAATCCAAAATCGCCTGTCATTGCGAGGAGGCACGGCGAAGCAATAACGGGCGCAAGGTACCCCAATCCTTTCCCTCACTACCTGCCCCGTGCCCCGGACCCGGCCGTACCTTTGCCGCATGAAAAAACTGCTGCTTTTGCCGCTGGGTGCGGCCACTGGATTGCTGAGCCTGGGCGTGCTGCCCGGCTGCGGCAGCCAAAACAACGCGACCACTGCCACCGCTACAGAGGCTGCCTCGCCCGCCGTGCAGGCCCACGCCCTCGAAGACAGCCTGATGGCCCACCACGAGCTGGCCATGCAGCAAACCGAGCGCCTCTTTGCCCTCAAGGCGCAGCTCACCGCGGCCAAAGTGCCCGCCAGCGCCCCCATCCAAGCCAAAATGCAGGCCGCCGACCGCGCCATGATGACCTGGATGCACCAGTACCAGGCCCCCGACAGCACCGCCCCCGCCCCCCAGCGCCTCGGCTACCTGCAAGACCAGCAAAAGCAGCTCACCGGCATCGAGGAGCAGCTGCGCACTACCCTCGACTCGGCCCAGGCTACGCTAGGCCGCGCCACGGCCCCCAAGGCCGCAGTGCCCGCTCCGGCTGCCCCGCAGCCCAAATAACCTTCGCGCGGGGCTAGCCCTGGGCGAACGCCCGGGCACCCCGCGCGGTTTAGTAGTCGGGCCGGCTGCCGGCCGTTTTGTTGCCTTGTTTTGCGCGTTATGTTTCTAAAATACCTGCCCCTCGCGGGCTTGCTGGCCCTGGCCGGCTGCGGCACCAGTACCCCCAGCAACGACACCGGCATTGCCGATGTGCACATGGATAGCGAGGAAGCTACCTCGGCCACGCTGCCCTACCTCGGAGCCGAAGGCAAAAAGCCGGTACCCGATTTCAGCCTGCCCGACCAGGAAGGCAAAGTAGTGTCGAACAAGAGCCTGGCAGGCAAAGTCTACATCACCGATTTCTTCTTCGCTACCTGCCCTGGCATCTGTCCCAAAATGCAGAGTGAATTGCTGAAAGTGTATAAGCAGTATGGCCAGGACCCCAACGTGGCCTTCTTGTCCTTCACCATCGACCCCGAGCACGACACCCAGCCCGTGCTGGCCGACTATGCCCGCCGGCTAGGGGTGGCGGCGCCCACCAGCACCTGGCGTTTCCTGCACACGCCCGACCGGCCCACTGCTTATAAGCTGGCCAGCAACTTCCTGGCCGCCGCCCAAACCGACCTCAAGGCGCCCGGCGGCATTGCCCACAGCGGCGCGCTAGCCCTTGTGGACGACCAAGGCTACGTGCGCGGCACCTACGACGGCCTCAACCCCGAGCAAGTGGCCCTGCTGCTGCGCCAGCTGCCGGTGCTGCTCAATGAAGTGAATGGCCGCAAGGCCACCGCCGCCACTACTGCGCGCTAGGATGCGGTATTTCTCGGCCCCCGCGCTGGCGTTGCTGACCCTGCTAGCCCTCCCCTCCTGCTTCACTAACAAGCAGCACCAGGGCGAGCGCCTCTACGTGCAGCATTGCTCGGGCTGCCACGGCGAGCAGGGCGAGGGCCTGGGCCAGCTGATACCACCGCTGGCGGGCTCCGACTACCTGGCGCAGCACCCTAGCCAGCTGGCCTGCATCGTGCGCTACGGCCTAAAAGGGCCGATTATGGTGAATGGCGTGGCCTACAACCAGTTGATGCTGGGGGTGCAGGACACGACCACCCACCACGAGCTGTCGCCGGCGCAGGTCACCAACCTGCTCAATTTTATTGAAGGGCACTGGGGCAATCACCCCGGCCCGGCCGGCGTGCGCACCATTGCGGGCACCGAGGCCGAGCTGCGCGCCTGCGCCACCCGCTAGGGGCCGGGCCACAAAGGCAATAGAATGTGCGGCCCGGCCTAGCGCCCTAACATTGCGCTAGGCTACCTTTACCTTTGCTTACCACGCTAATATTTCCAGTGCAATGGGTCTCTTCGACTTTCTAAAAAAACCTGAATCGGCTTCGGCCACCCCCGGTGCTCCCACCCCCGGCGCTCCCGCTCCCGACGCCAATGCGACCCCTAGCCCCGCAGCCGCGCCCGCCAAAGGTGGCCCCCGCTACCAGGGCTCCAAGTACGTAGCCCCCGCCGAGCCAGCGCTGCAGGGCATTCCGCCGATGCCGCCCATGCCCGATTTTGCCGGCCAGGGCCCCCTAGCCCCGCAGCCCGAGGCGCCCGAGTTTCCGTTCGAGCCCCAGAACATTCTCGAGCACCTGCTGCTGCTGGCCCCTGTGGATGAGAACGCCCGCCCGGCCTTTTACCAGGCTTTGTTGCAGGAAAATATCCTGATGGTGCTAGCCCCCGACGACAACGTGGGCACCGGCGAAGTGCAACTCACCGAAGGCCAGCAGATTCAGCTGCAAGTGCTCCAGGATGGCCGCCTGCCCATCTTTACCTCCGAGGCGCGCCTCAGCGACGGCGGCATGGATGCCAGCACCATCGCCTGGACGCCCATCCCCGGCCAGGCGTTTTTCGCCATGACCCAGGGCCAGGACTGCGTACTGAACCCCTTCTCGCCCGCCGGCAAGCTCTTGCCCGCCGCCGAAATTCAGGCCCTGCTCACGGGCCAGCTCGGCCAGGGCGGCCTGCCCGCCGATGCCCAGGTAACGCTGAGCGCTCCCGAGCTGCCCGAGGGCCTGGGCGAGTCGCTGACCCAGTTTGGGGCGGGCAATGCCGATATTAAAGCCATCTACGTGGCCCAGATGCAGCTAGCTGGCGACGACAGCCAAGCCCCGCGCCTACTGCTCGGCTTCGATACCGTCAGCCACAACCCCGACTTTATGCAGCAGCTCGGCCCCGCCCTCGAAGGCCGCACTGGCAACTTCCAGCACGTCGATTTGATGCTGCTCGACTTAACGTCGGCAGAAGGCGTGAACCCTTACTTCCAGCAGCCCGAAGTACAGCCGGTTTACACGGCTTCGTAAGCAGTTTCCGGCTAGGCTTTAACTGAACAAAGACGTCCGTCATACTGAGCTTGCCGAAGCATCTTGCTCGCACCGTTAGGATTAGTAACCTTAGCGGTGCGAGCAAGATGCTTCGGCAAGCTCAGCATGACGGACGTCTTTGGTTGTCGATTATTTCTGCTTTATCAGCTAGGTTATTACGCCACCACGGCCACTTCCTCCACCGCGTCTTGGCGCGAGATGAAGCGCTTGAACAGTGGCCGCAGGCCAAAATACAGGCCTAGTACCACCGGCACCGCGGCCACGGCCCATATCATGAGGGCGCCCAGCTCGGCGCGCCATAGCAGGTGTAGCACGTGGCTCCAACCCTGGGTTTTTGCCATCTGCTTTATTTGGTCGAGGTTCAGGTGCGCTACTTCGTGGCCGTGCCCTAGCAGCGTGGCGCCCCACCGCAAAAACGGCAGAAACAACAGCAGCTGCACGGGGCTCAGCACGTGGCACACCAACTGCATGGCCGCCACATTCAGCTTGAGGCGCAGCGCCACCGCCGTGCTCACCAACGTGGTGATGCCGAAGGTGGGCGCCAGCCCAAACGCCACGCCTAAGCCGGCCGTGAGGGCCAGGCTGCCCGGCGCCAGGCCCGCCTTGAGCAGACTCATGAAGGGGTCGACGAGGCGGCGCTGAATCCAGGTGCGGGGCGGCGGCTCGGGCACGGCCCGCACGCCGGTGGCGGAGATGGAAGTTATAGTCATGCGTAACTAGCCGCGAGAAATCTGTGTTAGTAGCACACCCACTGCTAAGCTGGCAGCAGGCCGGGCTACCCGGCGGCCGCCCCCTTGTACCCCACCGGGCGCAAAATGTTGTCGGCCCGGCGTTAAGTTATTCATGGACAAGGTTTCTACTCACGCTCATCCCCCCGCGCCCCACCGCTTTCCGTGGTGGGTTGAATTCTGGCTTTTGCTGCGCCGCGCCGCCCGCGAGCTCGGCGCTAACGACCCGCTAAGGTTAGGCGCGGCCACGGCGTTTTTCACCTCGTTTGCGCTGCCGCCCATTCTTATCATTCTGGTGCAGTTGCTGGGGTCGGTGTACTCGGCGCGCGGCGCGCGGGCCATGCTGCTCACCAAGCTCGGCGAGGTTATCGGCAGCACCGCTACCGGCTTGGTGGCCCAAACGGTGCACAACGTGGCCCACGCCGGCCGCAACCGGCTCATTACCTGGCTAGGCTTCGCGTTTCTGGTGTTCATCGCCACCACGCTTTTTACCGTTATTCAGCACTCCCTCAACCAGTTGTGGCACGTGCGGCCGCGCAAGCAGATTAGCCAGGTGTCGGTGGCCGCGCGCGAGCGGGTGCGCTCGGCGGGCGTGCTGCTGGCCACGGCGGCGCTGTCGGTACTGGCCTTTTCGGCCGATGCGGCCCTGGCGCTGTTCGCCGATTTTGTGTCCGATTTCGACGTCACGTTTGCCTTCTACGTCATTTGGGTGCTGAATTTTATCGTGAGCCTGCTCATTCTGGCGGTATGGTGCGGCTTTGTGTTCCGCACGCTCAGCGCGGCCAAGGTGCCCTGGCGGGCCGTGCGGCGCGGGGCGCTGCTCACGGCCGTGCTCATCGAGGTAGGCGAGCACGTGCTGGGGCAATTACTGGTGGGCCGCGACCTGGGGCCCATCTACGGCCCGGCCGCCAGCTCGGTGCTGGTACTGCTATTCGTGTTTTACTCGGCCATGATTTTCTACTTCGGCGCCGCCTTCACCTGGGCCTACGCCCACCACGTGGGGCTCGACATTCGGCCCAAGAAAACCGCTGTGCGCTACCGCTTGGTCAATGTGGCGGAGTAAGCTGTGGGGGAAGCTCTAACTGGCACCACAGGGCCAGTCGTGGCAAAGGCCCTGCGGTGCCAGCGAAAGCTTACCCCACATTGCCGGTCGTACCTTTGCCGGATGCAAGCTGACCCCGCCGCTCCGGCCTCGTTTTCCGATTTCAACCTCTCGCCCGAACTGCTGCAAGGCCTGGCCGAGCTCAATTTTACCCACCCCACGCCCGTGCAGGCGCTGGTGCTCCAGCCCGCCCTCGACTTGCAGGACGTGGCCGGCCAGGCCCCCACCGGCTCGGGCAAAACCGCCGCCTACGGGTTAGCCATCCTGGCCCAGGTAGACCCTAGCGCCAAGGCCGTACAAGCCATTGTGCTGGTGCCCGCCCGCGAGCTGGCGCTGCAAGTGCGCGACGCGCTCAAGAGCCTGGGCAAGTACATGGCGGCCCCCGGCCTGCGCGTGGCGGCCCTCTACGGCGGCCACCCCATGCGCGACGAGGTGCAGACCCTGCAGCAAACGCCCCACGTGGTAGTGGCCACGCCCGGCCGCCTGCTCGACCACCTCGAAAAGCGCAACATTATCCCTAACCAACTGAAAGTATTGGTGTTGGATGAGGCCGACAAGCTGCTCGATTTGAAGTTTCAGGAGGAGATGGCGACTATCATCAGTCGCCTGCCGCGCCGCCGCCAGACGCTCTTGTTCTCGGCCACTATGCCCGATAAGGTACTAGCCCTGGTGCGCGAGTACCTTACCCGCCCCCGCATGCTGACGGCCGCCGGTGGCCTGAATGGCGAGATTACCGGCGCGGCCCTGCCCTCGTCGCTCACCATCCGTGGCCACGTGCTGAATGCCGTGGAGGACAAGCCCGCCGCCCTCTACCACCTGCTGCAACAGCCCGAAACGGGCCAGACGCTCATCTTCGCCAACACCCGCGATAAAGTGGAGGAGCTAGCCCAGTTCTTGCGCGGCCGGGGCGTAGCCGCCGAAGTGCTGCACGGCAAGCTGCCCCAGCCCGAACGCGACAAAGCCCTGATGAAGCTGCGCAATAACTCGGCCCAGGCGCTGGTAGCCACCGATGTAGCTGCCCGCGGCATCGATGTGCCGGCCCTCGACACGGTTATCCAGTACGACCTGCCGCACGATGCCGAAACCTTCCAGCACCGGGCCGGCCGCACGGCGCGGGCCGGCGTGGCGGGCACCGCCCACCTGCTAGCCACCCCCCCCGAGCAAACCCGCGTGCAGGCCTGGCCGAGCGCCCAGGGCGCGCAGTGGAAGCGCCTCGTGCCCCCACCCATGCCCCCCGCCAACGCCGCCAACAAGCTGGCGCGCCCCGAAACTATCACTTTGCACGTGACCGCCGGCAAAAAGCACAAGGTGAGCGCCCACGACCTGGTCGGCGCCTTCGTGAAAGTGGGCGGCCTCGAACACCACACCGTGGGCCGCATCGAGGTATTCGACTTCTACTCCTACGTGGCCGTGCCCCGCAAACAGGCCGCCGAGCTACTCGAAAAGCTGAACGGTGCCAAAATTAAAGGCGTGAAAGTGCGCGTGACGGAGGTGGCGTAAGTCACCCCTGCGCTAGAGAAAAATAATCAGTCGACTTGGACGAACAGTTATAAAAGGGGGATTCTAAAGTAGGCTACGGCCTACTTTAGAATCCCCCTTTTTCTGCCACAATTTACTATCATCCAGCAGCTTATGAACCATAATTATTTGTGGCCAGCAGTACTCAGCGGCCACGTATCGGTGCGGAAGGGCAAGGCCGGCAAGCCTTCTTTATTGATGAGGTTGCCGCTAGGATTGTCGGCCCAATCGTAGCGCACGGCCACCGGCTGGGGCACCTCCGGGCTTTGCACTTCTATGCGGCTGCCAAGTACCTTGGCCGTAGCCCAGTGAAACTTCTGGTCGGCCCCGGCCACGGCAAAGCCCTGCAACGGTGCCCCATCCTTCGCAGCCAGGCCCGCCCCCAGTTGCGTGAATACCAAGCGCATGGCTGCACCAGCCTGGCTCATTCCTGCATACAGGGGGCCGCTGTATACCACAGCGTTGTCGCCGTAGGCCACGTGGCGCGCAGCCAGGGCTAGCCGGCGGCCCACCTCCTGCTTGTTGTGGGGGTGAATGTCGCCCGCCTCCCCGATGTCGATGGCCGTGGCTAGCCCGGTACCGGGCACCCGCAGGGCCAGCGCCTGCGCCTCGCGCAGCTCGGCCCAGGCCGATGCGCCGGGCGCGGGCCGGGCGGCCATGAAGCCGGCTAGCTGCACCCACAAAAAGGGTAGCTCGGGCTGGCCCCAGTGCTGGCGCCAATCGGCAATGAGCGCCGGAAACAACGTGCGGTACTGCTCGGCGCGCTCGGCGTTGCTCTCACCCTGATACCAGATAACGCCCTTGATAGCAAATGGTTGAAGCGACGCTATCATACCATTGTAAAGCGCCGTGGGCGCGTGCTGACCGCCGCCGGGCGCCGGCGACACCGGCTGGTCTTGCGGCAGCAAACCCACCTGGTACTGCCAAGGGCCAGCCAGCGGCAGGGGCGTGCTGCCACTGCTCAGCATCAGCTTAGCCGGCTCGCCGGTAAAGCCACCGCCGCTGCCATTATCCACCACCCGCACCGTGATAACGTTGCGGCCCGGCCGCACCAGCGCGGCGGGCACCGGGTAGCGACGGGCCAGGTTGTAGCCGTTGGTAGCGCCCACCCGCACGCCGTTGAAGTAAGTGCTATCGGCGTCGTCAATCTCGCCCAGGGCCAGCGTGAGGGGCTGGCCGGCGAGGCTAGCGGGCAACTCAATTTCCTTCCGAAACCAGATTACGCCGTCGTAGGTGGCTAGCCCTGGCTGGCTTTCCCAGGCACCGGGCACGGGCATGGTGGGCCAGGCACGGGCATCAAAGGCGGGCGCGGCCCAGTTCTGGCCACCCGGCAGGTAGCCTTTGTCATACTGCCGGATATTGCGCAGCAGCTCGCGCTGCCGGGCTTCGTAGGCTAGCTGGTCGTCGTTGAGGCTGGTCGTTTTTTGGGCGAACTCGGCCACGCGGGCACCAAACTCGGGCAGGCCGCGCAGGCCCTCGGCGCTGACCCAGGCCTCGGCGGGCGTGCCGCCCCAGCTGCTCACGAGTAGGCCCACGGGCACTTTATATTGCTTATAAAGGTCGCGGCCGAAGAAGTAGGCCACCGCCGACAGCCCGGCCACCGTGGCGGGGCTGCACACGAGCCAGCCAGTGCCCGCCACCTCGGCCTGCGGGCGGTAGGCCACGGTTTGGGTAGCGGTGAAGAAGCGGATATTGGGCCAGTTGGCGGCGGCGATTTCCTGGGCGGCCTGCTGCACGGGCTGGTAGCCGCCGGGGCGGTCTTGCACTGGCATCTGCATGTTCGACTGGCCCGAGGCTAGCCACACGTCGCCCACCAGCACATCAGTTAGGGCAATGCTATTCTGACCTTTAACAGTGAGCACATACGGCCCGCCAGCTGGCGTAGCGGGTAGCGTGGCCTGCCAGCGGCCGCTGGCATCGGGCGTTGGGGCGGCGTAGGTTTGACCCCGAAACGTGACGCTGACGCGCTCGCCGGGCGCGGCCCAGCCCCACACGGGCACCGGCCGCCCGCGCTGCAGCACCATGTGGCTGCCCACCAGCGCGGGCAGGCGCACGGTGGCGTGGGCAAACGGCGCGGCCAGCAACAAACTGGCAACCAGGGGCAACGATTGACGAAGCAGAAGCATAAGAGAGGTGGGAAAAGGCAGTGGCGAACCAGCCCGCGCTGGCCATTTTTTCAGCGAATATTACCACTGTCCGACCTATTCCCAGCGGCGTGGGGCTAGCACTCGGGCAACGGCCGATATCTTCGGGACGTCCTTTGCTCCTTCCCACCCACCCGGCTGGCCTTGTCCAGCTGGCTTTCGCCGACCTGTTATATGTCGAAAATCCTCCTTACCCTAGCTGGCGCGCTGGCCTGCCACGTGGCCGCAGCCCAGCAGCCCGCCAAGGCGGCGCCGCAGGCCGGCAATCCTATTTTTCCGGGCTGGTACGCCGACCCGGAAGCGGCCATCTTCGGCTCGCAATACTGGATTTACCCCACATACTCGGCGCCGTTTGCCGAGCAGGTGTACCTCGACGCCTTTTCCTCGCCCGACCTTGTGCACTGGACCAAGCACCCGCGCATCATCGACACGGCCGCCGTGAAGTGGGCGCACCGGGCTATGTGGGCGCCCGCCATCGTGGCCAAGGGCGGCAAGTATTACCTCTTTTTTGGGGCCAACGACTACCATCCCGAGAAGCCCAACGAGCCGCCGGGGGGCATCGGGGTGGCGGTGGCCGCTAGCCCGGCCGGGCCGTTCAAAGACCTGCTCGGGCACCCGCTTGTGGGCACCATCGAAAACGGCGCCCAGCCCATCGACCAGTTCGTGTTCAAGGACGCCGACGGCAAGTATTACCTCCTCTACGGCGGCTGGCAGCACTGCAACATTGCCCGGCTGAAGGACGATTTTACCGGCTTTCTCCCCTTTGCCGATGGCACGGTGTTCAAGTCCATTACCCCCGAAAAGTATGTCGAGGGACCGCTCATGTTCCGGCGCCAGGGCAAGTACTATTTTATGTGGAGTGAGGGCGGCTGGACCGGCCCCGACTACTCGGTGGCCTACGCCGTGGGCGAGTCGCCGTTTGGGCCGTTCCGGCGGGAGGGCAAGATTTTGCAGCAAGACCTGAAAGTAGGTACCGGCGCCGGGCACCACTCCATCATCAACGTGCCGGGCACCGACCGCTGGTACATTGTGTACCACCGCCACCCGCTCGGCGACCCCGACGGCAACCACCGCCAGGTGTGCATCGACGAAATGCATTTTGATAAGCAAGGCCACATTCTGCCCGTCAGAATCACTACTCAGGGCGTTAGTGCCCAGCCGCTAAAGGCTGCCGGCCGCCGCTAGCCTGCTTTAATCCTAGACTTCCTTTGCCAGAAAATTCCGCGCCCCTCCCCCGCCAGCTCCTGTTCATTTGCAGCCAGAACCGCTGGCGCAGCCTCACCGCCGAGGGGCTATTTGCGGGCCACCCCAGCCTGCTGGCCCGCTCGGCGGGCACCGAGCCGGGCGCCCGGGTGCGCGTGGCGGCCAGCCACCTGGGCTGGGCCGACGTCATTTTTGTGATGGAAAAGCGGCACGCCGCCCGCCTGCGGGCCAAGTTTGGCCCCGAGCTGCACGGTAAGCCCATTGTCAACCTGCGCATCCCTGATGATTATCAGTTTGAGGACCCGGCGCTGGTAGCGCTGCTGCACGAGCGGCTAGCCACCTATTTCGGCCAGCCGCTAGCCACCATTCACTAACGTCCCGGCCCGTACTTTTGCCACCTATGAAATTTACCGTTGGTCAGATTGCCCAGGTGGTGGGCGGCACCGTGGAGGGCGACGCCGCGGCCACCGTATCGAGCCTAGCCAAGATTGAGGAAGCCGGCTCCGGCGCGCTCGCCTTTTTGGCCAATGCCAAATACGAGCAGTATCTCTACACTACTGGCGCCACGGCCGTCATCGTGAGCCCCGAGCTGCCGCTGCGCCAGGCGGTGGCCGCTAGCCTCATCCGGGTAGCCGACCCCTACTCGGCCTTTACCAAGCTGCTGGAGTTTTATGCCCAGGCCACGCGCGTGGGCAAGCGCGGCGTGGAGCAGCCCAGCTTTCTGGGCGAGGGCAGCACCATCGGGGCGGGCCACTACCGGGCGGCGTTTTCGTACGTGGGCGAGGGCTGCGTGATTGGCGAGAACGTGCTCATTTTCCCGCACGCCTTCATCGGCGACCGGGTGCGTATCGGCGATAATTCCATCATCCACGCCGGCGCTAAGGTGTATGCCGATACCGTGATTGGGCAGCGCTGCGTCATCAAGGCGGGCGCGGTGGTGGGCACCGATGGCTTCGGCTTCGCGCCCCAGCCCGATGGCTCGTACAAAGCCATTCCGCAAATTGGCAACGTGGTGCTGGAGGACGACGTGAGCATCGGGGCCAATGCCACCGTGGACTGCGCCACCATGGGCAGCACGGTGGTGCGCCAGGGTGCCAAAATCGACAACCTCGTGCAGCTGGCCCACAACGTGGAGGTAGGCCGCCACACCGTTATCGCCGCCCAAACGGGGCTAGCGGGCTCGGTTAAAATCGGCGATTCCTGCGTGCTGGCGGGCCAGGTGGGCGTGTCGGGCCACGTCACGATGCCCAACAAAACGACCGTTACGGCGCAGTCGGGCGTGGGCAAGAGCTTCAAGCAGGAAGGTCTTTTTCTGCAAGGCTCCACGGCCTTCGACTTCAAGCAAAACCAGCGAGCGCAGGTGGTTTTCCGGCGCCTGCCCGAGCTGGAGCAGCGCGTGGCGGCCCTCGAAAAAAACTCGCCAGCGCCCGATAAGCCTTAGCTTTGCACCCTATTTGAGCTGTTAGCTATTAGCTGTTAGCTGTTAGCAGTGTTCGATACCTCTTTTTTCAGCCTTTCCGGCCTCCGGCTAAAAGCTAGTAGCTAACAGCTAACAGCTAGATAATGAACGATAAACAACACACTATCAAGGCCCCCGTAACGGTGCGGGGTATCGGCCTGCACACCGGCGCGGAGGCCACCATGACCTTCTGCCCCGCCCCGGTGGGCCACGGCTACAAGTTTCAGCGCGTCGATTTGCCCGGCCAGCCCCTCGTCGATGCCGACGTCGACAACGTGGTAGACCTCTCGCGGGGCACCACCATCGAGCAAAACGGCGCCCGCATCAACACCGTGGAGCATACCCTAGCCGCCCTCGTGGGCTTGCAGCTCGACAACGTGCTCATTCAGCTCAGCGGCCCCGAGCCACCCATCATGGATGGCTCGTCGTTCGAGTTTATCAAGGCCCTCAACGAGGTGGGCTTTGCGGAGCAGAACGCCCTGCGCAACTACTACGAAATTCCCGATACCATCCGCTACATGGATAATGCGCGGGGCGTCGAAATCGCGGCCCTGCCGCTGGCCGACTACCGCCTCACGGTGATGGTGGACTACAACTCGCCGGTGCTGGGCTCGCAGCACGCTACGCTCACGGATATCAAGCAGTTTAGCGATGAGATTGCGTCGTCGCGCACGTTCTGCTTTTTGCACGAGCTGGAGCATTTGTACAAGTCAAACCTTATCAAGGGCGGCGATTTGAGCAACGCCATCGTGGTGGTCGACCGCGTGGTGGGCGAGCATGAGCTCGATGAGCTAGCTGCCATGCTGGGCAAGCCCAAGGTATCGGTGAAGAAGGAGGGCATTCTCAACAACGTGGACCTGCGCCACAAAAACGAGCCCGCCCGCCACAAGCTGCTCGACCTCGTGGGCGACCTTGCCCTGGTGGGCCGCCCACTGAAAGGCCAGATTCTGGCCGCCCGCCCCGGCCACGCCGCCAACGTCGCCTTCGCCAAGAAAATCAAGAAGCGGATGCTGGAAGACCGCACCAGCGCCGTGCCGGTGTATGACCCTAGCCGCACGCCGGTGATGGACATCAACCGCATTATGCAGGTGCTGCCCCACCGCTACCCCTTCCTGCTGCTCGACAAGGTGATTCACCTCGACAGCCAGATGGTGACGGCCGTGAAGAACATTACCATGAACGAGCCCTTTTTCCAGGGCCACTTCCCGGGTAACCCCGTGATGCCCGGCGTGTTGCAGATTGAGGCCATGGCCCAGACCGGCGGCATCTTGGTGATGAATACCGTGCCCGACCCCGAGAACTATTGGCAGTATTTCCTGGGTATTGAGAATGCGCGCTTCCGCAAGAAGGTGCTGCCCGGCGATACCATCATCTTCCACTGCGTGCTCACGGCGCCCATCAAGCGCGGCATTGCCAAGATGAAGGGCCAGGCTTTTGTGAATGGCAAAGTAGTGTGCGACGCCGAAATGAGCGCCGCCATCGTCCGCAAGGACAACGTCTAGGTTAATTATGAATTGTGAATTGTGAATTATGAATTGGCCCGGCACCCCACAGCTAGCCTGCTCATTACCACATAACTCATAATTCATAATTCATAATTCATAATTTCAAGAAATGCTTTCTCCCCTCGCCCATATCCACCCCGCCGCCCGGCTAGCCCCGGGCGTTACCGTCGAACCGTTCACCACCATTTACGGGGACGTGGAGATTGGCGAAAACACCTGGATTGGGCCCAACGTGACCATCATGGACGGGGCGCGCATCGGGGCCAACTGCCAGATTTTTCCGGGGGCCGTGGTGTCGGGTGTGCCGCAGGACCTGAAGTTTGCCGGCGAGGTAACCACCGCCCACATCGGCGATTACACCGTGCTGCGCGAGTGCGTGACCGTGAACCGCGGCACCATCGACCGGGGCCGCACGGTGGTGGGCAGCCACTGCCTGCTGCAAGCCTACGTGCACATTGCCCACGACTGCTTCGTGGGTGACCACTGCGTGATATCCAACGCCACCCAGATGGCGGGCCACGTGCAAGTGGGCGACTGGGCCATTATCGGCGGCACCACGGCCATTCATCAGTTTACCAACATCGGGGCGCACGCCTTTATCGCCGGCGGCTCGCTGGTGCGCAAGGATGTGCCGCCCTTTGTGAAGGCCGCCCGCGAGCCGCTGACCTACGCCGGCGTCAACTCGGTGGGGCTGCGCCGCCGGGGCTTCACGGAGCAACAGGTCAATAACATCCACGAGATGTACCGCACGCTGTACCTCAGCGGCTTGCCGATGGCCGACGCCCTGAGCCGCATCGACGTGGAGCTGCCGCCCTCGCCCGAGCGCGACGAGATAACGCAGTTTGTGCGCTCGGCCGCCCGCGGCATCATCAAAGGCCCTAGCCGCGGCAGCCTGGCCGAAGAAGCTGCCGACTAATCTGTTGAGCTGTTAGCCTGGCTCGCGTAATAAGCTGATAGCTAGCAGCTAAAAGCTAATGGATTTACAAATTAACGCCCAAGACCTAGGCCGCCGCTACGGCCGCCAGTGGATTTTCCGGCGCTTGAGCTACGCCTTCGAGCCTGATTCGGCCACGGCCATTCTGGGCCCCAATGGGGCGGGCAAAAGCACACTGCTCAGCATCTTAGCGGGGCAACTACTCCCTAGCGAGGGCACGGTACGCTACGAGTGGGCCCTCAGCGGCAAGCTGCTGCCCGTGGCCGAAGTGCCGCGCCAGCTCGCCTACTGCGCCCCCTACCTGGAGCTACCCGAAGATTTTACGTTGCTCGAGCTACTGGCTTTTCATACCAAGCTCAAGCCGCTGCGGCTGGGCGTGTCAATCGCTGATTTGGTGGAAATCATGTACCTGCACAAGGCGCGGCACCAGGCGGTGCGCACGTTTTCGTCGGGCATGAAGCAGCGTCTCAAGCTGGGGCTAGCCCTGTACGCGGCCACCCCGCTGCTGCTGCTGGATGAGCCCACCACCAACCTCGATGCCCAGGGCGTGGCCTGGTACCTGGAGCACGTGGCCCTGGTGCGCGCCGGCCGCCTGGTAATAGTATCATCCAACGTACCGGCCGAATACAGCTTTTGCGACGCGCAGGTGCGTATCACTGATTTTCAATAGCTCCTAAAGTTGCTTTTCCATGCTCAGCAACGCCGAACAAGACTACCTGGCCGCCGAGCGGCTAGCCCCCGGCCCTAGCGAATACCTCGACGGCAACGTTTTCCCGCTGCCCGCCCCCACCGCCGCCCACACCCTTATTGCCGAAAACACGGCGCTGCACCTGGCTAGCCAGGTGGGCGGCCGCGACTTTACGGTGCTGGGCAGCGCCACGCGGGTGCACGCGCTGGGCGCCGGCCTGTTTACCTACCCCGATGTGTCGCTGGTGGCTAGCAAGGCGCTGTGGCTGGCCGATGGCCACCGCGACAACCTGCTGAACCCGACGGTGCTGGTGCGGGTGCTGCCGCACCCCATGCCGGGGCATTTCCAGCAGGTATTTGAGGCGTATTTTGACATCCCGACGGTGCAGCACGTGGTGCTGATTACGGAGTTTGCGGCGCGCATTTCGCTGGGCTCGCGCAATGCGGCGGGCAACCTCGACGTGCTGGGTTTCAGCGGGCTTGAGGCTGTGCTAGTGATTGACGACCTAGATTTGGAGCTGCCGCTGACCGAGGCCTACCGGGGCGTGACCCTGCGCGCCTAGTCCGGCACTTTTTTTGTAGACTGCGCTGGGCGCAGCCAACTCAATTCGCCGCTCGCCGTATCTTCGGGCTACGTTCCAAAAACCCATTCAATTACTCTCTGCTGCCCCTTTTTTGCCATGCGACAGTACGATAACCTGGACGACGACGACCTCGCCGACGACGATAACCTCGACGCGTTTGCCAGCACTGGCGGCGCCAAAACCAAGGGCTCCAGCGAGGACCAGCTTTCGGCCAAATACGCCGACTACCTGATGTGGCGCGACACGGGCTCCTCGCACGATGAGGCGCTCGACCTCGCTTCCATGACCGAAGACGAATTTGAGACGGCCGAAGCCGCCGAAGACCCCGACGGCGCCAGCGGCCTGGCTCCGCTCGAAGACGATGACCTAGCCGATGACGACGACGACGAGTTTGGCGGTAGCAGCTCGCGCAGCCGCGGCCGTGGCGACGATTATGACAGTGACTACTAAGCCCTATTGGCTAGGTCAAAAAAGAAGGGACTGCATGCGCAGTCCCTTCTTTTTTGTACTTGCTCAGGGGTAGATGCTGGCGCGCTGGGCGCGGTGAAAGGCAAAGCCATTGGCCGGGCTCAGCTGCATTTCAAACAGCACTTGCTTGCTGGCATAGTCCAGCTCAATGATTTTGCCGCCCTGGCCAGTCGCGTTAGGCACTTGGTAGCCGGGGCAAAACATGATGTGATTGACGGCTGGTAAATACTGCACCCGCGACACAATAGCGGAGAACGTGTCGGCGCCCCGCTCCTTGCCGTAGGTCCAGATTTGCTGTACGGTGCGGGCCGCCGGGTCTAGCCGGTACACCACCGCCCGGCTGTAGTGGGCCGGCGCATTGCGGATAAAATTGCGATTGGTGCCATTATCAAACAGCAGCAAATCGCCATTGGGCAGCAGCTGAATAGAGTGCTGGTACCAGTTCCACTCAAAATCGGGGTGGTTGGCAGAGCCATTGATTACCGCCGTATCGGTAATCGCCTGGCCAGCGGCGTCGAGCGGCGCCAGGGTCAGCTGATTCAGGTCCTGGCCCTGGTGGTTGGGCCCCCAGCCGCGGTGCGGGGCCAGCAGCCACTTCACGTGGTTGTCGTAGGTCAGCTTCACCACGCCCTGGTAGCGGCCCGACACGAGGATGGTATTGTCGGAGGGGTCGTAGAGCACGGCGTTGGCGTGGAGCCAGTCCACGGGGTCAGTTTCCAGGGCGTGGCGGTTTTCGTTGAGGCTCTGCTTGAGGTCCCACGTCTGCACCACGTGGTTGGCGTGGCGGTCTACTTCGATTACGTAGTCCTCGTCGGTGGCCGAGCCGTCGGGGTGCGTGCTACCGGTTTTATTCACTGTTACCAAGAAATTACCGTCGGGTTTCTCGTATAGCTCGTGGTGAAACGTATAGCCCGCCATATTCCAGCGGTTTATAATGGTGCCGTACGCATCGACCTCAAAAATGAGGCTAGTGGTTTTATCCGCAAAGCAGTAGTTGCCGTTGCGCAGCCGGCTGATGCCACAATCGTAGGAAAGCTGCCCGAGCTCGGCTAGGCCACGGTAGTCGAGCAGCCAGCGAATATCCCCGTAATTATCCACGATGAGCGGCATCTGCGGGTCGGTAGCGCTGAAGTTGCTCACCAAAGTAAAATCGCCGCCCAGCGCGCCGCCCGTTGGCGCGGTCGTCACGAGGCTAGCCGGCATATCGGGCGGCAGCGCCTGAGTCTGAATGGTGAGGGCCGTATCGGCCAGCACCCGGCCGCTAGGGTCCACCAGCTGCACCGACACGCTATTGGCGTAGTCGGGGTAGAGGCCCAGAATCGGTACCGTGTGCACCGTACCTTCGTCTGCAAACTGCTGCGTGAGGTCGGAGGCCGTGCCGTGCCGGCCGTGCACCACCAGGCGCAGCTGCCCGCTCTGGCGCGACAGCAAGCTGAGCCGGGCCGTGAGCGGCGCGTAGCCCGAGGGATTCAGCGTCAGGGTGCCGGCCCCGAAGGAAAGGTGCAGCGGCACCACGGAGGCCGGTGCCTGGCCCTCGTCTTTGCGGCACCCAGCCAGTGCCAACAAGCTCAACACTATCGCGTATGTAATTTTCATGAAATCAACATTTTATGAATGCATTACTTCTTGGAGCGCAAGCTAGGCACGGGGTTTAAACCCAACAAAAAGCCCTAGCCGCGGGGCGACTAGGGCTACACTATCAGCGGGGGGCTAGCGCGCTCACCTCAACCGAGTTGGCGGCGGGCTTTCAGCTCAAATTATTTTGCGCCGAACACGCGCTTGAGCAGCGCGGTGGACTGCGCGGCCGGGTTCTGGCGGATTTTGCCCTCCTGCTGGGCTAGCAGCACGAAGAGGCCGTCCACGGTTTGGGCCGTCACGTAGTCGGTAAGGTTATTTTTGGCAGGCGTCATCAGCGGAATCTTGTTGTAGCGGTCGATGAGCTTGGCGTAGGCCGCGTTGGCGCCCACCTGGTCGAGGCTCTGCACGATGCTCGGGCGCAGGGCAGCGTTGAGAGCGGCCTCCGAGTTTTTGCGCAGCAGCTGGGTGGCGGCGTCCTTGCTGCCGCTGGTCACGAGCGAGAGCGCATCGGGGAGCGAGAGATTTTGCAAGGCATTGAGAAAGATATCCTTGGCGGCGGGCGCAGCGGCTTCGGCGGCGCGGTTCATCAGGTTGGTTACTTGCTCCACGGCCTGCTTGCCCAGCGGCAGCGAGCCGATGGTAGTAGCCACGAGCTGCGCATCGGGCGGAAACGGGATGCGGATGTCGTCGTTCAGGTTGAAGCCATCGGGCTCCGAGGCAAAGGCCACGGCCTTGGTAATGCCGGTGGTGAGGGCCTCGCGCAGGCCGCTGCTAGCCTCGGCTTCGGTGAGCGGGGCTACCGGGGTGGGCGCGGGGGCCGGGGCAACGGCGGCGGCCTTGGTCGTAGTAGTAGTGGTTTTAGTGGTGGTTGTCTTGGCCGGCGTAGCTTTCACCGGCGCTTTTTTCACGACGGTAGTTTTCTTGGTCGTGGTGGCTTTTTTGGTGGTTTGGGCCAGGGTCGGGGCAGCGCTGCACAAGGCCAGCGCCAGGAGTAGATTTTTCATCGGATAGAAAAAGAAAAAAGGGGGCGCGCAAAACCGGACGGCTCGTATAGCTGTCCTGCAAGCACCCCGCCGCAAAGGTCTTTACAAAACCTTGCCAAACTATTCTATTGCTTTTTCGATGGACGTTGAAATCATGACAATCGGCGACGAGCTGCTCTATGGGCAGGTCGTGGATACCAATTCGGCCTTTATGGGCCAGCAGCTCGGCCGGCTAGGCCTGCGCGTGCGCCAGATAACGAGCGTGAGCGACCGCGCCGACGAGATAGTGGCCGCTCTCGACCAGGCCCGCCAGCGCGCCAAGGTCATCCTGATGACCGGCGGCCTCGGTCCCACCAAAGACGACCTCACCAAGCACGTGCTGGCCCGCTACTTCGGCCGCGAGTTGGTAGAGCACGCGCCCACGCTGCGCCACGTGGAGGAAATTTTCCGGCGCTTCAACCGTCCCATGCTCGACGTGAACCGCCAGCAGGCCATGGTGCCCGAAGGCACCGAAGTACTGCATAATGCCGTGGGCACGGCGCCCGGCATGTGGATAGAGGACGGCGGCACGGTGTTTATCAGCATGCCCGGCGTGCCCTTCGAGATGAAGCGCCTGATGACGGACCAGGTGCTACCCCGGCTACAGGAGAAATTCCAGCTAGCCCCCATCGAGCACGTTGTTATTATGACGGCCGGCCTGGGCGAGTCGTTTCTGGCCGAGAAAATCAAGGATTGGGAAAGTGCCCTACCCTCCAACATCAAGCTCGCCTACCTGCCCAGCCTGGGCAGCGTGCGCCTGCGCCTCACCGGCACCACCGATGGCCACTCTACCGAGCATGGGCCCGACCTGCGCGGCCGCATGCTGGCCCTGCTGCCCGAATTGCGCCAGCGCATCGGCGAGTACATTTTTGCCGAGGAAGACTCGCCGCTCGAAGTGGTGATTGGCAAGATTTTGCAAGCCAAAAACTACCGGCTCGGCACCGCCGAAAGCTGCACCGGCGGCGCGGTAGCCGCCCGCATCACGAGCGTGCCCGGCAGCTCGGCCTACTTCCGCGGCAGCGTGGTGGCGTATGATAATAACTTGAAAGAAAGCCTATTAGACGTAAGCGCCGAAACCCTGGGCCAGCACGGCGCCGTGAGCGAGGCCACCGTGCGCGAAATGGCCGAGGGCGCCCGCACCCGCCTGGGCTGCGACGTGGCCCTGGCCACCAGCGGCATTGCCGGGCCTGGCGGCGGCACGCCGCTCAAGCCGGTGGGCACCATCTGCATTGCCTGCGCCACCCCGGCCGGCACCGTGAGCCGCCAAATCAACATCGACCGCGGCCGCCAAACTAATATCGAGTACACCACCCAGGCCGTGCTTATCTTGCTGTGGCAGCAGCTGGCCGGCCACCGCGAGGCGGAATTGCTGAAGGTATAGCGCAGCCTACCAGGCTAGCCAGCGGAAAGCGGCTACAGCTGCTGCTGGCTAGCCTAAATTTTGCGCTGCACAATAACAAACGTTCGTTAGTTTTACGGTGTTAATCTGGCTACTTTCTCCCACCCTAGCCCATGCTCTTTAACCCTGACATTGAACAGCTCCCGCTGCCCCAGTTGCGCGCCTTGCAAAACGTCCGCCTGAAGGAGCAGGTCGCGTACCTAGCGGCACGGGTGCCGTTTTACCAGCGCAAGTTTGCCGAGGAGGGCATCCACCCCGCCACGTTTCGCGGACTGGAGGATTTGACTAAGCTGGGCTTTACCAAAAAGACTGATTTTCGGGATAATTACCCCTTCGGCCTCTTTGCAGTGCCTGAGGCGGAGGTGGCGCGGCTGCACTGCTCGAGCGGCACCACGGGCAAGGCCACGGTGGTGGGCTACACGGCCGGTGACCTCGACATTTTTTCCGAAGTGGTAGCGCGCTCGCTGGTCGCCGCCGGCTGCCGGCCGGGCATGAAAATGCAGAACGCCTACGGCTACGGCCTATTTACGGGCGGCCTGGGCATCCACTACGGGGCTGAAAAACTGGGGCTGACCGTCATTCCCGTTTCGGGCGGCAGCACCGACCGGCAGCTGCAGCTTTTGCAGGATTTCCGGCCCGAAATCATCTGCGCTACGCCCTCCTACGCCCAGGTTTTGGCCGAAGAAATGCAGCGGCGCGGCATCGCCCCCGAGGCCATTAACCTGAAGCTGGCCGTGCTCGGGGCCGAGCCCTGGAGCGAGGCCATTCGCACGCAGGTGCAGGACGGCCTGCGCGTGGCGGCCACCAACATCTACGGCCTCAGCGAGATACTGGGCCCCGGTATCTCGCAGGAAGACGTGGACGAGCGCGGCACCGGCAGCTACATCTGGGAGGACCATTTTTATCCCGAAGTAGTGGACAAAGACACCGGCGAGCCGGTAGCCGAAGGCGAGCTGGGGGTACTGGTTTTCAGTACGCTGACCAAGAAGGCCATGCCCATTCTGCGCTACTGGACGGGCGACATCACCAACATCTACTACGACCATTCGGTGAAGCGTACCCACGTCAAAATGGGCCCGATTCGCGGGCGGGCCGATGACATGCTCATCATTCGCGGGGTCAATTTTTTCCCCACGCAGGTCGAGGACATCATCAGCGGGCTAGCCCACGTCAGCCCGTATTACCAGGTGGTGGCCACCCGCCGCGGCAGCCTCGACGAGGTGGAAGTGAACGTGGAAGTGGCCGAGCCGCTGCTGCGCGCGCTGGGGCTAGCCACAGCTGCGCTCACCGCCGAGCACCTCGCGCAGCACGACAGCCTGCGCCAGCTCCAGGGCCAGTTTGCCAAGAAAATCAAGGACAATATCGGCCTCAGTATGCGCGTGAACCTGCTGGGCTGCGGGCAGCTACCGCGCAGCGAAGGCGGCAAATTGAACCGCGTGCAGGACTTGCGGGAAGTGAAATAGGCAGAATAAAGCAGCCTTAAAAGAGTCATCCGTCATGCTGACGAAGGAAGCATCTTGTCAGGACAGAACACTAGTTGAGCATTCGCACGAACCTGACAGGATGCTTCCTTCGTCAGCATGACAGACGTTAGTATAAGTAGATGAGCCGTTTCCATTCTTTAAAAATCAAGAGTATCACCCGCGAAACGCCCGACTGCGTGTCGCTGGCTTTCGAGGTGCCGGCCGAGCTGCGCGAAACTTTTCGCTACCAGCCGGGCCAATACCTGACGTTGCGCCGTGAGCACAATGGGGAAGAACTGCGCCGCAGCTACTCCATTTCCAGCAGCCCGCTCGAGGAGGAGTGGCGCGTGGCCATCAAGAAAGTGCCCGGCGGGCGCTTCTCGACCCTGGCGGTGGAAGACGGCCTGCGCCTCGGCGACACGCTGGATGTAATGCCGCCGCAGGGCCGCTTCTCGCCCACTTTGCACCCTAGCCAGGCCAAGCGCTACGCATTGTTTGCGGCCGGCAGCGGCATCACGCCCATCCTGAGCATCGCCAAAACGGTGCTGCTGACCGAGCCGGCTAGCCACGTATACCTGGTGTACGGCAACCGGGGGCGCAACTCGATTATTTTCAAGGAACAGCTTGAGGGCCTGAAGAATAAGTTTTTGGGCCGGCTGAGCGTGTACCACGTCCTGAGCCGCGAGCAGGGCGACAGCGACCTGTTTTTTGGGCGCGTGGATGAGGCCAAGACGGCGCAGCTGCTGCGCCAGCTCATCCCGGCGGCGGGGCTCGACGAGGCGTTTATCTGCGGCCCCGAGGAGATGATACACGGCGTGCGCCAGGCGCTGGCTGACGCGGGCGTGGCGCCCGAAAAAATTCATTTCGAGCTGTTTGCCGCGGCGGGTGGAGCCAGCAAAACGGCCGCCCCCACCCGCCCGGTGGGCGAAGACGACCAGAAAAGCCAGGTGACCGTGCACCTCGACGGCCGCGCCTACCGCCTCGACATGTCGTACTACGGTGATACGGTGCTCGACGCGGCCCTGGCCGCCGGCATCGACGCCCCATACTCGTGCAAAAACGGCATGTGCAGTACCTGCCTGGGGCGCGTCACGGCCGGCACCGTGGCGATGGACGTAAACTACTCGCTCTCAACCGAGGAAGTAGCCAAGGGCTACGTGCTCACCTGCCAGGCCCGGCCCACCACGCCCGAGGTAACCGTAGATTTTGACCAGTAAGCCCCCGCGCCGGCCCCGTTATCGGCGGGAAGGCTAGCCGAGCCGTATGGCTTCAGGAGCGGCGCAGCTTGTATTCCTGCATCCGGCTCGTTTCTATGGAAAATTCTGCCCCTACTTCTTCCCTTCAATCCTACGTGCAGCGAGTACTCATTGCGGTGGGCCTCACGCTATTGGTGCTGGGGCTCACGGGCTTGCTGGGGCTGGCGTTTGGGGTGTTTCTGCGGCTACTGGCGGCGCTATTGATTGCGCTGCCGCTGCGGGCGGGTGGCGCGTGGCTGCACCGCCGCATCGGGCTGCCCGAGGGGCTAGCGTTGGCCCTGCTGGCGCTGCTAGTGCTGGGGCTGCTGGTTGGCATGGGCTGGCTGTTTTCAGCGAAGCTTAGTGAGCAGGTGAGCGACTTGCAGCAGCAACTGCCCCAGGCCATCCGCAACGCCCAGGCCCGCGTGAGCGGCACCGAGTGGGGCCAGTGGCTAGCCGGCGAAAACCTCGACCTGCGCAAAGTAATGGGCGGCACTTCGGAATGGCTGAGCCGCGCCACGGGCGTTTTTTCGACCACTTTCAGCATCCTGGCCGATGGTTACGTCATCCTGTTTCTGGCCGTGTTTCTGGTTCTTCAGCCCAAAACTTACCGCGCCGGGCTGGTAATGCTGGTGCCCAAAAGCGGCCGCGCCCGCGCCCACGAAGTGCTTGACAAAATCAGCAGTACGCTCGTGAGCTGGGTGCTGGGCCGACTAGCCTCCATGCTCTTTGTGGGGGTGCTCACGGTGGTAGGCCTCAGCTTTTTGGGGATGCCACTGGCGGCGGTGCTGGGGCTGTTTGCAGGCCTGGTCACGTTCATTCCCAACATCGGGCCGGTGGTATCGATGGTACCGGCGCTGCTGCTGGCTTTCTTCAACGGCGGGCCGCACATGGCCCTGTACGTGCTGCTGCTGTACCTGGGCGCGCAGACGTTGGAGAGCGCGGCCGTGTCGCCGGTGTTGCAGCAGCGGCTCATTTCGCTGCCGCCGGCGCTCATCTTGGTGGGGCAGCTCATTATCGGTTCGTTTACAGGGCTGCTGGGGCTCACGCTGGCCACGCCCATCATTGCCATTATCACGGTGCTGGTCAAAATGCTGTACGTGCAGGATGTGCTGGATGATGGCGAAGTCAAAGTGTAAAACGGAGTGGCACTCCGTTTATCGTTGAGCAGCCTGACCGAACGCTAAACGGAATGCCACTCCGTTTTACAACCTGCCGACAATCCCCGAATTTTCCTTAACTTTGAAAAACTAACGCTTGTTAGTATTTGTTGTTCGCTTATGGAAACGCTCGCCCCAGACCTCACTCCCGAAGAACAATTTCAGGCCCGTATCGACGCCGATATCCGCATCGAGCCCAAGGACTGGATGCCCGACGCGTACCGCAAAACGCTCGTGCGCCAGATTTCGCAGCACGCGCACTCCGAGCTGGTGGGTATGCTGCCCGAAGGCAACTGGATAACGCGCGCGCCTTCGCTCAAGCGCAAATCCATTTTGCTGGCCAAGGTGCAGGACGAGGCGGGCCACGGCCTCTACCTCTACAGCGCCGCCGAAACGCTGGGCACCTCGCGCGACCAGATGCTCGCCGACCTGCACTCGGGCAAGGCCAAGTACAGCAGCATTTTCAACTACCCCACCCTGAGCTGGGCTGATATGGGCTGCGTGGGCTGGCTCGTGGACGGCGCCGCCATCCTCAACCAGGTGCCGCTGTGCCGCACCTCCTACGGTCCCTACGCCCGCGCCATGGTGCGCGTGTGCAAGGAGGAGAGCTTCCATCAGCGCCAGGGCTTTGAGATAATGCAGACGCTCTGCGAAGGCGCGCCCGTGCAAAAGGAGATGGCCCAGGAAGCCCTCAACCGCTGGTGGTGGCCCACGCTAATGATGTTCGGCCCCAAGGACAGTGAGTCGCCCAACACGGCGCAGAGCATGAACTGGCGCATCAAGCGCTTCACCAACGACGAGTTGCGCCAGAAATTCGTGGACATGATGGTGCCCCAGGCCGAGTTTCTGGGCCTCACCGTGCCCGACCCTGCCCTGAAGTGGAACGAGGCGCGTAAGGCCTACGACTTTGGTGAGGTGAACTGGGAAGAATTCTGGAACGTGGTGAAAGGCAACGGCCTCTGCAACCACGACCGCCTGCAAGCCCGCGTGCAAGCCCACGAAGAAGGCGCCTGGGTGCGCGAGGCCGCGATGGCCCACGCCGCCAAGCGCAAGGCGCGCGAGGTGGTGGCAGCGTAGGTTAGCTGGTAAAGACACTTAAAAAATCGTTGTCATGCTGACGAAGGAAGCAGCTTGTCAGCATGACCCTAGCCATACAGCCCTACCCTGACAAGCTGCTTCCTTCGTCAGCATGACAGCTGGTTTCTAGCAAGATGAATAACTCCGAATGGCCTCTGTGGGAGGTCTTTATCCGCAGCAAGCAGGGGCTTGACCACAAGCACGTGGGTAGCCTGCACGCCGCCGACGCGGCGATGGCCATGCAAAACGCCCGCGACGTGTACACGCGCCGCCTCGAAGGCGTGAGCATTTGGGTCGTGGAATCGACCCACATCCACGCCTCCAACCCCGACGAGGCGGCCGAGTTTTTCGACCCCGCCGCCGATAAAGTGTACCGGCACCCCACGTTCTACGACGTGCCGGATTCCATTAAACACATGTAAGCCCGATGGCCACGCCCGACCTTTCGCCCGCCCACACCGCCGCGCCGGCCTACCCGGCTAGCCTGCAAAGCCAGCTGTTTGAGTACGTGCTGCAGCTCGCCGATACCAGCCTCATCCTGGCGCACCGCCTGTCGGAGTGGTGCGGGCACGGCCCCATTCTGGAGCAGGATTTGGCGCTCTCCAACATCGCCCTCGACCTGCTGGGCGAGGCCCGCAGCTACTACCAGTACGCCGCCGAGCTAGAGAGCCAGGGCCGCACCGAAGACGACCTGGCCTACCTGCGCAGCGCCGTGGAATACCGCAACCCGCTGCTCGTCGAGCAGCCCAACGGCGACTTTGCCCACACCGTGCTGCGGCAGTTTCTGTTCGATGTATTTCACTACGAGCTACTTAGCGAACTGCAAAAAGGCCCCGAGCCGCGCCTGGCCGCCATCGCCGAGAAGTCGCTGAAAGAAGCCGCTTACCACCGCAAGTGGAGCGCCGAGTGGATAATCCGCTTTGGCGACGGCACTGCCGAAAGCCGCCAGCGCCTCGAAAAAGCGCTGCGCACGCTCTGGCGCTACGCCGCTGAGCTTACGACCCCCACGCCCACCGAGCAGGCGCTGCAAGCTGCCGGGCTGGTGCCCGACTACGCCGCCATTCAGGAAAAAGCCGCGGCCTACGTGGCGTACGTTTTTGAGGAAGCGACCTTGGCGGTGCCCACCGGCGCGTTTGCGCAGCCGGGTGGCAAGCTGGGCCGCCACTCCGAGCACCTGGGCTACCTGCTGGCCGAGCTGCAATACGTGCAACACTCCTACCCCGGCCTAACGTGGTAACCGCCGCGCCCACTGAGACCCACATCTGGGACCTGCTGGAAGAAGTAACTGACCCCGAGGTGCCGGTGCTCAGCATCCTCGACCTGGGCATTGTGCGCCACGTGGAGGTGGCGGGTGAGCACATCACGGTGACCATCACGCCCACCTACTCGGGCTGCCCGGCCATGAACACCATCGCCACCGACATCCGGCTGCGGCTGCTAGCCGAGGGCTACACGAAGCTGACTATCCACAACCAGCTCAGCCCGGCCTGGACTACCGACTGGATGACGCCGGCTGGCCGCGCCAAGCTGGAAGAATACGGCATCGCGCCGCCCGTCGATGGCACGGCCAGCGGCCACGTGCTCAACCTGTTTGGCCAGGATACGGCCGTGCGCTGCCCGCTCTGTAAATCGACGCACACGCACCTAGTCAGCCAGTTTGGCTCCACGGCCTGCAAGGCGCTGTACCAGTGCGACGACTGCCGCGAGCCGTTCGACTACTTTAAATGCCACGCTTGATTGTCATGCTGAGCGCAGCGGAGCGGAGTCGAAGCATCTTGGCTAGTGCATTAACTCCTGACACAAGTCAACGAAGCGAGCAAGATGCTTCGGCTACGCTCAGCATGACGACTACTTTACAAGTACGATTTTCCTATGTCCGACACCTCCCTGCTCTTCACCCTTGCCGATGGCGTAGCCACCCTCACGCTTAATCGGCCCGACGTTTTCAACAGCATCAATAAGCCGGTGGCGCTAGCCTTGCAGCAGCACCTGCGCGCGTGCCAGGCCGATGCCAGCGTGCGCGCCGTGGTGCTCACCGGCACCGGCCGCGCCTTTTGCGCCGGCCAGGACCTGGCGGAGATAACCGGGCCCAACGCGCCCGATGTGTCGGAAATCGTGGAGAAGCACTACAATCCGATTGTGCTGCTCATCAGGGAGTTGGAGAAGCCCGTAATTGCCGCCGTGAATGGCGTAGCGGCCGGCGCCGGCGCCAACCTGGCCCTGGCCTGCGACATCGTGGTGGCCAAAGAATCGGCCGCTTTCATTCAGGCCTTCAGCAAGATAGGTTTGGTGCCCGACAGCGGCGGCACCTACTTTCTGCCGCGCCTCGTGGGGTTGCAGCGCGCCAGCGCCCTCATGCTCACCGGCGACAAGGTGAGCGCCGCCGAAGCCGTGCAGATGGGCATGATTTACAAAGCTTTCGCCGACGAGAGCTTCGACCAGGAAGTAGCCCAGCTAGCCCACAAAATGGCCAACCTACCCACCAAAGGCCTCGCCTACACCAAGCAGCTGCTCAACAGCACCTTCGCCAACGACGTGGCCCAGCAGCTGCGCGCCGAGGGCGACTACCAGCTGCGCGCCGGCCAAACCGCCGACTACCGCGAGGGCGTATCGGCCTTCCTCGCCAAGCGCCAGCCCACCTTCACCGGCCAATAGCTTATTCGTTTTTCGTTGTTTGTTTTCCGCTTTTCGCCAGCCGATTCACAAGGACAAACAACGAAAAACAAGCAACGAAAAACGAGAAACCATGACCATCGGAATTATTGGTAGCGGCGCGATGGGCGCGGGCATTGCGCAAGTAGTAGCCACCGCCGGCCACGACGTGCACCTGCTCGACCAAAACGCGGCGGCCCTCGAAAAAGCCCAGGCCAGCATCACCGCTAGCCTGCGCAAGCTGGCCGAGAAAGGCAAGCTGACTGCTGACGCTGCCGAAGCCGCCATCAACCGGCTGCACCCCACGGCCAGCATGGCCGACTTTGCCGATTGCGGCCTGGTTATCGAGGCTATCGTGGAAGACCTGGCTGTGAAGCAGCAGGTTTTCAAGCAGATAGAAGGCGTGGTATCGACTGAGTGCGTGCTAGCTAGCAATACGTCATCACTCTCGATTACGTCCATTGCGGCGGCTTGCCAGCGGCCCGAGCGGTTTGTAGGCATTCATTTTTTCAACCCGGCGCCGCTCATGCAGCTGGTTGAGGTCATTCCGGCGGTGCAAACCCGCGCGGGGCTAGCCGACGAAATCAAGACGCTGGTGGCTGGCTGGGGCAAGCGGCCGGTACTGGCCCAGGACACGCCCGGCTTCATCGTGAACCGCGTGGCGCGGCCGTTTTACGGCGAAGCCATCCGCATTTTGGAGGAAGGCATTGCCGATATTGCCACCATCGACTGGGCCCTGACCGAGCTCGGCGGCTTCCGCATGGGGCCGTTTGCGCTGATGGATTTTATCGGCCATGATGTCAATTATCGGGTGACGGAATCGGTGTTTACCGCCTTTTTCTACGACCCGCGCTACCGGCCCTCCTTCACCCAGCGGCGGCTGTTTGAGGCCGGCTACTACGGCCGCAAGGCCGGGCGCGGCTTCTACGACTACGCGCCGGGGGCTAGCCAGCCCGGGCCCAACCTCGACCCCGCGCTGGGCCAACGCATCGTGCAGCGCGTGCTGGCCATGCTCATCAACGAAGCCGCCGAAGCGCTACACCTGCGCGTAGCCTCGGCCCAGGACCTGGAGCTAGCCATGACCACCGGCGTCAACTACCCCCAGGGCCTGCTGGCCTGGGCCAATGAGCTAGGCCCCGCCCAGGTGCTGGCTACCCTCGACAATTTATACCACGACTACCACGAGGACCGCTACCGCGCCAGCGTGCTGCTGCGCCGCTTAGCTCTTGACAACCAATTTTTTCTGACCGCATGAGCGCTTCTTCCGACCCGCAGCCCCACCACGCCGTGCAGCACTGGCTCACCACCCGCGACCCGTTTAGCGCGTGGCTAGGGGTCATTATCGAGGAGGTGCGACCCGGCTACTGCCGCCTGCGCCTGCCGGTGCGCCCCGATATGCTCAACGGCTTCGGCATGGTGCACGGCGGCGTCACGTTTGCGGCGGCCGACACAGCGTTTTCCATCGCCTGCAACACCCACGGCCGCCAGAGCGTGGGCCTCACCGTCACCATCGATTACCTGGAGCCCGGCCAGCCCGGCGACATCATCACGTTTGAAGTGACCGAGGTCGGCCTCAAGCACCGCGTGGGCGTGTACGAGGTCGATATCCGCAACCAGAATGGCCTGCGGCTAGCCCTCTTTAAAGGCACCGCCTACCGCACCAGCACCGAGAACAAATAATTTTTTTGATGCTCAATTGACTGAGCGAACGTCATGTTGAACGCAGTGAAGCATCTCGCAAGCAATCGTAATCCCTACCGTCAGCAACGGAGCGGTAGAGATGCTTCACTACGTTCAGCATGACATCCTTTCGTATAAACGCCGTATGAATCAGGCATATATCATTGATGGCGTGCGCACGCCCATCGGCAACTTTGGCGGCACGCTCGCCGCCGTGCGCCCCGACGACCTGGCCGCCCACGCCATTCGCGAGCTGCTGGCCCGCAACCCCGGCGCCGACCCTAGCGCCGTGGCCGACGTGCTGCTGGGCTGCGCCAACCAGGCCGGCGAAGACAACCGCAACGTGGCCCGCATGGCCGCGCTGCTGGCCGGCCTGCCTAGCACCGTGCCCGGCGAAACCATCAACCGGCTCTGCGCCAGCGGCTTGTCGGCGGGCATTGCGGCGGCTCGCGCCATTCGCAGCGGCGACGGTGACTTGTTCGTGGCCGGCGGCGTCGAGAACATGACCCGCGCGCCTTTCGTCATGTCGAAGCCTTCCAAGGCCTTCGGCACCGACTCGCAGATGGCCGATTCTAGCTTCGGCTGGCGCTTCATCAACCCCTTGATGGCTAGCCAGTACGGCACCGACGCGATGGGCGAAACCGCCGAAAACCTCGTGGACCGCGACGGCATCAGCCGCGATGACCAAGATAAATTTGCCCACGCCTCGCAGCAAAAAGCCGCCGCCGCCCAGCAGCGCGGCCGCTTCCGGCAGGAAATTGTGCCCGTCAGCATCGCCCAGCGCAAGGGCGACGCCCTATTGTTTGCCGAAGACGAGTTTCTCAAGCCCGACACCTCGCTGGAAGGGCTAGCTAAGCTGCGCCCCGCCTTCCGCAAAACCGGCAGCGTAACCGCCGGCAATGCCTCCGGCCTAAACGATGGCGCCGCGGCCCTGCTGCTAGCCTCGGAGGAAGGTATAAAGCAGCACAACCTCACGCCCCGCGCCCGCATCGTGAGCATGGGCGTAGCCGGCGTCGAGCCGCGCATTATGGGCATCGGGCCGGTGCCGGCCAGCCACATTGCGCTGAAAAAGGCCGGCCTCACGCTGAATGACATGGATATTATCGAGCTGAATGAGGCGTTTGCGGCGCAGTCGCTGGCCTGCATCCGGGCCTTTGGGCTAGCCGACGATGACCCGCGCATCAATCCCAACGGCGGGGCCATTGCCCTGGGCCACCCGCTGGGCATGAGCGGCGCCCGTTTGCTCAATACCGCGGCCATTGAGTTGCACACGCAGCAGAAGCGCTACGCGCTGGTCACAATGTGCATTGGCGTGGGCCAGGGCTACGCCGTGATTATCGAGCGCGCGTAAATCAACTTATCTCATTACGTCTGTCATGCTGAGCGTAGCGGAGATGAAGCATTTTGGCAGGCACTAACTCCTGACACTAGCAACGAGACGGTAGACTTCGACTCCGCTCCGCTGCGCTCAGCATGACAAACGCTCATTTCTGCCTCTTCTCTATCTAGTTATGACGCCCACCCTCGAAAATTACACTCTCGGCCGCTGGACGCCCGGCGGCTCCGACCCGCACGAGTTGCGCGATGCCAGCACCGGCGAGGTCATTGCCCTGGCCAATACCGAAGGCTTCGATTTCGCGGCCATCCTCGACTACGGCCGCCGCGTGGGCAACCCGGCGCTGCGCAAAATGACCTTTCACGAGCGCGGGCGCATGCTCAAGGCGCTGGCCTTTCGCTTGCAGGAAAAGAAGGAGATTTTCTACGAGTTGAGTTACCGCTCGGGCGCCACGCGGGCCGACTCGTGGATTGATATTGAGGGCGGCATTGGCAATTTGTTCGCCAACGCCTCGCTGCGGCGCAAGTTTCCCGACAAGCCGTTTTATGTGGAGGGCGAGCCGGTGGGCCTGAGCAAGGGCGGCACCTTCATGGCCCAGCACCTGCTGGTGCCCCGCGAGGGCGTGGCCGTGCACATCAACGCCTACAACTTCCCCATCTGGGGCATGTTGGAGAAAATCGCCGTGAACCTGCTGGCCGGCATGCCCGCCGTGGTGAAGCCGGCCGTGCCGAGCGCCTACCTCACCGAGGCCGTGGTACGCGAGATTATCGCTTCCGGCATCTTGCCGGCCGGCGCCTTGCAGCTGGTAGTAGGCTCAGGCCAGGGCATTCTGGACCATGTTACGTATCAAGACGTTGTCACCTTCACCGGCTCGGCGGCCACGGGCGCCAAGCTACGGGCGAACCCGCGCATCATCAGCGAGGCGGTACCCTTCACGCTGGAAGCCGACTCGCTCAACGCCGCCGTGCTAGGTCCCGATGCTACGCCCGGCACGCCCGAGTTCGACCTCTTCATCAAGGAAGTGCGCAAGGAGATGACGGCCAAGTGCGGGCAGAAATGCACAGCCATCCGCCGTGCCATCGTGCCCGCCAGCCTGCTCGAAGACGTGCAGATTGCCCTCGGTAAAGCCCTGGCCCAGACTACCGTCGGCCACCCGCAGGCCGAGGGCGTGCGCATGGGCGCGCTGGCCGGCCGCGAGCAGGCCGAGCGCCTGCGCGAGCAGGTGCGCCAGCTCGCCAAGACCACCCCCATCGTGTACGGCGACCTCGACAACGTCGAAATCCTGGGCAAGGAGCGCGGCGCCGACGCGGCCAAGGGCGCATTTATCTCGCCCATCGTGCTGCGCAACGACCACCCTTTTCAGCATTTGGATAGCCACGAGCTGGAAGCCTTTGGTCCGGTCGTGACGCTCATGCCCTACCACGATTTGGGCGAAGCCACCCAGCTGGCCAACCTCGGCAAGGGCTCGCTGGTGTGCTCGCTGGCTACCAACGACCCGCGCACGGCCCAGGAGTTTGTGCTGGGTGCGGCTACCCACCACGGCCGCATCCTGGTGCTCAATGGCGAGATGGCCAAGGAAAGCACCGGCCACGGCTCGCCCCTGCCGCAGCTCGTGCACGGCGGCCCCGGCCGGGCCGGCGGCGGCCAGGAAATGGGCGGCATTCGGGGCGTCGAGCACTTCATGCAGCGCGTGGCGTTGCAGGGCTCGCCGAGCATGATTACCGCCATCACGGAGGTGTACCAGACGGGCGCCAAAACGGTGGAGTATGACAAGCATCCCTTCCAGCGCTACTTCGAGGAGCTGGAAATCGGCGAAACCTACACCACCCACCGGCACACCGTGACGGATGCCGACATCAGTGCCTTTGCGCAGGTTTCGGGCGATAATTTCTACGCCCATGTCGACGCTACTTCGCTGGAAGGCACGCTCTTCACCGGCCGCGTGGCCCACGGCTACTACGTGCTGAGCAAAGCGGCCGGCATGTTCGTGGACCCGCGCAAAGGCCCCGTTTTGCTCAACTACGGCCTCGATGAGTGCCGCTTCACCAAGCCCGTGTACCCCGGCACCACCATCGGCGTGACGCTGACGGTGAAGGAGAAAACCGGCCAGGAAAAGCGCGACGAAACCGACGTCGCCAAAGGCATCGTGCGCTGGCTCGTAACCGTGACCGACGAAACCAAGGAAACCGTCGCCGTCGCCACTATTCTGACGATGGTGAAGAAGAGAAACCAAGAGTAGAATATACCCGAACACGTCTGTCATGCTGAGCTTGCCGAAGCATCTTGCCCGCACCGCTAGGGTCACTAACCCAACGATGCGGGCAAGATGCTTCGGCAAGCTCAGCATGACAGACGTTTTTATAGCCCGCTAGACCCTCCCTATATGAACGACTCCCTCACCGCCGGCCACGTCACGGCCGATACCGATGCCGCGGGCATCGCCACCGTCACCTTCTTCCACCCCGCCCACAACTCGCTGCCCGGCGCTATCCTGGCCCAGTTGGCTGAAACTATCACCCGGCTAGGGCAGGATGCCGCCACCAAAGTCATTATCCTGCAAAGCGAGGGCGAGCGCACGTTCTGCGCCGGCGCCAGCTTCGATGAGCTGCGCGCCGTGGCCGATGCGGCGCAGGGGCTGGCCTTCTTCTCCGGCTTCGCGCACGTCATCAATGCCTGCCGCACCTGCCCCAAGTTCATTATCGGGCGGGTGCAGGGCAAGGCCGTGGGCGGCGGCGTGGGGCTAGCCGCTGCTACCGACTACTGCCTGGCCACCACCCACGCCGCCGTGAAGCTCAGCGAACTGGCCGTGGGCATCGGCCCCTTCGTGGTCGGCCCGGCCGTGGAGCGCAAAATCGGCGCCTCCGCCTTCGGCCAGCTGGCCATTGACGCCACACAGTTTCGCTCGGCCGAGTGGGCCGCCAGCCGCGGCCTCTACGCCGAAGTGCTGCCCGACCTGGCTAGCCTCGACGTGGCCGTGCAGACGTTGGCCCAGCGCTTGGCTGCCTCCTCACCCGAGGCCATGCGCGAGCTAAAGCAAGTGCTCTGGGCCGGCACCGCGCACTGGGATACCCTGCTCGTAGAGCGCGCCGCCATCAGCGGCCGGCTGGTGCTCTCGGAGTTTACGCGGGCGGCGATTGGGTAGCTTACGCTATTCGCCACCATTACACTGGCACACTGGCGCGAGTTTAGGCGAAGCCGTAACTCGTGCCTTTTTTACTGTGGAGGTTGTACCTCCACTGCCGCGCTAGCGGCAATAGGGCACTGCATAAATACTACAAACTGCTCAATTGTAGCTTGCCGCGCTGCGGCAGATGAGGTACAACCTCATCATCATAAACAGTCACGAGTTACGCTGCGCTAAACTCGCGCCAGTTGGGCGCCAGTTAAAGTCGTTCCCCACTCACTCAAGTGTAATTCGTTTTTCGGAAAATTCGCCTTGATAGTCATGAATAATCTCTCGCAAAATCTGTATATCTCTGGGACAGGCTTGTGCAAAGCCTTGCCAATTTACTAGCCTTACCTCATCTGGCATTTCCACAAGCCTAGCAATAGAATCCCAAAAGACATCCCAATTAGCGCCATAAAACTCTGGGAAACCTAGTTTTTGCTTGAAAATCTCGTGTACTGCCTCTTTAGTTTCGCAGCCAGCTAAGTCGATTGTCATAACACAATTTACTTGATAATCACAGCGCCGTATCCAGCACCTCGTCGCCATCATCGGCCATCGTCTTGGCTAGCTTCTCAATATTAAGACTACGCGCCGAAGCGTCGAAAATCTCGCGGTAGGTACCGCGCTTTTCGTAGAGCTCCAAGTGGGTACCGCTCTCCACGGCTTCGCCTTTTTTCATCACGTAGATGCAGTCGGCGTCCACTATTTGGGCGAGGCTGTGGGAGATGATGACCACCGTGCGGCCCTGCTTGATGGCGTCGAGGCTGTTTTTGATTTGCTCGGTGGCGATGGCGTCGAGGCTAGCGGTGGGCTCGTCGAGGAAGATGATAGGTGGGTTTTTGAGGAACAGCCTGGCGATGGCGATGCGCTGCTGCTGGCCGCCCGAGAGCTGCTGGGCGTCGCTGAGGTAACCCTTGGGCAGGTCCAGAATCTGGTCGTGGAGGTAGGCCTGGCGGGCGGCAGCTTCTATCTCGGCCTGGGTGGCGTTGAAGTTGCCGTAGCGGATGTTCTCCTCAATAGTGCCCTTGAAAATGTGATTTTTCTGGAGCACCAGGCCAATTTGCTGGCGCAGGGCGGGCGTGTCGTACTCGCTCAGCGGCTGGCCATCGAGGAAAACGCCGCCGTTGTCGGGGCGGTAGAACTCGCAGAGCAGGTTGATAATCGTGCTTTTGCCGGCGCCGCTGAGGCCCACCAGGGCGGTGGTTTTGCCGGCCTCGATGGTCATACTCACATCGTGCAGGGCGGCCGTGCCGCTGGGATAGGTGAAGTTGACGTGCCGTAGCTCGAAGCGGCCGTAGAGGTGCGCGGGCCGTAGCGGGCCGGGGCGCTCGGTCTGGTCGTCGGCGTCGAGGATGGCGAAGAAACCCTCGGCGTAGGTCAGGGCCTCGTTCATCTCGTCGTAGATGCGGTGCAGCTGCCGGATGGGCGCCGACACATTATTAAACAGCAGCACGTGAAACATGATGGCGCCGATGCTCATTTGGCCGGCCAGCACGAGGTAGGCGGTGAGCACGATGATGGCCACCACCCCAATCTGCTCGAAAAACGACTTGAGGCCGTCGTAGCGGAAGTTGGTTTTGCGGGTCGTGAGCTGGGCGGCCTCCAGCTTATCCTGCACGGCCAGCTGCTTCTCGCCCTCGTAAGCCTCGCGCACGAAGCTCTTTATCACCACAATGCTGTCGATGATGCTGATGAGGCCGTGGTTTTTCTCCTCGCGCAGGGCGCGCAGGTTGCGGCGGGTGCCGTTGAGGCGGTCGGCCTGCCGGTAGCTCAGCCAGAAGTACACGGGTAGGATGGACGTGGCCACCAGCCCCACCCATTTATTGGCCAGAAACATGACCACCAGCGCCACGATAGCGTTGGCAAAGAGCGGCAGGATGTCGATAAAGAAGTTCTGGACCAACTTCATCAGGCTCTCCACGCCCCTATCGATGCGCGTCTGGAGCTTGCCGGTCTGGTTGCCGCTTTCGGTGAAAAAGCCCAGCTCGTAGCTCAGGATTTTGGTAACCGCTGCCTCGGCTAGGGCACCCGACACGCTGATGCGGATTTTCTCGCCGTAGTACTTCTGGCCGAAGGTGATGGCAGTATTAATTAATTCTTTGCCGAGGAGCAGCGCACTCACCCAAATCAGCATCTGCCAGCCCTGGGCCAGGCCTTGCCCTTTATTGAGCAGGCCCTGCACGGTATCGACGGTGTAGCGCAGCACAAATGGGTTGACCTGGGCCGCTAGCGAACCCACCAGTGTGAGCAGCAGCGTGCTGATAACCAGGCGGCGATAGGGCCGCACGAAGGGCAGCAGGCGTTGAATAATTTGCCAAAGGCTCATAGAGTAGCAGAAATAACGGCGGTACGTAGCTAGACGGGTGGACGGGGCGTAGGTTGGGCCGCGGGGCCAGAAAGCGGCGCGGCCAAGCTGCGCTTTAGAAACTACTCAGATTCTTTCGCGTAAACGGCCCCATGAAAAAACTACTCCTTAGTGCTTCGGCAGCCTTGTTGGTTGCGGCAGCCGCTCCGGCAGCACACGCCCAGGGCGTCCGTTTCGGTGTAAAGGCTGGGGCCAACCTCTCCAACCTGTCGGGCGACCTCGTCAACCAGGACCAGTATAAGAACCGCTTTGGCTTTCAGGGCGGCGTGATGGTAAACTTCGGCCTAGGCGATATTATCTCTATCCAACCCGAGGTACTCTATTCACAAAAGGGCTTTAAGTATGCTGACCAGCAGTATACACTGCTCGGCAATACGTACCGCAACACCGGCAATGTGCGCTACGACTACCTAGATGTGCCCATCTTGGTGCGCGTACGCGCCGCTGGCATCTTCTTCGAAGTGGGCCCGCAGTACAGCTACTTAATGAACGTTTCGGCCGACCGCAACCAGACGCTGAATGGTAACAATATTGGCAACGCTGGCTCCGGCACTAGCAACCTCGACAATGTACGCCGCAATGAGCTGGGCTACGTGGGTGGCCTCGGCTTTCAGGCTAGCAATGGTGTAATGCTGGGCGTGCGCTACAGCGGCGCCTTCACCGATTTTGCTAAGAACAACAACTACAGCAACGACGAATTCCGCAACGCGCGCAACTCGACCTTTCAAGCCTACGTGGGCGTGTTGCTCGGCGGCAGCAAATAACTCCGCTAGCCTTCGCTATAAGCCGCTTGCCCGTTGGGTGAGCGGCTTTTTTGCGCCCCAGCGGCCGCCAGGGGCATTGGCAGAGCCAAGGCCGCCATTGGTCGAATGAAACAGTGCCCGCGCCCAGCGTTGGGGGCGCGGTGTACTAATTCCGACCAAACCGCAGTTTAAGAGGCAGTAGCAGCGTGCTACCCGCGGCCAGGGCCGCGTTGTTGACTACCTTTTTCCTGTAAAAACCGATGGTACGACTTGCATTTTTTGCCTGCTTGCTCACGCTACTGGCGGCCGCCGCCCCGGCCACCGCTAGGCCAACTCACCAAGCCAAGTGGCCCTTCTGGCTCTCGAAGCCCGAGCGCCACGGCAGCCGCAAGCTAGCCGGCGACTACACCCACCACTACGGCACCTACCGCAACCACAGCCGCCAAGATGGCGGGTTTCTCAGCTTTTTGCACGGCGATGGCCGCGCTACGGCCCGGCACAAGGGCCCGTTGCACACCCACAAAAGCAGCCGTCGGCGCACGTCAGGCCTGTTTTAGCGCAGCTTCTTTGGCCCCAAGCAAAGCGGCCGGCCACTTGCGTGGTCGGCCGCTTTGCTTGGTACTGGTTGGGGTTGCTAGCGGGCTAGGCGTCGGTTTTGGTTTTGATTTTCACCTTGCCATCCTTGGCCTTCACTTTGCCCTCCTGGGGCATGGCCATGTCGCGGCCCCGCTCGCGACGGTTGGCCTGCAGGGTTTGCATTTTGGCAAACTGGTCGGGGGTGAGCACGGCCTTCAACTGGTCGTCGTATTTGGTGCGACCGGCCATCATTTGCTCGCGCAGCTGGCTGCGGTCGGCAGTGCCGGCTTGCATCTGGCCGCGCATAGCCTGCATTTCCTGGCCGCGGGCCAGCAATATCTGCTGCACCTTGGCCGACTGGTCGGCGCTGAGGCCCAGCTGCTGGGTGAGGCCCTGGGTTTGGCGGGCGGCCATTTCGTCGGGGGTGCGCTGGGGGCGGCCACCGGCTTGGTCGGGCGTGGTTTGGGCCGAGGCGGCGGTAGCCGAAAGCACGAGGGCTAGCAGGGGCAACAAAAACTTTTTCATCGAGAAATAAGCAGAAAAAACGAAGGAAAGAAAAGCTGGGGCCGGTCCCAACCAGGGGTTAGTGGCTGGCCCGGCTCCAAGGTTTAGCGACGATACTGAGCTTCCCAGCGCGCGCGCTCCTGGGGGCTCACGCGGTGGTCCTGGGCATAGCCGTAGTTGTGGCCACGCTCCCAGTCGCGGCGCTCATCACGCGTCACTTTGTGGTCGCGGTCGAAGCCGTAGTTCTTGTTGCGGTCGAATTTGTCATCGCGGCCGCGGTTGTCGTTGCGGTGCTGGGCCTGGTATCGGGCCATTTCCTCGCGGGTCACCTTGTGGTTGCGGTCGTAGCCGTAGTTATCGTCGCGGCGCTGGTTGGGGCCCTGCTCGTAGCGGCCAGCGCGGTCGTGGTCGTTGTTGATAGGGGCGGCGGCAAAAGCGCTGGTGCTGGCAAGCAGGCTAGCGGAGGCGAGGGCGGCAAACAGGAAAGATTTCATGACGGCAGAAAGTAAAAAGCGAGTGAACAGGAGAAAGCAACCAACCGCGCCGGCGGCCTAGGCGTCGGCGGCTGGTTGACTATCCCTTTGCAAATGCGTGGCCGAAAATGTGGCCATCGAGGCCGCTAGGGCCTTTTTGCCGCCGAACCCCGACCAACGCCGCGATTGTACCGATGGAGCGGTGAAGCTTCCTGCTACTCGGCACGCAGGCTAAAGGAGGAGCGTTCTCCAGTTCGGCCTGTGAGCTGGCTTTTTCATAGCTTGCTGCCTCAACTTCTGCACTATTACCCTTTAGCCTGCTAAATGGCGAGCACTATTACCGCATTATTAAGATGCCCCCCAGGTAGATACTTTTAGTGCCATTGTCGCTGCTCAGCCTGATGGTACTCGCCTTAGGTGTAAGCGCATTGCAATCCCCCACTCCTTTTGCACTTACTGAGTGGCGGGGTATCTTCCTCTGCACGGCTATGATGGGCTGGTTTTGTTGGATTTTCACCTCCACGGCAGTCACCGATTATGACCTTGACTACCTGTACCTTTTTACAAAAAATGGCACGGTGCAAATTCCGCTTGGTCACTTCTACAAGCTTAGGTCAGGGCGGAACACTTGGTACCTGCACTACCAAGATGAGCAGAATCGAAAGCAGCAGCTCATGATAGTGCCCATTCGAGCCGCTTTCTCCTAGCAAGAGGATAACTCGAGTATCAACTGCTTTATTAATGCGGTGCAGCAGCATAACCCCCATTTGACTTTGGGCCACGGCTGGCCGAAATAAGCTGGCTAGGCTCTTTGGCAGCCTATTTCTAATAAGCTGCTTCAACTGATAATGCCCCCGCCCGGCCCGCCGGTGCGGGGGCGTTTGGCTTCTGCCTACCTTTGTGGCCTAAACTCCCTCCCACCCCACCCTACGTTTTTAAGACC
>JBPBQJ010000148.1:0-57283 GCA_050954765.1 Janthinobacterium lividum | reverse complement strand
GGCTGGCGGGGCGGGCTCGGGCTCGGCGGGGGCGGCTATCCAGCGGGCTAGGGTTTGGGCCAGCTGCTGGTGCTTCACGGGCTTGGCCAGGTAGTCGTCGAGGCCGGCTTCCACGAAGCGGGCCGCATCGTCGGGCATCGAGTAGGCCGTCATGGCCACGATGGGCGGGCTAGCTGCCCCCAGCTGCGCCTTAATGGCCCGGGTGGCGGCAATACCATCGAGGCCCGGCATTTGGATGTCCATGAAAATGAGCTGGTAAGCTGCGCCCGGTGCCGTGGCCCGCGCAATAGCCTCGTAGCCATCGCTGGCAATATCGACCTCGCAGTTGAGCTTAGCCAGCAGGCGAGCGGCCACTTTCTGGTTGATAGTATTATCGTCGACCAGCAGCACGTGCGGCGCGGGACCGGGGCGCGCGCCCACCAGCGGGGCGGGCTCGGGCGCCGCTACTACCGGAACAATGGCCGCTTTGGTAGGTACCTGGCAGCGGATGGTAAACCAGAAGATGCTGCCCTCGCCCGAATCAGATACCACACCGATAGTGCCCCCCAGCAGCTCGGCCAGCTCCTTGCTGATGGCCAGGCCCAGGCCCGTGCCGCCATAGGCTTTGCTAGGGGTGGTATCGAGCTGCGTAAAGCTGGTGAAGAGCCGGGCGGCGTCGACGGCCGAAATACCGATACCCGAGTCTTGCACCGCAAAGCGCAGCGTGTAAAAATCGCCCTCTGCCCGCGTGGCCGACACTACCACGCTCACGGTGCCCTGCGCCGTGAACTTGATAGCATTGGCAATGAGATTGGCCAAAATCTGGAGCAGCCGCGTTTCGTCGGTGATGATGGTGGCCGGCGTGCCGGGCGCCAGGTGGCAGGTAAAACGCAGATTTTTCTGGTTGGCCCGGTACAGAAACAGCGCCCGCAGGCGGTCGAGTAGCGGGTCGAGGGCTAGCGGGGCTTCGTTGAGGCGCATCTTGCCTGCCTGGATTTTCGACAAATCCAGGATGTCGTTCAGGATGGTCATCAGCGCCTCCGAGCTGGTGCCCAGCGTATCGACGTAGTCGGCCTGCTCGCCACTCAAAGGAGTTTGGCCGAGCAGGTCTATCATGCCGATAATGCCGTTCATGGGCGTGCGCAACTCGTGGCTCATGTTGGCCAAAAACTGCGTTTTCGCCTCCGAAGCGGCTTCGGCTTCTTCCTTGGCCAGGCGCAAATCGTCTTGAATACGACGGATTTCGGTGATGTCGCGCGCGATGCCTTCGGTGCCAAACCGGGTGCGGCGGGCATTGATGAGTACGCTCACCGGGTAGCCGTCCTGGTGGCGCAGCTGGGTTTCGAAGTTGCGCAGCTCGCCTTGTCGCAGCAGTTTCTGGCGCAGCACCTGGTGCTGCTCGGGCTGCCAGTAAAAGTCCTCAATGCGGTAGCTAAGGGCTTCCAACGGACTGTAGCCCAGTACTTCGCGCAGCGAGGGGCTGAGGATGGTAAAGCGCCCTTCGCGGTCGGTGCGGTAGTACACATCCTGAAACGACTCGAAGATAGAGCGAAACTTTTCTTCTTGCGCGGCTAGGGCTAGCTGCGAGTTTTTACTGGCCGTAATGTCCTGGGCCTGCGCCGTAATCTCCTCAAACGAGCCGTCGTGGAGGTAAATAGGGGCCAGGTTGATGCTCAGCCAGATGCTGGGTAGTCGCGCCTGGCGCAGCTGGGCCTCAAACTGCTGCGGCTCGCCGCGCGTTGCCGCCAGGTAGCTGCTGCGAAACAGCTCGCGGGTAGCTTCGTCGGCCAGCGCCAAGTCGGTTTCTAGCACGTTGAGCCCTGGGGTGGGCATCGCGCCGTTGCGACGCTGGTAAAAAGTCGCGTAGTTGCGGTTGAACGACACGAGGTGGCCGCGCCGGTCCACGTTCCATATCAGTTGCGAGCCGCTTTCAAAAATGGCGCTCAGGCGGGCATTCTGGCGGGCCACGTACTCTTCTTGGCGCTTGCGGTCAATGGCCAGCGCTACCTGCCCCGAAATAAAGTGCAGAATATCGAGGTCGGCGGGCGTGTACAGGTCCACGCGGTCGTATTCCTGTACCGTGAGCACCCCAATAGTGCGGTCGCCCACGCTCAGCGGCGAGGCAAGCAGCACGGCCGGTAGCCGCCCAAAGGCCGTCATTTCGCCGGTGCGCATGAGGCGCAGCAAGTCGGCCTGCGTGAAGAACATGGGCTGGCCCTGTTCAATCACATACTCGGTGATACCGAGCGAAAACGGCCGGCCATCGCCCTGCTCAAAATAGGCGTGCTGGTCGACGTAGTACACGAATTGCAGCTGCGTGCGGGCATCGTCGCAGAGCGCAATAAAAATGTTGTTTGTCTCAATGACCTTGCCCAGCTCGCGGTGAATGGCGCCGTAGAGCGCCGGCAGGTCGTGGGCCGAAATGGCCAGGTTGGCGATGCTGTAGTAGACCTTTTGCAGGCGCTCGGCCTTGATGCGGTCCGTAATATCGTGCAGCACGGCCCTAGCGCTGGGCAGGCGCCCCGGCTGCTGCTCGCTGCTCACCGAGCCAATGAGGTGCACGGGGCGGCCGGCTTTGGTCAGCAGTACCGTCTCCAACTTATTGAGCGCCTGGCCTTCGTAGAGGCGGCGCAGCTGGTAGAGCAGCTTGGCGCGGTAGTAGGGGTGCACCACATCGGTGAGCGGGCGGCCCAGCAGTTCTTCCTCAGTGTAACCCAGCTTTTCCTGCCCGGCCCGGTTCACAAACAGCAGCAGGTTGGTGGCGCTTAGGTGCAGAATAAGGTCGTGCGAGCTGTCGAAAAACTCGCGCAGGTAGGCCGGCTCGGGCAGCAGAGCCGGGGCGCGGCCCGGCTCGCTAGGGCTCAAGGTGTGGCCCACGGCCCACATGCCCGTGATGTTGCCTTTGGGGGCGCGCAGCAGCTCCGACTGCCACTGTATCAGCATGCTTTCGCCGGTGCGCGTCAGCAGCTCCATTTCGTAATATTCTTGGCGCGGGGTCTCGTCGCGCAGCATGCGCAACAGGTGCGCCTGGCGCTCGGCCTGCTGGGCCTGGGGCGTGAGCAGGCGGTGGTAGGCCTGCCCCAGCAGCTGCGAGCGCTTGTAGCCGCTGAGCCGCACAAAAACGTCGTTAACTTCCACGATGCGCCCGCCGCCGTCGAAAACCACGTAGGCAAGCTGCAATTGGTCGAACATGTGGGCGGTAGCCGGCAAATGCGGCCCCGGAGAGTGAACGGACATAGGGTGCGGCAAACGGGCGGCCGGAGTTGAAGTTGCGGCGTGGCGCCGCGGCAAGAGTAGTTTTGGCGGGAAATTACGGCGGCCGCGCCGTTTTACCTATTCCATACGCATTTTGCCCCCCCGCCTGGTTTTCGCCGTCACCACCGACCTGAGCTACGACCAGCGCATGCAGCGCATCTGCGGCAGCCTGGCGCGGGCCGGTTATGAGGTGCTACTCGTGGGCTGGCAGCGCCCCGCCTCGGTGCCGCTCGGGCCGCAGCCCTACGCGCAGCACCGGCTGCAGGGCTGGTTTCAGCACGGAAAATTATTTTACCTCGAGTACAACCTGCGGCTGCTGCGCTACCTGCTGAGCCAGCGCGCCACCGCCTGGGCCTGCGCCGACCTCGATGCCGCGCTGCCCACCTGGCTACGCGCCCGGCTAGGGGGGCAGCCCTTCGTGTACGATGCCCACGAGCTTTTCACCGAGGTGCCCGAAGTGGTGGCCCGGCCCCGCGTGCAGCGCCTTTGGAAGTGGGTCGAAAATTTTATCGTGCCCCGCGCCCAGCTGCGCTACACGGTGGGCCCGGCGCTGGCTAGGCTCTTTGAGGAAAAGCACCCTGGCTGCCCGTTTGGCGTGGTGCGCAATGTGCCGGTCGATGCGCCGCTGCCCGCGGCCACTGCCTGGCCCGGCGGCCCGGTGCTGCTCTACCAGGGTGCCCTCAACGTGGGCCGGGGGCTAGCCGAGCTGCTGGCGGCCATGCCGCAGGTGCCGGCTAGGCTCGTTATCTGCGGGGAGGGCGACTGCTCGGCCAGCCTGCGCCAGCAGGCAGCCGGGCTGGGGCTGCTGGCCTCGGGGCAGGTCGAGTTTAAAGGCTACGTGCTGCCGGCCGCGCTGCGCCAGCTCACGGCCCAGGCCACAGTAGGCATTATGCTGCTCGAAAACACGGGCCTGAGCTACTATTATTCCCTGGCCAATAAGTTCTTCGACTACGTGCAGGCCGGTATTCCGCAGCTTTGCATCGACTTTCCCGAGTACCGCGCCCTCAACGCCCAGCACGCCGTGGCCGAGTTGGTGCCCGACCTGGCGCCCGCCACCCTGGCCGCGGCCCTGGCTAGGCTACTGCCTGCTGGCGAGCTAGGCCCTCACTACCAGCAGCTGGCGGCCACCTGCCGCCTGGCCCGCGCCGAGTGGAACTGGCAGCAGGAAGAAAAAGTATTATTCCGTCTTTACCACAACCTGCTCGGCAGGTAAGTTTGCCCATGTTGCCCCCCCACCTTCTGGCCCGGCTAGCCCCCTCGGCCGCCGACCCGCGCCCCGTGCTCCTCACCGTGGCCGGCCCCACCGCCGTGGGCAAAACGGCCCTCACCGTGGCCCTGGCCCAGCAGCTGGGCACCGAAATTATCTCGGCCGACTCGCGCCAGTTTTTTCGGGAGATGAGCATCGGCACGGCCAAGCCCACGCCCGACGAGATGCAGGATGTGCCGCACCATTTCGTTGATTCGCACAGCATTACGCAGGACTACAGCGCGGGCCGCTTTGCTGCCGAGGCCGAGGCCCGGCTGGCTAGCCTCTTTCAGCACCACGCAGTAGTTATCGCCACCGGCGGCTCGGGGCTGTATTTGCAGGCCCTCACCGATGGCCTCGACGAGCTGCCGCCCGTGCCGCCCGCCGTGCGCCAGCAGTTGCAGCACGAGCTGGCCGCCCAGGGGCTAGCCCCCCTGGTGGCCGAGCTGGCTGCCACCGACCCCGTGGCCCACGGCCGCCTCGACCTCCAAAACCCCCAGCGCGTGCTGCGCGCCTTAGAGATAACGCGCGGCACCGGGCAGCCGTTTTCGAGCTACCACCTGGGCCCGGCGGCCGTGGCGGCGAAGGCCGCGGCTAGGCCCTTCCGGGTCGAGAAGGTGGCCCTCACCCGCGAGCGCGAAGCGCTATACCAGCGCATCGACCAGCGCGTGCTGCATATGCTGGCGGCCGGGCTAGTGGCCGAGGTCGAAGGCCTGCTGCCCTACCGCGCCCACAACGCCCTGCAAACCGTGGGCTACCAGGAAATCTTCGGCTACCTCGACGGGGCGTATGATTATGCCGAGGCCGTGCGCCTGCTCCAGCGCAACACCCGCCACTACGCCAAGCACCAGCTCACCTGGCTGCGCCGCGACGCGGGCTATGAGTGGGTAACTTTATAAGAAAGCCATTGGCGCGAGCAGCGCCCCACTTTAGGGCCGCCGCAGGGGCGGGCGTTGCAGCGAATGAGTGGGAAGCAAAGCCCGCAGGTGGGGTAAGCGAATCGGCGTCATCGGGGGGCCGCCACCGGGGTCATCGGGGGCAGTAGGCGGTGGGGAGGTTGGGGCAAGCGGGCCTATCTGGCCGCTCATATTATACCCCCAAATCCAAACGCTGCCATCGGTGCGAACCGCCAAGCTATGTTCCGAAGTGGTCTCGACCGCTACCCAGGTACGCACAGAGTCTACTGGGAGCGGCCGAATAATGATTACCTCGTTGCAAATCCCCAAGGGAGTGACTCCGTGCCGGGCGGCCAGGTAGCCCATGCGCGCCAGATAGCTGAAATCGAAACCTAGGTAATTTTCCTCATCCAGGCCCCAGGCCCAAAGCGTACCGTCGGTGCGGAGGGCCATCGTGTGCTGGCCCCCCGCCGATAGCTGCCGCCAATTAGTGGCCGTGCCAACCTGCTGCGGAAGGCGGCTGCTCTGCCGGGAATTATTGCCCAAGGGACCGTGGAAATTGTAGCCCCACGTCCAGAGCGTCCCATCGGCCCGCAAAGCAGCTGTATGATAATCCCCTACGGCCACCGCCCGCCAGCTGGTAGCCGTGCCTATCTGGCGGGGAGTGCGCAGGTAAATGCCGGCCTTGCGGGCAGCAAAATAGGCCGTGCTATTATCGCCCCAGCCCCAGAGCGTGCCATCGGCCCGCAGCCCTACGCAGTGGCTGAACCCCGCTACCACTTCCGTCCAGTTGGTAGCAGTGCCTACTTGCCGCGGAGTGCAGCACCTCGTAAGCTTACCAAGCCCGAGCTGGCCGTTTTCGTTGGTGCCCCACGCCCACAGGGTGCCATCGGCGCGCACGCCCAGCGACAGGTTGTAGTAGGCGCTGATGCGCCGCCAATTATGGGCGTAGCCCACCTGCACGGGCTGGTAGCGGCTGAGGCAAGTGCCATCGCCGAGCTGGCCGGCCGTATTGCTGCCCCAGCCCCACAGCGTGCCATCCTGCCGGATGGCCAGGGTGTAACCGGAGCCAGCGGCCACCTGCCGCCACTTGCCGCCACCTGGCATCCTGCGCGGGGCGTAGCTCTGAAACGTAGTATCATTAGTTGGAGTCGCGTTGCTTTCGCCCCACGAGCCCCAGCTATACAGCGCGCCATCTGCCGCAATGAGCACGCTGTGGCCTTCGCCGGTGCCCATCAAACGGGGCGGCAGCCGCTGGGCTACCAGCGCACTGCGCACCAGCAAGCTCAAAAGAACAATAAGCAAGAAATAGCTTCGCTTCAAGGGCCAGGGTTGGGTAATGGCTACCGGCTGCTTTTTCTAAATAAAGTATTCCTTGTCCGCTGCCCAACCCTGGCCTGATGCCGCCCGCCCCGGCTTTCCACACGCTACACGCTCAGTATCTCCACCATCCGCATGAAGCTCTGGTTGATAACCTTGCGCTTATTGATGGTATCGTCAAACGGCGTGTACATGAGCTTGCGGTCCACGATGCCGGCCATCACGTTTTTCATGCCATTCAGCAGGCCTTCGACAGCCGCGATGCCGAGCTGCGAGGCCAGCAGGCGGTCGGCCGCGGTGGGCGAGCCGCCGCGCTGAATGTGGCCCACGATAGTTACCCGCGTGTCGAGCTGCGGAATGGCTTCCTTCACGCGCTTGGCTACTTTGTGCACATTGCCCTCTTCTTCGCCCTCGGCCACAATAACGATAAACGAAGTTTTGTTGCGCTGGTAGCTGGTTTGCAGCGACTCAATAACGGCCTCCACGCTCATGGCCGTTTCGGGCACCATCACGATTTCGGCCCCGCCGCCGATGGCGCACGGAATGGCAATGTAGCCCGAGTCGCGGCCCATCACTTCCACAAAAAAGCAGCGGTCGTGCGAGTCGGCCGTATCCCGAATTTTGTCGATGGCTTCCAGCGCCGTGTTCACGGCCGTGTCGTAGCCAATGGTGTAGTCGGTGCCGTAGAGGTCGTTGTCGATGGTGCCCGGCGCGCCCACCGTCGGGATGCCAAACTCCTTCTCAAAAATGGTAGCACCCGTGAAAGTGCCGTTGCCGCCAATGGCCACCAGGCCCTCAATACCGTGGTTGGTGAGTTGGTCAAACGCCTCCTGGCGGCCTTCCTTGGTCATGAATTTCTGCGAGCGGGCCGACTTCAGAATCGTGCCGCCGCGCTGCACCGTATTTGACACCGACGCCGAATCCATGCGCACAAACTCGCCCTTAATCATGCCGCTGTAGCCCCGCATAATACCGTAGACCTCAATGCCGTGGTACACGCCCGCCCGCACCACCGCCCGCAGGCAGGCATTCATGCCCGGCGCATCGCCGCCACTGGTAAAAACTCCAATTCTCTTCATGGTAAAATCAGCTAAAGCATCCGCTGCCGAGGCAGGGTTGGCCGTAAGCCCGCAAAGGTCGGCCGCCGGGGGCACTTGTCGAAGAGGACGCAGAAATTTAACGCTGACATTTTTGCCCCAATTGCGTAGAAGTACGGAGCCCTGCCCGGCAGCCTCTTGGTTATTAGGCGTTTCTTGCCTACTTTTCGTTATCTCATCGCCCACCTCTAACCCGCCCTCCTATGTTTGGTTTTTTCGAAAACGAGCAGGCAAAAAAAATAAAAGGTCATCTCTGTAACCTCGCTGCCCTGGCCAAAGCCGATGGCAACGTGGACGACCGCGAGATGAACTTTATCATCACCGTTGGCAAGAAGAATGGCGTGTCGGCCAGCGAGGTGCGCAAGCTCGTGGCCGGCCAAACCAACTGCCTGGCCGACCTGCCCGGCACCGATTCCGAGCGCTTCGACCAGATTTTTGACTTGGTAGACATGATGCTGGCCGACGGTATCGTGGACGAAACCGAGATGGATTTCTGCATCATGATGGCCGAGAAGCTAGGCTTCCGCCACGCCATTGTGGGCGTGCTGGTGCGCAAAATTTCGCAGGGCGTGAAGGACGCTGTGCCCCGCGAGCGCATTAAAGATGAAAGCCTGAGCTTTCTGAACTACAATAATCTGCCGGTGCGGTAGGTCTGAACCGCGGCTTTAGCGGATTCGTCGGGTTACTCGGATTTTGAAGCCGGCACCTCGTTTGTATTATCGAGGCATACTGAAACGAAAAAGGCTGCTCACATGAGCAGCCTTTTTCGTTTGATTTACTGCAATTTATCGGCTTCAAAATCCGAGTAACCCGGCGAATCCGCTAAAGCCGCGGTTCAGACAATAGCCCGGAGCAGCCCCGCTACGGCCGCGTCAATTTCGTCTTCCGTGATGGTGAGCGGCGGCGCGATGCGCAACGAGTTGTCGCAGAATAAAAACCAGTCGGTCAGGATGCTTTCGTCGGCCAGCGCGCGGTCGATAATAGGCTTCAGGACCTCAAACGACTCGAACTCTACAGCCATTAGCAGGCCGCAGTTGCGCACCTCCCGAATGGCGGGGTGCACCAGCGCCGCCCGCAGGCGCGCCGCCTTGGCGGCCACGCCGGCCAGCAGGTTTTCTTCCTGAATGACTTGCAAGGTGGCTAGCGAGGCCGCGCAGCTCACCGGGTGTCCGCCGAAGGTGGTGCAGTGCCCCAAAATAGGGTTGGTTTGAAAGCCCACCATGACTTCGGGTGAAGAGATGAAGGCGCCAATCGGCATGCCGCCGCCCATACCCTTGGCGCACACCAATATATCGGGCACCACGCCAAACTGTTCGAAGGCCCACTGCGTGCCCGTGCGCCCAAAGCCGCACTGAATCTCGTCCAGGATGAGCAGGGCACCCACCTCGGTGCAGCGCTGGCGCACGGTGGGCAGGTAGCCGGGCAGCGGCAGGCGCACGCCGGCCTCGCCCTGCACGGTTTCGAGGATGACGGCGGCGGTATTCTCGGTGATAAAAGCGAGGTCCTCCAACTCGTTGTAGCGCAGGTGCGTCACGTCGGGCAGCAGCGGCCGGTAGCTGCTCTTAAAGCCCTCGGAACCAGTGATGGACAGCGCGCCGTGCGTGGAGCCGTGGTACGAATTGAGGGCCGATACCAGACCGGTGCGGCCAGTGTGGCGCTTGGCTAGCTTGAGGGCGCCCTCAATGGCCTCGGCGCCCGAGTTGGTGAAGTACACCGTGTCGAGCGGAGCGGGCAGGGTGGCGGCCAGCGCGTGGGCTAGCCGGGCGGGCGGAGCCTGCACCAGCTCGCCATACACCATGAGGTGCAGATACTTATCGAGCTGCTCGTGAATGGCTTGCAGCACGCGCGGGTGCCGGTGCCCCACATTGCTGACGCCGATGCCGGAAATTAAATCCAGAATCGGGCGGCCTTCGGGGGTGTACATATACACGCCTTCGGCCCGCTCGATTTCCAGCAAAAGCGGAAACTCCGAGGTTTGAGCCTGGTGGCGCAGAAATAATTGGCGGGGGGTTAGCATAACGCCCGCAAAGGTACCGCCGCTAGGGTGGGGGCGGGGCTACTGGTCGCCGGGGGCGGCCCCGGGCTGGCCAGCCACGCGCTTGAGCACTTCCTTGGTAAAGTCGCGCTCGGCCTGGTAAAGCTGGGCTAGCTGGCGCAGCGTCAGCACCTTCTGGGCGCGCTCAAAATAGTCCTTCTCCAGGTTCAGCTGCTGCTGGCGGATGGCAAAATCCTGGGTGAAATTGTCGCGCAACTGGGCGTCGCTCAGGCCCGCATTGGCCGCGTCGCGGCGCAGCAGCCTAGCCGAGCGGTTGAGCTCGCGGCGCTTGCCCACAAACTCATTATACGTGGGCCAGAAGCGCTGGGCCTGGTCCTGGGTGAGAGTCAGGCGCGAGGTGATAAAGGCAATCTTAGCATTGTCGAGCTGGCTGATGCGCGCCCCCGGCTGCCCCGCCCGGCTCCGCAGCTGAGCCTGCGCCGGCTGGCTGGCGGCCAGCGCCACGCAACCCAGGCCGAAGAAAAAGATACGTAAACGATTCATAAATAAGAAGCTAGGCTTAGAGCGACCCGGCCTCTTCGGTGGGCTGCGCGTCGAGCGCCTCGGCAAGCTCGGTAGCCGAGGGTTGCAGGTACTGGGCCGTAAGGCCCAGGCGATGGGCGGGCAGCTCAGCCAGGTCGAGCATATCCAGGTGGGTTTCGCCGCTGGTGAGGTACTCTACGAGCTGGGCCTGCGGCACGGCATCGAGGCTAGCGGCGGGGGCCGGCATGGGCAGCGGCCCGCCGCCCAGCCACAGCGAGGCGGCAAACGTGCCCAGCAGCAGCGTCGAGGCCAGGCCCGTGCGCAGGTAGGCCGGGGCTTGCCACAGCCACCCTAGCCAGGGCTGGCGGGCCGGTGCGGCCACCTGCGCCATAATGCGCGTGGGCAGCTGCTCGAAGTAGCCGGCCGGGGGGCTGCTCAACGGCTGGGGCCCGCGGCGCGGGTGCTCATCGAGGCGGAAGGGCGTTTTCATGAATGTTGGATGGAAGCGCGGGGCCAAGGTTTAATCGGCTTCGTCGGCGAATGAGGTCGGGTTGTCAGCCTTCGTCACATACTCTTCGATTTTGCGGGCTGCGTGGTGGTAGCTGGCCTTGAGCGCACCCACGCTGGTGCCGGTCACCTCGGCCATCTGCTCGTAGGGCATCTCGTCGTAGTAGCGCAGGTTGAAGACCAGGCGCTGCTTGTCGGGCAGGCGCAGAATGGCGCGCTGCAGTTTCAGCTCAATCTCGTCGCCGGCGATGGCGGGGTCAGCCTCCAGCTTGGCGGCTAGCTCGGTGCCCACATCGTTGAGGGGCAGGAAAAACTTGCGCCGCTTGCTTTGCAAAAAGCTCAGGCATTCGTTGGTCGCGATGCGGTAAAGCCAGGTGAAAAGCTGGGCATCCTGCCGGAAATTCTCCAGGTTTTTCCAGACTTTCACAAACACGTCCTGCGTGAGGTCGTCGGCGTCGGCGTGGTCCACCACCATCTTGCGCACGTGCCAGTACACCTTCTGTTGGTACTTGCGCACCAGCTGGTTAAAGGCCAGGTTGCGGCTGGCCGGCTCGTGAAACTTGCGCAGGATTTCGTGGTCTTCCAAACGCGGGCGGGGGCGATTGTGCGGATTGGACGACGGGGAGGCGCGGGGGTTTAATGCGGGGGCTAGCGGTTGCGCCGGGCGGATAGCAGGCGCGCTATTTCAGCTTGAGCTGCTTTATCGCGAGGATGCTGATGCTGAAAAATCATTTTTTCCACCAAAGCCGGGTCGTCGCGGTAAAATGTCCGGATTAGGGTTTCGGTAGGAATAAACAATAGAATGACACCTAGTGTGGCAATGATAAAACCCTTTCGTGAAAATTGCCCAACACTGGCTAAAATCACTAGCGCAATGATTAACGAAAGGCTGCCGACCAGCAGCACAGGAGTTGCGCCTTTCCAAAACACTAGCTTCGAGAGTACTCCGAGAAGCGTTGTGGCACCTCCTATACCAATTACTTTGCTCGCTACCACACCCAAGAATGGTGGTTGTATGCCTCTTGCTGCCTGCTCAGAAAAAGAACTATTTCCTTCTAGCTCCGAGCCCAGCGCCGCTGAAATCGGTGCATAGGCTTGGAGGAAGTAAACAACGGCCAGGGTGCCAATTCCTACTATGAGCATTATGTCCGCCTTTGCGAATAAATAATACTTTGACACAAGTCCTGTTATTGATAGCAGCCAACCTATTTGCTCAACACGCGGTAGTACGTCGTCATACAGAAAATTTCCTGTTACGTCAGCCATGTTCCTACCGCCCAAAAATGCTCAGCGAGGTCGTCTGGGCCGAGCGGATGGTGAAGTTGCGCACGTCCGTAAACTTGCTGCCGTTGCTGGTGGCGGTGCGGAAAACTACCCGGTACGCGCCCGGCTGCATGGCTAGGTTGACCTTGCTGCTCGCCTCGGGTAGGTTATAAATCCAGGTCTGCGACTCGTCGTCGTTGAGTTTATAAAGGCTGCCGAAGCCCTTGAGGTCGGAGGTGATGTTGAGCGTGCCGGGCACGGCGTAGGTCACGGTGGTGGCCTGGCCCTGGCGCACGCTCACGCGCTGGGTGGTGCGCGGTAGCGTCAGCACCTCCACCTCGTAGTTGCCGGCCAGCATTTTCTGCTTGCTGCCAAAGGGCAGGGCTAGCCCAGTAGCCGCGCTGCCCTGCGCCCGCACCACGGCCTGCACCGCGCCGCCGTAGGGATTAGGCGAAATATTGGCGGGCTGGAGCACCAGCGTGCCCTGCGGCGTCTTGAAATTCAAGACGTTGGCTTTGCCGCCCCGAATAATCAGGTTGGCCTGGCGCACGGCCGGCACGGTATTTATCACCAAGTCGTAGCTCTGCAGGGCGTCGATGTCGAGCACGTCGGCCTTGCCCTGGGCGTCGCGGTAGTGCACGTAGTTGTACTCGGGCTGCCCGGTCACGTTGTTTACAAACGTCATGTTCACGTTCGATTCCACGGGCCGGCCCGCCTCGTCGGTGAGGTTCACGGCTACCGTGGTCTTGGCTAGGGTCTGGGCGATTACGTCGTTGAGTACTGTTTGGAAGGTCTTGACCTCGGCCGCGTTGTAGTATTTGCCCAAGCAAGCCAGCGCCTGGCCAAAATCCTTTTCGGCCCCGATGCCAATGACGAAGGGCTTGAGGAAAATGCGCTTGCGCTGCAAGGCTAGCGACGCGGCGCAGGGGTCGCCCTTGCACGACTCCACGCCGTCGGTGATGAGCAGGAGCACGTTGCGCGACGTTTTGTCCAGCGGAAAGTCCTTGGCCGACTGCTCCAGCGAGTACGTGATGGGCGTGTTGCCCTGCGCCTTCAGCGTCTTGAGCCGCGCCTTGATGGCAGCCGCATTTTTGGGCGCAAAAGGCACTTCGAGGCGCGAGTCTTCGCAGTTTTGCTCGGCGTTGGGGCTCTGGTGGCCATACACGCGCAGGCCCAGTTCCAGGTTGGGGTAGGCGTTGAGCGAGTCGGCCATTTTGGCGAGCAGGCGCTTGGCCACGTCCCAACGCGGCTGGCCTTCCCAGGGCGCCATCATCGAGCCCGAGGCATCGAGCAGAAACAGGATGCGCGTGACCTTGGGCTTTTCCGGCGGCGCGTTCTGCGCCTGGCTAGCCAGGCTAAAAATTAAAAGCAGCCAGGCCAGCAGGCAGCCGGTAGCAGAGCGGACAAAAAAGCGGGGCGGGAATAGCATCGCCGAAATTTACACCGGCGTCCGCAACTTCCAGGCTAGGCGTACCGCCGAGCTAGGGGCGAACTCGGCAAAGCATTTCACATCTTGCTCCGTGCCCTCGCTGACCACTACCCAAATTGAGTTAACTGGCCTTCGCCCTAGCTCAAGCCCCCAGTAAGCCCAGATGCGCCAAGTGGTGCCGCCCGTGCCAAGCGTATTGCACCAAGGCCTGTTCAAGCGTGCTGGTAGTCAGGTAGCGCGGATGGTAAAAAGTACGCTGCCACTGCGTCTCGCTCAGCTGCTCTAGCAGCGTTACCCAGCGCGCATGCAGGCTAGCCAGCAGCTGCAGCGACACGGCTAGGGACGTCACGGCCACGTCGGGCAGCTCGGCCCAGGCCTGCTCGTCGAAGGGCCGCACGGTCGGGTTGTCCTCCGTGAGGGCCAGCCGGAAGCGGCTATACAAATTCGGGTGCGTATCGGCCAGGTGATGCACCACCTGGCGGCCCGTCCACCCGCCGGGGCGGTAGGGTAGTTCCATCCGCGCCGGCCCGACCCGCTCCACGGCCGCCTTCAGCAGCGCCGGAAACTCGGCCAAATGCTGCAGGTACGGGGCGCGCCCGGCCGGCGTGAGGGGCGCGGTGGGCAGCTGCGGCCGGCCAATGGGAAAGCGCAGCTGGTCGTTGTCGGGAGTAGGGGAGGACATGGCGGGGAAGGGCTAGGCCTCAAAGGTAGCGGGAGCGGCTAGCGTTGCTGGATGCTGGCGCGAGTTTAGCGCAGCGTAACTCGCGCCAGTGACCCTAAACAAATATTGTTCTTGCCAAACTCTACGGTTTTAGTCAGTCTCTATCAGGCTTAGCAATTTGTCTAGCATTGTTAATAGCCATATCCAAGGTTAAGCAGGTTGAAGCGCGATAAAATTCGCCATAGTCTTCAACTACTAAAGCTAAATCAGCTTGATTAGGAGCAATCAAGCAAAGAGGTAGAAGAAGCTGAATTTTATTTTGATGGTATTGTGGAACAGCAATTTTGTAATTGCGTCTTACTCTTTCAGTTGCGCTATCAATTGCACCTTTAATAAAGTTTTGTAATTGAAAGTTAGGCATAGTATCAAAAGGTACAGGAAACCGGTCTTTATTATCTTCAATAATATGTTCAATATTAGTAGTTAAAGGTTTGCGAGGGTCATAAAGAAGCTTTGTAGTGTCATCAAAGTAGTGAGCCATTGCTGGCAAGTGTGAGAATTTAGTTAGTGTAAATTCACCTTTGCGTACGAAAGAATGAAAATGCCAGTACTGTTCGCTGTTCGGAAGGTTATTTTTTGTAAACACCATATAAATAGGCTCTTGATTTTCAGTAACCAAGCCAGTATCAAAACAACATGACTCATCACGCAGAGCGTAAGCTATTTTGTTTTCTTGTGCAATTCGTTTGTACGTGTATTTGATATAGTTCTCTAATATAGGGAATGTGGAAGATGAATTATTTTTATTGTAAGCCCAATCTTCTTTTTCAGCGAGGCTAGCTAATGTCTCGATATTGTGCTTAAATTTTGGCATGAAGCAGAAGCTGCCAAAATTGTCTGGTAGGTCAAGTTTATCATTTGTTTTGACAGGGATAGATGACATTTTTATTTGATTTTGGGTGAAATAAAAGCCCCACACTAGCTGGGCTAATGTGGGGCTTCTGCTACTTAGCAACTGCCAAGCTACTACATATTCTTGATAATCTCGTCGCCAAACTCGCTCGTTTTGAGCAGGGTGGCGCCTTCCATCTGGCGCTCGAAGTCGTAGGTCACGCGCTTGCTGGCGATGGCGGCTTCGAGGCCCTTGTTGATGAGGGCGGCGGCTTCTTTCCAGCCCAGGTGCTCGAGCATCATCACGCCCGAGAGGATAACCGAGCCGGGGTTCACCTTGTCCTGGTTGGCGTACTTGGGCGCGGTGCCGTGGGTAGCCTCGAAGATGGCGTGGCCGGTGAGGTAGTTGATGTTGGCGCCCGGCGCGATACCGATGCCACCCACGATGGCCGCTAGGGCATCGGAGATGTAATCACCGTTCAGGTTCAGCGTGGCCACTACCGAATACTCAGCGGGGCGCAGCAAAATCTGCTGCAGGAAGGCATCGGCGATGCTGTCCTTAATGATGAGTTTGCCCTGGTCCTGGGCTTGCTTTTGCAGGGCGTCGGCCACGGCTACGCCTTGCTTGGCCACGATTTTATCGTACTGGGCCCAGGTAAATACCTTGGCGCCAAACTCCTTCTCGGCCAGCTCGTAGCCCCAGGTTTTGAACGCGCCTTCGGTGAATTTCATGATGTTGCCCTTGTGCACCAGGGTCACCGACGGCAGCTTGTTTTCCAACGCGTACTTGATAGCGGCGCGCACGAGGCGCTCGGTGCCTTCTTTCGACACCGGCTTAATGCCGAACGACGACGACTCGGGGAAGCGAATCTTCTTCACGCCCATCTCGTCTTGCAGGAATTCGAGCATTTTCTGGGCCTGCGGCGTGCCGTTCATGTACTCGATGCCGGCGTAGATGTCCTCCGTGTTTTCGCGGAAGATGACCATGTTGGTCAGCTCCGGGTGCTTCACGGGCGAGGGCACGCCGTCGTAGTAGCGCACGGGGCGCACGCAGGCATAGAGGTCCAGCTCCTGGCGCAGGGCCACGTTGAGCGAGCGGATGCCGCCGCCTACGGGCGTCGTCAGCGGGCCTTTGATGCCCACGAGGTAGTCGCGGAAGGCGTCCAGCGTTTCGGCCGGCAGCCAGTTGTTGAGTTGCTTGTAGGCTTTTTCACCGGCCAGCACTTCTTTCCACACCAGCTTCTTTTTGCCGCCGTAGGCTTTTTCTACCGCGGCATCAAATACGCGCTGCGAGGCCCGCCAGATGTCCGGACCGATGCCGTCGCCCTCAATGAAGGGGATGGTAGGCTGGTCGGGTACATTCAGCTTGCCGTTTTTAATGGTGATTTTTTGCTCTGCCATGAGGAAAAAGATTGTCTAGTAGTCAGTTGTCAGTTCAGGTGGGAAGTCAGTCTCAAATCGTCCGTCATGCTGACGAAGGAAGCATCTCATCAGGTTGGTAATCATCGGCTAAGTGCCAAGGAAGCAGCCCTGATGAGATGCTTCCTTCGTCAGCATGACGGACGTAAAATTGTTGCCGTAATCAATACCCGAAAATCTCTTTCAGGGTCAGTTGCTGCACGGTGCCGTACTTGGCCAGCTCCTTGAAATTCAGCCGGTCCTTGGCGCCGATAACCAGGATAACCTGGTTCTGGCCCCGGATTTTGGCCTGCTGAAATTTCTGCAATTCGGCAAACGTCATGTTTTGGGTTTGGTCATACACGTCGCGGCGCAGGTCGTAGTCGAGGCCGAGCCGGCGGGCGCGCTCGTAGCTGAGCAGCACGCCCTCGTGGGTGATGCGGTCGGTAGCGATGCTGTTGCGGATGCTCTGCTTGGCGATAGCCAGGTTGGCGTCGGCCAGGGGCATGTCGGTGAGCAGGCCTTCCATGCCGGCCATGGCCTCGGGCAGCTTGTCGCTCTGCGTGCCGATGTAGCTGAGGATGTAGTTCGAGCGGCCCGTCTTGTCGGCGTTCGCGTAGCGCGACATGGCCGAGTACGCTAGGGCCTTGCTCTCGCGCAAATCCTGGAAAACGATGCTGCCCATGCCACCGCCGAAGTACTCGTTGTAGAGCGCCACGGTGGGGGCCATCGCGCGGTCGTAGATGTCGCCCTTGGTCAGGAACAGGATTTCGGCCTGCACCATCTTGTAGTCAACCCAGTAGACTTTTTTGTCCTTCAAAGGCTGCTCAGCAAAGTCTTTGGCGGCGGGGGCGGGCTTGAGGCTAGCGGGCGTGCGGTGGTCGGCGCGAATAGCGTTGGCAGTGCTAGCAACCTCACGCGGCCCATAGTACAGCACGCGGTGTTGGTAAGTGGGCAACGATTTCAATAACGAAGTCAGTTGCTCTGGCTTCAGAGCTTTCAGCTGCGCCTCGGGCACTACTTCCGTAAACGGGTTGCGCGGGCCGTACTTGGCGTAGTTCAGCATGGCCTGATTCAGAATTACGCCCTTGTTGAGCTTGGCATCCTGGCGCTGCTTCAAAATGCCGGCCACCTGGTTTTTGAGGGCCGCCACGTCGGGGCGCGGGTTGTTAAGTAGCTGCTCAAACAGCTGTATGGCGGGCTCCAGGTTGCTATCGAGCCCGCTGAGGCTGATGAGCACACGGTCTTGGCTGCTGCTGACGGCAAACGAGCAGCCTAGCTTGTAAAATTCCTGTTGCAGCTGCGCCGCCGAGTACTGGCCGGTGCCCAGGTACTGCAGATAATCCGTGGCTACGTCGAGCAGCGGGTTGTTGTTGGTGCCGAGGTCGATGGCGTAGAACAGGCTGAACAGGCCGTTCTCGGTGTTCCTGGTGTAGTACAGCGGCAGGCCGGGCTTGATGTCGGCCGTTTGAATATCCTTCTTGTAGTCGATGAAGACCGGCTTCAACTCGCTGCTCGGCAGCGCTGACACTTCCTTATAGTAAGCCGAGGCCGCGTCGCGGTTGGCGGGCACGGGCGTAATGGCCGGCTTCACCACTTTTACCTTGTTGGGGTCTTCGCCGGTGCGCTTGAATACGGCCACGTAGTTCTGGCCGTAGTTGTCGTTGGCAAACTTGACGATTTCAGTCTTCGTGATGGTGGCAAAATCCTCGTTCTGCTTGAGATAGTCGGCCCAACTCACGCGCTCAATAAACGACTCGTACAGCGCCGAGGCCCGGGCTTCATTGCTTTCGTAGCTCTTGGTGCGGCTCAGCTTCTCGTTGTTCACAATGGCCGGGATGAGCCAGTCGGGGAAGTCGCCGCGCTTCACTTTGGCCACCTCGGCCAGCATCAGCGCCTGCACTTCCTCCAGCTTCTGGCCCTGGCGCGGCGTGCCGTAGAGCACGTGCGTCGAGTAGTCGTCGTTGAGGTCAGCGAAGGTCTGGGCTTGCAGCACTTTTTGCTGCTGGTTCAGGTCGAGGTCGAAGAGGCCGGCTTGGCCGTTGGTCAGGATTTTATCCAGCATCCGCAGGCGCAGGGCGTCGCGGGTGGCCTTGCCCGCAAAGCGGTAGCCCAGCATCACGTTCTCCGACTGCGGCCCCAGCACTTCTTTGGTGATGGGCGCGGTGATGGGCTTCTCGACCGGGGCCACGAAGGCCGGCGCGGCTTTGCCCTGCCAGCTACCGAAGTATTTATCAATCAACCGGATGGTCTGGTCGTAGTCCAGGTCGCCGCTCAGGCAGAGCGCCACGTTGCCGGGCACGTAGTACTGGCCGAAGTACTTCTTAATCTCGGTTATCGATGGGTTTTGCAGGTGCTCAATCGTGCCGATAGTTGTCTGCGTGCCATACGGATGGCTAGGGTAGAGGCTGACGTTCAGCGCCTCAAACTCCTTGTTAAAGTCAGAGTCCAGGCCCCGGTTCTTCTCCTCGTACACCGCCTCCAGCTCGGTATGGAACAGGCGCGGCACCATTTCGGTGAAGCGCTCGCTCTGCACGGCCGCCCACTTTTCGAGTTGGTTGCTCGGGATATCCTCCTGGTAAACAGTCTCTTCGTTGGAAGTGTGCGCGTTCGAGCCCTTAGCCCCGATGCTGCCCATCAGCTTGTCGTACTCGTTGGGCACGGCGTAGCGGGCGGCTACCCCCGAAACGGAGTCAATCTGGTGGTAGGTGCGCTTGCGGGCCACTGGGTCGTTGCGCTCGCCGCGGTACTTTTCGTAGAGTGCCTCGATTTTATCCAGTTCCGGCTTTTCCTTGCTCCAGTCTTTAGTGCCCAGCTTCGAGGTGCCCTTAAACACCATGTGTTCCAGGTAATGAGCTAGCCCGGTAGCGGTAGCAGGGTCGTTTTTGGAGCCCGCGCGCACGGCCACGTAGGTCTGAATGCGCGGCGCATTTTTGTAATCCGACAAGTAAACGGTGAGACCGTTGTCGAGCTTGTACACGCGCACGCCGAGCGGGTCGTTGGGCGCGGTGTCGTAGCGGTACTCCTTGGGGGTGGCTGGCGCCGAGGCCGGAGCAGTAGCGACGGCCGCAGTGGCAGGCTTGCTCGATTGGCACTGGGTGGTCAGGCCCAATGCTGCCAGAGCGGGCAGCAGGAGCAGCAACGGTTTATTCACAAACTTACTAGTCAGAGCGCGGGGGAGTTTACAGGGGCACAAAGGTAGAAGTTCGTGCGGGGAATAAAAAACAAAAAAATCAATTCCACGGTGTTACCTTGCGCAGTTGCGGCATTGGCACTAGGTGCTTAAAAGACACGTCTTTGCACAAGGCCCTCGTGGGGCACTGCCCCGAAAACGCGCGGGTACAGTCCTAGTTACAGGCCCTGATTTTTTGACTTTGTAGCCCTGCTCGGCTAGCCCGCCCATCATTGCTAAAGCCAAAGCTCAACCGTACTTAGGATGCTCAACAGGCCAGTGCTCGCTGCACCAAGCGCGGTTAAAAGCACATCCTCAGTTCCGCTTTCCTACAAGCAACTGCGAGCCGCGCCCAAAAAGCCCACGCCCGGTCAACCACTGGTTGACCGGGCGTGGGCCGCTAGTCCTACTTACGCTGGCACCTATTCGCCGCTAGGGGCTGCCGACGCTTCTGAGGTGGCAGTGGATGCTGTGGGTGTAGTGCCATCTGTGTCGGTGGGGCGGGGGCCTTTGCCTCGGTTGCGGCCGCCGCGCTTGCGGCGGCGCTGGCCTTCGGGCTTGTCGCCATCGGCGCGGGGCTCGCGCGGAGTGTCGCTCTCGGCGCTGCCTTCGGGGCGGGGCTCGCGGGGCGGACGTGGGGGGCGGGGCGTCTGGCTCGCACCGTTCTTGAGCTCACCTTCGGGGCGGGGCGGGCGGGCGGGGCGTGCCTCGCGGGGCGGGGCCACGTAGGCGTTCACGGGCGTCTGGCCGGCGTCGATGGCGGCCAGGCGCGCTGCGGCGCTAGCCAGGCGCTCGGCGCGCTGCGGGTCATTTTTATCGTCACCCTCACGGCGCGGGCCCCGGTCGCGGCCACCACCGCCACTGCGGCGGTCACCTTCGGGGCGCGGACCCCGGTCGCCACCTTCAGGGCGGGGGCCCCGGTCGCGGCTACCACCATTCCCACCGCTACGGCCACCTTCGCGGGGGCCGGTCTTGCCACGCAGGCCGCTGAAGCGCTTGGGGTCAAACTCGGGCGCCGGGCCGTAGCCGAGGCCTTCGGTAATGGCCTGCTTGTCAATCTCGCGCTCGATGAGCTTCTCGATTTTAACGATGCGGTCCTGGTCCTGGTCGGCAATGAAGGTGATAGCCGTGCCCGTGGTAGCAGCCCGAGCCGTGCGGCCAATGCGGTGCACGTAGTCTTCGGCGGCGCGGGGCACGTCGAAGTTCACCACGTGGCTCAGCGAGTCAATATCAATACCCCGGCTCACCACGTCGGTGGCCACGAGGATAGGAAACTGCTTGTTCTTGAAGGCGCGCATGGTGGCTTCGCGCTCTTCCTGGGTGCGGTCCGAGCTGATGCCCTGGGCTGGGTAGCCCAGCTTGTTGAGCGAACGCACGATGCCCGCCACGGCCGCTTTCTTGCTGGTAAAGAGTACCATGCTCTGCACGTCCTGGGCCTTGATGAGGTGCTCCAGAACCGGCAGCTTCTGGTGGTCGAAGGTCATGTAAAACTGCTGGTTGATGCCCGCGGCGGGCTTGCTCACAGCCAGGCGCACCTCGTCGGGCTCGTGCAGAATCTGCTGCGAGAAGTCGCGGATTTTGCTCGGCATGGTGGCCGAGAACAAGAGCGTCTGGCGCGTCTTGGGCAGCTGGCGCACAATGTTGAGGATGTCATCGGCAAAGCCCATGTCCATCATCTTATCGGCCTCATCCAGCACCAGGTATTTGAGGTCGTCGAACTTGACGTACCCAAGCTGCATATGGGCAATGAGGCGGCCGGGCGTGGCAATGATAATGTCGGCCCCGCTTGTAAGGGCGCGCTTCTGCTGCTCCCAGTTCTCGCTCTTGCCGCCGCCATAAATAGCAATGGACGAGGCTTCTACGAAGTAGCCGAAGCCCGTTACCTGCTCGTCAATCTGGGTGGCTAGCTCGCGGGTGGGCACCAGCACCAGGGTGGAGGTGGTGCCGTGGCCGGCGTGCGAAATCTTGTCGAGCAGCGGTACCAGGTAGGCGGCCGTTTTGCCGGTGCCGGTCTGGGCGCAGGCAATGAGGTCTTTGCCGGCCAGAATTTTCGGAATCGCCTGCTCCTGAATGGGCGTGGCGTTGAGGTAGTTCATGGCGTCCACGCCGGCCAGCAGGTCGTCGTGGAGATTGAATTCGTGGAAAGTCAAGGTGCAGCTAATGAAGTGAGGAGTAGGGGCTGACCTTGCATTTCCGGGCCAGCAAACCGCTTGATTTAGAACAAAGGTAAGCCGGATAAGTGCCCCGCTTGCGGCCCAGCGCGTAGGGGTAGCTTTCGCCCGACGTTTCGCCTGCCTGGCTAGTCGGCAGCCAGCTAAAGCTTACCTTACATGCCTATGGCCCTCGACCGCTTTTCCGCCCAGGCTGCGCAGTATGCGCGCTATCGCATTGATTATCCAATCGAACTCTACGCCTGGCTGCTGCCCCAGGTAGCCAATCGCCTGCGGGCCTGGGACTGCGCCACCGGCAACGGCCAGGTAGCCGTGGTATTAGCCGACTACTTCCGCGACGTAGAAGCCACCGACCTCAGCGCCGCTCAGCTAGCCGAGGCCACCGAGCGGCCTAACGTGCACTACCAGGTAGCCACGGCCGAAAATTCGCCCTTTCCCGACGACCACTTCGACCTCATTACCGTGGCGCAGGCCGTGCATTGGTTTGACCCCGAAGCGTACCACCGCGAGGTGCGCCGGGTTTCGGGCCCCGGCACGGTGCTGGCCGAGTGGGGCTACGGCCTGGGCCTCACCGGCGAGGCGGCGCTCGACGCGCTCATCCGGCGCTTTCACGACGAAACCGTGGGCCCGTACTGGGATGCCAACCGCTGGCACGTGCTGGACGAGTACGCCCGGCTGACCTTCCCTTTCGCTAGGGTGCGGCGGGCGCGCTTCGAGGTGCGCAAGCAGTGGTCGGCCGCCTGGTACCTCGACTACCTGCGCACGTGGTCGGCGGTGGCCAACTACAGCCGGCAGCACGACGGCGCCGATGCCGTGCTGCTGGTAGCCGAGGAGCTGACCGCGCTGTGGGGCGCGGGCGAGCGCGAAATAGTATTTCCAGTATTTGCGCGGGCCGGCGTGGTGTAGCGCTAGGGGCGTAATGCGGTCAGTAGACCAGGCGATGTAGGTAGTCACCACCAATTCAGCTAGAAATGTCTGCCAACTTACCTTTCGACGGCCTGCGTGTGCTGGAGCTGGCGGCCGTGCTGGCGGGCCCGCAGGTGGGCCAGTTCTTTGCCGAGCTGGGCGCCGCCGTGCTCAAAATAGAGCCGCCGGCGGGCGACGTGACGCGCAGTTGGCGCACGCCCGGCGACGACCCCGACAGCTCGGTATCGGCCTACTTCGCGGCATCTAACTTGGGCAAAACCTCGCTGGTGCTCGACCTGCGAGAAGCTGCCGACCAGGCTGAAGTGCACCGGCTAGTCGCCCAGGCCGACGTGCTCATTGCCAGCTACAAGCCCGGCGATGCCGAAAAGCTAGGGGTGACCTACGCCGCGCTGGCCGCTGCCAACCCGCGCCTCATCTACGCGCACCTCACGGGCTACGGACCGGCTAGCCCCCGCGTGGGCTATGATGCCGTGCTGCAGGCCGAAACGGGCTTCATGCACCTCAACGCGGCTAGCCCTGCCGACCCGCCCCAGAAGATGCCGGTGGCCCTCATCGACCTGCTGGCCGCCCACCAACTCAAAGAAGGCATCCTAACGGCACTCTACCAGCGCGAAAAAACCGGGCGCGGCGCCCTGCTCACAGTTAGCCTGCTCGACAGTGCGCTGGCCTCGCTGGCCAACCAGGGCGCTACTTGGCTCACCACCGGCCGCGACCCGGTGCCGCTAGGGTCGGGCCACCCCGGCATCGTGCCCTACGGCACCGTGTACCGCGCCGCCGACGGCCAGCGCCTCGTGCTGGCCGTCGGCACCGATGCGCAGTTTCGGCAGCTGTGCCTGGTGCTGATGCGGCCGCGCTGGGCCACCGAGCCGCGCTTTGCTACCAACCCAGCTAGGGTGCGTCACCGCGCCGCCCTCGAAGAACTGCTGCTGGTGCGTATTGCGGAGCTCAACGGCGCGGCCCTGCTGCACGAACTGGCGCGGCTAGGGGTGCCGGCCGGGGCGGTGCGCTCGGTAGGCGAGGCCCTGGCGCACGACTCGGCCCAGGGTATGCTGCTGCCCGCGCCGGGCGGGGCGTTTCCGTACCAAGGTGTGCGAACGGTGGCTTTCCGCAGTAGTACCTGGCCGGTGGCGGCGCACCTGGCCGCCCCGCCACCCTTGGCCAGCGCGCCGGCTAGCCCCGATGAATAAACTCGGCAGTGCAACGTCGGAGGGGGCTTTAGCGTTGAGCCAATTTTTACGCTCTTTCCATGAATTCTGCATTTACGTCGCGCCTGCTCGGGGGGCTGCTGCTAGGGCTATTGCTGCTGGTGCAGCGCCCCGCGCAGGCCTACTCGGTACTCAGCCACCAGGCCAACATTGACTCTTGCTGGCTACCCTGCCTGCGGCCTGCCATCGAGCGGCGCTTTCCGGGCGGCACACCCGATGAGTTGCGCGAAGCCAAAGCTTATGCCTATGGCGGCTCCATTATTCAGGATATGGGGTATTATCCCTTTGGCTCGGCACTCTTCACCGACCTCACGCACTATGTGCGCTCGGGCGATTTTGTCGAGAATCTGCTTCGCGAGGCGAAGGACCGCAACGAATATGCGTTTGCTTTGGGCGCACTGGCGCACTATGCGGCCGACATCTACGGCCACGAAATTGGTATTAATAAGTCGGTGCCGCTGCTGTTTCCGAAGCTGGGCGCGAAGTACGGCCCGGTTGTGACCTACGAGCAGGACCCCGTGGCGCACGGCCGCACCGAGTTTGCCTTCGATGTGACGCAGTTGGCAGCGGGCCGGTACCGCTCGGCCGAGTACCACGGCTTTATTGGCTTTAAGGTGAACAAAGATTTACTCGAGCGGGGATTCGCCCGCACGTATGGTCTTGAGCTAAAGCAGATTATATTTAACGTGGACTTGGCGCTAGGCTCTTACCGCTTTGCAGTACGCAATCTTATTCCGCTGGCTAGCCGGGCCGCTTGGCGTGCCAATCGCCACGAGCTACGCAAGGTAAACAAGCGCATTCGGCGCCGCGACTACGTGTATAAGCAGAGCAAAGAAGAGTACGAAAAGGAGTTTGGCACGAGCTACGAGCGGCCTGGGTTTGGGGCGCGCATCGTGGCGGGCATTATCCAGGTACTTCCCAAGGTTGGCAAGCTTAAAAGCTTGAAATTCATTGCCCCTACGCCCGAAGCGCAGGCATTGTTTCGGGCCAGCTTCCGCCAGACAATGGTCACGCTTTGTAAGTTTTCGGAGGAGCAAACTCCCACTGTGAGCCAAGCGCCCACCTTGCCAAATACCGATTTCGACACCGGCCACCCCACTAAGCTAGGCGAGTACAGCCTGGCCGACCGCACCTACGGTGAGTGGGTGCGCGAGCTCGACAAAAACAAGTTTAAGGATATCTCACCCATGATGAAGCAGAATATCCTGGCGTTCTTTTCTGATACTTCGAGCGCTCCAGTCGATTTGGAGGAGAAAGAAAAAGACAACCTCGAAAAAACTCGGGAAGCGCTCACCCACCTGCGCGCCATTAAGCTATAAGCAGGGTCTAGCGCTTCCCGAGCGCTGGCTTACTCCTCGCCGCGATTGCTCGGCAGCCCGGGAGGAGGCGTGCCCTGATTGCCCCGGATGGTAGGAATGCCCATCTTTTCCTCGCGCTTTTGCTGGTAGCGCGCAAACTGAGCGGGCGTGAGTACGTCCTTCAGGCGGTCGAGGCGGGCTAGGCTGACATCGTCGATGTAGCCGCGCAGCTTGGCCGGCTCCTGGCTATAACGCTGGCGAGCGGTCTCAACATTGCGCACCGCAGTGGTATTGATGGCGCGGACTTTCTCGATTTGAGCGGGCGTGAGGCTAAGCGCCTGGGCCATGCTAGTGGTCAGGGCCTCCGTGCGCACTGCCGCGCTGGTAACGGCCTGGGTAGCCGGGCGAGGGGCGGGCGTCTGGGCCTGGGTAGCGTGAGGCAAAGACCCTAGCAGCGCCAGGCCAGTAATTAAGGAAAGGGAAAACTTAGGCATGATAGCGGAAGAAGAACGGAATAGCAATCGACTAGGCGTAGCCTAACTATTAGGCCGCGGTAAAAGGTTTCTTGCCATTTCAGTGCCGAAAATTACGCGCATAAAAAAGCCGCTGGTTATCCAGCGGCTTTTTTATGCAAAATGGTAAAGGCTACTTGGTAATCGTGTAGACCATGTTGTTGAGGTCCAGCTTAAGGGTATAAGTGCCAGTAGTGGGTACGGTGATGTTGGCACCACCGGCAACCAAGGCACCGCCTGTGGCGCTAGGGCTACCGTAGTTCACATCCCAGGCACCGTTGGCGCGAAACTTGAAATCGCCGGCATTCAACGTGCGCGTGATGTCAAACGTCTTGGTGTCGCAATTGTAGGTTAGGGGCACGTCCGTGTTCCAGTCTACGCCAGCGGGGCCGATGATGCTCCAGGTAGACGAGCCAGCCGGGGGCACGCACACTTTGTAGGACGTTACTTTCAGGGGCAGCGTGTTCGAAACGGTGCTCGAGTTGGTGGCGTAGCTGGCGTTCAGGCGTACTTCTACGTCGGTGGCCGTGCCCGGCGTCACGCCCAGCGTGGTGAGGCTCGTGTTGAGGTCACCTACAGTCAGCACGGTGCTTGGGCCGGTGCCAGCCGCGATAGAAACCGGCGCGCCAAAGTTGTGGCCCTTCTTATCTATCTGGATGTAGTACGTGATGGCGGGCTTGTAGGTATTATCCGCGTTGGCCCACATCAGCGAAGTCACGGGCGTCCAAGTGTAGGTAGCGGCGGTTTGGGTCGCGTTGGCCTGGGCTAGCACTACCGTGTTGGTAGTCGAGGTGAGCGTAGGCGTGTTGCTGGGCGTTAGGGTGGCCCGAACTTCGTCCTTCTTGCAGGCCGACAGGCTCAGCGAGGCGAGCGCAACGGCCCCAAGCGCAAGTTTAGTAATCCAAGATTGCATGGGAAGTAATGACTGGTGGGTGGAGGAAGAGGTAGTTGACTGGCTTTCTTAGGCGCTGAATGCCTCACGAAGTGAAATAATTCCAGCGCCTAAGAAAGTTATCAGTCGAGGTTAGTAGCCGGGGTTCTGCACCAGGTTGGTGTTGATGCTAAGCTCCGACGACGGCAGCGGGAAAAGCTGCAGATAGTCGGCCACATCGTTGCCATTGATGGAGGCACCACCCTTCCACTGCCACACATAGTTCTTGGTGAACTTATTGAAGCGGATGAGGTCGGTGCGGCGGGTAGCTTCCCAGTGCAATTCGCGCGAGCGCTCATCAAGGAAGAACTGGAAGTTATTGGCCGATAGCGTGGCGGCCGTTACGGCGCCGGCAGTGCCACCGGGCTGGCCCCGGAAGGCACGGTTACGCACGGTGTTCACGTATTGCAGCGCCAAGCTAGCGTCGCCGGTACCACCGCGCGATACGGCCTCTGCGTAGGTCAGGTACATATCGGCAAGGCGGAACATAGGGTAGTCGGTGTCCACGAAGGTGGCATCCGAGCCAGCCACGCCGGCCGAGCTTACGTTGCGGTATTTCACCGGCACGTAGCCGTAGCGGAAGTCCGTCTGCGAGGTCACGTCCATCGTCTGGCCGGCCGTGTGGAAGTTGCCACGCTGGTCAGCTGCCGTGTCCGGAAATTGCTTGAAGAGGCTAGGGGTGGTGCGGTTGCCGCCCCAGCCACTACCAATGCCATAGGGTACCGGGCTCCAGTCGGAGTTGGCGGTGCCATACACGGCGGCGTGGGTCAGGAAGGTAGTGCCACCATACGACTGGCTCAGCTTGCCATCAAACACCACCGGGAAGATTATTTCCGGGTTGTTTTTGTCGTTATCAGCCAAGAACAGCTTGCCGTAGCCGTTGCGGGCTAGCCGGGTGCCGCTCGTGCTATTGGCCATCAGGGTATAACCGGCGTCCACTACTTTCTTGGCGTAGGTAGCCGCGTTGGTATAGCAGGCCGGGGCGGCGCTGGTCCCGGCGTAGGTTACGCCGTTCAGGTACATTTTGGCTAGCAGCGCGTAGGCAGCGCCTTTATCGGCGCGGCCGTACTCGTTGGTGCGGGCGTCTTTCAGCGAGCTGTCGATAGCCTTCAGCTCGGTTTCGATGAAAGTGTATAGCGCGGCGCGGGTAATCTGTTTGGGCAGCGTCGAAGTACCAATCTGGTTGCTCTCGTCGATGAACGGCGGGTTGCCGTACAAATCGAGCAGGTGGTAGTAGGAGAGGGCGCGCAGAAAGCGTACCTCAGCGCGATAGGCACTCACATTGGCCGCGTCGGCGCCCGCAATGCCGCGAGCGGCTAGCTTAGCGTCGGTCGACTCTTGCAGGTAGCTGTTGCAAATCGTAATCTCATAGAGCAGGCGGCTGTACAAGCCCCGTACCAGCACCCCGCTCGAGGTCCAGTTGAGGTTGTGCCAGTCCTGCACGCCCGGGTCACCCCAGGCAATAACGCCCTCGTCGGTGGTCAGCGTCTGGGCGCTCCAGTACTGGCGGATGTAGTCCGACGTGCCCTGGTCGATGCCCTGAATGTCACCGCTCGTTGCGTCGGGTCCGCCGGGGCCGGTTACGGCAAAGCCGGAGTACACCTTAGCCAGCTGGTTTTTGTAGCCAACCGCGTCCTTATACACCACATCGGCACTCAGGTCATAGGTCGGCGTGCGGTCGAGGTCCTTGGTGCACGAGGGCGCCACCAGCAGCACCGAGGCGGCTAGCGAGAATACCTGGGCACTACGAATAAATGATTTTTTCATGACTGGGTGGGAATGCCTTAGATATTCAGGTTCAAGCCAAAAGTGTAGGTGCGCGGGCGGGGGTACGTGTTGTTATCCACACCATTCGAAATCTCGGGGTCGAGGCCCGTGTACTTCGTGATTACGAAGATATTTTGAACTGCAAACGAGAGGTTTAGATTCCCGCGGTCGCCGAAGATTTTACCCACGTTGTAGCCCAGCGTAGCGTTCTGCATACGCAAAAACGAGGCGTTCTGGATGTAGTAGTCCGACGAGTAGTGGTTCGTCGCGTTGGCATTCGGGAACTGCGTAAACAGGGCGTCCGTGGTCACGTTGCCCAGGAACGAAGTCGAGCCGGTGAGGCCGTAGTAGTTGCCCTGGCCCGACTGGATGTTGTTGTACACGTAGTTGCCGATGTTGCTCCGCAGCGTGAACGCCAGGTTTAGCTTCTTGTAGGTCATGTTCGAGCTAAAGCCCAGAATGACCGGCGGCGCCGACTGCTTGTAGTAGTAACGGTCGTTGCTATCCACCTTGCCATCGCCGTTGAGGTCCACGTACACGCCGTCGAGGGGCTTGCCGTTAGTGTCATACACCTGCTTCGAGGCGTAGAACGACGACGAAGCCTGGCCCACGGCGAAGATGCCGATGTTGGTGCCGGTACCACCCGAGATACCCTGCGTTTCGAGGCCTACGAAGCCGGGCTGCTGCGGCCCGAGCGACAGAATCTTGTTCTTGTTGTAGGTGCCGTTCAGGTTGATGTCCCAGCGGAAATCCGTGGTGCGTACTGGGTTAATGTTCAGGTTCAATTCAACCCCGCGGTTTTCGAGCGAGCCCACGTTGAACACGTAGTAGTTGGTGAAGTTGGTACCGCCGGCCAGGTAAATGCCGTTCAGCAGGTCAGTCGTTTTGCGGTAGTACGCATCCACCGAAGCCGTGATGCGACCGTCGAGGAAGCCGAAGTCAACACCCGCGTTGTAGGTCGTGGTGGTTTCCCACTTCAGGTTGCTGTTGTAGCCTAGCGGCGAGTAGGGGTCGTAAGCCACGCCACCCAGCAGGTACTGGGCATTCAGGGTGTTGCGGGTGTAGCGCGGAATGGTCGGGTAGTCGCCGGCAATGCCGAACACGTCCTGCTGACCGGTGCGGCCGTAGCCCAAACGCAGCTTCAATTCCGAGAACGTGGTGTTATCCTTCAGGAAATCCTCGCCCTTAACGCGCCAGGCAATCGAGGCGGCCGGGAACAAAGCGTTGCGGTTATCAGGGTTGAAGCGCGACGAAGCGTCGTTACGCAGCGTACCCGTCACCAGGTAGCGGTCCTTGAAGTTGTAATTAACCCGGCCGTAGTACGAAAGGATGGTGTACTGCGTGCGGTAGGGGTTCACAGCAGCTTGCGAGCGAATAATCAGTTGCGACTGGCCGCTGGCGTCGTAGTTGCCATCCTGACCCAGGTAGCCTGCAAACGACGGTGAAGTTGTCAGGAAGTCCTGGTACGAGTAGCCAGCCAGCAACTCAATGCGGTGGTCGCCCAGCTGCTTGCTGTAGTTGAGGTAGAATTCGAGCAGCTTGTTCTGACGGTTCTGCTCATACAGCGTGTATGAGCCGCCGCGGGCGTTGGCCGTAGCTGGGGTGGGCGCAAACGGCTGGTTGAAGTACGTGCTGGCTAGCTGGGTGCTCTGGTTGGTAGCGCCGTTGCTGCGCGTGATGTCGTAGCCCACGTTAATGTTGGCGTGCAGGTCGGGCAGGAAGTGCAGTTTGTAGTCAATCTGCGCGTTGCCGATGCTGCGGAGCACCGTGCTCCGGTTGCGGGTCAGGTTCAGCTGAGCCACCGGGTTCGATGGTACGTTCTGCTGCGGCGGGCTGTTGGGGTTGCTCGGGTTCTGGAGGTACTCGAAGTAGCCGCCGTAAGCCGAGTTGCCCGAGTATACCGGCAGCGTAGGGTTGAAGGAAGCCGCGCCGCCAATCGTGCCGTTGTCGGCAAAGTTGTTGTCGGTCATCGAGCCCTTCACGTTTAGGTTGATGCGCAGGTGGTCGTCCAGCAAAATCGGCGTCAGGCTGATGGAGCCCGAGTTACGAATCAGCTTGTTGGTAATCAGGATACCCTGCTGGTTGAGGTTGCCGTACGACACGCGGAAAGGCACCGACTTGCCAATCGAGCCCGTTAGGCTCAGGTTGTTGTCGTACGTCATGGCCGTGCGGAAAATCTCATCCTGCCAGTTGGTGCTGGCCGTGCCGAGCAGGTTGGTTTTAGTCGGAGCAATCTGTGCCACCGCCGCCCGAAACTCGTCAGCCGACAGCACGGGCAGCGCGTTGTAACGGCGCGAAAGCGACGTTTGCGAACTCACGTTCACCGTTACCGCTTCGCCGGCTAGGCCTTTCTTGGTCGTAATCAGAATAACACCGTTAGAAGCGCGCGAGCCGTAGATAGCCGTGGCCGAGGCGTCTTTCAGTACCGTAAAGGTTTCAATATCATTCGGGTTGATGAGGGATAGCGGATTTGAGGCGCCGCTTACGCCACTGCCCTGGCTGTTGTCAACGGGTACGCCGTCGATAACAATCAGTGGGTCGTTGTTGGCGTTCAGCGAAGAGCCGCCACGTACCCGAATCGTGGTGGTCGCGCCAGGAGCGCCGCCACCGTCCGTAATCTGCACACCAGCTACCTTGCCCTGCACCAGCTGCTCGGGGTTGGTAACCTGACCTTTTACAAAGTCTTTGTCCGATACCGTTGTTACCGAACCCGTTACGTCTTGGCGCCGCTGGGTGCCGTAGCCTACTACCACGGCCTCACCGAGGGCGGTAGCGTTTTCGCTCAGGCGCTGGGCCGGCACGGTGGCCGTTTGGCCGGCCACTACCGTCACGGGCTGGCGCGTCGTGGCGTAGCCCACAAAAGAGATAACCAGAGTACGGGCACCGGCCGGCACACCCGAGATGGTATACGTGCCATCGGCATTGGTAGAGCCGCCAACCGAAGTGCCGTCAATCAGCACCGTTACGCCTGGGATGCCTTCATTTTTTGCGTCCGTTATGCGTCCGTTAACGGTACCGGTACCTGCTTGAGCCCAAGCCCCTAGCGAGGCAGTGAGACCGAGTAATACAAAAAGGAGAAACCGTAGTTTCACCAAGTAAGGGTGTTTCATAAACTTGAAACTGGGGTGGGGAAAAGTGAAATAGAAATACTTAGCTTTGGAAGGAGCGGTTGGGTGAAAAACCTTCCACCAACGATTGTTTGCCCCCGCACTGCCTATTGCTGAAGGCTACTTAAAAGCTCTGCAATCGATTGCAGAATAAGGGTGGAAAAATGTTAAAAAAACGCTAGAATTTACCTCAAGATAAGCCGGCAACCGGGCAAAAACCAACTTCAAAGCCCGAGGCCTCGCGTGTGCACAAGACGATTTTGAGCGCTGCCAGGGGTTGTGAGCGCAGGCATGACATTTGTTCTTGAAATAAATAAAATAAGCAAAATTCTTAAAAATAGAGTAACTAAGATTATGTTCAAACAGTAATGCTCCGACAAAATGCTGATAATTAACAATTTGGTAACAGCAATTGAGGCAAGGAAAATCAGTTGCCTGGCGGGCCCGGTAGTAGGACAAGCTAGTTTGTGCTCGACCTAGCGGCGTGTTGCGCGACCTTGCCAAATAAAATTTGGGTGGAAAAAAGTCGCTAGTGACCCGCATGTCAGGGTAGCTAACCGCTAAATGGCGGTCGAAAGCGGGGCGGCAAAGGTACGGTGATTGCGAGCGTTAGCTTTCGCATTTTAAAACGACGCCGAAAAGTCCTAACCGCGGCCCGATAACTGCTTAAAAGGCCGAGCGCTTGCCAGCTACCAAATGCCCTCCGTACTTTTGAATGATTTCGCCCTCCTTTCATGAAGCCAACCCCATACGCGCTAGCTTTCAGTTTGTGGCTGCTCGCGGTAGCCATCAGTGCCAACGCGCAGACGCGCCGGCCAGCCCCCGGCAAGCCCACGCCTGGCAAAACTGTTCCTAAAGGTCGGCCGGGGGCTAAAATAGCCGCGCCGCCCGCGCCGATGGAAGAAGCCAAGCGGGTCGAAGCCACCGCTGAAGATGACAAACCGCCGCTCATTATCAGCCAGATAAAGCTCAAGAATCCGGTCCTGGTTTTTTATCAGCAAGCGGCCGCGCCTAACGCTGTGCAGCAGTTGCTGATGGATGAAAAGAGTATGGACCTGCTCAAAACCATGTCGCTCGAAGCCCTGGTGGCCCGCCGCGAGGTATTCGTGGATGGCCTTGGCAACTACGACCCACCCAAGGGCGCCGCCGATGCCCAGAAATTTCGCCTCACCGGCGTCAGTATTTTGGCTAGTAGCGAAAAGCGCAAAACGGCTCCCGACGGCCGCAGCACCTACGCCCGCCTGAAGGTGCCTAGCCCGGGCGACCTGTACGTGGTGCGCGAATCGGCCGAAGAATACCGGCACTTTGTGAGCGGCCCGCAAAAAAAAGGGTCGCGCATTGATTTCAGTACCAATGTTTTGCCTGGCGTAGACTCGGTGCGGGCTGTGTACACGCTGCGCAAAATAGATGCGTCGGAGCGCGGCACGGGGGGCGACGTGGTGCGGTAAGCCAAGTAGCTACCTATCACAAATAGTGAACATTAGTCAACTAGTGCGGCGACCAGGGCTGAGCCTTTGGCTAGCCTTGGCTGGCTCGGCCGCGTCAGCCCAAACCACGCTGCGCGTGCCGGCACTACCGGCCGCCACCCCGGCCGATGCAGTGCTCTACGTGGCCGGCTCCTTTAATAATTGGCAGCCCGCCGACCCGAGTAGCCGGCTAGCGCGCCAAGCCGATGGAAGCTATCAGCTCACGCTGCCGGCCAGCGTGCGCGGCCCCCAAGAGTTCAAGTTTACGCGGGGCTCGTGGGCTGCTGCCGAGGCTAGCGCGCAGTACCAGCCGGTGGCCAACCGGCAGGCTACTCTTACCGGCGCGCCGGCCACGCTCACCTTTGAGCTAGCCGCCTGGCAAGACCAGCGCCCGGGTGGTACCCCGGCACCTGGCCCCAAGGCGCACACCCTAGCGGCCAATGTGCAGGTGCTGGCCGACTCGTTCCGGCTACCGCAGCTAGGGGGGCGGGCCCGCCGCGTGTGGCTGTATCTGCCGCCCGGCTACGTGGCTAGCCCGCACCGGCACTACCCGGTATTATATCTGCAAGATGGGCAGAATGTCTTTGATGAAGCCACTGCCTATTCGGGCGAGTGGGGCGTGGATGAGACGCTCAACAAGCTAGCCACGGGGGCAAAAAACCAGGCTGGCTGCATTGTGGTGGCCATTGATAATGGGGGCGCGCGCCGCCTCAACGAGTATTCGCCCTGGGCGAATGCCGAGTACAAGCAGGGTGGGGAGGGCGACCAGTACACCGATTTCCTGGCCCACACCCTCAAGCCGTACATCGATGCCCACTACCGCACCCAGCCTGAGGCATCGCACACGGCCATTGCGGGTTCTAGCATGGGTGGGCTCATTGCGTTTTATGCGGGGCTGAAATACCCGCGGATTTTCGGACGGGTGGGCGTTTTTTCGCCGGCCATCTGGTTTGCCAAAGACTCGCTGCTGGCCTACGAGCGCCGCCGGCCGCTGCCGCGGACTAGTCGCTTTTACTTCGTGGCGGGCCCGGCCGAAAGCGAAACTATGGTGCCCCTGATGCGCACAGTGCGCGACGGCTTGCTGGCTAGGGGCCTGGCACCGAGCCACATTGCCTTCAAAACACCCACCGATGGTCAGCACGCCGAGTGGTTCTGGCGGCGCGAGTTTGAGCCGGCCTACCGCTGGCTACTGGCCAAGTAGGCGGTGAAGGAAATGTGAAGTCTTCTGAAAAAAATTCTGTGGTAAACTTGTTGATATAAACCTGACTTGTATATTTGCCACCACATGAACCGTCACCAGCTAGTCATTAATGCGATGTATTGCCGACCCAAACCGGGTTCCGGAATCGCGCGTTATGGCCAGCTGCCACGGGTACTCAGCAACTAACATGCTACTACCCCCACGTTTCAGCTAAGCTTTGCAGCCCGGTTCCAAGTCATTGGAATCGGGCTTTTTTTTGGTGTTTCCTTTTCGTTACTGCTATGTCACTGCACTTGCTCGCCCGCCCTCACCACCCCGCCGCGCCCGCTTCGGGCATGGTCTGGAAGATGTTGTTCGACCGCCAGCAGGCGCTGCTGCACCGCTGGGCTAGTCCGGCATTTGGTAGCGCCCTCGCCGAGCTGGGTTTGCGGCGCGATGCGCTACCCAACCTCGCTCAAATCAGCCACTTGGTGCGCCAGCGCATGGGCTGGACGCTGCTGCCCACCGGTGCCCCCGTGAGCGAAACCACTTACTACGCTGCCCTGCGCCGCCGCGAGTTGCCGGTGGTATCGCGGTTGCGCAGCTTCAGCGAGTTTGACCAGCCGCCGGGTGGCCCCGACTTATTTGCCGACCTCTTTGGGCGGGTACCCTTGCTGCTGGAGCCCGGCTACGCCGCGGCGCTGCAAGCGCTCGGGGCGGCCTGGGAGCTGGCCACCACGCCGGCGGCCGTGGCGTTGGTGCGGTGCTTCGCCCGCATCACTTTCGAGCGGGGCCTGCTAGCCCCGGTGGCCGGCGGCCGGCCGCACTTTTATGGGGCGCAGCTGCTAACCTCGGCTCGCCACCTGCACGCGGCGGCGGCGGCCGATGCCACGGTGTACCAACCGCTAACTAGCGCCGTGCGCAGCCTGAGCCAGCCGCTTCCGTCCGAAGCCAGCCTGACGGCCGTGGCGCCAGAGGCCTACTATGTGGCGGAAAGCTGGGCCGACCTTGCCGCGGCTGTGCAGCAACTGAGCCAGGAGTTGGTAAAAATGCAGCGCCAGGCCCTAGCCAGCCGGGCGTTGCCCTTCGCCACTGTGCCCACGGAAACCACCGGCCGCGGCCGGGCTTTTGCCGCCCGCATTCCCGGCCTGTGGCAGGCCGAATAGCGGCTGGCTAGCCCATTTTAACTAAAGAAGCCCTGCTCTCATGCGAAAGCAGGGCTTCTTTAGTTAAAATGGGTTGCTTAGGCCTTGAGGCGGGCTTTCAGGTAAGCCAGCGCTTTTTGGTGGGCATCGGTGGCTAGCTCCTTGTTATACTTGGGGTTAGAGGGATTGGCGAAGGCGTGGTCGGCGGGGTACTCTTTTACCGTTGCTTTCTTACCAGCAGCGGCCATATCCTTTTCGAACTGCTTCACCACCTCGGGGTTAATCCACTTGTCTTGCTCGGCGAAGAGGCCCAGCACGTCCGAGTTCAGGGTTTTGAGCTTGGCGACGTCCTTCTCGGGCATGCCGTAGTACATCACGCACCCCACGGTTTGCTTGCCGCCGAGCAGAGCGCTTTGCAGGCTCCAGCCGCCACCGAAGCACCAGCCCACCGAGGCAAACTGTGCCTTGGGACCAGCGTACAGCTGGGCACCCTTGATGATGGCGGCGGCGCGCTCCGTTTTCACGCCTTGCATCAGTTTGCCGGCTTCCTCGGGGGTGGTGGCTACCTGGCCATCGTAGAGGTCGAGGGCGATGACGTTCACGCCTGGCATTTCCTGGGCGTAAGTGGCGGCTTCCTTCTTGATATAGTCGTTCAGGCCCCACCACTCGTGGATAACGAATAGAAATTTATTGCTGGGCTTGGCGCTCTTGATTTCGAAGCCGTGGCCGGTCTGGCCGTCCGTCGTCTTGAAGGTTATGGTCTGACCATCGCCCTCGTACGAATAGGGCAGGGGCGCATCGTGGCCGCCCGAAAAGTCTTTGTCTGTGGCTAGCATGGCAAAGGCCTCGGTGGCGCTGGGGCCGCCCGGCCGGGCGCAGCAGCTGAGTACCGTAGTAGTGGTTTGGGCCGCGGCGCTGCCTAGCGAAAAGGCGGCGGCGAGTAAAAGAAAGAGTTTTTTCATGGGTGCAAATAGAAATGGTCCGGTAAGGTGGAAGCCTAACCGGACCATTCCGTAGAGGTTTTAAAAATAGCCGTTTGCAAACGGCCCGCCGCCCGCTGACTAGCCTGCGTACTGCGTGCGCACTACCGCGCCGAGCTCGGTGAGCAGCGAAAACAGCCCCACGTACGTCCGGTTCAGGTACACGAAGTGGGCCGAGCCGCGCGGCTCGCGCTGCTGGCGCAGGTCCTGGTCCTGCATGAGGTCGTCGCCCAGCGCGTAGAGGCTTTGCATATAAGCTGGGTCACCAAAGTCAAACGTCTCCTGCCGAAAAGGCCGTCCCACCAGCTCCAGCGACTGGGTGAGCGTGCGCAGATACATGGCGCGCAAAGCGGGCGCATCGGCCGGGCGTAGCACGCCGGCTTCGGTGAGCAGCGCTTCGAGACGGGCCGGGTCGGCTAGGGTAGCCGGGTCGAGTAGGGCCAGAAACTGCTGTTGCTCCCGTGCCGGCACGTCCTTCACGCACCCAAAATCGAGCACGCCCACGGTGCCGCCGTCGGTGAGGCTAAACAGGAAGTTGCCAGGGTGCGGGTCGGCGTGCAACTGCCGCAACTCGCGGAGCTGGTACTGGTAAAAATCCCAGAGGGCCTGGCCCAATTGGTTGCGCACTTCCTGGCTAGGGTGCTCGGCCAGAAACTCGACCATGTGTTGGCCGGGCAGCCAGTCCATCGTGAGAATGCGGGCGGCCGAAAGCGCCGGGTAATACGTCGGAAACTGCAGGTGCGGCAGGTGGCCGCACTTGGCCGCCACGGCCTGCCCGCGGCTCAGTTCGAGCTTATAGTCCGTTTCTTCGAGCAGGCGCGCTTCTACCTCGGCGATGTAGGGGCGCAGGGTTTCTTCCTTCAGGCCCATGATGCGTAAGGCCACCGGTTTCACCATTGCGATGTCGGACTGAATGCTGGCCCCCACGCCGGGATACTGCACCTTCACGGCCAGGTTCTTGCCCATTTTGCGGGCAAAGTGCACCTGCCCAATGCTGGCCGCCTGCCGGGCCTCGGGCTCAAACTCGTCGAAAATCTGGCTGGGCGAATGGCCAAATGCGTCGCGGAACGCCTTGACTACGAGCGGCCCCGACAGCGGCGGCGTCTGGTACTGCGCCTGCTTGAACTGCGCGGCGTAGGCCGGGGGCAGCAGGTTTTTCTCCATCGCCAGCATCTGGGCCACTTTCAGCACCGAGCCTTTCATCTCGCTGAGCGTGCCGTAGAGTTCAGCGGCGTTGGCCTCGTGCAGGTCGGCCATCGGCGAGTCGGCGCCCACCGCTTTCTTAGCGTAGTGCTGCACGTAGTTGGCGCCCACCTTAAAGCCAGTTTTGGCAAAGCGGGCGGCACGCGCCACCTTGGAAGTAGGCAGCGACTCCTGGGATTGGTCTGACATGGCTAGGCGCGCTTTTGCAGCAAAAACCGGCCGAAGTCCAGCGCCGAATCAAACGTGTTGCGCCCCACGAGGTCGAAGCTCAGCGTCACGGCTTTCTCCACGGCGGCATCGGTACGCTCGAAGTTGGTCGACTCGTCGCGCACGAAATAGAGCAGAATAAATTGCAGCTGGCGCAGGAAAATGCGGCCGTAGCCATCCTGCAAAAACGGCCGGCTAGCCACCTCGCCCGTAGCACGGCCTTCCTGCAGAATATCTTCCACAAACTCCTTAAACTCGTCTTCAAACCTGCCCAATACCTTGGGCACTAGCGCAGGCTTGCGCCGTTGCGAGCGGCCTAGCGTGAGCAGCACAAAGCTGCGGTTGTTCTTCAAAATCTCGAGCAGCGTGTAGTAAAACGCCAGCAGCTTCTCGCGGGCGCCGTAGCCCTGCCAGGCCGGCTCCTCGGCGGCTTGGGTGCGGGCCTCGCGGCCAAAATCAACCCACGCCTCGCGGTCGATAACGGCAAATGAGGCGTAGTGACGGTAAAACTCACCCTCCGTGATGCCCTGCGCATCGGCAAAGGCAAATACGGTTTTGGGCGCGCGGCCGTGGCGGCGCAGGTAGTCGAGATAAGCGGGCTTCAGCAAGGTTGGCTCCATGCCAGTATAACCACGAGCGCGAAGCGGGAGTTTAAAATGTAGCCGAAGAATGCGGGACAAAAAAAGGGGAAGCACACAGGTCGTACTTCCCCCTTTTTTGTCCCGCATTCTTCGGCTATTTCCGGCCCTTGCGGATGGCGTCGATGGCGCGCTCGCGGCCAAACTTATGGTCCACAATCGGGGCCGGGTACTTAGCGGTGCCAAACTCGGGCACCCATTGCTTCACGTATTCGTAGTCGGGGTCGTACTGCTTCTGCTGGCTGTCGGGGCTATACACTCGAAACCAGGGCGCGGCCACCGCGCCAGTACCGGCCATCCACTGCCAGTTGCCCACGTTGTTGCTCATGTCGTAGTCGAGCAGCTTCTCCGAAAAGTAGTGCTCGCCTAGCTTCCAGTCGATAAACAATTGCTTGACCAAAAAGCCTGCCGTGGCAATACGCGCCCGGTTGTGCAGGTAGCCAGTGGCGTTGAGTTGGCGCATCCCTGCATCTACGAGGGGGTAGCCGGTGCGGCCCTCGCACCATGCCTTGTACTGCTCGTCGTCGTCGCGGTAGGGTAGGTGGCGCATCTTGGGGTCGTAGGCTTCGTACGACGTGTTGGGAAAGTGCCAGAGCAGCATCATGAAGAAGTCGCGCCAAATCATCTCGTTCAGCAGCTTATTATTCAGGTCCTGCGCCTGCTGCATAAGCTGGCGGATGCTGACGGTGCCGAAGCGCAGGTGTACCGACATGCGCGTGGTGCCGCGCTTCAGCGCCGGCAGGTCGCGCACCTTGTCATAGTTCTCGACCACTTTGGCGGGCGGCAGGTGCGCAGGCGGCGTCCATTGCTCGTGCCGCTCAAAGCCCATTTCTTTCAGCGTGGGGCGGCTGGCATCGCCCTTTTTGAGGCTAGCCAGGTTTTCCTTTTTGAATAAGCGGGCTGAGGGGTGCGGCTTAAAATCGTCGGGCGTCACCTTGGCCTGCCAGGCTTTCGAATATGCTCCGAATACCTTGGACGGCTTGCCGTTCTTGGTCAAGACTTCATCTTTGGCAAAAATTACCTGGTCCTTAAACGACTTAAATTCAGCGCCGTGCTTTTCCACCAGCTTCGCGATGGCTGCGTCGCGCTCGGTGGCGTAGGGCTCGTAGTCCTCGTTGGTGTACACGGCGGCCACGTCGTAGTCTTTCAGCAGCTGCTGAAAAACGGCGGGCGTGCGGCCGTAGCGCGCCAGCAGGCCGCCGCCGGCCTCGTGCGCCTCGTGGGCCAGCCGCTCCACCTGGTCGAAGATGAAGGTGAGACGGGCATCATCCTTGGGCAGTTTTTCCAGAATAGTCTGGTCGTAGATGAACAGCGGCAGCACCGGGTGGCCGCTTTGCAGCGCGGCGGCTAGCCCCGCATTGTCGTCGAAGCGCAGGTCGCGCCGGTGCCAGAAAAGCGTAATTTTCATCGTTTGTTGGTGGCGCTTAATTCGTCATACAAAGCGAAGCATCTCGCGTGGCGCAGTAAGCTTCGACGTTCGCAAGCATCAGCCCGCGAGATGCTTCGTCTCTGCTTGATGCGCTGCATGACAACCATAATTGGCTAACTACTACTATTTTAGCTTACCCATGCCGCCGTCCACGGCCAGCACCTGGCCGGTGATGAAAGTAGCCTGGTCGGAAAGTAGGAAGGCGGCCATGTTGGCCAGGTCGGTGGGTTGGCCCACACGCTGCAAGGGGTGACGCTTGGCCCCGGCCTCAGCTTTTTCGGGCGTGTTGAGCAGGGCGGCGGCCAGGGGGGTATTGGTGAGGCTAGGGGCCAGGCAGTTCACGCGCAGGCCGCTGGCGGCATACTCGGCGGCCAGGGCGCGGGTGAGGCCCTCCACCGCAGCTTTAGCAGTGGCAATGCTGGTGTGAAAGCTCATGCCCACGGCGGCGGCCACGGTGCTGAATAGCACCACGCTAGCTCCGCCCTCGGCTTTTTTGAGACGTTTGGCGGTGGCTTGCAGCGCTTGCACGGCCCCGAGTACATTCAGCTCAAAATCAGCCCGAAAGTCTTCAACGGGCACCCGCTCGAAGGGCCGCAGCTTGATGGAGCCGGGGCAGTACACGAGGCCGTGCAGCACCTCGGGCAGCGCATCAAAGGCGGTGCCAATGGGCTGGGTGGCGTCGTAGACTATATGGGTGGTGCTCAGCGCCGCTAGCTCGGGCGAGAGGTGGCGCGAGGCCGTAAACAGCGTGGCGCCGCCCGCCTGCAGCAGCTGGGCCGTGGCGAGTCCAATGCCCGACGAAGCCCCGACCACGAGGATATTTTTGCCAGTAAAATTCATCAGTTCGAACGCAAGTTATTGAGCTTGGCTAACGGCTGAGCTAGGGCAAGGTTGTAGCGCAGTTTCGGCACGCTACCGCGGGCCGGGTGGGGCTAGCGCGGAATAGCAACGCGGGCCGTTTCGAGGGGCAGCCCCGGTAGCTCGGGTTGCAGCGCGGCGTCGAGCAGGGCTTTCTCATCCAGAAAAATTGGCTCGTACTCGTTGGCCAGGTTCCAGGTGCCCACGTAGTGCAGCTGGCCCGCGGCTACCGTGAACAGGTAGCGCGTGGCGCCTAGGTCGGCGGCAGGCTGGCGGGCCAGCGGCTTGCGCAGGCTTTCAAAGTGCAGGTTGAAAGCACCCAGCACCGGGTCGGGGTATTCGTAGATGAACAAGGCGTAGCGGCCGGCGGGCAAGGCGTAGCAAAAGGCGTTTTCGCGGCGCGATTTCAGGATAGGCTTCACATTGAGGCGCACCGCCTTGCGGGTGTTGAGGTTGACCAGGCGCACGTACTGGCCCATGCCGAGGCCGTTGGTGCCCAGGCGCTGGAGGCAGCTGCCGTAAATGACGCCTCTGCCAGCCGGCAGGCGCGCTAGCTGGCCCGACCAGCCCCCTAGCGGCAGCACCAGCTTTTGGTAGGGGCCAACATCGAGCGAGTCGAGCGGCCCGCCATTCCGGCTCACGGCGCCCACGCTGAAGGTTAGCGGCACGGTGTAGGCCACGCGCACCGGCCGCCCGTTCTGGGTGCCCGGCCGCCACCGAATGGTTTCGAGCCGGCGCGCATTGTGCAGCACGGCCGAGTCGACATCGGCCCGCAGGCCCTGCACCAGCTTGATGTCGGTGGTGCGCCCCTGGGCATCGACGGCAAACGAAAACTTTACCTGGCCCTGCACGCCATCGCGCAGGGCCTTGGCCGGAAACATCTTGTCCTGCTCCAAAAACCGCTTGAGGCGCTGGAAAGTGTTGCGCGTACTGTCGGCCGCCTCGCGGGCCGGAAAAACCGGCAGGCGCTCGGTGTAGGTATAAACTTTGGGTTTGGTGCTATCGGCCGCCGGCTGGCCAGCCTGCCCAAACGCCCGCGGGCTAGCGGCGAGCCCGCAGAGCAAACCCAGAAAACAAGCGTGGAGAAGCCGCATACGGCCCCAAGTTAGCCTGGCCAGGACGTTCGGCGCTATTCCGGGGCGGCCTCGGGCGCCAGGGCGGGCTCGGCGGGCGTCTTTTTGCGGCTCACTAGCCACACCCCCACAAAAATGAGTGCCGCCTGCCAGGCTTTGTCCAGGGTAAACCGGTCTTTGCCCGTGGCTACGGCAATGAGTACCGCCAGCACCGGCTGCAAGTAAATGTATACCCCTAGCAGCGCCGGCGTGGCGTACTTCAACGCCCAGTTATTCAAGAGATAAGCCAGGATGGTGAGGAAGAAAACCATGTAGCCAATCTCGGCCCAGATGTAGAGCGGAAAGCTGCCGTAGTCGGCCGCAATGGCCTGCGGCAGGCCGATGGGTATCGCAATAATGCCGCCCACCAAGAAGATGCGCGCCAGCACCGTGAAGGCGTGATACTTCTTCATGAGCGGCGCGGCCAGCACCAGGTACAGGCCAAATACGGTGGCGTTGAACAGCAAAAACAGGTTGCCGGCCAGTGCGTCTTTGGCCTCGGTGCCGTTGCTGGGCCGGCTCAGGATGAGGGCCGCCGCGCCCACCGCGCCCAGCCCGATGCCCACCAGTTTGGGTACCGTCACCTTGTCTTTGAGCAGCACTGCCGAGGCCAGCACCACCACAATGGGCGAGATGGTTTGGAGCAGCGAAGCATTGATGGGCGTGGTAAGGTTGAGGCCCGCGAAAAACGACAACTGGTTGAGCCCGATGCCCAATACGCCGCAGGCAATGGCCCGCATGTTGTCGGCCCGCCCCACAATGCGCTCGCTGGGCGCCACCAGTAGCTTCACCAAACCGAAGAACAGCGCCGCCCCGGCAATGCGCAGCGTCACGATGCCCAGCGGCTGCATGTAGTGCGGCATGATATCCTTGGCTAGGCTATAGGTACCGGCGTAGATGAGCGAAACCAGAAACAGAGCCGTGTGCAGGCGAATTTTAGCGAACATGAATGGGGGCGCGCGTAGCGCGACTTGAAAAGGGCGAAGCCAACTTTGTAGCGCGCGTTCGTTCGGACGTATCCAATCAACCGCGCGCTACAAAGTTCGCGCTCCTACGCTCAATGGCTTCTCTTTTCGACACCCCAACTACTGCCCCGCTAGCCGAGCGCCGCCGCCCGCGCCGCCTGGCCGACTACGCTGGCCAAACCCACCTGCTGGGCGAGCAGGGCGTGCTGCGCCGCTACCTGGCCGCCGGGCGGCTGCCCTCGCTCATTCTCTGGGGCCCGCCGGGCGTGGGCAAAACCACGCTGGCCCTGCTGCTGGCCGAAGAGCTGAAGCGGCCTTTCGCCATGCTCTCGGCCATCAATGCCGGGGTGAAAGACGTGCGCGAAATCATTGACCGGGCCAAGAAGCAGGCCGGCACCATCCTGTTTATTGATGAGATTCACCGCTTCAGTAAAGCGCAGCAGGATGCGTTGCTGGGGGCGGTGGAAAACGGCACCGTCACGCTCATCGGGGCCACTACCGAGAACCCGTCGTTTGAGGTGATTCCGGCCCTGCTTTCGCGCTGCCAGGTGTACACACTGGAGGCGCTGAGCGCCGATACGCTGCGCGAGATAATCCGCCGGGCGCTGGCCGAAGACGAGGTGCTCAGTAAAATTCCGACGGATGTGGTCGAAGACCACGCCCTGCTAGCCCTCTCGGGTGGTGATGCCCGCAAGCTACTCGGCCTGCTCGAACTGGTGGTGCAAAGCACGCCGCCCGACCCTAGCGGCCGCGTGCAGCTCACCGATGCGGCCGTGCAGCTCACGGCCCAGCGCCCGCTGGCCCGCTACGACAAGGGCGGTGAGATGCACTACGACGTGATTTCGGCCTTCATCAAAAGCATTCGCGGCTCGGACCCCAACGCCGCGCTCTACTACCTGGCCGTGATGCTGGAAGGCGGCGAGGATGTGAAATTTATCGCCCGCCGCCTGCTCATTCTCTCTTCCGAAGACATCGGCAACGCCAACCCCAACGCCTTGCTGCTGGCCCAGAGCTGCTTCCAGGCCTGCACGGTTATCGGGTTGCCCGAGTCTGACTTGATTCTGAGCCAGACGGTTATCTACCTCGCCACCTCGCCCAAGAGCAATGCAGCCTACACGGCCATCCGGGCGGCGCAGGCGCAGGTGCGGCAGCACGGCGTGCACCCCGTGCCGGTGCCGCTGCGCAACGCGCCCACCAAGCTGCTCAAGGAGCTGGGCTACGGCCAGGCCTACCAGTACTCGCACAATGGCGCCGGCAACTTTACCTACCAGGAGTTCATGCCCGAGGCCCTGAGCGGCACCCGCTACTACGACCCCGGCGACAACCCGGCGGAGGCCAAAATAAGGGAGCGCCTGCGCCAGTGGTGGCAGGAGAAGTACGGGTATTAAGTTGCGAGCCAAAGGCCAGTCTAGCGCTAGCGCGAGTTACGCTGCGCTAAACTCGCGCTAGGTTGGGTGCCACGAAGGGAGTATTAGATAATCTAAACTGTTCTGGTGTGTGTTTCATTTAGGCTGGTTTGCGGCTGTAGTGCAATAGTTAAGCCTGCGATAAACCCACCTAGACCCAGTAGAGTAGCTAAGTAGCCGCTGTATCTTGCCGCCCAGCCAGCAATCAGCTGCGCCTTCCTAGTCAGCCCGCGGAGCGGGCGTATCTGCGAAATCCGTTTAATCCGTTAAATCTGCGGTCCTGTGAGGCAATTTTTTAAGTTTGTGCTAGCCACTGTGGTGGGGCTGGTGTTGTTTTCGGTGCTAGGCTTTGTGTTGCTGGCGGGGCTAGCGGCGGCCGTGGGCAGCAGCAGCTCCGACAAGTCGGTGGCCAGCAACTCAGTGCTTGAGCTGAAATTTGACAAGCCCATTTCGGAGCGCAAGCAAAGTGCTGACCTGCTGGGCAGTGGCGGCGCCACGCTCGGCCTGGTGGGCATCAAGGATGCTATTCGGCAGGCCAAAACCGACGATGATATCAAGGGTATCCTACTCAACCTGGAGCTGGTGCAGGGCGGCATGGCCTCGCTCGAAGAAGTGCGCGACGCGCTGCTCGACTTCAAGCGCTCGGGCAAGTTCATCGTGGCTTACCACGAAATCGCCTCGGAGAAAAGCTACTACCTCTCCTCGGTAGCCGACCAGATTTACCTGCACCCGCTGGGCTCGCTCGAGTTCAACGGCCTGAGTTCGGAGGTTATGTTCTATAAGCGGCTGTTCGACAAGGCCGGTATCGAGCCCTACATCTTTCGGGTGGGCTCGTTTAAGAGCGCCGTGGAGCCGTTTTTCCGCGAGAATTTCTCCGACTCGGCCCGCTACCAGACGGTGTCGTACCTCAACTCGCTCAACGACCACATGCTGAGCCAGGTGGCCGAGAGCCGGAAGATTCCGGCCCCGCGTCTCAAGGTTATTTCTGATTCCATGCTGGTGCACAACGCCAAGGATGCCCTGCGTCTGAAGCTCGTGACCAAGCTCGGCTACTTCGACGAAGTGCAGGATTACCTGCGCGGTAAGCTAGGGGTGAAAGCCAACAAGAAGCCTAGCCTGGTGAGCCTGGGCGACTACCAGGGCGCTGCCGACAAGGACGACGAAAAAGAAGGCAACACCAGCGGCAACCGCATCGCTGTTATTTACGCCGAGGGCGACATTGTAACGGGCAAAGGGTCAGAGGATAACATCGGCAGCGACAAGTTTGCCGAGGCCATCCGCAAGGCGCGGCTCGACGACAAGGTAAAGGCCGTGGTGCTGCGCATTAACTCGCCCGGCGGCTCGTCGCTAGCCTCCGACATCATCTACCGCGAGGTGGTCTTGACCAAGAAAGTGAAGCCCATCATCGCCAGCATGAGCGACGTGGCGGCCTCGGGCGGCTACTACATTGCCATGGCCTGCGATACTATCGTGGCCCATCCCAACAGCATCACGGGCAGCATCGGCGTGTTTGGCGTGCTGCCCAATATTCAGCCGCTGCTGGCCGATAAGCTCGGCATCACCGTGGACCGCGTAACGACCGGCAAGTTTTCCGACCTGCCCACCATCACCCGCTCGCTCACGGCCTACGAGAAGCAACAGCTACAGTTGGAGGTGAATGAGATTTACGCCGACTTCACGACCAAGGCCGCGCTAGGCCGCCACATGCCCGTCGAGCGCCTGCGCCGCATCGCCTCGGGCCGCGTGTGGAGCGGCACCGAAGGCAAGCGCATCGGCCTCGTCGACGTGCTGGGCTCGTACGAAGATGCCCTGAAAATCGCGGGCGCCCGCGCCCACCTCAAGGAGGGCGACTACCAGGTACAGCGCCTGCCGCGCACCAAGTCGGCGGTCGAAAAATTCTTCAGCCGCTTCACCGGCGGTGACGACGACGAGCAAGCCGCCGCCGAAGCCCGCTTGCTGCAAGCCAAGCTCGGCCCGCTTTACCCCGCCGTGCGCCAGTACCAGCAGCTGATGCAGATGCGCGGCGTGCAGGCGCGCCTGCCGTATGAGCTGGAAATCAGGTAGGCAGTAGTAATAAAATCAATGCGAAGTCGTCTGTCATGCTGACGAAGGAAGCATCTTGCTAGGGTGGTAATCATTGGCTAAGCACCAAAGAAGCGACCCTGACAAGATGCTTCCTTCGTCAGCATAACAAACGATTTTAATTTCAATTCGAAATTCCAGAACAGAACCAGAATGCAAAAAGTACTCCCTGGCCTACTGCTGCTGGCTAGCCTCGCCCAGGCTGCGCACGCCCAAACCAGCCTTTACCAGCCCCGCGACATCAAGCGTGCCTACGCCAAGGGCACTCGCGCTGCCGACGGTCGCCCCGGCCCTAACTACTGGCAGAATACCGCTCGCTATGACATCACGGTGCAGGCTGCGCCGCCCGCCCGCGACATCCGGGGCCGCGAAACGATAACGTATTTCAACAACAGCCCCGACACGCTGAAAAGCCTCGTTATCCGGCTCATTCAGAACATTCACCAGCCCGGCGTGTCGCGCGATGGCGACGCTAGCCCCGGGTACCTGACCGAGGGCGTGCGCATCGACTCGTTTGCCGTGGGTGGCCAGGTGCGGCCCTATAAAGGCCGCGGCAGTGCCACCGCCCAAACCATTGCGCTGCCCAAGCCACTGCTGCCCCACGACTCGGTGCGGCTAGCCTTCGGCTGGCATTTCCCTATTTCGCTGGAAAGCGGGCGCGAGGGGATGCTCGATAAAACGACGTTTTTCCTGGCGTATTTCTACCCGCGCATCGCGGTCTACGACGACTACAACGGCTGGGACCGCCTGCCGTTCGTAGACAGCAAGGAATTCTATAACGACTTCAACAACTACACGTTGCGCGTGCGCGTGCCGGCCAACTACCTCGTGTGGGCCACCGGTACGTTGCAAAATCCCAAGCAGGTGTTGCAGCCCGCCTTCGCCAAGAAACTGGAGAAGTCGATGACCAGCGATGCCATCATGCACATCGCCACGGCTGCCGACTTGGCGAAGAAGAACATCACCGCCCAGCAGCCTTTCAACACCTGGGTGTGGAAGGCCACCGACATTTCGGACGTGACGTTGGCCCTGAGCGACCACTACGACTGGGACGCGGCCAGCGTAATCGTGGACCCCGCCACCAAGCGCCGGGCCAGCGTGCAGGCCGCCTACGCCGACTCGACCGAGGATTTTCGCTCGTCCGTGAAGTTCAGCCAGAATGCGCTGAGCTGGTTTTCGCGCAACTGGCCGGGCGTGCCCTACCCGTTTCCCAAAATGACGGTAGTGCAGGGTTTTGCCGACATGGAGTACCCGATGATGGTGAACGACAGTCCGCAGAAGGACCTCAAGTTTGCGCAGCTGGTGCAGGACCATGAAATCGCCCACACGTATTTCCCGTTCTACATGGGCATCAACGAGAGCCGCTACGCCTTCATGGATGAGGGCTGGGCCACCACGTTTGAGCTGCTCATTGGGCGGGCCGAAAATGGCGTGGCGGCGGCCGACGAGTTCTACCGTCGCTTCCGCGTCACGAGCTGGATAAACGACCGTAGCACCGCCGAAGACCTGCCCATCATCACGCCCAGCAGCGAGCTCAAATCTGGCTACGGCAACAATTCCTACGGCAAGGCGTCGCTCAGCTACTTGGCCCTCAAGGATATGCTAGGCGATGAGCTGTTCAAGAAGTGCCTGCACGAGTACATGAGCCGCTGGCATAGCAAGCACCCCATTCCATGGGATTATTTCAACTCCATGAGCAGCGCTTCGGGGCAGGATTTGACCTGGTTTTTCAACAACTGGTTTTTCAGCAACGGCTACATCGACCTGGCCCTCACTAGCGGCTTCTCCAACATCCAGGGCACCGCGATAACCGTGCAAAACGTGGGCGGCTTCGCCGTGCCCGTCGATTTGAAAATCACCTATGTTGACGGTAGTACCGACACGCTGCATCGAAGCCCCGCCGTGTGGCAGGCCAATCCGCAGCAGGCTGTCATCATGGTGCCGTACGGTAAGGTGGTGCGTAGCGTAGCGCTCGACCACGGCATTTATCTGGATGCTAATCCGAAAGACGACACGCTGATGGGCACTAAAATATCAGTGAGTTACTAAAAAAGAAGGTCATGCTGAGCTTGCCGAAGCATCTCGCGTGCAGCAGTAAATTAATCGTTCAACTGTTTTGATTTCACTAACCCACGCGAGATGTTTTGGCAAGCTCAGCATGACGTTCTTTTGTGGCCGTACTTATTAGTAAATTATGAAAGAAATTCAAGAAGCCGTCGCCTACATTCAGGCTCAAACCAATAACTTCCAACCCGCCACCGGTATCATTCTCGGCACTGGCCTGGGCGCCTTGGCCAAGGACGTTGACGTGGCGTACGAAATCAGCTACGCCGATATCCCCAATTTTCCGGTTTCGACCGTGGAAAGCCACGCCGGTCGCCTGTTGCTCGGCACCCTAGCCGGCCAGCCGGTGGCCGTGCTGCAAGGTCGCTTTCACTACTACGAGGGCTACTCGATGGCCCAGGTAGTGCTGCCCGTGCGGGTGCTCAAGATGCTCGGCATCAAGCAGTTGTTTGTGAGCAATGCGGCCGGTGGCCTCAACCCCGAGTTTGCTATCGCAGATTTGATGCTCATCGACGACCACATCAACCTACTGCCTACCAACCCGCTTATCGGCCCCAACCTCGACGAGCTAGGCCCGCGCTTCCCTGACATGCACGCGCCCTACGATGCCAGTCTGCTCACGCGCGCCCGCGCGGCCGCCGAGACGCTGGGGCAGGGTAGCACCACGCAGCGCGGCGTGTACGTGGCCGTGCCCGGCCCCATGCTCGAAACGCCCGCCGAATACCGCTACCTACGCACCATTGGGGCCGATGCCGTGGGCATGAGCACCGTGCCCGAGGTAATTGCCGCCCGGCACCTGGGCCTGCCGGTGCTGGCCGTTTCGGTCATCACCGACTTGTGCTACCCTGGCCAACTCAAGCCAGTCGTTATCAGCGATATTCTGGCCGCCGCTGCCCAGGCCGAGCCCCGCCTCACGGCCCTGATGAAGGCCGTGCTGGCTGGCTAGCCATGAGCTATTTCAAGATAACCGTGCGCTTGTCGCTCACCAGCACCGAAAAAACGCCCAGCCCGCCCTGCACCGTGCTATGGATGCCGGAGGGCTGGGCGAAGGGGTTGCCGTTGGCATTGCGGGCATTGCGCACCGACTGTCGGAAGTCGAAATACAGCGAATCGACGTGGTAGAGGGTGGCCGTCACAGTGTCGCCCGCCCGGAAGCGGTAGGTCGTGACCTGCGCGTAGGGCAGCCCGTTGAAGGGCTTATCGCGGATGTCGTTGTCGGTTTCGGAGTTATTGGCGGGCTTGCCTTTGTGCAACATCAGGCGGTAAAAGTCAATGGTTGCCGCCGGGTCGGTCCACTTGGTTTGAAAGTAGGCTTTTCTGTTTTCGCCCGTGAGGCCATTAAACTTGTATTTTACCGAGTCAATGGGAATGAACGTGGGCACGATGGCCGTACCCGTAAGGTGTCGCCCGCGCTTATCCTGCGCATCGAGCCCAAACTGCTGCCCAGCCTGCGCCGCTAAGGGCATAGTGCCAATGTGGGTATAGTACTTGCCCGTAACGGCATCTACCCCAGGGCTGAACCGCAGCGGCAAAGCCCGGCCGCTGGGTAGCGTCAGCGTCACGGTCACGTCGGTGGGTAGCTGCACCGTTTGGCCATTCGCCAAGGGTAATATCTGTGAGCCGGCCGCAATAGCCTGGCCATTATCCAGATAGGGTACCGACTCGGTGATAGTCAGGCGTGGTATGACGCCGCTCTCAAGGTAACACTCGGCCACAAGCTGGTTAGCGTAGTAGGGCAGGGGCACATTAGCGTCGTTCTGCAGGCTCTTGCAGCCCGCCAGTACCCCTAGCAGTAAAACTCCAGCCAAACTCTTCTGCATCACCGTTACCATAACCAATCAACTAAAAAGTAAAGCCAGCCCACGCAGTGGGCGTATCCCCGAAATCCGTTAAATCCGTTGAATCTGCAATCAGAATTTGAAATTGTACGTTACCGAGGGAATAAACGGAAACAGCGACACCTGCTGCGCCCGATAACCGGTTACCTTATCCGTGGCCTTATCGCGGGTTTGCTCGAAGTAGATGAAGTAAGCGTTGCGTCGGTTGTAAGCGTTGTAGATGCTGAACGTGAGGTCGCGCTGGCCCCCAATGCGCGAGGGGCGCAGCTTGTACACCATGCCCAGGTCGAGGCGGTGGTAAGGAATCATGCGGTACGAGTTGCGGTCGGGGTACACGGGCACGGCCTGGATGCTGCCCTGGTAAATATCCTGGATGGCGAAGCGCCCGAATGGTAGCGTGGTGGGCGCGCCGCTGGTGTACACAAAGCTGGCCGTGAGAGTGATACGTGGATTTAGCTCGTGCATTACCACGACGTTGATATTGTGGCGCCGGTCGTAATTAGGGTAAAAATCCTGGCCGTTGTTGATGCCCGTGGTGCCCAGCTGGGGCGGAAAATTACGCTTGGTCCAGGCTAGGGTGTAGCCGACCCAGCCCGTGGTTTTGCCGGTTTTCTTTTCGAGGTACAGCTCGTTGCCGTAGGCCCAGCCGCGCCCAAAGAGGAACTGCGAGTCGAGGTCGTTATTAGCAAAAATCTGGGCGCCGTCCCGGAAGTCAATCTGGTTGCTCGACCACTTGTAGTACACCTCATCGGTGAGCAAAAACTTGCCGCCGCCCAGCAAAAAGCTAGCCCCCGTGCTCACCTGCTGCGAGCGCTCGGGCTTCACCGACAGCCGCGACGGATACCAAATGTCGGTGGGCAGCGACGCGCCCGAGTTCGACACCAAGTGCACGTACTGGTACATAAGGGCGTAGCTGCCCTTGAGCGAAATGGCATCCGTGAGCGAGTAGCGGGCCGCAGCACGCGGCTCGAGGCCACCAAAGTGGTTGGGGCTGCTCTGGAAACCCGTGGCGCGCAGCCCCAGTTCGGCCTGCAATTTGTCGGTAACCTTAATATTATCAGTGGCATACAGTGCGGCTTCCTGGCCGGTGTACTTTACATCGGCTCCGAAGTTGACGCTGTTATCCTGCGAGCTGCGCTGCAAGCGACCTACCCCAAACTGGTGGTGCGTAAGCGAGGCGCCGAACTTAAGGGTGTGGCGGTCGCTGGTTAGGTAGTCGAAGTCGGTGCGCAGGTTATAATCCAGAATTGTCGAGCCCAAGTCGAAGCTGAACTGGTCGATGCTATTACCCAGATTGTACTTATAGGAGGTCACCGAGGCTGTCGTGTTCATCGTCAGCTTGGGCGAAAACACGTGCTGCCAGCGCAGCGCCCCTAGCGTGTTGCCCCAGGTAAAATTGGCCTGAAAGCCATTGGGCGACGTAAAGCCAAAAATATCGCGCCCCAGATAGCCCGTAAAAAACAGCTGGTCTTTCGCACCCAGCGTGTAATTAGCCTTGGCGTTGAAATCATAAAAATAGTAATCCGGAATGGGCCGGTAATCTTCCTTGCCCGCGTTGGCCCGGTTAAGGGCGCGGGTAAACACGTCGAAGTACGTGCGCCGCCCACTCACGATAAACGAGCCTTTGCCTTTCTGAATAGGCCCCTCGAAGCTGAGGCGCGACGAGATGAGGCCGATGCCGCCGGTAAGCACGTACTTTTCGCGGTCGCCCTCCCGCAACTTCACGTCAACTACCGACGAAAGGCGCCCGCCAAACTGCGCCGGAAAACCGGCTTTGTACAAATCGACGCTCTGCACGGCGTCGGAATTGAATACCGAGAAGAGTCCAAATAAGTGATTGGGGTTATATACCAGTACATTGTCGACCAGCACCAGGTTTTGGTCGGCCGAGCCGCCGCGCACAAATAGGCCGCTGCTGCCTTCGCCGCCGCTTTGCACGCCGGGCTTCAGCTGCAAGGTTTTCAGAATATCGACCTCGCCAAAGAGTGCCGGCAATAGCTTGGCTTCCCGAATACTGAGGTGCTCGACGCCCATCTGGGTCGATTGCAGCTTTTCCTTGAGCGTTTGCTGGCCCTGCACCACTACTTCGCTCAGCTCGGCAGTAGCCGCTACTAAGGTAAAGCTATGCTGCTGGTTATGCCGTAGGTTGATGGCTAGGGTCTGCTGGGTATAGCCGACAAACGAAACCACTACTTGCTGCGCCCCCTCGGGTAGCTTGAGCGAAAACTTGCCATCGACCTCAGTAGCAGTGCCTAAGCCAAGCGCTGGCACCGCTACCGAAGCTCCCGGCAGAGCCGTGCCATCGCTGCCGCGCACCACGCCGCTTAGCGTGTGCAGCACCTGGGCCCGGGCCGCCGGCGGAAGCGCACCGAATAGTAGAAAAAGAATAACTAATTTATACGAACGGACAACTCGGAGCATACCTGCAAATTACGACGCCCCGGGGGCGCGTACAGCCAACGCGCCCCCGAGGCGTTAAGTTTGCCACCGGGTGTTATCTTAAAACTATTATAAATAGGCGCCTAAGGTCTGCGCAAGCTGGCTAGCCGGCACCACGCCCGCCTGCCGCCACACGGGCTGCCCCTTATGAAACAAGATGAGCGTGGGAATGCTCTGCACCTTGAATTGCTGCGCCACCGCTTGGTTTTTATCCACGTCAATCTTGATGATGCGCAGCTTGCCCTCGTGCTGGGCCGCTATTTGTTGTAAGATGGGCGCCATCGTCTTACACGGGCCGCACCAGTCGGCATAAAAATCGACCAGCACGGGCATGCCGGGGCTGTTGATGAGTTCGGAAAAGGACTTGCGAGGCATAAGAATGGGCGCTAGGGTAAGTTTGTGGCCGAAAGCTGGCCCGTAGCTTTTGTAGTACCTACGCTCACTCGTTTCGGTTTCGTTTTGCTGCTGCCCAATCCGCTTACGCGCCCGCCCGCCTGGCTGCACCCGCTGTTTCCGGGCAGCGAATGGCGCGGCGTGCCGGCTAGCCCCACCGGTCGGCCGCGCCTCTACCTGACCTTCGACGACGGTCCCATTCCGGAGGAAACGCCTTGGGTACTCGAGCAATTGGCCGCGTACGGGGCGCTGGGCACATTCTTTTGCGTGGGTGACAACCTGGCGCGCTACCCCGAGATAGCCCGCGCCGCGCTGGCCGCCGGTCACCGCCTCGGCAACCACACCCAGCACCACCGCAGCGCCTGGAACACGCCCCGCGCCGAGTATTTGGCCGGCGTGGCCGAATGTGAAACGTTGCTCCTGGCTAGCCATCAGCCGCTAGCAGCTAGCGAGAAGCCCACGGCTCAACCCAAGCCGCTTTTTCGCCCGCCCTACGGCCGCCTCACGTGGCCGGTGCTGCGGCAGTTGCGCCCGCACTACCGCGTGGTGATGTGGTCGCTGCTCACCCGCGACTACGACCCCGACCTGGCCCCCGAGCGCGCCCTGCGCCTGGCGCTGGCCGCCACCCGCCCCGGCGACATTATGGTGCTGCACGACTCGCGCAAGGCGAGCCGCTCGCTGCGGTTTTTGCTGCCGCGCCTGCTAGCCCACTACAGCGAGCTGGGCTACGAGTTTGCGGCGCTGTAGGCGCGGCGGCGCGGGCGCGGGTACTTTTGCGGTTCGCTAGCCGGGTTGTTGTGCTTCTATTTTCGCTTCTGTATTGTGGCCTGTGGCTGCTGGTAATGGCCTACGCCACCTGGCGGCTGGCCGGGCGGCGCGGCGCGGCTAGCCCCGAGGCATTGCCCGAGGCAGCGCCCCGCGTGAGCATTCTGGTGGCGGCCCGCAACGAGGAAGCCAACCTGCCGCGCTGCCTGGCTAGCCTGCGCGCGCTCGACTACCCCGCCGAACAACTGGAAATATTGGTCGGCGACGATGCCAGCACCGACCGCACCCGCGCTGTGGCCGAGGCCGCGCTAGTCGGCTTTATGGGCGCTTGGCGGGTTATTGCCATCGAAAGCAACCTGGGCCAGGCGCGCGGCAAGGCCAACGTGCTGGCCCACTTGGCGCGCCACGCCACGGCCGAGTATTTCCTCATCACCGATGCCGATATCGCGGTGCCGCCGACCTGGGTGCCCGCCATGCTGCGCCACGCCGCGCCCGGCGTGGGCACCGTCACGGGCCTCACCGTGACCCAGGGGGCGGGGTGGCTGGCCCGCTTGCAGCGGCTCGACTGGCTGCTGTCGCTCGCCCTCATTCAGGTGGGCACCGAGGCCGGGCAGCCCATGACGGCGATGGGTAACAACATGCTCATCACCCGGGCCGCTTACCAAGCCACGGGTGGCTACGAGGCGCTGCCTTTTTCGGTAACCGAGGATTTTGCTTTGTTTGAGGCCGTTAATGCGCGGGGTTTTGGCTACCGGCAACTGTTCGAGCCGGCCGTGCGGGCTACTTCGCGGCCCATTGCCTCGTGGCGGGGGCTAGTGAAGCAGCGGCTGCGCTGGCTGCGCGGCGTGGCGGCGCTGCCCTGGCACGTGCAGGCGGGGCTCATTTTTTTCAGCGGCTATTGGCTGGCAGCGCTGGGCCTGGGATGGGCGAGCGGGCTAGCCTGGGCCGCCGGCGCGCTGGCGGCCAAAGTAGCCAGCCACTACGCGCTGGCGGTGGCGGCTAGCCGCCGGGCCGGCCTGCCGCGCCCGGCTTGGTGGCTGCTGCCTGTCTTCGAATTCTACACCCTGGCCCTCACCACGCACCTCACGCTGACCCGCTTGCTGGGCCAGCGCGGCGTAGAGTGGAAGGGGCGTCATTATCAGTAAATCCATGTTTTCGAGTTATTTTGTTCTTGACATTCAGCCCATTGAGCCCGCTCAAACCTACGCGCTGCGCCACGCCGTGCTGTGGCCTGCTAAGCCGCTCGCCTACGTGCAGCTGCCCGAGGATGCGGCGGGCCAGCACTTCGGCGCGTTCGTAGCGGGCGAGCTGGTAGCGGTAATTTCGCTGTTCGTCGGGGCCGATAGCGTGGCGCGCTTCCGCAAGTTTGCCACCGACCCGGCCTGCCAGGGGCGGGGCGTGGGCACGGCGCTGCTGCGCCATACTATCACGGTGGCGCAAACCCAGGGGGCTAGCCAACTGTGGTGCGATGCCCGCCAAAACACGCTGCCCTTCTACCAGCGCTTCGGGCTAGCCCCCGAGGGCGCGGTTTTTTACAAAGGCGAGGTGGCCTACGTGCGCCTCAGCCGCTCGCTGCCTTAACTAGCCATTCGCATGAAACTTATTGAAACCCACGCCCATCTGTACTCCGAGCAGTTTCGGCCCGACCAGGCCGAGGCGCTGCACCGGGCCGTGGCGGCCGGCGTCGGCACCATCCTGATGCCCAACGTGGACCGCACCACCATCGACGCCATGCTGGAACTGGAGGCCGCCGCCCCCGAAACCTGTCAGGCTATGATGGGCCTGCACCCGTGCTCCGTCGGCCCCGATTTTGAAAAGGAATTGCAGCTGGTGCAGGACTGGCTGGCCCGACGCCCGTTTGTGGCGGTGGGCGAGTGCGGTATCGACCTCTATTGGGATAAAACCTACCTGCCGCAGCAGCAAGAGGCCCTGCGCGTGCAGCTAGCCCTGGCCAAGCAATACGATCTGCCCATTGTGCTGCATACCCGCAGCGCCTTCGAAGAGGCGTTCGAGCTGGTGGCCGAGGCCCAGGATGGCACGCTGCGCGGGGTGTTTCACTGCTTTTCCGACGGCCTGGCCGAGGCCGAGCGTATCATCGCGCTCGGCGGCTTCAAGCTGGGCATCGGTGGCGTGGCTACCTTCAAAAACGGCGGCCTCGATAAGGTGCTGCCGCATATCGACGTGGCCTACCTAGTGCTCGAAACCGATTGCCCCTACCTCGCGCCCGTGCCCTACCGCGGCAAGCGCAACGAGCCCGCCTACCTGCCGCTGGTGCTGCACCGCGTGGCCGCGCTGCTGGGCCAAGCGCCCGAGGCCGTGGCAGAAGCCACCACCCGCAACGCCCAGCAAGTATTCCGGCTGGGGCAGTAAGCCCGACACTACCAGCGCTAGCCTTTCTTTGCGGCCATGCTCCTCGATTTGCCCCTGCTGACTTTGCCCACCGCCGCCGTGGCTACCGACCTGGCCGCGCCGCGCCTACTTATTCTCTACACCGGTGGCACGGTGGGCATGGCCGTGAACCGCCGCCAGGAGCTGGTGCCCATGCACTTCGACAAGCTCGACCGCAAAATGCCCGAGCTGCGCCAGCTGCCCTACCGGCTCGAGCTGCTGACCCTGCCGCAGCTCATCGACAGCAGCAACGTGACGCCCGCCGACTGGCTGCGGCTAGCCCAGCTCATCGGCCAGCACTATGCCGACTTTGACGGTTTTGTAGTGCTGCACGGCACTGATACGATGGCTTATTCGGCGGCGGCGCTCAGCTTTTTGCTCGAAAACCTGGGCAAGCCGGTGGTGTTTACCGGGGCGCAGGTGCCAGTAGGCCGCACTCGCTCCGATGCCACCCGCAACCTGCTCACGGCTTTGGAGATAGCCGCCGCGCGCCACCCCCTTGCGCACACCGTGCGCCTGCCCGAGGTGGGCGTTTTTTTCAACGACGTGCTCATCCGGGGTACCCGCGCCAAAAAGGTCGAGAGCCAGCAGTTTGCCGCCTTCAAAAGCGAGAACTACCCACCGCTGGTTCGCGCAGGCATTAGCCTGACGTTCAATGACAATGATATTCGCCTGCTGCCCGCCGCCCCGCTCAAGGTGCATACTCAGCTCGAAGAAAAAGTGGCCGTGCTGCCGCTGTTCCCCGGCATCACCGCCGCCGTGATGGAGGCCGTGCTGGGCGTGCCCGGCCTGCGCGGCTGCGTGCTCGAAACCTACGGCTCGGGCAATGCGCCTACCGCGCCGTGGTTTTTGGACAGCCTGTCGCGGGCCCAGCAGCGGGGCCTGGTTATCCTCAACGTGAGCCAGTGCGAGGAGGGCCGCGTGGTGCAGGGCCACTACGAAACCAGCGCCCGCCTCAGCAGCCTCGGCGTGATAGGCGGCGACGACATCACCACCGAGGCCGCTATCACCAAGCTCATGTTTGTGCTGGGCTTGGGGCTAGCCGAATCCGAAACGCGCCACCTGCTCAGCCAGGATTTGCGCGGTGAGATAAGCCCGGTCTAACCCGTTGCTAACGCCTGATTTCAGCGCCTTCTGCCCGGGTGCCAAACAAAAAACCCCGTTTCAGCGATAGA
>JBPBQJ010000147.1:0-82360 GCA_050954765.1 Janthinobacterium lividum | reverse complement strand
ACAAGCTGGGTGTTGAAGCCTCGGAAGTAACGCCGGAAGCCAGCTTCACCAACGACCTGGGTGCCGATTCGCTCGACACCGTGGAGCTGATTATGGAATTCGAAAAAGAATTCAACGTCAGCATCCCCGATGACCAGGCTGAGAACATCCAGACCGTGGGCCAGGCTGTAAGCTACCTCGAAGAGCACGCCAAGTAGACCGCAGATTTAACGGATTTAACGGATTTCGTGGATACACCCGCTGCGCGGGTTGACTGCTTAACAGCCAATTGGTTGCGATTTCTGTGGTTCGTTTGTCTGCGTCGTTCAGCATCCCCCTTAGAACCGGCCGGCTCTCTGCCGGCCGGTTTTGCGGTTTAAAGCTGCCCCACTGGCATAGTCAGCTTGCCGCTGGCAAGCGTATCCGCGAAATCCGTTAAATCCGTTAAATCTGCGATTTTATGTCGTCAATCCGCCGCGTTGTTGTAACCGGTATCGGGGCCATTACCCCCCTGGGGAGTACCGCCGCCACCTACTGGGATGGGCTCGTGAATGGGGCTAGCGGAGCCGCGCCCATCACGCGCTTCGACGCCACCAAGTTCAAAACCCGCTTTGCCTGCGAGGTGAAGAACTATAATCCGAACGATTATTTCGAGCGCAAGCAAGGCCCCAAAATGGACTTGTTCACGCAGTTTGCCGTCATTGCTTCCGACGAAGCCATTGCCGATGCGGGCTTGCTCGAAGGCGTGGACAAGGACCGCGTGGGCGTCATCTGGGGCTCGGGCATCGGTGGCCTGCGCTCGCTGCAGGAAGAATGCTTTCAGTTTGAGCGCGGCGACGGCACGCCCCGGTACTCGCCGTTCTTCATCCCGCGCATGATTGCCGACTCTTCGTCGGGCAATATTTCCATCAAGAATGGCTTTCGTGGGCCCAACTTCGTGACGACCTCGGCCTGCGCCTCGTCGAATGATGCGCTCATCGCGGCCTTCAATAACATTCGCCTGGGGCTAGCCGACGCCATCGTGACGGGCGGCTCCGAGGCGGCTATTACCGAGTCGGGCGTGGGCGGCTTCAATGCGCTCAAGGCTATGAGCGAGCGCAACAACGACCCGGCGTCGGCCTCCCGTCCCTACGATAAGGAGCGCGACGGCTTTGTGCTGGGCGAGGGTGCCGGCGCGCTGGTACTCGAAGAATACGAGCACGCCAAGGCGCGCGGCGCCAAAGTGTACTGCGAAGTTATCGGCGGCGGCATGTCATCGGATGCCTACCATATCACTGCCCCCGACCCTAGCGGCTCGGGCGTGGTGCTGGTAATGCGCAACGCGCTGCGCGACGCGGGCATCGAGCCCGAGGACGTGGACTACATCAATACCCACGGCACGAGCACGCCGCTCGGCGACGGGGCCGAAATCAAGGCCATTGAAACCGTATTTGGCGAACACGCTACCAAGCTCAACATTTCTTCGACCAAGAGCATGACCGGCCACCTGCTAGGGGGCGCGGGCGGTATCGAGGCGGTGGCTAGCATCCTGGCTATTAAGCACGGCATTGTGCCGCCGACTATTAACCTGCACACGCCCGACCCAGAAATTAATCAGAATCTAAATTTTACGCCCAACGTGGCGCAGCACCGCGAGGTGAACGTGGCGCTTAGCAACACGTTTGGTTTCGGTGGGCACAACACCAGCGTGCTGTTCCGGAAATTGGCCGAATAGCGCGGCAACTCGGTTTGCCAGAAGGAACGTCGTGCTGAGCTTGCCGAAGCATCCTGCTCGCATCACCGGACGGTGTGAGTGAGATGCTCCGACAAGCTCGGCATGACGTTCTACTTTATTTTTATTTGCTCACGAAAGAGCTAATTCTAAGATGCCCCTACCCCTCTTCGGCCTGTTTCGGCGGCTGCTGGGCAGCGATAAGCAGTTTCGGCAGGCCGTGGCCACCGTTATTGGCCAAGACCCGCACAATGCGCGCTTGTACCAGCTAGCCTTCACGCACTCGTCGGTGGTGAAGCAGGAGCCCGGCGCGGGCCGCCACCAAAGCAACGAGCGGCTCGAATTTCTGGGCGATGCCGTGCTCGGCACCGTGGTGGCCGAGTACCTGTTCAAGAAATACCCTTATGAGCAGGAAGGCTTCCTGACCGAGACGCGCTCGCGCATCGTGAACCGCGAAAGCCTGAACGCCATCGCCCTCAAAATGGGCCTCGACAAGCTGGTGCAGCTCGACGCGACCCAGAACCGCGTGGCCCGCTCGCGCTCGGTGAATGGCAATGCGCTGGAGGCCCTGGTGGGCGCCGTGTACCTGGACCTGGGCTACAAGTCGGCCCGCAAGTTTGTACTGAAAGGCTTGATTAAACCGTTCGTGGACGTTAACAAGCTCACTACCACTACCTCCAATTACAAGAGCAAGCTCATCGAGTGGGCTCAGCGCCACGGCAAAGACGTGCGCTACGAGCTAAGCGGCGAACCCCGCCCCGGCGGCGTAATGGAGTTTACGGCCACCGTGCTGCTGAGCGACGAGGTTATCGCCACCGGTATGGGCCTCAACAAAAAGCAAGCCGAGCAGCTGGCCGCCGAGCGGGCGCTGACGGCGCTGGGGGTGTAGTTGGATTATGAGTTAAAAGTTATGAATTATGAGTTTGGCTACGATGATGTCGAGCGATTCCTCCCGTTATGTGGGCCAGATTGATGAATCTTCGAAACTCAGGAGCGTAAAGCAGGTAGTTGCGAGCGTCGGCTAGAGACAACTCATAACTTTTAACTTACAACTCATAACTAAACAAGATGCGCATCGCCGGAGCCGCCCTCAACCAAATTCCCTTCGACTGGGCTCATAACCTTCAGAATATCAGCACTGCCATCGAGCAGGCTAAGGCTGAAGGCGTGGAATTGCTGTGCCTGCCCGAGCTGTGCCTAACGGGCTACAACTGCGAAGACCTGTTTTTGAGCGACTGGCTACCGGCTTCGGCCCTAGCGCACTTGCAGCAGATTCGGCCACTTACGGAGGGCATTTGCGTAGTGGTAGGGCTGCCGGTGCGGCTAGCCCACCGCACCTACAACACGGCCGCCGTGCTGCGCGACGGCCAAATTCTGGGCTTCGCAGCCAAGCAGTTTCTGGCTAACGACGGGGTGCACTATGAAACGCGCTTTTTCGTGCCGTGGGTAGCGGGCGAAACCACGACCGTGGAACACGAGGGCGAAAGCTGGCCGCTCGGCGACCTCACGTTTGAGCATAAGGGCGTGCGGTTTGGGTTTGAAATCTGCGAAGACGCCTGGCGGCCCGATGACGTGCGCCCGGCCTGCCGGCTCATGGGCAAGGTTGACTTGATACTCAATCCCTCGGCTAGCCACTTCGCCATGAGCAAGACCGATGTACGTTACAAACTGGTGCTCAATGGGTCGCGCAAGTTTAAATGCACGTATCTCTACGCCAACTTGCTGGGCAATGAGGCGGGGCGTACCATCTACGACGGCGAAATTCTGATTGCCCGCAACGGCCACCTGCTCAAGCGCAACCAACTGCTGAGCTTCAAGGAGGTGGACATGGAATGGGCCGACGTGGACTTTGCCGAGCCGCTCGAAGTGGTCGACGTAATCGCGCCGCTGCCCGAGCCCGACGAGTACCGCGAGCTCAACCAGGCCATGAGCCTGGGCTTGTTTGACTACCTGCGCAAGGCGCGCAGCCGCGGCTTCGTGCTGAGCCTCAGCGGCGGGGCCGACTCGTGCTTCTGCGCCGTGGGCGTGGCCGAAATGGTGCGCCTGGGCGTGGAAGAATTGGGCGAGGAAGAATTTAAGCGCCGCAGCGGAGCCTTTGACACGGCCAAAACGGAGGTAACGCAGGCGGGTGCGGGTGGCTCGGCTAGCCAGCAGGCTAGCGACGTGGACAACCCGGCCGAAGCTGAAAACCAAAAACCCGCATCGACCACCCAGCAACTCGTCAATCACCTGCTGACCTGTGCTTACCAGGGCACCATCAACTCGTCGGACGACACGTTGAACTCGGCCAAGGAGCTAGCCGATAGTATCGGCGCCCGGTTTTTCGACTGGACGATTGACGACGAGGTGAACGGCTACGTGGGCAAGATACAAGGCGCGCTAGGCCGCGACCTCACCTGGCAGACTGATGACCTGGCGCTGCAAAACATTCAGGCGCGGGTGCGGGCCCCTGGCATCTGGCTGCTGGCTAATGTGCAGAACTGCCTGCTCATCACCACCTCCAACCGCTCGGAAGCCAGCGTGGGCTACTGCACCATGGATGGCGACACGGCCGGTAGCATCTCGCCCATCGCGGGCGTTGACAAGGATTTTGTGAAGAAATGGCTGCGCTGGGCCCAAACTGCCCTCGGCTACGAAGCCCTGCGCCACGTGAATGCCCTAGCGCCCACCGCCGAGCTGCGCCCGCTGGCCGACAAGCAAACCGATGAGCGCGACCTTATGCCCTACGTACTGCTCAACCGCATCGAGCGGCTAGCCTTCTACGACCGGTTGTCGCCGGCTGCCGTGCTAGCCCAGCTCGTGGCCGAAGAGCCAACTTACGAGTTGGAGCAGCTGCGCGCTTACGTCAAGCGCTTCTACCAGCTTTGGAGCCGCAACCAGTGGAAGCGCGAGCGCTACGCCCCCAGCTTTCACCTCGACGACTACAACGTGGACCCGCGCTCGTGGCTGCGCTTCCCCATCCTCAGCGGTGGCTTTGGGGAGGAGCTGGCGGCGCTGTAGGCAATGCTGAGCTGGCAGTATCTGCGGCCACAGCAATTTATTTTAACTGTCAATCAGTAGCTTGCCTACTAATCAACTAAGGCGGCGCAAGTTTTTGGCGGTATTGGTACCTAAGCTATTGTGACGCTGGCAAGCTGTGCCGAGCCAGCGTCACAATAGCTTTTTGCTGCATTTCCCGTACCGACTCATCTATGGCTTACAGCCTGCCGCTGCTTGCTACCCTTGCGGAGCCGCCTGCCCCTAGCGCGAGTGCTGCCGATGCCGAACTGGTAGTCCTGCTTCGGCAGGGCGACGAGGCGGCGTTTCGCACGCTGGTAACGCGCTTTCAGGGCCGGGTGTACAGCACGGCTTACTCGCTGCTGCGCTCGGCCGAAGATGCTGAAGATGTGGCGCAGGAAGTATTTGTGGAGGTGCACCAGACCGTGGCCCGGTTTCGGGGCGACGCGACGCTCAGTACCTGGCTCTACCGGCTAGCCACGTCGCGGGCCCTGCAGCACCGGCGGCGGCGGCAGGCTCGCAAGCGGTTCGCGCTCTTTACCAGCCTACTGGGGTTTGGCAACGAAGAACTGCCCGAGCCGCCCGACCACGCCCACCCGCAGGCACTGCTGGAAGAGGCGCAGCAGCTGCAGCTGTTGCAACTGCATATCGGCCGCCTGCCGGCTCAGCAGCAGGTGGCATTCACGCTGCGCTACGAGCAGGAGCTGCGCTACGACGAAATAGCGGCCGTGCTTGGCACCAGCGTGCCGGCCGTAGAATCCTTGTTGTACCGGGCCCGGCACACGCTGCGCCAACACCTTCAGCCCGCTTCCCGACATGCCTAATCCAGACTTCGACTCCGCCGCCGAGCAGGAGTGGCAGGACTTGCTGACGCAATTGCGGCGTCAGTCCCAGTCGCAACCCCAGCCGTTTTTCTACGCCCGCGTGCAGGCTCGCCTCGGTGCCCGGCGCCCGACGCCCCTGGCTGGGCTACCCGGCTGGCTGCGCCGCCCCGCCTACGCGGCCCTACTCGGCGCCCTGATACTGGCCGTGAGTGGCGACGGCGCGGCCCTGCGGGCGGCACCTGCGGCCAGTCCCCCTAGCCAAGTACCCAGCGCGCTGCCCCGATAACGGCGGGCTAGCCCGCCCAGGCGCCGCTGCCCGAAGTACCTTTGACACCTCTTTCTTTTTTGCTGCCCATGACCGCCCCACTCGCTTATATTACCTGGAACGTCTCGCCCATTATTGCCGAAATCGGGCCGCTGCTGCTGCGCTGGTACGGCGTGCTGTTTGCTTCGGGCTTCGTTATCAGCTCGTTTGTACTCACCGACATGTTCAAAAAAGAGGGCGTGCGGCCCTACTGGGTTGATGTGCTCACCTTTTACATGGTGGTGGGTACGGTGCTGGGGGCGCGGCTAGGGCACGTATTTTTCTACGATTGGGCTTCTTACCGCGAGCACCCGGGCGAGATTCTCAAAATCTGGCACGGCGGGCTAGCCTCGCACGGGGCCACGATTGGCATCCTGCTGGCGGTGTTCATCTTCAGCATTCGCAATAAATTTGACTACCTCTGGGTGCTCGACCGCATCGTAATTACGGTGGCCATTGGCGGCGCCTGCATCCGGCTAGGCAACCTTATGAACTCGGAGATTGTGGGCAAGCCCACCGATGCGCCCTGGGCTTTCGTGTTTCCGCGCGATACCGAGCACCTGCAAACGCCCGTGACGCCCCTGCCCGAAGGAGCCGTGCTGGTGCAGCGTAGCCGCCTGCCCAACGGCGAAGAAAACACCCAAATACTACCCGCCGGCACCACCGCCACGCCGGGCATGGAGATGGCCGTGCCCCGACACCCTACCCAGATTTACGAGTCGCTGTTCTGCATTTTCTTGCTGGTGCTGCTCTACAGTCTGTGGAATAAATACCGGGAGCGCACGCCACGCGGCCTGCTCTTTGGCCTGTTTGTGGTGCTGCTGTTCACCTTCCGCGTGCTGGTCGAGTACCTGAAAGAAAACCAAGTGTCGCAGGAAACCGGCCTCATTGCGCAGTACCACCTCAACATTGGGCAATTGCTCAGCATCCCGTTCATTCTCATTGGCCTGTGGGTGCTATTGCGCGCCGGCAAAGACCCCAAAAATCCGTACGGCTACGCCCCGCGTGACCTGGCCGAGGAAGAGGCCGCCGCCCGCGCCACGGCCGCCAAACCGTAGCACCTGGCTAGCCCTACCCGTACAAAGCAAAGCCGGCTGCACTTCCTGTGCAGCCGGCTTTGGCTTTCAGTAAGCAGCCTGAACTCTACAAATCCAGTTCGTACACGTCGCCTTGCTCGGTAGTGATAAGCAACGTATTCTGGTCCTTGAAAGCTGCGCCCTCCGTTTGCCCCGCGCCTTGCAGGCTGATGTGGCGCGGCGTGGCTTTCAGAATATCGGCCCAGGAATTACCGTCCAGCACAAACAGCTCCTGGCGGGCCAGCAGCACGAGGCGGTGGCCATCGGGCGCGAGCGTGGCATCGGTCACCTCGCCCGGAATGGTCAGTTTGGTCACGGCCTTGGCAGTGTAATTGCCGGGCTGGTCGGGCACCGCGTATACTTTGCAGGTGTTTTGGGTAGCGCGGTCTTTGGTAAATAGGTACACCTGCCCATCGTGCCAAAGGCTGGCCTCGCAGTCAAAATTGCGCTCCTTTTTATTGGGTGGAAACTCGGTTTGGTCGGGATATTTGAAGTTGATTTTACCCACCTGACCGGGCGCGGCGGGCCGAAAGCGCAGAATCGCCAGGTTTTGGCGGTCCGAGCCGTTGTTGCCACAGTCACCCATGTAGTAGTTGCCGCTAGGGTCGCGGCTCAGGCTTTCCCAATCGTGGTTGGGGGCACCCAGCGTAAACTGGTCTACTTGCTGGCCAGTGCCATCAACGCGCCACACGGTGGGTTGCTGGCCATCGTCGCCGAAGGTAAAATACGTGCCTGCCTCGGGCGCAGCGCACAGGCCCGAGCTTTCCAGAATGCCGTCGGTGAGCTTGCCCACGCGGCGCAGACCGTTGGCCTGGGCTTCGGCTTTGTCTTTTTTGTGCGAGCCTTTCTTACCTTTTTTACCGCTTTTTTCGGGTTTGGTTTGGGCAGTGGTCAGCGGCTGGTCGGCAGCAGCATGGTCGTCGGCCGCCGAAGAGCACGCCGTAGAGAGCAGCATAAAGCCCAGCATGGGGCGAATAAAGAGGGAGATACCTAGCATAGACCCGCTTGTACGGCAAAATCTGCCCCTGCGGTTAGGCTTTCATGCCTTCTTCAGGCTAGGGCACCGGGTCGTAGCCCTGCCCACCCCAGGGGTGGCACCGCCCAATGCGCCGCAGCGCCAGCCGCCCGCCCCGCCACGCGCCATACTTGGCGATGGCCTCGGCCGCGTAGGCCGAGCACGTAGGCGTATAGCGGCAACTCGGCGGCGTAAGCGGCGACAAAAAAAGCTGGTAAAACCGCACCAGCAGCAGCAACAGACGGCGAAGCATAAGACGAGAAAGTCGGGGCAACGGAGCAAAGTTCGGCACGGACGCGCCAGCTCGCGAACAGCGCACTTGTGCCCGGCTACTTCACCAGATATTGCAAAAAGCTGATTTCAGAGCTTCAGGGCCATATTTAAAGTAAGCAGGAATTTTTTATATGGTGAAAGCTTGGCTATCCCTCTTCCTATTTTTGACTAGCCTCGTCGCAGCGCAGCGCCCCACAACTGAAGTAGCGAAACCCACCGTGTCTTTCTGGCCCATCAATTACCCCACGGGCACGATTGTATTCACGGCGCCCACCGCGCACCCATTGGCGCCGGCCCTGGCTCAGGCAACTGCAGTCACGCTGGGTATTGATGTGACGACAGTGTACCGGGCGCAGCGCGAGATGAAACAGGCCGTTTAGCTTTTTCTTCTTCCAAAAAGCAAGAATAGCAACTTTATCATAGTCCGCCAAGCATATACAAAAAAGCCCCGACTAGCGGGGCTTTTTTGTAGTAGAAAACTGGTTACGGATTAAAGGTAGCTTCGAAGGAGTATAATGTTGGACGTGTCGTTGCTAACCACATCTTGTCATCGTCAGCACCGCAGTATACACTGGCATATGGGTATCTGCTATCAAATGCGGCGACAACCACTTGAAAGTTATTTATTGTTGGGTCGCCATTAGTTATAGGTTCCCAATAAACCTGCCCACTCGCTTTATCCAAAAAAGCTAGTCCCGGTGTACCCTGTGCATTAGTGGTAATACTTCCAACAATAATTCTGCTACCAGGCAGGGCGTATCTGGTCCAACCGTTGAATGTTTGGCCATATCCTGCGGCACGACTGATGCTCGTGCGGCCCGCCGCATCAGCAGAAGTGACCCAAGGATGTCCATACACATCAACTGTGATATCCACAGCCGTGATGGACCCCATAACACTCCACGTGTAGGTGCTGGTGTTGTATTTATAGACCCGGTTATCCGTTCCGAGGCCATATAACAAACCGCTAGCTTCAATGCCAGCTGGATAGTCGGGCGTAACGGTTGAGGTATAAATTCCAAAATCCCGCGTAGCTATCTTAAGAAACTTCAACCCGTTTGAGTTAAGCATCGTCCATCCATTGCCATTGTCGTAGAAATAAACATCATTCTGCGCTGTTACAATTATCGGCAATTCGTCGTCATACCGAGCGGCAACCGAAATAGCGCCAGGACTGGGATAGTAGACAGCAGCGTTAGGATAACCTGCTGGCTGCATATTATAGGGGTTTGGCTGTGATAAGTCTGGCTTCCAGGTATATAACTTATTGCCACCCGATGGCTCGGTGCCTGTAACTCTAAAATAGCTCCGACCATTTACGCCCGTCGCTGCCTGCACAAAGTCAAGTGGAACCTGCCCAGCGCCAACAAGATTTTGACTTGCCGAACGAGGTGAAGGAGAATTAGTTATAGAAGTTTTGGAACACCCAGCTAGTAGCTGGCTGAGTACTAGCAGCCCAAAGGCTCCCCATTGTGTTAATAGTCTCATGAATAGATTGTGGAAAAGGATGTTGAAAGTAGTATCCGTATCAAAGGATACTAATTCAAAACAAGGGGGTGAGAACTGAAATTCCTAATTATTTCTTCATGCTGCCAAACTACGATACACATACCAACTCAACCGGTGTGCTGGGCTGGCCATCCTCCCAACCATCCACCTTGTTGACGTAAAAAAACGCCTGCTCATCCTCGAGCCACACCGGTAATAACTGGCCGAACGTCACCACTTCAGCTGCACTCAACCGCACGTAGGGCCGCCGCCCTTCCCATCGTTGCCGCAGGCAATGGTGCAGCTGCTCGCTGCCAAGATATTGACCATCACGGTGCACAAGGCGCAGGACTTCTTATCAGGTAATGCCCTGCGGCCCACCGCACCCAGCCCACCAACTGCCTCTTCCCCCAGCCCTGTACTCACCCCCGCGCCGGCTCGCAAGCCACGGCGAGTAGCCCTAGCTCCGGCGCCGGTGGCTACGCCCGTCGTGGCCGAGCCAGCAGTTGCTTTGCCAGCGGCCAGCCCGGCCACCTTCGTGCTGCATCGTCCTAAAGCCGGTTTTCGGGCCGTTGCGCAGTGACTGCCCACTGGCATTATGCGAGTGCTGGCGGGCTCCACGGCCGGCCCGGCCAGCGGCAGCCTCAGCACCGCGGGCCAACGATTGCGCCAGCAACTCGCCGCAACGGGCATCCTGCGCTTTACCCAAGACCATGGTTTGACTCGCCCAACCGGGCGGCCGAAGTAGTATGCGGCGGCTCCGTGAATGCCCGCATTGCCTGGCTGGCGGAGGCCGACGGCCAAACGCTGGGAAGCTACCTGGCGGGGTTAGCCAGCGGCTGAAATACCCCGTAACTGCCGGTTAGTCAGCAAAAAAAATGTTTTTCCCGACAATGCCAAGGTACAGAAACTCTTCAGCAGCTATTTGACCAAAAATAAAATTAATTTTATGTTCTAGACTCTACTACGAACCAGCTTATATTTCGCCTTTCTGCTCTTAGTAGTGCCTATGGCCAAGCATTTATTCATTCTTTTAATCTTACTGAGTGCGGCGCCCGCCTCCCTGCTAGCCCAGGGCAACGGCCCGGCCGGGCACGGTGGGCGCGCCCAGGCGCTGGGCAACGCCTCGGCTACCCTGGCCGGCGAGGTGTGGGCCGTGGCCAACAATCCCGCCGGGCTAGGCTCCCTCACCCGGCCCACGGCGGGCCTCTACTTCGAAAACCGCTACCTCATCCCCAGCCTCAACCTGGCGGCCGTGGCCGTGGCTCTGCCGCTGGGCGAGGTAGAGCCCGCCACCGCTAGCCTGCCCGCTAGGGCTACTAAAGGCATAGTAGCTGCGGAGGCCCAACGCTTTGGCGGCGTGCTCTACAACGAAGTGCGCCTGGGCGTGGCCTATGGCTACCGGCTGGGCGTGGTGAGCGTGGGCGGCCGGCTCGATGCGCTGCAGGTGAGCTTTCAGGACCTGGGTAGCCGCCGGGTACTGGCGGCCTCGCTGGGCGGGCAGGCCGATATTTTGCCGCAGCGCCTCACGCTGGGCGTGCACCTCTACAACCTCACCCAGGCTCGGCTGGCCGAGTACCAAGAGGAGCGCGTGCCCACGGTGCTGCGCGCCGGCCTGGCTTACCGCGCTGGCCGGCAAGTACTACTGCTGGCTGAAGCCGAAAAAGACGTGGAGCGCGATGCGGGTTTGAAAGCGGGCATCGAATACTTACCGGTGCCAGCCGTGGCGGTGCGCCTCGGCTACAGCAGCCTCAGCCAGCAGGCTAGCGGCGGCGTGGGCGTGCGGGCCGGCGATTTTCAGCTCGACTACGCGGCCGGCTGGCACTCGGCGCTGGGCCTGAGTCAGTATTTCAGCCTGGGCTGGCAGTGGGGCTCGGCCACGGCTAGAGCCGAGGCGCAGGCACCTAAATGAAGCGACTCTCATCATTTTTTGCGACGGCTGCTTGCCTAGTCGGCCTTGCGGGCGTGCTGGCCCCTAGCGGTGCCCAGGCCCAGGAGTTTCCGCGCCGGGCGCCCGCGCTCGACCGGCTGGCGCAGGAATTATTTGCCGAAATTCAGAGCGACCAGATTCCCTACGAGGACCTCTACGGCACGCTGCTCAATCTTTACCAGTCGCCCCTCAACATCAACACTGCTAGCCCCGAAGAGCTGCGCGCCCTGCCCCTGCTCGCTGAAAAGCAGGTAGCGACCCTGCTGAAATACCGCCAGGCCAACGGCCCGCTGCTGAGCATTTACGAGCTGCAAGCCGTGCCCGAGTGGGACGTGCGCACCATTGAGCGGGTGGTGCCCTTCGTGACGGTGGCCAACCCTAGCCCCAACTCGGCGCGCGGCCCGCTGTGGCAACGCATTAAAAACGAGGAAAATAACGCCGTGCTGCTGCGCTACGAGCGGGTAGTGCAAGGGCGCAAGGGCTACGCGCCGGTCGATACCTTCCAGGGGCGGCCTACGCTGCGCTACCTGGGCTCGCCCGATGCCGTGGCCCTGCGCTACCGCGTCAGCCACGCCCACGATTTTAGCCTGGGCCTTACGGCCGAGAAAGACGCGGGCGAGCCACTGGCCTGGCGACCGGGCCAGAACCAGTTTGGGCCCGATTTTCTATCAGCCCACTTTGTGCTGCACGAGCAGGGCCGGCTGAAAACGCTGGCGCTGGGCGATTATCAGTTACAGTTTGGGCAAGGGTTGTTGCTGTCGTCGGGGCTAGCCCAGGGCAAAGGCGCCGAGACGATTACCAACCTGCGGCGGGCTTCGCTAGGGGTGCGGCCCTACGCGGCACTACTCGAAAACACGTTTTTTCGGGGTGCGGCGGCCACCTACCGGCTCATGCCGCGCTGGGAGGCCACGGCTTTTGCCTCGCGCAAAAACATCGATGCCAACGCGAGGCTAGCCACCGACTCGCTGGCCCAGTTCGACGAGTTTAGCAGCAGCCTGCTGCTAACCGGCCTGCACCGCACGGCCACCGAAATTGCCAACCGCCAGCGCCTGAGCGAAACCGTGGGCGGCGGTCACCTCGGCTACCTCAGCGCCGATGGCAACCTGGCGCTGGGTTTCACGGCCGTGGGCACGCACTACGGCGTGGCCTTTCAGAAGCGTGATGAGCCGTATAACCGCTTCGAATTCAGCGGGCAGAATAACCTGGCCTTCGGCGCGCACTACAGCTACGGCTGGCGCAATCTGCTGCTCTTTGGCGAAAGTGGCCGCAGTAGCGGCGGCGGCCTGGGCACCGTGAACGGCCTGCTGGCTAGCCTCGGCCCTAGCGTGGATGCCTCGGTGCTGGTGCGGCACTACGACGCCGATTTTCACACCTTTTATGGCAATGCGCTGGGCGAAAACACCCGCAATATTAACGAGAGCGGCGTTTATGTGGGGCTGAAGGTACGCCCGCTCGCTCGCTGGGAAATATCACTGTACTTCGACCAATTTCGGTTTCCGTGGCTACGCTACCGCGTAAGCGCCCCCACCCAGGGCCAAGATGCACTCTTGCGCGTGGCCTTCACGCCCACCAAAACCAGCCTGCTCTACGCCCAGTACCGCGCCCGCCTCAAGCCGCTCGACCTGCCCGCTAGCCTCACCGGGCGGGCGGTGCCGCTGCCGGGCCAGCAGCTGCGCCACTCGCTGCTACTGTACTGCGATGTGCAGCCCACTGCCCAGCTAGGCCTGCGCACGCGCTTGCAGGCCAGCTACTTACGAGCCGATGACAACTTGCCCTGGCGCCGCGGCTACGTGCTCAGCCAGGATGCGACCGTGCAGCTAGCGCGCCGCATCAGCCTGGCCGCCCGCTACGCCGTCTTCGACACCGACGACTACGACACGCGCCAGTATATTTTTGAGCAGGACGTGTTGTATGCCGTATCGGTGCCCGCGCTCTACGGGCAGGGCACGCGGGCCTACGCTATTTTGCAAGCTACTTTCAATAAGCATTTTACCCTGTGGCTGCGCTACGCCGACACGCGCTACCGCCACCAGGCTACCGTAGGCTCGGGGCTGGAGCAGATTCAGGGCAATGCCCGCTCGGAAGTGACGGCCCAGGTGCGCTATAAGCTGTAACGACTTTTCTTAAGTTTTTGAAAAGTTGTAAATCAGCAAGTTGCGTAACAAGGATTTTGGCCGCCAAAACGCGGGCACGCCCGAAGCTGTGTTGCAGGGCTCAACAAGCGTGGGTTACGAAACCGCATTTTAGAACCTACTTCCTGAGTTACGTTAAGCGTTTACATTAACCTTGCTGGGGCAGGCTCCGGAAGGTGCACCTTTCTGAGCCAGATAGCTTATTCTTTACTTAGCTTGGCTTTAGTAGCATCTGCTGCTGTTTTTGACGGAGTCTTCGCTAGTCAGCCCCGACCTTTACCCCGCCCCTATTGCTGTAGTGATGCCTCCCCTCGACTCGCTGTCTATCTTCAACGCCCAGCCCGGCGCTACCCTCTTGCTCTCCCCGGACTGGGTGATAGTGGGCGCCAGCGACGACTACCTGGCCGTCACCCTCACGGAGCGGGACATCATTGTAGGGCAGCACATCTTCGACGCCTTCCCCGACAATCCCGCGACGCCCGAGGCCAATGCCGTGGCCAACGTGCGCGCCTCGCTGGAAACGGTGCTGGCCACCAAGCAGCCGCACGAGATGGCCCCGCAGCACTACGACGTGCCCGACCCGGCGCTGCCCGGCCGGTTCGTGGAGCGCCACTGGCAGCCGCGCCACACGCCCGTGCTCGATGCGGCCGGCCAGGTGCAGTTCATCATCCAATCCGTACAGGACATTACCGCCAGTCGCCAGGCCGAACGGCAACTGCGCGAAAGCGTAGTGGCCGAGCAAGTGGCCCGCGCCGAGGCCGAGTTGCAGCGCCAGCGCTTCTACGACGTCCTCATGGCCCTGCCCGCTCAAGTAGCCACCTACCACGGCCCCGACCACACGTACCACTTTGTCAACGCCGCCTACCAGCGCTATTTCCCGACCCCGGACCTGCCTGGCCGCTCGTTGCGCAAGGTGCTGCCCGAAGTCGAGGACCAGGGCGTGCTGGCCATCATGGACCGCGTCTACCAAACCGGCGAGCCCAGTTACCAGCAGGAGCTGGAGGTGTGGCTGGACTTCGAAGGCAACGGCCAGCCCCGGCAGCTGTTTCTGAATGTGCTGTTTCACCCGCTTCGCGGCTCGCAGGGCCGCGTCGACGGTGTGCTGGACTTCTCCTACGACGTGACCGAACAGGTACTGGCTCGCCGGCAGGTCGAGCAGCTCAATCAGCAGCTTGAAGCGGCCCGTGCCGAGGCCGAGCGCGAGCGAAGTCAGCTGCAAGCTCTTATTGCACAGGCCCCAGTGGCTATTGGTCTGTTTGAGGGGGAAGACCTGCGCATTACGTCGGTGAACGCCGTGATATCGGCTCTCTGGGGTTATACCCCGGCGCATGTCCTGGGCCGGCCGCTGCTGGAGGCGGTGCCCGAGCTGCAAGGCCAGGGCTTTGACGACTTGCTACGGCAGGTGCTGCACACGCAGGTGGCCTATACCGGCACCGAAGCCCCCGCCACGTTGCAACGCGATGGCCAGCTTCACATGACCTATTTCAACTTCGTTTACCAGCCGCTTTACGAGGCCGAAGGCCAGGTGACTGGCGTACTCTGCATAGCCGTGGACGTGACCGGGCAGGTAGTGGCCCGCCAGCAGGTCGAGCAGCTCAACCAGGAGCTGGAAGTCCGGGTCGCTAAGCGGACCGCGGCGCTGAAGACGGCCCTGAACCTGACCGAGCAGCAGCGCGAGCAATTGCGCGGGCAGCAACAGCACCTGCTTCGCCTTTTTGAGCAGGCGCCGGTCGCGATTTACGTGCTGCACGGCCCCACCTACGTCATGGAAGTGGTTAACCCGGCCATGAGTGAACTCATCGGGCCACCCTTGACAGAGTTGCTGGGCAAACCCTATTTTGAGGCCGTGCCGGAACTGGCGGACCAGGGCTACCCCGCGTTCCTGGCCGAAGTCTGGCGCACAGGTCAGCCCTTTGTCGCCCGCGAGCAGCCGGCGAAGCTGCGGCGCCACGGGCCCAGCGAAACGGGGTACTTCACCTTCGTCTACCAGCCCCTGCACGATGCCCAGGGCCGGATGACGGACATCATGTGCGTGGCCGTCGACGTCACCGACCAGGTCATCGCCCGCCAGCAGGTGCACCTGCTGAATGAGGAGCTGACGGCCAAGAACCATGCGCTCCACGAGTCAAACGCCCAACTCACGCGCACCAACGTGGACCTGGACACATTCGTCTACACCGCCTCCCACGACCTCAAGGCCCCGATTAGCAACATCGAGAGCATTACCCTGGCCTTGCGCGACACCCTGCCGGCCGACGTGCAGCAGGACGAGATGATAGCCCACCTGCTGGACCTGCTGGAACATACTACGGCCCGCTTCCAGCTCACCATTGGCCAGCTCACCGACCTATCTAAGCTACAACTGGCCCATGCCGGCCCCGCCGAGCCGGTGCCTCTGGCCGCCGTCATCGAGTCGGTGCGCCTGGACCTGGCCCCGGCGATGGTGGAGGCGAACGCGCAGCTCACGGTCGCGGTCGCGCCGGACCTGCGGGTATCCTTCTCGCCGGCCAACCTGCGCTCTGCGGTCTACAACCTGCTCAGCAATGCGGTCAAGTACCGCGCCCTGGACCGGCCCGCCCAGGTACAGGTGCGCGCCTACTCGGCGGGGCCGCGGGTGGTGCTGGAAGTGCAGGACAACGGGCTGGGACTGAACGCGCACCAGCAGAGCCGCCTGTTCGGGCTGTTCCAGCGCCTGCACACCCACGTCGAGGGCACGGGGGTGGGCCTCTACACCACCAAGCGCCTGGTCGAGAACGGCGGCGGTACTATCGCCGTGGAGAGCCAGGTAGACGTGGGCACCACCCTCACCCTCACCTTCCCCGCCTAAGCGCCCCTTCCTGATGCCGCTCTTAACCAGTGTGCTGCTCATTGATGACGACAGTACGACCAATTTCCTCAATAAGGCGCTACTGACCCGCATGGGCGTCACCCAGCAGGTGCTCACGGCCGAAAACGGGGAGCAGGCCTTGCGCACGCTGGACCAGACCTGTAACGGTCCCGACAGCGCCGCGTGCCCCCAGCTCCTGTTCCTCGATATGAATATGCCCGTGCTTAACGGCATAGGCTTTCTGGAAGCCTACGTGCAGATGCCCCTGGCCCAGCAGCGGCCGCTTGTCATCGTCATGCTTACCACCTCGCTACACCCCCTCGACCAGGCGCGGGCCGAGCAGTTGCCCATCGCCGGCTTCCTCAACAAGCCCCTCACCAGGGAGAAGGTCACGGCCCTGTTAGCGCAGCACTTTGCCTAGCAACTGCTTGGCCCTAGCAAAACAGGACTTTTAGCAAGGTTGGGGTAGTTTCTTTTCCCTTTTGTTTCGGGGAAAATTTACTTAACATAAAAGGTGTTCTCGGACAAACCTCAGAAAAGCAGCAATTCCAGTCATAGGCCAACAAAACAGCGAAGTCGCTCACAATAGGTAGTGGTTTGCTTAACCAGTGCCTGCGTTTCGCCTCTTAGAGCGTGTTTGAGAATTTGAAAAACCGTCATGCTGAGCTTGCCGAAGCATCTCTATCGTTTCATCCAAGCTAGTCAATGAAACGGCAGAGATGCTTCGGCAAGCTCAGCATGACGGTTTAGAGGCTTTTTTAGAGAAATCTAAACACGCTCTTAATCTAGGCTAGCCAGCAACTGGCTTACGCATCGGTTTTCACCAGCACCACCTGCGCATTATCGGCCTGGCTGATTTTGCGGCGGAAGTCCTGGTACTCGCTGTACTTAGCCGCGGGCAGGGGGGCGCCGCTGCCGGGGCGGCGGGTTTCGAGTTGGCGCACGTATTGCAGCGTGCCATCGGGCAGGGTGGTGCAGGTGCTGGAGTAGGTGCCGTAGGCTGTGGTAAGCTGCGTGGGCTGGGGCAGATTTTCGGCCCGGAAACCGGTGGGCAGGTGCAGCCGCACGGTGTCCTGGTAGAGGCCGGCCGCCGGCAGCGCCAGCGGCGCCGAGCGCGGGCCAATCTGGGGCGGCAAGGCGCCAAGGCGACCTAATAAATTAGGCGTCAAGAGCATGCGCTGGCCGGCGGCCGTGCCCACGCTGGCTAGCTCCAGGCCCATGATTTCGACCACGCCGGGCAGCGTAGCCGTGGGGGCCGCGGCCAGGCGCAGGCTCTTGATGGTGAAATGACTGAGGTTGAGGCGGTTTGAAACGTATTTTTTCTGCTCCTCGGGGTCGGCTTCTTGCAAAAGCTGTGCGTAGCGGTCCTGGGCTAGGCCTAGCCGGCGGGTGCGCACGGTGGCCTTGGCGCCGCCCGTGGCGTCGAGCCAGAGGTCGGTGCGGCGCTGCTGGCGGTTGGCCTGCGCGCCGTAGCGCGGGGTAGCCACCAGGCGGCCGCCCTCGGGCGTGAGCAGCAGCGCGTGGCGGTTGCCGGTGAAGGTACCCATGTAGCCAAATGCATTGGTTTGGCTGGTGCATTCCAGCCAAACCGTATCGGCCGGCACGGTGCCGTGCGCGGCCAGCGGCATGCACAAAATGGCGTGGTTGAACTGACCGCTCGGAAAGCCGGCGCGCACATCGGCGTGCTCGGCTCCGGCGCCCACCAGGGCCACGTAGGCGGGCAGGCCGGCAGCTTTTAGCAGGGCGCAGGTGTAGTTGCTGAGCGCTTTGCAATCGCCGTAGCCGCCGCTCACCACGGCGCTGGCGGGGGCCGTTTGCCAGCCGCCGATGCCTAGCTGCACCGAAATGTAGCGGGTCGAGCCCTGCAAAAACTCGTACACCTTGCGGGCCCGCTCGCGGGGGTCGGGCGCCACGGTCATCAGCTGGGCCATCTTGGCGGTGAGAGCGGGCGGCAGCACGTCGCGGCCCTGCCCTAGCTGATACACCCACTGCCCCATGCTCTGCCACGAGGCCAGCGAGCCGGCGTGGCCCTGCACCTCAAATGTGGCCGGCGCCAGGTGCACGGCGGGCAGCTGCTCGGACAAGGAAGGGGCTAGCGGCTCGTCGTCCACGGCCGGGTGGGCGGGCAGCTGCCAGCGGTAGGTGGTCTGGTTGCCCATTACTACCGGCGCGCTCGCCGCCCCCGCGGGTAGCTGCTGCTCTTGGTAGCGCAGGAGCAGCGCGGTGGGCGTGGTGACTTGCAGGGTGGCGCCTTCCAGGGCCAGGTTTTCGGCGGCCTGGGGCTGCCAATCGGGATAGAAAAGCGTGTTTTCCGATACTATTTCGTAGTCAAACTCCACGGTGTAGGGCGTGGCGGGCTGGCGCAGGTCGGCGTAGCGCATGCGCACGTCGGTCATCAGGCTGCCGCCGTCGCTGCCCAGGCCCTGGTCGTGTATTTCGGCCGGGCGCAGCTGGTGCAGCAGCTGGCCCTGGGCGTTGTACACGGCCCCGCGCAGGTAGCTGATGCGGTTGAGCGCATCGTAGCCCACCACAAGTTGGCCGTAGTCGTCGCTGCCAGCTTCATCGAGTACCGTCACCACTTTGTGGATGGTTTCCACGAGTTGGCCAGCCGATTTCACCACCACTGTTTTGTCGTAGGCGCGCACCACGGCGTGGGCATTTTCGCGCAGGGCGGGGGCAATAGCATCGGCTGGGTACTTGGGCGCGGGCGGGGCCAGCAGCACCAGCGAAGCAAAAACGGGAAGAATCATAGCAACGGCTCCTAAACAATAATCTGTCAAAAATCAATTTCTTGCCAGCGCTAACCGGCCTTCCTGATAACCAGGGCCTCGGCCTGCTTGGCCAGCATCTGGCGGTAGAGCTCGCGCAGGGCCTGGTACTCCTGGGCGCTGTACACGGGCTTGTCGAGGGTGAGGCGGCTGCTGAGCTGCACGGTGCCGGGCGAGGGGCTAGCGGCCGAATAAATGTAGCGTCCACCCTTATCGGGCAGCATCAGCGAGGCGGACTTGGGCAGCTCGGCCGAGTAGCCGGCGGGCAGCTCCAGGGTCAGCACAATAATCTCGTGGTGCAGCAGGCCAATATCGACCGGATAATTGCGCTCGGCGTGCCGAAACGGATTTTGCCCCTCGCCAAAGGCTTCCAGCGGCTTCAGGTACAGCTCCTGGGCGACGCCCGGCGTGGCGGCGGGCTGGCGCAGGTCGTAGCGCAGGGCCAGCGACTTATTCACCTCGCCTTGCGCACTGAAGGCGTAAGTTGGTATTTCCCAGCCGGGATGCGTGGCCGCCAGCTGCGCCACGTATTTTTTCTCCCCTAGCTGCTGCATTTGCTCGCGGGCTTCGAGGGCCGCGTAGCCGCTGTACTCGTCCTGCACCTGACCGGCCAGGTTGCCTTGGGCATCGAGGGTCAACTTCACGTTTTGAAAATGCAGATAGCGCTGGCTAGGCTCCAGATTCACCCAGCGGCCCTCGCCGGTTTCGGGCACGGTGTGGCCAATGCGGTTGAGGCAGCGCCGGGGTAGCGCGCCGGCTGGCAGCAACGGCTCGGTAGCATCGAGCAGCAGGTCGGGCTGGCCGGGCTGCTCCACCAGGGCCACCACGTAGTTGAACTGCTCGAGCAGCGGGTACTCCTGGCTCACGCGGCCGTGGGCGCGGGTGCTCAGTAGCACGGGCTGGGTGGCTAGCCCCGCCTGGCGCAGGGCCGCTATCAGCAGCAGGTTCACATCGGCAGCCGTGCCGCGGTGCAGCTCGTAGCTCTTTTTGAGGGGCGCGCTGGCGTGGTAGCGGTTGGTGCCGTCGTACTTCACGCTTTTGATGACCAGCTCGCGCACGGCCGCCGCGCGGGCCGCTGGGTCGGGATACTGCGCCACCAGCGGCTTAATGGCTACTTCCAAAAAGCTGCCGTGCTTCAGGGCTAGACCAAAAAACTCATCTTCCAGCAGCACCTTATTCTTCTTGGTCCAGCTGTCGGTGAGGTCGCGGTACGGCTCGTCGGGCATCTGAATGCCCGCTAGCTCGAAGTTCATGCGGGCCAGGTAGTCATTCGAGGTCGTCAGGTACGGCTCTTCGCGAAAAGCCGGCGCGTTGCGGATAACCCAGCGATGCTGCTCGGTGCTCAGGCTCACGGTCGACTCGCCGGCCGTGGTGCCGGCCAGCGTGCCCACCTGTCGGGTCAGCAACAGCGTTACCGAGCCCTTGCCCATCTCATTGATGGCTAGCGGCAAGTAGCCCTGGTACAGCGCCTTGTACTGGTACACCTGCGGAATGCTGGTGCGAAACTCGCTCCAGCGCGTGGGTATTTCGCGCTGAAACGTCCAGTCCTGAAAGTTGCTAAAGAACGTGGAGGTCACGGTGTAGGCATACTCTACCACGGCGCCCTCCTGCACGCCGGGCAGCGTAAATTTGCGCACTTTCAGGTTGTCGGTGCGCTTTTCTTCGAAGGCGCCGTTGGCATCGAGCTTGGTTTTGGTCAGCTTACCATCGGCGCCGCGCACATAGGTGAAGCCCCGCAGGTTGCTCAGCTTTTCGGCATTTTCGCCCTTGTGGTAGAGCGGGATTTCCACGGTAGCGTAGTCGTAGCCGGCTTTTTTGAGAATCTTGAGGCGCACCGTGCGCTCGTGAATGATACTCATTTCGCCAGCCACGCTGCCAAAGCGGGCCGTGCCGTAGTCGCACAGCACCACAGCCACGGCCCCGCTATCGGCCACGAAGCTAGCGGCGTCAAAATCGGCCGGGTCGGGCTGGCCAAAGCGTAGCGGCAAGGGCGCAGGCTCTTTCGGAGCCGGCGTTTGGGCCGCGGCTACCAAGGCACTCAGCGGCCAGGCCAGCGCCACCGCCAGGGCCCACCAGGGCCGGTTTCTCATCCAAACCATAGGGTTAAAAAGACGAAGCACCCCACCGAGCCAGCGCAAGCCACCCGGCAGTGGCTTGCTACATTTTCTTGATTACCAGCGCCTCGGCCTGCTTGGCGAGCGCCATGCGGTAGAATTCGCGCAGCGAGGCGTACTCTTCGGCGCCGTACACGGGCTTATCGAGCGAGAGGCGGCTCACCAGCTGCACGACCCCAGGCGTGGGGCTGCTGGCCGAGTAAACGTAGCGCCCGCCCTGCTCGGGCAGCGCAATGGCCGCCGACTTGGGCAGCTCGGCCGTGTAGCCGGCGGGCAGCGTCAGGGTCAGCATAATCACGTCCTGGTTGGCCGCGCCAAAATCGACGGGGTACGTGCGCTGGGCGTGGTGAAAGGGGTTCTGGTTTTCGCCAAAGGCAGCCAGTGGGCTCACGTACAGCTCGTTGGCGGCACCGGGGGTGCTAGCCGGCTGGCGCACGTCGTAGTTCAGAGTCAGGGGCTTGCCTACCTCGGCCACCTCGCCAAAGGTGTAGGCCGGAAACTCCCAGCTGGGGTGATGGCTGGCCAGCTCAGTCAGGTATTTCTTTTCGCCCAGCTCCTGAAGTTTTCCCCGCATGGCGGCTCCCGCGTAGCCGGCGTGCTCTTCGTGCACCTTGCCCGTGAGGTTGCCCTGCTCGTCGAGCGTCAGCTTTATTTCCTGGTAGTGGTTGTGGCGCTGGCTCGGCAGCAGGTTTACCCAGCGGCCGGCCTGGTCCTTGTCGGCCACGAGGCGACCGGTCTGGTTGAGGCAGCGGGTGGGCAGCACGCCGCACGGCAGCAGCGGCTCGGTGGCATCGAGCAGCAGCTCCTTGTTGTCGGCCAGCGGCAGCATCCCAATTACGTAGTTGAACTGCTCGAGCAGCGGAAACGACTGGTTGACGCGCCCGTGGGCGCGGGTGCTCAGGATGACGGGCTGTGCGGCGAGGCCCGCCAGCCGCAGGGCAGCAATAAACAGCAAGTTCACATCGGCCGAAGTGCCGCGGTGCAGCTCGTAGCTCTTCTTCAGGGAGCCGCTGGACGAGTACCGGTTGGTACCGTCATATTTCACGCTCTTGATAACCAGCTCGCGCACGGCCGCCGCACGGGCCGCCGGGTCGGGATATTGTGCCGCCAGGGGCTTGAGCGCCGCCTCCAGAAAGCCCAACCGGCCCAGCTGCCCCCCAAAGTCGGCGCTGGCCAGCAGGTCAGTGTTGATTTTTTCCCAGGTGCCCGCCACGTTTTGGTAGGCGCCGCCGGGCATGCGCTGGCCGGCCAGCTCAAAGTTGATGCGGGCCACGTAGTCGCGCGTGGTCGTCATGTAGGGCTCGTCGCGCAGGGCGGGCACGTTCTGCATGGCCCAGTGGTAGCTGGTAGCCTGGGCCGTAATAGTTTCGTTGGTGGCAGCCACGCGGCCCGCATCGCCGCGGAAGCCCGGGCCGCTTTCGGCCGAGCTACCCTCCGTGTGTAGGGTATACTGCGCCTGGTTTGTAGCCTGCGTTTGCAAGGTCAGCGGCACGTAGCCTTGCATCAGCATCTTGTAGTCGAAATACTCCGGAATCTCCGCCCTGAACTCGCTCCAGCGCGTGGGTATCTCGCGCTGAAACGTCCAATCCTGGAAGTTGAACAGAAAGTCCGACGTCACGGTGTAGGCGTACTCAATCACAGCGCCTTCGCGCACGCCGGGCAGCGTAAACTTGCGTACTTTCAGGTTCTTCGTGCGCTCCTCCGTAAAAGCTTGGCTCGTTTCGAGCTTCACCTTTTCGATTTTGCCGCCCACCTCGTTGTAGGTGAAGCCGCGCAGGCCCATTACCTTTTCCTCCTTCAGGTCCTGGTGATAGAGCGGAATTTCTACGGTAGCCACTTCGTAGCCGGCCTTCTTAAGAATCTTGATGCGCGTCACGCGCTCCGATTCCAGCTGAAAGCTGTTGCCCTTGAGGCGAAAGCGCGTGGAGCCGTAGTCGTAGAGCACCACGGCCGACGCGGCGCTATCGCCCACAAAGCTTTTGGTTTGAAAGTCGGCCGGCTCGGGCTTGCCAAATTTTATTTCAACCGGCTGCACGGCCGGGGCCTGCTGCGCGGCGGCGGGTGCCCCCAGCAGCCCGGCTGCACCCACTACCAATGGCACTGTTACGAGTAATTTTGTAATCATATGAGGAAGAGAGGGCTGCTGACTTAAAAAAGGCTTATATAGCCCATTGCAGCTCGGTAAAAGTAGCCTGCTACCAGCTAATTACCAACTCTTCCTCACCCATTCTACACCACTTCTTCGGGGGCTCCCACGGCGAGGGTCTGGGCGGCCAGTACGTCGTTTTCGGCCGGGCCGGGGGGCTGCGCCTTCACCCCTAGCCAGAGGTAGGCCAGGGCCGCCAGCACGCAAGCCAGGCTGAGGGCGTGCACCCAGGGCAGGCGACCGGGCTGGTTGTCGAAAATCCAGCCGGCGAGCAGCGCCCCGATGCCAATGCCCACTTCCAGGGCAATGTACATGGTGGCCACACCCCGACCCCGCCGCTCGGGGTGGCTTAGGTCGATGGTCCAGGCGTAGAGCGTGGGCGAGTTCAGGCCCGTACCAATGCCGAAGATGATGGCTCCCAGCAAAAACACCGGCACCGACGGCGACCACACCAGCACCGCTAGCCCCAGCGCCAGCAGGCCCGCCGACCAGCGTAGCACCGGCACCCGGCCGTGGGTATCGCTGGCCTTGCCGGCCACCAGCCGCACCAGCAGCGAGGCAATGGTATAGGAGGTATAAAACAGGCCTTCGCTTGAGCCAGTGAGGCCTAGCAGCCGACTTTGGTCGGGCACTACCGTCAGCAGCGCGCCAAAGGGCAGCAGGCATAGCAAAGTGGTTACGGCTGGGGCTAGCACGAGGGGCTCAAAAATCTCATCGAGCTTTATTTTTAAAAGCGAGAAGCTAAATTGACGTCGCTGCTCGCGAGCTAGCGTTTCGGTGAGTGTACCCTGCACCAACACCGAGAGTAGTGCTGCCCCACTCGAGCAGTAGAACATGACGTTGAGTGAAAACTGGTTGGCTACCCACGAGCCGAAAGTTGGCCCCACTGCCATGCCCAGACCGCCCATCATGCCGAGTAAGCCCATAGCTTCTCCTCGCTTTTCGGCGGGCACAATATCGGCTACGAAGGCCGCTGTACCCGTGGGTTTAAAGCCCGTGCTAAACCCATGCAGCAGCCGCAGCCCTAGAAAGCTGGCCACCGTGAGCGCCCACGGGTAGATAAACCCACACAGCACGCACACCAATGAGCCAAACACCATCACCGGAATGCGCCCCACGGTGTCGGTGAGCTTGCCCGAAAACGGCCGCGAAATGGCCGCCGTGAGCGTAAACAACGCAATAATAAAACCCTTGTAATCACCGCCGCCCAGACTAGTGAGGTGCGCCGGCAATTTGGGTAATAAGAGATTGAAAGAGAGGAAAAACAGAAACGACGACAGGCACATCAGCCAGAAGCCCCGCGAATACGAACCAAGCATAAGTGTCGCAAAGGTCGGGAGAATTGGTGAAGGAGTGAGTTGGTGAGTTAATGGAGTGGTGAATGAGTGGTTTACCAACTCGCCACTGGCCTGCCAAAACGGCTCCTCCCCCACCCCGGCCCCAAATGTGCCGTATTGCCGACCTATGAATTGGTTATCTTCTCTACTCACCAAAATCTCCGCTAAAAACCCCAGCCACGGACGTGGCCCCGACAAGCCCGCCGTGAGCGTGCGCGAGCGTGTTTCGGCCCTGCGTCACCTGCCGGCATTCCTCAAGCTGATTTGGCTTACTTCGCCTAGCCTCACGCTTGGCAACATTGCGCTGCGCCTGCTACGGGCGGCGCTGCCGCTGGCCATGCTCTATATCGGCCGCCTTGTTCTTGATGATATCGTGACCTTGAGCCGGCTACCGTCGGCTAGCCGGGTGGTGTCGCCGGTGTTTGGGCTGGTGGCGCTGGAGTTTGGCCTGGTGCTGCTCACCGACGCGCTGGGCCGCGCCGTGGCCTTGCTAGACTCGCTGCTCGGCGACCTCTTTGCCAATGCTTCGTCGGTGCGCCTCATGCGCCACGCCGCCGAGCTCGACTTAGACCAGTTTGAGGACAGCGCCTTTTACGATAAGCTGGAGCGCGCCCGCCGCCAAACCCTGTCGCGCTCGGTGCTCATGAGCCAGGTGCTGGCCCAGGGTCAGGACGCCGTGACGCTCATACTGCTAGCCGGCGGCCTAGTGGCGTTTCAGCCGTGGCTGCTGGGGCTGCTGCTGCTGGCCGTGGTGCCCGCTTTCCTCGGCGAAAGCCATTTCAACGAGCGCAGCTACTCGCTTTCGCACTCCTGGACGCCCGAGCGCCGCGAGCTTGACTACCTGCGTCAAACCGGGGCTAGCGACGAAACGGCCAAAGAAGTCAAAATTTTCGGCTTGTCTGATTTTTTAATAAACCGCTTTTCCACGCTCTCCGACCAGTTTTATACGCAGAATAAGGCGCTAGCCCTGCGCCGCGCCAGCTGGGGCACGGTGTTCGCGGCCATCGGCGCGGCCGGCTACTACGGCGCGTATCTCTACATCATTCAGCAGGCCGTGAGCGGGGCCATTTCTATTGGCCAGCTCACGTTTTTGGCCGGCTCCTTCGCTAGGCTCCGTGGCCTGCTCGAAGGCATTTTGAGCCGCTTTAGTCAGGTGGCCGATGGGGCGCTGTACTTGCAGGACTTTTTCGACTTTTTTCAGATTACGCCGCGCATCGTGCGGCCCACCGTAGGGCAGGCCGTGCGGCCGTTTCCGCGGCCCATCCGGCAGGGCTTCACGTTTGAGGATGTCGGCTTTAAGTACAAGAACGCCGAAAAATGGGCGCTGCGCCACCTGAGCTTTGAGCTGCACGCCGGCGAAAAGCTGGCCTTGGTAGGCGAAAACGGCGCCGGCAAAACCACGCTTGTCAAGCTGCTGGCCCGCCTCTACGACCCTAGCGAGGGCCGCATCCTGCTCGATGGCTACGACCTGCGTGAATACGACCCCGCCGAGCTGCGCCAGGAAATCGGCGTCATCTTTCAGGATTTCGTGCGCTTCCAGCTGCCGGCCGGCCAAAACCTGGCCGTGGGCCGCATCGAGGAGCGCCAGAACCAGCCACGCATCGAGCAGGCCGCCCACCAAAGCCTCGCCGACTCGGTTATCGCCAAGCTGCCGCTAGGGTATGACCAGATGATAGGCCGGCGCTTCAACGGCGGCGTGGACTTGAGCGGCGGTGAGTGGCAGAAAATCGCGCTGGGCCGCGCCTACATGCGCGAGGCCCAGCTGCTCATTCTCGACGAGCCCACCGCCGCCCTCGACGCCCGCGCCGAGTACGAGGTCTTCGAGCGGTTCAAGGAGCTGACCCAGGGCAAAACGGCCGTGCTCATCAGCCATCGCTTCAGCACCGTGCGCATGGCCGACCGCATCCTGGTAGTCGAGCACGGCCGCGTGCAGGAAATCGGCTCGCACGAGGAGTTGCTAGCGAATAATGGTCGGTACGCGGAGTTGTTTCAGTTGCAAGCGGCGGGGTATCGGTAGGGTCAGTAGCTTGCAGTATGCTACCCAGTATAGTACACTGCAATTTATGCCCTACGAACTCCTTTTTGAAAGAGTAGCTACGGCAGATAATGTACCAGCCCTCGAGCTTAATAAAGCCCTAGCTGATACGCTGATTAGCATTTTTCCTGATATTGAGGATTTAAATCCACCCAACTCCAGCACTCATTTCAGGATGCGTGAGCTTGATATGGAGGATGAATTTCCTGAAAAGCATTTCACGCTTTACGCTGAGATTGCCGGGATGAACTTCGGATTTGATTTCTGGCAGAACGCTTTCTGGCTTGAATTAGGGGCCGCAGATAGTGCAACCAGCCGTTTTGCGCACGTTCGGCAATACGCGGTGATAATTCTACAGCAAGGATTTCGTTTCGGTGATAATGCGGGCGGAGCGTCAGCCTCTCTGGAGGAAGGACTTGCCTGGCACCTACGGGAATACCAAGAGTGGACCGGCTTTGTGAAACATGTAACCAAAATTACAGCTCGTAAAGAATCAGCAGCGGAGTAGCCGCTTATTTCTCGTCCGCTCCAAAATTCAGCTTCATCGGGGCTACCCCAGCCTCTTCGTAGACTTCGGCTAGGGTCATCGCCAGCCCTAACTCCGGAATAGCCAAGGAGTCTTCGGCTTCGGCCAGGGCCGTGTGCGCCCACGCGCCGTGTTCAGTTAGCTGGTACCACTCGACGAGCCAAGTGGTTTGCGACACGAGCAGATAATGACGTAAGCTCGGCAGCTTCTTATATTGATTGAACTTGAGGCCTCGGTCGTAGGCTTCCGTGGAGGGCGACAGCACTTCCACAATCAGCACTGGGTGGTGCAGTTGCTGGCTCTCGCGCTGGTCGGCCGGGTCGCAGTTCACCATCACATCGGGGTAAGTATAGTGCCGGCCTTCCTCTACTGCCAGCCGCACGGCTTCTATTTGCACCCGGCATTTTTTACCGCGCAGGGCCGGCCTCAGTTGCAAAATAAAATTCTGAGCGATGGTATTGTGCGCGATGCTAGCGCCTGACATCGCGAAAATTTTCCCTTCAAAAAATTCGTGGTGCACCTCGCTCTGCGCTTCCAGCGCGAAGTATTCGGCGGCGGTATACTGCGGTTGGTGCTCGACTTGGCCCATTGTCCTTTTGCTTGGTCAGCCCAAAGATAAGCCCCCACCGCAGCCCTAGCCTGGCAAGCTACTGCAATAAACTGAGCAGTAGATGAAAAACAATTTTCGTGGCGTAGCTTAGGGTATTCATTGTATTTCCCGCCCTCTTTCTCATGAAAGCTACTGTTACCCTTTCCCTTATCTGCCTTTTGAGCCTTAGTTTGCTCTCTAGCTGCCTCACCTCCCGCGACGCCCGCATCGAGTCGAGCTACAGCTACCGGGGGCGTTTTCGCCACTACCGCACCTACGGCTTTTTGAGCGGCGATGGCCTAGCCGCTGACAGCACGCGCCTCAGTGAGTCGCTGCGCGATGCCATCAAGCAGCGCCTGCGCCTGCAAGGCTACAAGTACGCGCGCCGCAACCCCGACCTGATGGTGAGCTACAAGCTCTTCGAAGGCGATATGCGTTTTCCTGGCTTCGTGCAGGAAGACATTACGCGCTGGGTGAAAAACAACGAGGCCGAAAACGAAGAAACCCCCGAGGAGGCGCGCCACCCCTACCAGCCCACGCGCATGCTCATGCTCGATGGCACACTCATGGTCACGCTCATCGACACGCGCACCGACAACGCCATTTGGAACGGTTACGCCTCGGGCGTGACCGTGCCCGAGGGTATCCGGGGTGAGTACGTGCTGGTGCGCTCGGTGCGCTCCATCTTCGACCGCTACCGCATTTTCACTGAGAATTACTTCAACGGCGGCAACCTCGATGGCGCCATGAATGGCCAGCCTATCGGCGAGCCCGGCGCCCCTAGCGTGGCCCCCACGCCCACCGAAAGCCCGCGCTAGGCCACCGCGGGCTACTTTTCGCTTTCGCTCAAACCGGCTAGGGTGTACCTTTGCCTGTCCGCGCTAGTGCGCCCGCTACCTAACTAGCTGTCCTTTATGCTACTCGCCGTTAATTCTTCGTATCAGCCCAGCGACTACCTGCCTATTCTCATTCAGTTTGGGCTAGCGGTGGCCTTTGTGGCCTTCGCCATGATAGTCTCGCACCTTGTGGGCCCCAAGCGTCACAGCAAAGTAAAAGACGCGTCATTTGAGTGCGGCATCGAGAGCGTGGGCAATGCCCGCACGCCCATCTCGGTGAAGTACTTCCTCACGGCCATCCTTTTCGTGCTGTTCGATGTCGAGGTTATCTTCATGTACCCCTGGGCCGTGAATTTCCGCCAGCTCGGCACGGCCGGTTTTGTGGAGATGATTATCTTCATGACCCTGCTAATGGCTGGCTTCGGCTACGTTATTAAAAAGGGAATTCTGCGCTGGAACGAAGCTGTTCCCAGCCAAACTTTCGTTGCAAAGCCGGTGTTGGAAAAACAGCCCGCTATTACTGCGCAAGCGGCTTAATTTTAATGACTAGTAGTTAATGATGAATGACTAATTTGAAAAGTCATTCACCAATAGTCGCTAGTCACTAGTCATTGATTCATCATGGTTGATACCCGCGTTCCCGAAATTAAATCTGTGCCGGCCCCCGAGGGCATTGAGGGCGCAGGCTTCTTCGCTACCTCCCTGGAAAAAGTAGTGGGCATTGCCCGTGCTAACTCGCTATGGCCCTTGCCATTTGCCACCTCGTGCTGCGGTATCGAGTTCATGGCCACAATGGGCGCCCACTATGACATCTCGCGCTTCGGCTCCGAACGCCCCAGCTTCTCGCCTCGCCAGGCCGACTTGCTGATGGTGATGGGTACCATTGCCAAAAAGATGGCCCCTATCGTGAAGCAGGTGTACGAGCAAATGGCTGAGCCCCGCTGGGTGCTAGCTATGGGCGCCTGCGCCTGCTCGGGCGGCATCTTCGACAGCTACTCGGTGCTACAGGGCATCGACCGTATCATCCCGGTCGATGTGTACGTGCCCGGCTGCCCGCCCCGCCCCGAGCAGGTGCTCGACGGCCTGATGCGGGTGCAGGACCTCGCTAAAAACGAGGGCATTCGCCGCCGCAACTCGCCCGAATACCAGGCGCTGCTGGCTTCTTATAATATCAAATAAGATTAGTTATTAAAAAGGGCGGTCATGCTGAGCTTGCCGAAGCATCTCACTCGCTCCGTTTGCAAACCGTTCAACTACGCGGTAGAGATGCTTCGGCAAGCTCAGCATGACCGCCCTTTTTGATAAGACGCTCTAGATGGCTGACCCAACCAAAGAAGAATCTACCGCCGCGCAGGAAACTGCTGCTGTCCAAGACCCTACCACGCAGCAAAACGCGCAAGTGACAGCCTTGCTGCATAGCTTGTTTGGCGAAGCCACTTTTACGGATGTGCACGAGCCCTACGGTTTGCTCACTGTCACGACCAAGCGCGAGCATATCCACAACGTCGTGGCGGGACTGCAGAAGGATGAAACGCTGAAGTTTCACTTTCTGACCACCATGTGCGGCATCAATTATCCCGAAAACCTGAATCAGGAACTCGGCATGATTTACCACTTACACAGCCTGGTGCACAATATCCGGCTACGCATCAAAATTTACTTTCCCGTGGCCGACCCCGTTGTGCCGACGCTGTCGGACATCTACGCGGCGGCTAACTGGATGGAGCGCGAGGCCTACGACTTTTACGGCGTCATTTTCACCGGCCATCCCAACCTGCGCCGCATTCTCAATGTGGAGGATATGGATTACCACCCCATGCGCCGGCAGTACCCGCTCGAAGATGGCACCCGCGAAGATAAAACCGACCTGTTTTTCGGTCGCTAATTTTTACATTGTCATGCTGACGAGGGAAGCATCTTATCACGGTGGCCTTCGCCAGAATTATTACCCTAGCGGCTTGGACGTGATAAATTCCTTCGCTGCGCTCAGGATGACATAACGCCCAATGGCAGTAAACGACGCCCTAGCCGGCACCCACAAGATTATTGAAGAAGCGCAGGAGCAGCAGGGCGGCCAGCTCGTGCCGACTCTCAACGACTTCTCGCAGGAGCTGACGACCCTCAACCTGGGCCCGACGCACCCGGCCACGCACGGCATTTTCCAGAACATCCTGCAAATGGATGGCGAGCGCATCATCTCGGGCGTGCCAACTATCGGCTACATCCACCGGGCATTTGAGAAAATTGCCGAGCGGCGGCCGTTCTACCAAATTACGCCACTCACCGACCGCATGAACTACTGCTCGTCGCCCATCAACAACATGGGTTGGCACATGACGGTAGAGAAGCTGCTAGGGGTGACAGTGCCTAAAAGGGCGCAGTACATCCGGGTGATAATGATGGAATTAGCGCGTATCGCCGACCATCTTATCTGTAACTCCATCCTGGGCGTAGATACGGGCGCTTTCACCGGCTTCCTCTACGTGTTTCAGGAGCGCGAGAAGATTTACGAGATTTACGAGGAAGTCTGCGGCTCGCGCCTGACCACCAACATGGGCCGCGTGGGGGGCATGGAGCGCGACCTCTCGCCGGTTGCCATCGAGAAGCTGCGCAAGTGGCTCAAGGAGTTTCCGGCCGTGATGAAGGAGTTCGAGGCCATGTTCAACCGCAACCGCATTTTCATGGACCGCGTGGTAAACGTGGGCCCGATTACGGCGGAGAAAGCATTGAATTACGGCTTTACCGGCCCCAACCTGCGGGCCGCGGGCGTCGATTACGACGTGCGGGTTATGAACCCTTACTCTTCCTACGAAGACTTCGAGTTTGACATCCCAGTAGGCACCAACGGCGACACCTACGACCGCTTTTTGGTACGCAACGAGGAAATCTGGCAGAGCCTGCGCATTATCAATCAGGCCCTTGACCGCCTGCCCGAAGGCCCGTTCCACGCCGATGCGCCGCACTACTACCTGCCCGCCAAGGAGGCCGTGTACAAGAACATGGAGGCGCTGATTTACCACTTCAAAATCATCATGGGTGAGATTGACGCGCCCGTGGGAGAAGTGTATCACTCGGTGGAGGGCGGTAACGGCGAGCTAGGGTTCTACCTGATTTCGGATGGGGGCCGCACGCCGTATCGCTTGCATTTCCGCCGGCCGTGCTTCATCTATTACCAGGCCTATTCGGAAATGGTAGTAGGCACTAGCCTCTCGGATGCCATCGTGATTTTGTCATCGATGAACGTGATTGCCGGCGAGTTGGACGCCTAGTTTTTAAGTTGAAAGTACCTGATATGGAGCCGACTACCACCGCTGCTAAACCCCAGTTCTCGCCCGCCGCCCAGGCTGAAATCAAGCGCCTGCTCACGCACTATCCCGACGACCGTAAGAAGTCGACTCTGCTGCCCGTATTGCACATTGCGCAGGCCGAGTTTGGTGGCTGGGTAAGCCCCGAGGTGCAGGACTTGGTGGCCGAAACCCTGGGCCTGCGCCCAATTGAGGTGTACGAGGTGAGTACGTTCTACACGATGTTCAACCTGAAGCCGGTGGGCAAACACGTGTTGGAAATCTGTCGCACCGGCCCCTGTATGCTGCGTGGTTCCGACGAGCTAACGGCTCATCTGGAGCGCATTACCGGCGCCAAAGTCGGCGGCAACTCGCCCGATGGCCTGTTCACTTTAAAAGAAGTGGAATGCCTAGCCGCCTGTGGCTTTGCTCCGGTGGTGCAGGTACGCGAGAAATATTACGAGTCGCTCGACACGGAGGAGAATGTAAATGCCATGCTGACGGAGCTGAAAGGCTTGGTACACCGGCCCATCCTGCCTTGGGAAGAAAATGGCTTGCCGACCTCACTGCAAAATAACTGATAGCCAATAGTTTAAGATTATGGGACGCAAGCTATTAACCGAACACGTCAACGTTGAAGGTATCGAAACCTTCGCCGTGTACCGCAAGCACGGCGGCTACCGTGCCGTGGAGAAGGCGCTAAAAATGACGCCCGAAGAGGTAGTGGAGGAAGTGAAGAAGTCGGGCCTACGCGGGCGCGGCGGTGCTGGCTTCCCCACAGGTCTGAAGTGGAGCTTTCTGGCCAAGCCGGAAGGCGTGCCGCGCTACCTCGTCTGCAATGCTGACGAGTCGGAGCCGGGCACTTTCAAGGACCGCTACTTGATGTCGAAGCTACCGCACCTGCTCATCGAGGGCATGATTGCGGGCAGCTACGCGCTAGGGGCTCGCACGAGCTACATCTACATTCGCGGCGAGTTGTTGTACGTGCTGCGCATTCTGGAGAAGGCTATTGCCGAGGCTTACGCCGCAGGCTTTCTTGGCGAGAACATTCAGGGCTCGGGCTACTCGCTTGATTTGCACGTGCATCCGGGCGGGGGTGCGTACATCTGCGGCGAAGAAACGGCCCTTCTGGAATCGCTGGAGGGCAAGCGCGGTAACCCACGCAACAAGCCGCCATTCCCAGCCGTGCAGGGCCTTTACGCCCGCCCCACGGTAGTAAACAACGTGGAGAGCATTGCCACGGTCGTGCCCATTCTCAATATGGGCGGCGACGAGTACGCCAAAATTGGCGTGGGCAAAAGCACTGGCACCAAGCTGTTCTCGGCCTGCGGCCACCTCAACAAGCCCGGCATCTACGAACTGGAGTTAGGAGTACCGGTGGAGGAGTTTATTTATTCCGATGAGTATTGCGGTGGCATCTGGAAGGGCCGCGAATTGAAGGCTGTTGTAGCTGGGGGCTCGTCAGTGCCAATTCTGCCTAAAGAGTTGATTCTTAAAACCGCCGCTGGCGAAAATCGCCTGATGACCTACGAGTCGCTCAGCGACGGCGGCTTCGTGACGGGCACTATGCTTGGCTCGGGCGGTTTTATTGCGATGGACGAAACGACGTGCATCGTAAAGAACACTTGGAATTTCTCGCGTTTCTACCACCACGAAAGCTGTGGGCAGTGCTCGCCCTGCCGTGAAGGCACGGGTTGGCTCGAAAAAGTGCTGCACCGCCTCGAACACGGCCACGGCTCGATGCATGACATCGACCTGATTGTAAGCGTAGCCAAGCAAATTGAGGGCAACACTATCTGCCCGCTCGGCGAAGCTGCTGCGTGGCCGGTGGCTGCCGCCGTGCGTCACTTCCGCGATGAGTTTGAGTGGCACGTGACGCATCCCAAAGAGGCTACCCAGCCGGGCGCTGTGTACCGGGGCAACCTGGTGATGGCGTAGTTTTAAAGTAAAAAGGACGGTATGCTCCACAGCGTTCAGCATAACGATTAGTATTTGTATCGAATAGGATAATGGCTAAAATAACCTTCGACGGAATTGAGGTAGAAGTGCCCGACGGCACAACCATCCTCAACGCGGCCCGCAAAATCGGGGGCAGCGTGGTGCCGCCCGCCATGTGCTACTACACGCCTCTGAAAGGCAGCGGCGGTAAATGCCGCGCCTGCCTGGTGCGCGTAGCCGCTGGTTCGGCCAAAGACCCACGCCCCATGCCGAAGCTTGTGGCCTCGTGCATTACGCCGGTGCAGGATGGTATGGTGGTTGAAAACACGACCAGCCAACAGGTGCTCGATGTGCGCAAAGGCATCGTGGAAATGCTGCTCATCAACCATCCGCTCGACTGCCCGGTATGCGACCAGGCCGGTGAGTGCGACCTGCAAAACTTCGCCTTCGAGCACGGCGTGAGCACCACTCGCTATGAAGAGGAGCGCCGCACGTTCGAGAAAATCGACATCGGCCCCTACATCCAGTTGCACATGACGCGTTGCATTCTATGCTACCGCTGCGTGTACACGGCCGACCAGCTCACCGAGGCCCGCGTGCATGGCGTGCTGGGCCGCGGCGATGCCGCCGAGATTGGCACGTACATAGAGAATACAATTTCTAACGACTTCAGCGGCAACGTGATTGACGTGTGCCCGGTGGGTGCACTTACCGATAAGACCTTCCGCTTCAAGCAGCGCGTGTGGTTTACCAAGCCGGTAAACGCTCACCGCGAGTGTTCGCACGAGAAATGCACGGGCCACGTAACGCTATGGTACAAAGGCAAAGACGTACTCCGCGTGACCGCCCGCAAAGACGAGTACGGCGAAGTGAAGGAGTGGATTTGTAACGAGTGCCGCTTCGAGAAGAAGGAGACGGCGGACTGGATTATTGAAGGTCCGGCGCATATCGACCGCTCATCGGTTATCTCGGCCAACCACTACGAGCTACCAGTTATCAACCCGCAGGTAATTGCCGACCTACCCGAAAGCACCGTGCGCGAATTGGAGCGCAACCCGCCGCTCAAGCTAGGCGGCCCCAATGGTACTAGCTTCTAGTCAACCTAACCAGCAAGCGCGTACCTAGCCAGATTTTTTGTTGCGCTCAGCCTGATACTTTTTCTTTATGTCTCTCGAATCTTTAGGCTGGCAAGGCCTCGTTGTACTAGTAGTATTCGGCATTTCGCTGCTGATTGCGACCTACTGCACCTACGCTGAGCGCGTGATTGCCGCATTTTTGCAAGACCGCGTGGGTCCTGACCGCGCTGGGCCCTTCGGACTAGCCCAGCCCCTAGCCGATGCCGTGAAGCTTTTCACGAAGGAAGAATTCTTCCCGAGCGGGGCTAATAAGGCACTCTTTATCTTCGGCCCCTGCCTGGCTATGATAACGGCGCTGATGTCGTCGGCCGTTATTCCCTTCGGCAGTTTCCTCAAGTTTGGCGATACTGTCGTGCACTTGCAAGGCATCGAAATCAATGTGGGGATGCTCTACGTGTTCGGCATCGTGTCGCTAGGGGTCTATGGCATTATGATTGGTGGCTGGGCTTCCAACAACAAATTTTCGCTGCTGGGCGCCATTCGTGCCGCTTCGCAAAATATCAGCTATGAATTAGCAATGGGCCTGGCTCTGATTGCCGTTCTCATGATGTCGGGCTCGCTATCGCTGCGCGATATCACGCTGCAGCAGTCGGTACCCGGCGAGTGGCATTTCTGGAACGTAGTGAAGCAGCCGCTAGGCTTTATCATTTTCATTGTCTGCGCTTTCGCTGAAACCAACCGCACACCCTTCGACTTGCCTGAGTGCGAAACTGAGCTGGTAGGCGGCTACCATACCGAGTATAGCTCCATGAAAATGGGCTTGTACCTCTTTGCCGAGTACGTGAACGTATTCGTGGCTTCGGCCGTGATGAGCGTTATCTACTTCGGGGGCTTCAATTTCCCCTTTCAGTATGAGTTGCAAAGCTGGCTGCACACGGCGCAGGGCCTTTCGCTCGACGCGGCGCAGAATATCATTGCCATTCTGGGCGTGGTGAGTGTTTTCGCCAAGATTTTTTCGTTCATCTTTTTCTTTATGTGGGTGCGCTGGACGCTGCCGCGCTTCCGCTACGACCAGTTGATGCGCTTGGGCTGGACGATTCTTATTCCCCTGGCCATCTTCAACATCCTGCTCACGGGCGGCCTCATCACCACCGGCATTATCCCCGAAATCAAGCAGTGGTGGTAGGCAGCCCGCGTGGCTAGCCCTCCCCTCCTCCCCTACGACCTTCGACCTATATGGAATCGCTAAGCAACCGCGCCAAGAAACTGGAAAAGAAGCCGATGACGCTCGCCGAGCGGGCTTACCTACCGGCGATTTTTCAGGGCTTGACCATTACGATGCAGCACTTTTTTCGGGCTGCTACCAAGAAACAAGTCACCATTCGCTACCCCGAAGAGACGCGCCCGTTTTCGCCCGTATTTCGCGGCCTGCACGTGCTCAAGCGCGATGAGCAGGGCCGCGAGCGTTGCACGGCCTGCGGCCTGTGCGCCGTAGCCTGCCCCGCCGAGGCCATCACGATGGTAGCCGGCGAGCGCAAAAAGGGCGAGCAGAATCTCTACCGCGAGGAGAAATATGCCGTCAGCTACGAGATTAACATGTTACGCTGCATCTTCTGCGGGCTCTGCGAAGAGGCTTGCCCGAAGGCTGCTGTATACCTGCAAGCCGACAAAATGGCGCCGCCGCGCTACGAGCGCGATGAGTTCATCTACGGCAAGGACCGCTTGGTAGAGCCTGCCTCGCCAGACAATCGTTCGAAGCGCGGCATTCAACTCACACCCGAGCAGGCCGATAAGCTGCGTAGTCAGTTGGCCTAGCGGTGTAGGGTAAGCCTAAGCTTGCCTTTCTTAATTCAGAGTTCCAACGATTGGCAAGCTAAAGCTTACCCTACCACATATGTCTTTCTTTCTCTTTCTGTCGTTCGTGGCCTTGCTGAGCGCGCTGGGCGTAGTACTGGCCAAAAATCCAGTGCACAGCGTATTGTTCCTCATTCTCACGTTCTTCACGCTGTCGGCTCACTATTTGACGCTGAACGCACAGTTTCTAGCAGCCGTTAACATCATTGTGTACGCCGGTGCCATTATGGTACTGTTCTTATTCGTGATTATGTTCTTGAACTTGAACGAGGATACCGAACCGCACAAGCCAGCCTTAGCCAAAATTGCGGCTACCATTGCGGGTGGCTCGCTGTTGCTCATCATGGTAGCGGCACTGCGCAACGTGCAACCGGTTGGCTACGATGCTAACACTTTTAATTCGCAAGTAGGCATGGTAGACCAACTTGGCCTCGTGCTATTTAAGCAGTATTCACTGCCGTTTGAGCTGGCTTCCATCCTACTGCTGGCGGCCATGGTAGGCTCGGTAATGCTAGGCAAGCGCGAGACCGGCGAGCGAAACTTCTAGTAATTTTCCTCTTCTAAAAAAGGCGTCTTCTGCTGGAGCAGAAGACGCCTTTTTTAATTACCCCAGCCGTATTTTTCCGTCCTAAAATGCGACTCCCATGCGAAAGCAGCTTACCGATATCCAATCCACCGACCTGGGGCAGCTGGGCATCCCACATCTAAAGCAGTTTTGGGCGCAAACGCTGGCCAAGCGAAACGGCACTTTCACGTCCGCCAGCGAGCACAGCTGGCGGGCCGATAACTTACTACTCAACGGCCTAGGCCTCCCCTTGCAGGAAGCCCTGCGCTACCTTATGCAGGCCGGGCCATCGCTGGTCGAATTTGAAGAGTGGGTGCTGGCCCGTAATGGTGGGCAGCTCACCACCCTGCAAGCTGGCCGGCTCCGCAGCGTCTTCACCGGCCAGCCCTACGACGAGGCCGTGGCTGCCTACCTGCACGCCCTCGACGCTACCCCCGACGTATTAAGCGCTGACGACCTGCGCCATTGGCACGAGCACGGCTACGTTATCTTGAGTGGGGCTATTGCCAGGGAGCAGGCCCTAGCCACGGAAGCCGCTGTTTGGGAAGAACTTGATATGAGCCCGCAGGAGCCAGCTTCGTGGTATGAGAAGTGCATCGGCCAAGGCATGATGATGGATTTTTACCACCACCCCACCCTGCTGGCCAACCGGCGGTCGCCCCGCATCCAGAAGGCCTTTGCCCAGCTTTGGGGCACGCCCGACCTGTGGGCCACCACCGACCGCACCAGCTTCAACCCGCCCGAAACAGCCACCTACCAGCACCAAGGCACGCCCCTGCACTGGGACATGAGCCTACGCCCGCCGTTTCACTTCGGCACTCAGGGCCTGATTTACCTCTGCGATACGCCGGCCCACCAGGGTGCTTTCCGCTGCGTGCCCGGCTTCCACCGCAAACTGGAATCGTGGCTGGCTGGCCTGCCCGTCGGCACCGACCCGCGCAGCATCGACCTGACCGGGCTGGCCCAGCCCATTGCCGCCGAGGCCGGCGACATGGTTATCTGGCACCACTTTCTGCCTCACGGCAGCAGCGCCAATAGCGGTAGTTACCCGCGTATCGTACAGTACCTCAACATGTACCCGGTGGATTTTAAGGAGAATGCGGAATGGCTGTAAAACAGAACCGGCGACTGATTACTCAGCCGCCGGTTCTGTTTTATCACTTCAAATTCTACTTCGCCACCACGGCTGTCTTGATACTCAGTTCCGTCAACTGCTTATCCGAAATCGGCGAGGGCGAGTCTATCATCACGTCGCGGCCCGAGTTGTTTTTGGGGAAGGCGATGAAGTCGCGGATGCTGTCGGCGCCGCCGAAGAGCGAGCACAGACGGTCGAAGCCGAAGGCGATGCCGCCGTGGGGCGGTGCGCCGTACTCGAAAGCGTCGAGCAGGAAGCCGAATTGGGCCTGTGCCTCCTCGGGCGAGAAGCCGAGCAGCGAGAACATGCGGGCCTGCACCGCCCGGTCGTGAATGCGGATGGAGCCGCCGCCCACTTCTACCCCATTGATAACCAGGTCGTAGGCATTGGCACGGGCCTGGCCGATGGTGTCGGGGTTGTCGAGCAGGTGCAGGTCGTCGGGCTTGGGCGAGGTGAAGGGGTGGTGCATGGCAAAGTAGCGCCCCTCCTCTTCAATGTACTCCAGCAGCGGGAAATTGACGACCCACAGCGGGGCAAACGTATCCTTGTCGCGCAGGCCGAGGCGCTGGCCCATTTCGAGGCGCAGTACCGAAAGTGCCTTGCGGGTTTTATCGGCCGGCCCGGCCATGAGCAGGAGCAGGTCACCTTCATTGGCATTGAAGGCCGTTTTCCACTTCTGCAATTCCTCTTGCGAGTAAAATTTATCGACCGACGACTTCACTACCCCCCCCGCCTCTACCCGAGCATACACCAAGCCAGTAGCCCCCACTTGCGGGAGTTTTACTAGGGCCGTTAGCTCGTCGAGCTGCTTGCGGGTGTAGGCGGCGCAGGTAGCGGCGTTGATGCCTACCACCAGTTCGGCGCTGTCGAAGACCGGGAAGCCCTGCACTACGTCGTTGAGCTCCACGAACTTCATGTCGAAGCGCACGTCGGGCTTGTCGTTGCCGTACCAGCGCATCGCGTCGGCGTACTCCATGCGGGGCACGGTGGGGAAATCGAGGTTTTTGATTTCCTTGAACAGGTAGCGCACTAGGCCCTCGAAGGTGTTGAGGATATCTTCCTGCTCCACGAAGGCCATTTCGCAGTCAATCTGCGTGAACTCGGGCTGGCGGTCGGCGCGCAGGTCTTCGTCGCGGAAACACTTCACAATCTGGAAGTAGCGGTCGAAGCCCGACACCATGAGCAGCTGCTTGAACGTCTGGGGCGACTGCGGCAGGGCGTAGAACTCGCCGGGGTTCATACGGGAGGGCACTACAAAGTCGCGGGCACCTTCGGGCGTGCTCTTGATGAGCACGGGCGTTTCGACTTCGATAAAGTCCTGGCCATCGAGGTAGCGGCGCACGGCCTGGGCCATGCGGTGGCGCAGCATCAGGTTGTTGCGCACGGGCGTGCGGCGCAGGTCGAGGTAGCGGTACTTCATGCGCAGCTCGTCGCCACCATCCGTCTCATCTTCGATGAGGAAGGGGGGCAGCTTAGCGGGGTTCAGCACCTCTAGCTTCTCCACGCGCACCTCGATATCGCCGGTCGGAATGTGGGCGTTTTTGGAGTAGCGCTCGGCTACTTTGCCAGTAACACTCACCACAAACTCGCGTCCCAGCGTGCGGGCTTTTTCGCGCGCTTCCTCGCTTTCCACGCCTTCTTCGAGGGCTAGCTGGGTGATGCCGTAGCGGTCGCGCAGGTCAATCCAGAGGATGCCGCCTTTGTCGCGGGTGCGCTGCACCCAGCCGACGAGGGTAACGGTTTGGCCGACGTGTTCTTGGCGAAGCTCGCCGTTGGTGTGGGTTCTCAACATGACCGCAGATTTAACGGATTTAACGGATTGCGCCGATACGCCTGCTGCGCAGGCTGGCTAGGCTTGGGTGGGGGCGCCTTTTTTGGGGATGGGGCGCACCGGGGCAAAGTTAGGGCTGGTTGGGGGGCTGAAACTGTTGGATTTGGTATGAAGTATGTAAAAGAAGCCCTAGTACCACTGGTACGGTGCTTCTTTTTTCTTCCTTTCGATATGAAATTTCTTTCTTCGCTGGCCCTGGCGGCCGCTTTGTTCACGGCTGGCGCGGCCCAGGCACAAACCAAAGTCAAGACCAAAAACAAGTACGAGGACGGGGTCGAGATTAAAACCAAAGGCGTAGCCCCGGCCGTGACGCTTGACGGCCCCATCAAGCGCGTCGAAACGCTCTCGGGCATCGACATCTTCCCCAAACCCAATTCTAACAGCGTGATGCTCAGCTTTACGCAGCAATTTACCAAGCCCGGCACGCTGGTAATGACGGACTATCAGAACAAGGTCGTGTATCAGCAAGCGCTTGACCCGCAGAACAATACCGGTGAGCCCGTGGACCTGGGCCACATCCAGGCTGGCACGTATCTGGTAGAAGCCAAAACCGGTAACTACGTGTATTGGAAGAAGGTACGCATCAAGTACCCGACGTCGGCGCGCCGCTAGCCCCGCTAGGTTTTCAAAAACTAAGTAAGGCCGTCATGCTGAGCTTGCCGAAGCATCTTGCTCGTGTCGTTGGGCTGATACCCAGGGTACAAGCAAGATGCTTCGACAAGCTCAGCGTGACGGTTTGGCGTTTCTTACCCAGTACTCCCTATTTAGCTGTCGCCTGTGCGCCAACCCCTATTTTTGTTCCAGCCTATGAAAACTCTTGCCCTCCTCGCTACCGTCGTTACCCTCACCAGCTTTGCCCCAAAGCCCAAGCTGACGACGGTGAAGCTGGCGCCCGGCTTGTCGGTGGCGGTGCCGGTGGGGTTTGCGCCGCTGCCCGAGGCGGCCATTGCCGTCAAGTTTCCGTCGCCGCGCAAGCCGCTGGCCGTGTACAGCAACCCCAGCGGGCGCATCGACTACAGCATTTCGGTGCGGCCCACCACCTTCGGCCCCGACTACAACGTGCTGCTGCCCATGTATAAAGCCAGCGTGCAGCGCCTCTACACGAAAGTCGATTTCCTGACCCAGGAAGTGCGCAAGGTGAATGGCCGCGAGTTTGTGGCGCTGGAGTTTGTGTCGACCATGAGCGACAGCCGCCGCGGAGCTAACGCGCTGGCAGCCATTAAGAAATACGAGTACATCGAATACGCCGTGGAAGGCCAGCAGCTCTATATTTTCGCGTTCTCGGCCCCGGCCGAGGAGCAATCGCAGTGGCGCCCCGTGGCCCAGGCCGTGATGAGCGACATTAGCCTGAAATAGGCAATGCCTCTTCCCCTACTCACCGATGAGTATTTCATGCGTCAGGCCCTGGCCGAGGCACGGCGGGCGCTGGCGGCAGGTGAGATTCCCATCGGGGCGGTAGTGGTGCTGGATGGCGTGATAATCGGCCGGGGTTATAACCAGACCGAGCAGCTGCGCGACGTAACGGCCCACGCCGAGATGCTGGCCCTCACGGCCGCCGCCAATTACTTGGGTAACAAATACCTCACCCACTGCACGCTTTATGTGACCGTGGAGCCCTGCGTGATGTGCGCCGGGGCTAGCGCCTGGGCACAGCTGGGGGCCGTGGTATTTGGCACTGAAGAACCCAAAACCGGCTACCGACGGCACGCGCTGGGGCTGCTGCACCCGCGTACCAAGGTGCGGGCGGGCGTGTGCGCCGACGAGTGCACGGCGCTCATGCAAGCGTTTTTTAAAGAGAAGCGGGGCTAGCCTACTTTTGGGGCGCCCAGCGGGCGGCCGTAACCCCGGCGGCCCGTTGGGGGTTATACCTGCGCCACCCCATCTTTTCACTTTAAAACACTTGCATCATGGCTTTTGAACTGCCCAAGCTGCCGTATTCCTACGACGCCCTCGAACCTACGTTTGACGCGCAGACCCAGGAAATCCACCACACCAAGCACCACCAGGCCTACGTTACCAACCTTAATGCCGCCATCGCGGGCACCGAGTTTGAAAACCAGAGCCTCGAAGAGATTCTGCACAATATTGCCAAGGCTAGCCCCGCCATCCGCAACAACGGCGGCGGCCACTGGAACCACTCGCTGTGGTGGACTATCCTTTCGCCTAATGGCGGCGGCCAGCCCACCGGCGCGGTAGCCGACAAAATTAACGAGGCCTTCGGCTCGTTCGACAAGTTCAAGGAAGAGTTCACTAAAGCCGCCACCACGCGCTTCGGCTCGGGCTGGGCGTGGCTGTGCAAGCAGGCCGACGGCTCGCTGCAAATCTGCTCGACGCCCAACCAGGACAACCCGCTGATGCCCGACTCGGGCTGCAAAGGCTTTCCCATCCTGGGCCTCGACGTGTGGGAGCACGCCTACTACCTCAAGTACCAGAATAAGCGCCCCGACTACATCGCGGCCTTCTTCAACCTCATCAACTGGGACCAGGTCAACAAGAACTACGAAGCCGCCAAGTAATGTAGCGCGGACTTTGTAGTCCGCGTTCGCCTCGCTCCGGTTTCAACCGCGGACTACAAAGTCCGCGTTACATTAGCCCTTCTGCCCCGCGCAGAAGGGCTTTTTTGCGCCCTGGCAATTACGCAGGGCTAGCCCGCCCGTGTTACCGCTAGGCTACGCGCCCGGCGCCGCGCCGACCGAAAATGGTGTAACTTTAGGCGCAAAAGCCCCTTTTCCGAAATTTTAACGCTTCGCCTGCCATGAGCATCAAGCTGCGTCTTACTATACTGAGCTTCCTCCAGTTTTTCATCTGGGGCGCGTGGCTGATTACCATTGGCGCGTACTGGTTTCAAACCAAAAACTGGTCGGGCGCGCAGTTTGGCGCCATTTTCTCGACTATGGGCATCGCGTCCATTTTCATGCCCTCGCTCATGGGCATCGTGGCCGATAAGTGGGTGAATGCCGAGAAGCTCTACGGCGTGCTGCACATTTGCGGCGGTATTACCTTGTGTACCATTCCGTTGGTCACTGACCCTAGCCTGTTCTTCTGGGTTATCCTGCTGAACATGATTTTCTACATGCCCACGCTTTCGTTGTCGATTGCCGTGTCGTACTCGGCCCTCAAAACCCAGGACCTGGACGTGGTGAAGGACTACCCGCCCATCCGGGTGTGGGGCACCATCGGCTTCATCGCGGCCATGTGGACGGTTACGTTCTTGGGCTTCGAGAAATCGGCCAATCAGTTTTACGTGGCCGCCGCGGCCGCGCTGCTACTAGGGGTCTACGCCTTCACGCTGCCCAAGTGCCCGCCGCCCTCGCAGGGCTCGTCGGGCCGCTCGCTGGTCGATGCGCTGGGCCTCAAGTCGTTTGCGCTACTGCGCGACCGCAAGCTGGCTACGTTCTTCGTCTTTGCCCTGCTACTCGGCGCTGCCTTGCAACTCACCAATGCCTACGGCGACACCTTCCTGCACGATTTTGATAAGGTACCCGCCTACCGCGACACGCTTTCGGTAAAGCACCCGGCCTTTATCATGTCGATTTCGCAGATTTCGGAAACGCTGTTTATCCTGGCCATTCCCTTCTTCCTGCGCCGTTTCGGCATCAAGCAGGTGATGTTGTTCAGCATGGTAGCCTGGGTGTTGCGCTTTGGCCTGCTGGCGTACAGCAACCCAGCCGACGGCCTGTGGATGATTATCATGTCGTGCATCGTCTACGGCATGGCCTTCGACTTTTTCAATATTTCGGGCTCGCTGTTTGTTGAAACCCAGACGCAGCCCAGCATTCGGGCCAGCGCGCAGGGCTTGTTTATGATGATGACCAACGGCTTTGGGGCCGTGCTGGGCAGCTCGATTAGCGGCCTGGTTATCCAGAATTACTTTACCGATGCCGCCGGCAACAAAGACTGGCACGGCATCTGGCTAGCCTTCGCGGCCTACGCCCTGGTGATTGCCGTGCTATTCGTGTTCATCTTCAAGCACAAACACGAGCCGCAAGCGCTGGAAAACAAATATTCTGAGCCGGCTATCGCGGCCTAATACATGGCCTAGCGCTCGGCTCCTTTCCTTAGTTAATGAGTGACTCCCTTCCGCTTCCGGCGGCTAGCCCCGATTTTTCGACGAGCTACAACCAACACGGCTTTCAGCCATCCACGTGGTTTTATACGAAGTTTGGCGAGCTGCCGCGCCGTGAAATCTACCAGCTCGTCACGGCCGACGCCCGCAAAACGGTGCTCGCCAACCTGGCCGAAACCCACGACCTCGACCAGATTACGGTCGTGCAGTCGGTCTTTATCGAGGAGGCCGACAAGGCGCCCGAGTGGCAATTCTACGCCCTCTCGCCCGAGCCGCACACACTGCTTTTCTTCAGCATCGTGAGCAGCTACGGCGACCAGAGCGCCACCTTGTACTACTCGCCCCGCACCGACCCTAGCGCCCTGACGCGCCTGCGGGCGCTGCTCGCGGCCCAGCTTGAGAGCGGGCAGGTCGAGCGCCAGCGCATCCAGGTGCTGCGCCTGATGGGCAGCGACCTGGCTTTCTCGCCGCTACCGCTCAAAATTCCGCAGCTCGACCTGGCCACCAACTACAACGACGACCTGCTGCCCGTGCACGAGGCCATCGTGAAGCGCCTGCAAAAGCCCGATGACAAGGGCCTCGTCATCCTGCACGGCCCGCCCGGCACTGGCAAAACCAGCTACATCCGCCACCTCTGCGGCCTCACCGATAAGCCCAAGCTGTTCATTCCGCCCAACCTGGCGCTGCGCATCGCCGACCCCGAGTTCATCAACCTGCTGCACGACAACACCAACTCCATCCTGCTCATCGAGGATGCTGAGGAGCTGCTCACCAAGCGCGACGCCACCGGTAGCAACGCCGTCAGCAACCTGCTCAACCTCAGCGACGGTTTGCTGAGCGACGGCTTCCACATCCAGATTATCTGCACCTTCAACGCCGACCTGGCCCGCATCGACAAGGCGCTGCTGCGCAAGGGCCGCCTCATCGCCTCCTACGCCTTCGAGGCCCTGGCCCAGCCCAAGGCACAAACCCTAGCCACGGAACTCGGCCAAACTGTGCCCGTGACGGAAGCTATGTCCTTGGCCGACATCTACAACCGCGAAGATGCTACCTTCGTGAGCGAGCCCAAAGGCCCCGGCCGCATCGGTTTTGGTCGGCTCAGCTAAGCCCGACAATACAAGATTGGTACAAAAAAAGTCTGGTTTGAGTATAAAGAAAAAGCCGCTCTGCACGATGCAGAGCGGCTTTTTTGGCTTTTTTCCATCCGTTATGCTGACGAAAGCAGCATATCATCTGGGCAAAGCGCTAGTCGATAACTTTAGCAAGATGCTTCCTTCGTCAGCATGACAGACGAACAGAAATCAAATTACTTGCTGAAGTAGAACTCGCCTTCGATTTGGGCGTTCTCGTCCGAATCCGAGCCGTGCACGGCGTTGGCTTCGATGCTTTTTGCGTACTTCTTGCGGATAGTGCCTTCCTCGGCGTTAGCCGGGTTGGTGGCGCCGATGAGGGTGCGGAAGTCAGCCACGGCGTTGTCCTTTTCAAGGATGGCCGCCACGATGGGGCCGCTCGACATGTACTTCACGAGGTCGTTGTAGAAAGGACGCTCTTTGTGCACGGCGTAAAATTCGCCGGCGCGCTCGGGCGTCAGGGTCACTTTCTGAAGCTCCACGATGCGAAAGCCACCCTGCTCAATCATGCTCAGGATGCCGCCAATGTGGTTGTCAGCCACGGCGTCGGGCTTAATCATCGTAAAGGTGCGGTTGGTTGCCATTCTTAAAAGAAAATTTAGTTGATGCCGCAAAGGTAGGAGCAGAATGCCGTGGCGCTAGCCGCAGGGCCTTTCGGGGCGGCTAGCCCCCGCGGTGGGAGCGTTGCTACCGCGCACTTTCCCGAACCTTCACGAGGGGTTCAGTTGTTGAAACCCAATTCGTGCCGACCTTTGCCGGCCGTTTGCGCTGGGCAATAGTCCCGGCGCTTTTTCTTCGCATTCGTAGGCCTTTTACGTCGTCGATGTTTCCTTCCGTAACCGAGTTGCAAGCGCTGCTGGCTGAACCCAAGCAGATTTTTATTACCACCCACCACAAGCCCGACGCCGATGCGCTGGGCTCGTCGCTGGCCTGGGCCACGTACTTGAAGAAAAAAGGCCATTCCGTGACCGTCGTGACGCCCTCCGACTATCCGGCTTTCCTCAACTGGATGCAGGGCAACGACGAGGTGGTGGTGTACGAGCCGCGCCAGAACGACCGCCAGGTGCGTGACCTCGTAAACCGCGCCGATTTGTTGTTCTGCCTCGACTTCAACTGCCTGGGCCGCATCAACGAGCTGGGCGAGTACGTGCGCCGGGCGCCGGGTACCAAGGTGCTCATCGACCACCACCAGCGCCCCGAAAACTTCGCCGACGTCAGCTTTTCGGAGCCCAAGGCGGCTGCCACGGCCGAGCTCATCTTCGAGATTATCCGCGACCTGGGCGACCAGGACCTCATCGACCAGGGCATGGGCGAGGCGCTCTACGCGGGCATTATGACCGATACGGGCTCGTTTCGGCACCCTAGTACCTCGCGCAACGTGCACCTCATCATCGCCGAGCTGCTGAACGCGCATATCGACCTTTCATCGGTGCACCGCCGTATCTACGACTCGCACTCCGAAATCCGGCTGCGCTTTCTGGGCTACATCCTAAAGGATAAGCTGGTGGTGCTACGCGAGTTCAACACGGCCTACATCGCCGTGACTAAAGAGGAGCTGCGCGAGTACGAGAGCAAAACCGGCGACACCGAAGGGCTAGTGAACTACGCGCTCAGCATCGAAGGCATCGTGCTAGCGGCGGTGTTCATCGACCGCAGCTCGGCGGTTAAAATCTCGTTCCGCTCGGTGGGTGACTTTTCGGTCGCCGATTTTTCGCGCAACCACTTTGAGGGTGGTGGGCACCACAACGCCTCGGGCGGCGTTAGCAACGACTCGCTCGATGCTACCGTGGAGCGCTTCGTAGGCTTACTGCCGCAATACCAGGCCCAATTGCTCGGCACGCCCGCCGAGCCGGTGCCGGTAGTAGTTGCGCCCCCCATCGCCTAACTTTGGGGCTGGTTCGTCTCTTTTCCAATTTTTTGTTTTTCATGCAGTTTTCTCTCCGGCCCGGCGCGGCCCGGCACCTGGCCCTGGCGGCGGGCGTGCTCAGCGTAGCTTCCTTCCTGTCCTCGTGCAATAAAGGCGGCGGCGATTATGCCAAAACCAAGTCGGGCATCGAGTACAAGATTTTCAAAAAAGATGGCACCAGCTACTCGCCCCGCGAGGTAGCCGGCGGCGAAGATGCCACCTACAAGGACCGCGTGGGCAAGGTGATGTCGGCTCACATCGAGTACCGCACGGCCGGCGACTCGGTGATGATGAAATCGCGCGAGCGCCAGTTCGGCATTCCGGTGCGCATTCCGCTCGAAGCCCTCACGGCCAAGCAATTGGGTGCTGAGCCCGAGGCATTCGCCTTGCTGCAGCCCGGCGACAGCGGCGTGTTCCGCTTCAATGCCGACACCCTGTATAAGCGCAACGCCCACCAGCTAGCCCCCGCCAACCTCAAGAAGAAAGGCAACTACATCATTCTCACGGTGAAGGCCGTAGCCTTGCAAACCCGCGAAGTAGCCATGAGCGAAGCCATGGCCGACCAGCAGAAGATGATGGGCGAGCAGCAGCGCCAGATGCGCGCCTACGCCGAAACCCAGGACAAGGCCGATGATGTGACCCTGCAGGATTACATCAAGAAGAACAACCTGACCAACGCTAAGAAGGACCCGAGCGGCGTGTACATCATCACAACGCAACCCGGCACCGGCGCTAACGCCAAAGCTGGCCAGACCGTGACGGTGCAGTACCGCGGCTTGCTGCTCGACGGCAAGGAGTTTGATGCCAGCGCTAAGCACGGCGGGCAGCCGTTCTCGTTCCCGCTGGGCCGGGGCCAGGTGATTCCGGGCTGGGATGCTGCCCTGGCGCAGCTCAACAAGGGCAGCAAGGCCACTATCCTCATCCCGTCGTCGCTAGCCTATGGCAAGCAGGGCTCGCCGCCCGCTATCCCGGCCAACTCGCCGCTGCGCTTCGACATCGAGCTGACGGACATCACCAACGCGCCGGCTGCTATGCAGGCCCCGCCGGCCGGCCGCTAGGCTGCCGATTAAGTTTTTAGATTACTTGCCGCCGCGCCATCTGGCGCGGCGGCTTTGTTTAGCCCCCTTGCTATGCGCTGTTTCCTCCTTCTGCCCCTAGCCGCGCTGCCGGCCCTGGCGCAGGCCCAGACCTCTCCCATGCCCGGCTTCGAGCGCCTGCCCAGCGGCACCGAATACCGCTTGTTTCGGCGCGATGCGGCGGGGCGCTATGCGCCCCGGCCGCTCACGACCCTGCCTAGCCCCACCGATACCTCACGGGCCGGCAAGTTCATGCTGATGCACGTGAGCTACCTCACGGGCCGCGATTCGGTGCTGCAAAGCTCCCGGCAGATGACCCACGGCCAGCCAGTGCCCATTCCGCTGACCAGCGGCTTCCGCAAAGGCTCGCCCGAGGAGGCGTTTGCCATCCTGCAGCCCGGCGACAGCGCGGTGTTCCGTCTGGCGGCCGATTCGCTGTTTCGGGGCCGGCCAGTGCCGCCTGAGTTGCGGCGCAGCGGCAATGTGCTGGTGCTGCAAGGCACGGCCGTGCGGCTAGTAGACCAAGCCACGGCGATGGCCGCCGCCCAGCGCCTGCAGCAAGATGCCCAGGCCGAGCAGCAGCGCCGCACCCGCGCCCATCAAGCCGAGCAAGCGCCCAAAGACAACGCGGCCATTGCCAAATACTTGGAGGCTAATAAGCTGACTGCCACGGCCAAGAAAACCACCGGCGGCACTTGGTACGTCATCACCAAGCGCGGCACCGGGCCGCTGCCCCAAACCGGGCAAACAGTGAGTGTACGTTACCGCGGCACGGTACTCGCCACGGGCAAGGAATTTGACTCCTCGGCCAAACACGGCGGCGCGCCCTTCGACTTCGTGCTGGGCACCGGGCAGGTAATTCAGGGTTGGGACCAGGGCATTGCCATGCTGCCCAAGGGCAGCACCGCCACGCTGCTCATTCCGTCGTCGCTGGCCTACGGCACGCGCGGCGCCGGGGCCGACATTCCGGCCGATGCCAACCTACGCTTCGACGTGGACTTGGTAGATATAAAAGGTGCGGCTACTGCGCCCGCTAAAAAACCGGCAGCTAAATCCACCAGCAAGCACATTGCTAAGCCCGCCACCAAAGCAGCTACTCCGCGTAAAACTGTCAAAAAATAGTCGGCGCAGCCATTCTGTAAGCCAGCTAGGGGGCTAGCCGGGCGGCCAAGGCCGCCCGGCTAGCCCCCTAGTACTTCACTCAGAATCTCCAGCGACTTGACCTCGCCCAGGTTTTCGACGTGCAATTGATAATAGCGAATGACCACGGCCAGCAGCTCGCGGCGCACCACACCGTTGGGGATGGTGACGGCGGCCGGCGTACGCAGCAGCTCGTCAAAATAGTGCTCGAACTCGCGCAGGCGCAGCGTGGCCGGGCCGGTGCCGAAGTAGCTGCCCGTGGGTGCCGGGCCGGCCATGGCCACCTGGTCGATGAGTTCGCCGCCAGTTTCGACGCCGAAGCCCAGGTAGCTAGCCAGGTGTAGCAGGAAAAGCAGCGCAAAGTTTTCAATGCCCACCTCCTGCTGGTCGAAGGCCAGGATAGAATCGTGCAGGAAGCGAAACAGCGACACGTTTTCTTCCTCCTCGCGCACCGACTTGCTCACCACTTCGCTCAGAAACAGCGCCACGCTGCTTTTGCGCACCTCGTAGGGCAGCGAGCGAAACGGCTCGGCGCAGCGAAACTCGGCTAGTCGGGTGAGGCTGCCGCCCTGGCGTGGCACATAGGCTACCAGCTCCAGCAGGGTAAAGGGCTGAAACAGGGCGATGCGCCCCGGCGGCTTGGCCCGCCGCACGCCGTTTACGAGGTAGCTCTGCACGCCGCGCTGCTCGGTATAGACGCGGGCGATGATACTGGATTCGCGGTACTTGAGGTAGCTGAGGACGATACCGCGGGTTTTGATTAGCATAGCGTAACTAAGGGAAGTCGCAAGAAAGGCACCATGCTGACGAAAGAAGTATCTTCCCCAGCAGGAGTTTCTTAACACTGATACGGGCAAGATGCTTCCTTCGTCAGCATGACCGTCTGTTTTCTTCAGTACCTACCCTACCCTACCGGCTAAGTACGGCTACTTTACTGACGCAGGTGTTTTTGCCCTCGGCGTCGGAGGTAAGCACCAGGTACACACCCGAGCGCACGCGGCGGCCGTCGGTGTCGGTGAGGTTCCAGGTCACGGTGCCGCCCGCGGCGCGGGTGCTGTACACAAGGTGGCCCGCTACGTCGGTGATGCGCACCTGGGCATTGTTGACCACGCCGCTGATGCCCACGGTGCCCGCAAACTCGGGCCGCACGGGGTTGGGCGATACCTGGGCGCAGCTGGGCTTGCCCTCCGTGATGCTGGCCGAGCCGCGGTAGCTGACCACGCCGGCATCGGTGGCTACGAAGACCTCGCCGGTTTTGTCGTTCACGGCCACATCCACGATGCTATTGCTGGGCAGCGGCGAGTTGGCGGTGGTGAAATTGAGCAGCGCCTCGGTGCAGTCGGCGTTGAACAGCCACAGGCCATTGGGGGTGCCTAGCCACTTGCGGTTGGCCCCGTCGATGGCGATGCAGCGCACCGTTTCGCTGTAGAGCGCCTGAAAGCCGGTGCCCGCGCCGCGCGTAACCAAGGGCAGGCGAAACGCGCCCTGGCTGGTGCCGCTGGCCGCCGCGCTCAGTAGCTGGCTAGGGTCGTTGTAGACGGCCACGCCGGCCGCGGTTCCTACCCAGATGTCGCCGCTGCGGTCGCGCACAATGGCGTATAACGAGTTGCTGGGCAAGCCGTTGTTGGTTGTAAAATAAAATTGCCGCTGCGTAATAGTATCGAAGGCCACCAGGCCTTGTCCCCCCTTGCGCGACTGCGTGGCCCAGGGATTGCCGAAATTATCGACCGTGATGCGGTCGAGGTTGTCGAAGCCTGGGTAGGCGGGCGCGACTGTCCAGGTAGCGTTACCGGGCCGGAAGCGAAACAACCCTGGCGTGCCCGGAAACTCGGGATGGCGGTTGACGACCCATACGCGGCCGCTGGTGGGGTCAGCGGCGACGTCGCTTACCCGCACAAAGTCGAGGTAATTGGTTGAGCTAGGGCTAAGTGCGCTGCGCAAAGGCGAGTTGGTGGCCGTAAACTGTCGATACTGCCCCGGGCCTTTCCACTCGAGCAGGCCGTTGCCGTAGCTGGCTAGGTAGAGCGTGCCGTCGGGCGTGCGGGTGCCGTGCGAGAGGTCAAGCAGGTTGGGAAAGTCGGCTGGCGAAGGATAAGCAGCTGACGTATAGCTAGTCCACTGCCCATCTTTATACTCATAGAATCCGTTTTTCTTACTGTCCTGCACGCCATTGTCGCCCCCGTAGCCACCACTAAATACGTCCACCGTATTGGTGGCCGCATTGGCGAGCAGGCCAAAGGCATCGGGCTGTTCGGGCGCGTTGGGCCGAATGACTTCGGGCGCCGCCGTGGGCGAGGCAAAGCGCAACAGCCCTTTGTCGTAGCTGGCCACGTAGTAGGTGCCGTCGGCCTGGGCCACTACATCGTTTACCAGCCCGCCCACTGCCGCCAGGGGCAGCACCTCCATCGCCACGCCGGTTTTGGCGTCGAAGCGCCGCACGGCCGTGTTGGTTTGCGCTATCAGCAGCTGCCCCCGGCTCACCCGCAGGCGGCGCATCTCGGCGGCGTAGCCATTGGGCGAAAAGCGCCAGGCGCGGGCCGCCCCCACGCCGGCCAGGTAGTCGAGGCCCCGAAAGTTGCCACCCGCCACCACGTGGCCCCGGTAAGCCACCAGCTGCGAGTACGTTTGGCTGGGTAAGTCCGGATTGGGTCTTTCAGTCGTCCAGCTGCGGTAGTCGAGCAGGTTGATGGCCGAGCTGATACGCCCGCGCAGGATGCCAGCCGAGGTCGAGGCATAAATAGTATCGTGCACCACGGCCGCCGCGTAGGCGCTCACCACCTGCCCCGCCGGCCCGATGGCGCTGTAGGTGTCGCGCACTTCGAGGCGAGCCAGGTCGAGCACCACCAGGCCCAGGCTGGTGCTCACGTAGGCGAGCCCGTTGTAAATCTGCACCTGATAAATAACCTTCGTCGAGCTGGCTTTGCGCAGCAGGTCAGTCACGTTGCGGACCGCGCCGCTAGCCTCAACGATGTCGAGGTTGCCGTTGCGATAGGCCACCACCAGCCTGGCCGAGGCCGAGTCGTAGGCCAGGGCCACCGCGCCCACATCGCTGAGGCCATCGCGGCGCGACAGCAGCTGCGTGGTGTGCAGCTCTTTATCATAAAAATAAAAGGACGCCTCGGCGGCCACGTAGAGCCGGCTGCCGGCGTCGGCTAGGGTCAGCGGGCGCCGGGCGGGCAAGTGCAGCTGCCAGTCGCCGTAGGCCGCCTGGCCCCAGGCCTGGGCGGCCGTTAGCAGACTTAGCAATAAAAACCAAGCGGAAAAACGCGGCATAGCGAGTCGATTATCAGTGAGCACTTATCAATTATCAATGCCTAACGCCCAAAACGCGCTGAGCATTACCGCACCACGATGCAGCGCGGGCGCACCAGCCAGTTTACTTACCCTGGTTCACTGCTAGCTGCTCATCGCCCAGGGGCTTGATGGCGGCGCCGGCCAGGTAGCAGGGGCGGCAGCGGGCTTCGTAGCTATCGGTTTCGCCCAGCAAAATCTGGTTTTCGCTGGCCGCAATGCGGTACGAATAGGCCGCCAGCTCGCCGCAGCACACGCACACGGCGTGCACCTTGGTCACAAACTCGGCGGTGGCCAGCAGCGCGGGCATGGGCCCAAAGGGCCGCCCGAGGTAGTCCATGTCGAGGCCCGCCACGATAACGCGGGTGCCCTGGTCGGCGAGCTGCTTGCAGACCTCGACCAGGCTTTCATCAAAAAACTGGGCCTCGTCGATGCCCACCACGTCGGTGCTGCGGCCGGCCAGCAGCAGAATTTCGGCCGGCGACTGCACCGGCGTCGAGCGGATGCTATTCTGGTTGTGGCTCACCACATCCTGGGCGTGGTAGCGGGTATCGAGGGCGGGCTTGAAGATTTCGACCCGCTGGCGCGCAATGCGGGCGCGGGTGAGGCGGCGAATCAGCTCTTCGGTTTTACCCGAAAACATGGAGCCGCAAATGACTTCCAGCCAGCCCCGGTGGCGCGGAAAATCGGACAGGCGGCGGGGCTCGGTAAACAAATTAAGTTATTGAGTTGTGAGTTAAAAGTTATGCGTTGGGTAGAACTGCACAACAAACCCGGCTAGCGATAATGACTCATACAAAGTACGGCACCACCCGCCGATGTGCAGCCGGGCCCTAGCCAAAATGCCCTGCCGAGCAAAGCTCAGCAGGGCATTTTGGCTAATTAGGCACCCTAGCGAAGGACCTGGGGCCTAATCGATAAAGGTTAGTTGCAACGCGTCGCTTACCTGCTCGGCCGGAATGGCAAAGCCGATGCCTTCAATGCCGCGCCCCACCAGCTTGGCATTGACGATGCCCAGCAGCTGGCCCGTGCGCGTTACCAGCGCTCCGCCGCTGTTGCCGCCGTTGATGCTCACATCCGTCTGCAAAAACGCGTGGCCCTCAATGTTGCGGCGGGCGCTGATGATGCCCTTCGTCACGGTCTGGCCCAGCTCCTTATCGGCCGGCGTGCCGATGGCAAATACATCGGCCCCGATTTCGGCGGCGCTGGCGCTAGGCAGCACGAAAGCCTGGAGGCCATCGGTGTTTATTTTTAGCAGCGCCAGGTCCATTTCGGGGTTCACGCGCACTACTTTGCCTTTCACCTGCACGCCGTCGGCCAGCTGCACTTTTACTTCGTCCTGGTCGCCCACCACGTGGGCATTGGTCACGATGTAGCCATCGGGCGAGACAATGCAGCCGCTGCCGTGGCCATCGGCCGTTTCCACGATAACTACGCTACGCGCCGCCGTGCTCAGGCCATTATCGGCGACCGGCTTGGCGGCGCGGTGCAGCTTAATGGGCGCGAGCTTGTCGGCCGCGGCGGGCGCGGCCGCGGCCGGGGTGGCCGCCACACTGCCGCTGGGCTTGGCTAGGGCCGCCGTTACCTCCTGGTTACCCAAGAAGGCATAGAGCGCATTTTCGAAGGCATCTTCGAAAGCGGCACTGCCGCCTTTTTCAAATTTCACGCTGGAGCCCGTTGTTTTTTGTTCTACCACCGCCTGGCGGCTCTGGTTCAGCAGCTTCCAGGTTACCTCCACCGTGCAGCTGGTTTCGAAGCGGGCCACTGCCTCGTAGCGGCTGGTAGCGTTGATGTCGTACTTGATGTCGCGCATTTCGCCTTGCAGCGTGTAGCGTGAGCTGGAACCCGTGGCAAACACGCTGCGGCCTTCGCTGCTGGGCACGTTAAAACCTAACTCTTTGAGGGTACTGTTAACATCCGCCTTGAGGTGGTCGGCATCGACATCGAGCGACTTGCCAAAGTACAAGATTTCGGTTGTCTCCTTCATAATGAAGAGGTTACCCATTTTATCGCCACCCTTCACGCGCACATTTACCAGGCCCGCCTGCACGGTTTGGCCCCCGGCCACGGCCTGGGGCAGGCGCGGCATCAGCGGGTGTACCTCCGTTTTGCTGAACTTGCGGCTAGCCCCGGTGCCGGCATCAATGCCCGACCCCACAAACGGCCCTAGCAACCCCACCAAGAAAGGCGCAATATTGAATTGCGACTTGCCGTTGGGACTGGAAACGCCCCCGGCCAAAGCTCCCAGCATCAGATAATTGAGCCAGACCACACCGTTGCTCTTGTCGGCTGTCATCACCTCATTGTAGTCTTTGTAACCTTCGTGCTTCACCTTGATTTCGGCGCTTCGCTTGCGGGGCAGGCGCACCCGCACGGCCCCCGGCGCGCCCCCGGCCGGCTTGGCGGCAATGGGCTTATCATTGACGTAGATGGTACTGCCTTCCGGCTGGCCCGAAATAAGGATGGACTGCTTGGGCGTGGAGATAATAGTGGCGCAGCTAGGCAACAGCACAGCGCCGAGCAATAAGCCGCACACCGCTTGGGTACAGGTTTTTTTCATGCAGAAAATAGAGATGAAGGAACTACGTAAGCCCGCCAGGCTAAAAGCTAGCCCAGGGTATTTTGCAGCAATATTACTGCGCAGTATCCCTTAGTTTTTATACTGTTTTAAATTTTTGCGCCGATGCCGGTTGCGCGGCCTCAGTGGGCGGTGCGGCCACCCGGGCCTGGCAGGCTAGCCGCTCCTCGGCACCCAGGCGGCCGGCCTCGCGGTAGCGCAGCTCGGGCGCGGTGGGCGGGGCTAGCGCTTCGGCGCCGGCCAGCACGCGCACCCGGCAGGTGGTGCAGCGGCCCTTGGCCCCGCAGGCGTGCCACCAGTCGTAGCCGGCCGCGTGGATGGCGGCCAGCACGGTGCGGCCCGCGGGCACCTCGAGCGGCGGGCCGGGCAGGCCCTGAATAGTAAGGAGAGGCATTGTCTAACTGGTTTGACGCTAGGCTAAAGCTAGCGCTGCGCACGGCTACTAAGTGGCACCCGACCCTAGCCACGGCCACCCGCCGCGGGCGGCTCGACAATTGAGCTAATCAGCCAACGGCCGGCGGCGGCAGCACCTTTCTTTCAGACGCTACCTTTGTCGCCAAGTTAACCCGACGCGGGACCTAGCCAGCTAGCGTGCGCTTTTTGAGAAACCAACCTGCTTTGCTACCGCAGTTTTCCTTCTCAAAACTCGCTGGCGGGCAACCCGGGCACTTTCTTAGGTAATGAATTCTCTGCAGGACAACTATAGCCTCGCCAAGTGCGAGCACTACGGCCGCCGGCTGGCTACCCGGCTCAGCCAGCAGTTTTTTGGCTCGCAGCCCGATGCCACCCTCGACGGCCCGGCGCTGCTCCAGCTCACGCCCATCCGGCAGGTAAACCTACTGGTACTGCGCCAGTTGCTGGGCCGCTGGCAGCAGGAAGCCACTGCCCTGCGCAGCCCGTATTTCGACTTTGAAGCGGCGCCGGTGCGCGCCGCGCTGGGGCAGTTCATGAACGTGCTGTCGCGCCACATTCGCCTCGACCGGGCGGCGCTGGAGCCGCTCCTTACCCAGGCCGTGGCCGATACGCTGGTGCTGGCCACCAATGCCGGCACTGCTTTCGAGCGCCTGCTGCTGCCCCTCGCTACGACCGACACTGACGAGGCCATACCCCTAGCCACCCTGCGCGACTACCTCCGCTACCTCGACCAAGCCAAGCCGTTTTTTGAGGGCTTCGTGAACAGCCTGCCAGCGGGCAACGCCCCGCTGAGCCGCGAGTTTTTGCGCCAGCGCTTCGACCTCTACCACCTCGCACACGCCAAGGAACTGCCCGCACTGGCGCCGGTAGTGGCCGCCTTCAGCACCCTGCTGCCCCTCACCGAGGCCGACCTTTGGGGCGATGGCCCGGCCAAGCCAGCAAGCCCCCCGGCTAGCCCGGCACCCAGCGAGCCCGCCCCAAAACCCGGTGCGGCCCCGACGCCGGTAGCGGCCCCACCTGCCCCAGCGCCCGCCGCTACGCCTGCAAAGTCCGCTGAGCACATCCCTCAGCCAGCGGCAGCGGCACCGCCGGTGGCACTGGCCCCCGCCGAAGCCATGCCCACGCCAGCCCCGGCTAGCCTGCCTGCCGAGGGGCCACTCTACGCCAAGCTCAAGGCCACGCAGCCCAGCACGCCACACCTGGCCGATACACTGCGCGGTGCGGCCGGCGGCCCCGCCCCGCTAGCCGAGCGCGGCGCACCCAAGGTAACCAGCCTGCGCGAGGCCATTTCCATTAATCAGCGCTTTAGCTTTATCAATGAGCTGTTTAACGGCGAGAATATGGAATACCACGCCGCCATTCAGCACCTCGACACCTTGCCCACGGCCGAGGCCGCGGCGGCCTACGTGCAGCACGACCTGGCCACCAGCCACGACTGGGGCCTGAAGCAGGAGCACGTAGGCAAGCTGCTCAAGCTGATTGAGCGCAAATTTGCCGGCGCCTAGTGCTGGCCGGGGCCACCACCGGGCGGGCGCGGCGCTGGCTGCTGCCCTGGGCACTGGCGCTGGGCGTACTGCTCAACGCAGCCTACCCCATGTACCGGCACTACGATTTTTCGCATTCGCTCGATACGCGCAGTTACTTGCGCCTGGCCACCGGCCGCTTTGACAGCGTGAACGTGACGCGGCGCTACCGCCTGCTGGTGCCGCTGGCGGCCGGGGCGCTGGCCCGCCCGCTGGCGGCGCTCGGCAGCCCGGCTAGCGTGCCCCGGCCGGCCGGCGAGTGGCCGCTGCGGCTGGCTTTTTACCTGGTAAACTGCGCACTGCTGGCGGCGGCCGGGGCCTGTTTTTTTCGCAGTGCCCGGCGGGCCGGGGCGCCGGCGGGCCTGGCCGCGCTGGCGCTGGCAGCGGTGCTCAGTAGCCGCTGGGCGGGCTACGCGGCGGGCCTGCCACTCACCGACAGCTTGTATTTGCTGGTTTTTGGGCTGAGCTACTACGCCGTCCGGTGCGGGCCGGGGGCCGGCTGGGCCGTGGCGCTAGCCCTCCTGCTGGGGCCGCTGGCCAAGGAATCGTTCGTGTTTTTGCTGCCCTGGCTGGTCTGGTTTGGGCGGGCGGCATTGGGCTGGCGCGGGCAGGCCCTGACTTTGGGGCTGGGCCTAGCGGCGCTGGCTGCTGCGCATTTTTGGGTTGATAAAGCGGCCGGGGCTGAGGCGAGCACCAGCGTGACCAACGCCTTCTCGCACCTCGACAACCTAGCTTACTCGCTGCGGCGGGCTTTTTCGCCGAAAGGCGTGGCGGAGCTGTTCAGTATTCTGGGCTTGTTTTGGGGGCTGCTGGTGGTGGCCCTGGCGCAGCCCACCGGGCGGCAGGCGCTGGCACCGGTGCTGCGCTGGGCCGAAGGCAGCCTAGTAGCGGTGGTGGCGGTGCACATGCTGCTCTCGGGTGACCTCGGGCGCATGGGCTACTTGCTGGCGCCGGTTTTCACGGTCGCGCTGGCCTTGAGCCTGGGTTGGCTGCACGGCCGGTTTTCAATGACCGGAAATTCCCACCTGCGTGAGGTAGCTCGGCCCAAAGAAGGTACGCACTGAATCGACGGCGCCCGTCGGCCACCCGGCCAATACGGTCCGCGCGGCGTCGCCCTGCGTGAGCTGGGCCCGGTCAAGAGGCTGATAACCACCCAGCGCATCGGTATAAACCAACTCGCCGGCCGCCAGGCGCGCGGCCAGCCACGTCCGCAGGGCCACTGTATTTTGCCCGGCCAGCCCCACTATCCGCGGCGCGCCATTGGGGTGCCCGGTGTAGTAGTGCAGCTGGTTGCGCAGCAGGTTGGGGTCGCGCAGCAAAAACCACGCGCCGGGCGCCGCGAGCACCCGGGCCCGCAGCGCTGGTCCCGTGCCCGTGTAGTCGAGCGTGGCGGCCGGCACCAGCCCAAAGGCCAGGTTCCAGCTCAGCACGGCCGTGCCCAGGGCCGCCACCCGCCGGGCCGGCACCGCTAGCAGCGCCCCGCCGGCCAGTGCCACGGCGGCCAGCGCCGGCAGCATTACCATAAACTCGGCATTGCCGGCGGCCTGCGCTGCAAAACCCAGGTGCAGCGCTCCCATGAGCGCGTGCGTGCGCCGCACGGTGCGCGCCGGGCTAGCGGCTGCTGGGGCGGGCGCCGGGCGCACCCGGCGCGACCCTCGCAGCCCATAGGCCCCCAGCGCGAGGCTAGCCAACCCGCTACTGCCCAGCACTAGCGGCCAGCGGTGCAGCAGCGGCAGCAGGTTGCCGTGCAGCTGCACCACCGTGCGCACCAGGCTGATGGGAGTCAGCAGCAGGCTCTTATAGCCCAGCTCGACCCGCGCCGCACCCGTGAGATAATCGTGCAGGGCAAACTGCCCAAGGCCCGCCAGCCCGCCGCCCGGCGCGGCCAGGGCATAAGCCAGCGGCACCAGCAACGCGGGCAAGGCGTAGGCGCCAGCGGCGGCCACCGTGCGCCGGCCGCGCCACGGCGCTAGCCCCAACAGCAGCCCCAGCCACCACCACACCATGAGCTGATGCACCAGGCAGGCCAGCGCGGCCAGTAGCCCGGCTAGCACCAGCCAGCCGTAGCGGCGGCGGCCGGCCGCTGCATACAGCGCCTGCGCCCAGGCCAGGCTAGCCAGCAGCGCCAGCAGCAAAGGCTGGATATACGCCTCGTTTTCAGTGGCAAAGCGCAGCATGCCGAAACAGCTGCCTACCAGCAGCAGCCACGCCGGAATGGCTGCCGTGGCTGCTCCCGCCCGCCACAGCAGCCGGCCCAGTACCAGCAGGCTGGCCCCGGCGGCCAGTGCGTTCAGCATTTGCAGCCACGTGAGGGCTAGCTCGCCGGCCGGGCCCGTGGCACCCACCAGCCGCAGCCACAGCCGGCCGATGCCATTGTAAAGCAGGTGGTGCGGCTGCCACAGCTCCTGGCCCCAGCGGGCGCAGGCGGCGTAGTACCAGGCATCGCCGGTGGCATTGCGGGTGGGCAGCGCCAGGCAAATGGCCGTGAGCAGCCCGGCCACGGCTACGCTGGGCCACGTGCGGCCGGTGCGGAGACGAAAGGAGTTGGGGCGGCGGGGTATCAAGCCCGCAAGCTAGGGCCGGCAGGGCTAGTTTGTCTCTCAGGAAGCCTTAACAAAAAGCAGCGTAGTGTTGCCGCCTTCCGTGCCCATGGGCGCACTAAAGGTGCTTTGCAGCTTGTAGCCCTGCTGATATAGTTTGGCAAACAGTTTATAATACCCTTCGTTAACCTCCGTAGCTTTTCGGCTGAATTCCACTTTCTCACTCTTGCCCTCGCCACGCGTGATGACAACGCTACTTACTTGGCTGTACTCTATAATTCGCACCACGATAATTTTGGGTGGGGCTGCGGCGGCCCGCAGGGGGCTAGCCAGCGCCAGCAGGCAGGCGCACAAAAGTAGAAGCTTTTTCATGTCGGCTAAGATAAGCGCGTCGCTAGCCCCCTAGCGCAGCAAGTCCTGCTTGCGGTGGGCATCGAGGGCTAGCAGGGCAAACACCAAAATGGTGAACGACCACAGCGACGAGCCGCCGTAGCTGAAAAACGGTAGCGGAATGCCTACCACCGGCATCAGGCCCATCGTCATGCCCAGGTTCACGGTGAAGTGCACGAACAGAATGCTGGCCACGCAGTAGCCGTAGGTGCGCCCAAACACCGACTTCTGGCGCTCGGCCACCAGCAAAATGCGCCACAGCAGCGTGAGATACAGCGTAATGAGCACCAGGCAGCCCGCCCAGCCCCACTCCTCGCCCACGGTGCAGAAGATGAAGTCGGTGCTTTGCTCGGGCACGAAGTCGAACTTGGTTTGGGTACCGTTGAGGAAGCCCTTGCCAAACCAGCCGCCCGAGCCGAGGGCGATTTTGCTCTGCGTCACGTTCCAGCCCTTGCCCAGCGGGTCTTTGCCGGGGTCGATGAGCATTTCGATGCGCTGCCGCTGGTGCGGTTGCAGCACGTGGTTGAAGAAAAAATCGACGCCGAACACCATACCAATCACCAGCGCCCAGGCGCCCAGGCTCAGCGGCAAATGGTGGCGCCACAGCCGCGCGTTGAGCGCGAACGCAATCAGCAACACTACCGTGAAGCCACCCACCAGCCACAGCTTGGGCACCAGCAGGGCTAGCAGCAAAATGATGCCGCCCGCCGCCAGCAGCAGCAAAATAAGCGGCGACATACCCTCGCGGAAATAGGCTAGCAGCAGGGCCGCGAACACCAGGGCCTGCCCGGTTTCATTCGAAGCCAGGATGAGGGCCACCGGCAGCAGCGTGAGGCCAGCCAGCACGGCCTGGTCGCGCCAGTTCTGGTTGCGCAGGTTGATGCCGGCCATGTAGCGCGAGGCGGCCAGGGCGGTGGTAAACTTGGCAAACTCGGCGGGCTGCAAGCGCACCGGCCCAAACTCGAGCCACGAGCGCGAGCCCGCAATGGGCCGGGCAATGACCAGCGTGACGAGCAGCAGCACTATCATGCCCCCGTACAACACGTAGGCCAGCGTGTCATACGCCTTATAATCAACGACTAACAGGATAACAATGAGCACCACCGCCGTGCCCATCCACAGCAACTGCTTGAACCAGTTGAAGGCCATGAGCTCCGAAAAGCTGAGCACCGACAGCGGGTGCGCGGGCGCCTCGGGCGAGTAGCTGGCCGCGTACACGGCCACCCAGCCCAGGCCCACCAGCACCAAGTAGATGAAGAGCAGCGGCCAGTCGATGCTGCGCGACGAACGGGGGGTAACGGGAGACATTAACGGAAACTTTCGGCAAAGGTCGGCAGGAAGCGGCCCGCCCTTTATGGTGCGCGCTAGGCCGGCTCGAGGCGCGGACGCCAACGCCCACGCGGCATTTTTAGTGGTGGCGCTTGGTAAAGTCGCCGTACATCACCCAGTCTTCCCAGCGCTTGCGGCCGGGGCGCACCCAGCCGCGCAGGTACTTTTCCATCATCAGGCCGGCGGCGGGGGCGGCAGCGGTGCCGCCAAAGCCCGCGTTTTCGATAAAGACGGCGATGGCGATTTTGGGGTCGTTGGCCGGGGCGAAGGCGGCGAAGGTCGAGTGGTCTTCGCCGTGCGCGTTTTGCACGGTGCCGGTTTTGCCCGCCACCGAAATGCCGTACTGCGCCAGGCTGGCAAACGAGCCCGTGCCGCCGCGCCCATCCACTACCTGCTGCATGCCGGGGATGAGGTACTTGAAGAGGGCGGTATCGACGGCCGTGTAGTGGCGCTCGCGGTACTGCGCCATGGGCTGGCCGCTAGCCCCGATGGCCCGCACAAAGTGCGGCGTGATATAGTAGCCGCGGTTGGCAATGGTGGCCAGCACATTGGCCATTTGCAGGCCCGTGATGCCGATTTCGCCCTGCCCGATGCTGAGCGAGTACACCGTTTTGTAGTTCCAGTGGTGGTAGCCGCGCAGCTTGTCGTAGAACTCGGGAGAAGGGATGAGACCGCGCTTCTCGTGGCCCATATCCACCCCTAGCCGCTCGCCGAGGCCGAAGGTTTTCACCATTTTCTGCCACTGGCCCAGGCCCAGGCGGGCATCCTCAAACTTATTGGGCGACTGCCCGCGCACCACGGCGGCGCGCATCACCTGGTAGAAATACGGGTTGCAGCTCTGCTTGATGGCGATGTTGACGTTGCTGGGGTACTCGTGGTTGTGGGTGCAGTGGATGAGGTGCTGGTCGCAGGGAAAGCCGGTGGCCGGCGACACCACGCCCATTTGCAGGGCTACCAGCTCATTGACGAGCTTGAAGACCGAGCCGGGCGGGAAGGTGGCCATCAGCGGGCGGTCGAAGAGCGGGCGGTCGGGGTTGCGCAGCAGGTCCATGTAGCGGTTGCCCATGCCCTTGCCCGTCAGGGTTTCGGGCACGTAGTGCGGGGCCGACACAAAGCAGAGAATTTCGCCCGTTTTGGGGTCGATGGCCACCATCCAGCCGCGGCGGCCGGCCAGCAGCTTTTCGCCGTAGGCCTGCAGGCCCGCGTCGATGCTGAGGTGCAAATCCTGCCCAGCCTGCGAAAGCGTGTCGAACTGCCCGCCGTGAAACGCGCCCTTGTCGATGCCGCGCACATTCACGAGCCGGTACTGCACGCCGCGCCGGCCCATCAGCACGGGCTCGTAGTACGATTCGAGGCCCGAGATACCCACGTTTTCGCCCGGCGCGTAGTGGGCATACTTGGGGCTTTCGAGCAGCTTGGGCGTGATGGAACCCACGTAGCCGAGCGCGTGAGCCAGGTTTTGGGTGCGGTAGGCCCTCGCCATGCGGGCCTGCACCCGAAAGCCGGGAAAGTTTATCAGGTTGTCGTTGATAGACGCCAGCTCGGGCGTACTCAGGTTTTGGATGAGCGGCGAGGGCCGCACCCGCGAGTACACTTTGGCCGTGCGCAGGCCGAGCCGCAGGTCTTCGAGCGGCATTTGCATGAGCTGGCAAAACTTGGCCGAGTCGAGGTGCTTCACTTCGCGGGGCACCACCATCAGGTCGTACACGGGCGTGTTCGACACCATCAGCGAGTCGTGGCGGTCGTAGATGAGGCCGCGGTAGGGCACCTGCACCTGCCGCTGCAGGGTATTGCGGTCAGCGGCCGTCTTGTAAGAATCATCCAGCACCTGCAAGTAGAACAGCCGACTGGCGAAAAGCAGGCCCACGAGGGTAAAAATCGCCAGCACCACGTAGCGCCGGCCTTCCAGGTATTGCATACTTCAAAGTTACGACTGGCTTAACCGGGGATAAGCGGAAATCATTCGCCCGGCACGTTTCCCGGCCAGCGCCACCCTGGCCAGCATGCAAAAAGCCCGCTGGCTAGGGGCCAGCGGGCTTGCGCAGCGGGCTGCGTTGCCGATACTAGTTCAGCGAGGCCGAGTGGGCCTTCATAATCTGGCGCGCCTGGGCTAGGTTCGTGTCCTTCGAGTTTACGGCCAGGTAGATAAATTTATCGCCGCTAGGCGAAAGCTTGAGCAGGTGCAGCTGGTCGGTAAGCGTAAGCAGGATATCCTGCAGGGTCTGGTTCAGCTTCAGGGCCTGGATGGCCTTAAGCTTTGACTTCACCACCTCGGTATTGTAGGCGGCAGCCGTCTCGATGTCGAAATCGGCAATGTTGGTGTGCGAAGCCAGCGGCATGCCGCTTTCGGTTTCTACTACGGCTACGGCTACCAGGGTGGGCAATTCGGCTTTGATGCCGTCGACGGTTTGCTTGGGGGTTGACATAAACTGTTAAAAAAGAAAAAGGGAGAGAAAATACGTTTAGGTAGTAGCCCGGCGCGTCACTTCCTTGACAATACCCAGGTTGGCATCGGCCAGGCGCACGGCCACGAAGCAATGCCACTGGCCGCCGGCTACCGGCCGCAGGTGGTGCAGCTGGTCTTCCAGAAACACCGACACATCGGTAAGGGGGCCGCCGGGCCAGGCACCCGTGGTCAGGGCCTCGTTCATGGTGCGCAGTTGCTTGGTGGTGCGCAGGTTAAGCTGATTGGGGTTGTAGGCAGTGTTGGCCGTGTAAGAAGCCAGGATGTTACCCGTTTGGCTATCAGCCACGTAGGCCAGCAGCAGCTCGGGCAGCTCGCGGAGCAGAGCCGTCAGGATGGCTTCGGCCCGCTGGCCGGCCTCGCCCGACGTCGCCACTACTTTTTTAACTTGCAGGCGATTGAAAAAAGGGAAATTCATGGGAAATGGAACGGGAGCGCAACGACCGACTGCTGCTCGTAGGCCCCAGCCCAGGCTAGCTAGGCCGGCAGACTTGGCCGCAGCGCGGGCAGGCTACCTCAAAAGGCAAGAAACACGGCTAGTGGCCCTCTACGGCTAGTTTTTACGAGCCATGCCCTTGCCTTTTTTAGTTAGCTAGCTGGGGGCAGCTGCTTAAAACTGCCACCAATGGTGCTTTTTGGGCTGGTCGGTGCGGGGCAGCAGGGTCACGTTTTGCTCGCTGCGGCCCGTTACCTGCACCACTTCCTCGGTGTAGCCGCCGTAGCCAAATTGTAGCTGCGCCGCCCGGTGGGCAGGCACGGCCAGGGTGTACTTGCCTTGGGCATCGGTGCTTACGCCCCGGCCGCTGACCTTGTCCAAAATAGTGGCCCCAACCAGCGGGTGGCCATTTTCGTCCAGAATCCGGCCTTTCACGGTGCTTAGGCTGGCACTTTCCAGGGCGTTGGCCGTGGCACTCTCGGCTAGCGGGGCGTTGGCCAGGGTTGGCGCAACGGCGATAGTGCTAGACAAATTGGCGCGGCTAGGCCGCTCCATCGAGCCAGTGGCGGCAAATACGGCGCCGCTCACTAGTACCCCCAACGCGAGCAGGGAGCCGGCACGCTGCCGGAAACGAGCAGGCTCGGTCCGAATCAGGTGCAGTTGTTGGTTTAGCCAGCCTACCGGGCGCACTTGGTGCCCGGTAGCTTGCAGGGAGTGGAAGCGCTGAAAGGCTTCGCCCCCTTTGGCGGGGTTGGCTTTCAGGTATGCGTCCACTAAATCGGTATTTTTACCCGACAAGTCGCCTCGCAGGTAGGCATCACGGTAGCCGGGCAAGAGCTCGCCGGTGGCCGGATGAAAAGGATTGGTAGTTATCGCCATTTAGAAGAAGAAGAAGAAGGGTAGAGAGCAGCGGCAGGATAGCTAGAATAGAATAGAATAGATAGAAAGGCGGAATCTAAACCAGATGGACGACTAGGTGGAAAGTCAGCATAATAATGAACTACTAGGTCACAAAGCTACGCTGACCGCGATACGATGTAGCTACAGCTTTCGATGAATAAGACTAAATTCTAGCTGAATGAGCCGACTAGCCATCCTGAGCAAAGCAATGTTCCATTCCGCGCTCCTGCCTTCACAGCAGGTTATTAGCTTGTCATAATTAAAACCCGCATTGTCTAGTTAAATAGTATTTAAGTACCATTTTTATCTATGCGCTGCATAGTAATCCCTAACCACTGCTTAGCCCGCGACGGCGTTGGGCAGGCGCGACTAGCCCCAACGCTCGCGCCAGTACCTTTGTGGTTTCATCCCTACCTCATGCCGCCGCTCGCCACGCCCACCGCCAACACTGCTTTTGCCGGCCTCATCTCGGTAGTTGCTCCTTTGTATAACGAGGTCGATACCGTGGCCCAGCTCGTGAGCCGCGTGGCCGCTGTGATGCAGCAGCATAACTACGACTACGAGTTGATACTCGTCAACGACGGCAGCACCGACCGCAGCTGGCAGATGATGCAGGAGCTGGCTAGCCACGACCGCCACCTGGTGGCCATCGACCTGGCCGGCAACTACGGCCAAACCCTGAGCCTGCGCGCCGGCTTTGCCCAGGCCCGCGGCGAGGTCATCATCGCCATGGATGGCGACTTGCAGCACGACCCGGCCTACATTCCGCAGTTTATCAGCCTCATCAACGAGGGCTACGACATGGTGGGCGGCGCCAAGGCCAAGCGCCCCGAGGGGCCCATTGCCACGGCACTGGCCACCACGGCGCACGGCATCATCCGGCGCTTATCGGGGGTGCAGCTGCGCTATTTCGGGGCTACGTACAAAGCCTACCGCAGCTACCTGGTGCAGAATGTGGAGATGCTCGGCGATGCTCACCGCTTTTTGGGGGCGCTGGTGGCGCGCAAAAACCTGCGCTACTGCGAGTTTCCGATTGAGATTCACGAGCGGCAGTTTGGCCAGAGCAACTACAAGATTAGCAAGCTCTTCTACGTCATTCTGGACCTGTTTATCCTGCGCTTTTTTATTGTGCACTCGCGCAAGCCGTTCCGGCTCTTTGGCTTGTCGGGGCTGCTGAGCTTGCTGCTGGGCGGCGGGCTAGCGGGGCAGTTCCTGGTGCGCTCCATCTTCTTCGGGCTCAATATCGAGGCGCGCTACCCGCTCGAGTTTATCTTCAGCCTGTTCCTGATAATGGCGGGTATTTTCCTGCTCTGCTTCGGTGTGCTGGCCGAAATCGGGATGTATAACTATTACTCGCGGCGCACGCGCAAGCCCTACGTGGTACGGCACCTAGCCACGTCGGTAGCGAGCGAGCCCGTGCGGTAGGATGCGGGGCTTGCCCCGCTCGGTTTCGGCTGGTTCTCAGTTACTATTCAACGTTGGGCGGGGGCAAGCCTCGCACCCTACTGTGAAAAAACTTATCATCAACTGCGACGACTATGGCTGGGACGCGCCCGCTACCCAGGCCATCTTGGAGCTGGGTGCCGCCGGGCAGGTGAGCAGTACCACCGTAATGGCCAATTTCGCCAGCGACGCGGAGCTGCGAGCGCTGGCCCGGCTAGCCTCCCCTAGTTTTTCGGTGGGCCTGCACCTGACCCTGAACGCGGGCCAGCCGCTGAGTGCCGCCGCGGCCGTGCCCTCGCTGGTTGACAAGGACGGGCAGTTTTATACCTCCAGCCAATTGTGGCAGCGCTACCTGCGCGGCCAAGTGCGCCGCGCCAACATGAAGTTGGAAATCGCCGCCCAGCTGCGGCGCCTGGCCGATGCCGGGCTAGCCCTCACCCACGCCGACAGCCACCAGCACCTACACCAATACCCCTTGCTGGGGCCGGCGCTGCTGGGCATTTTGCGCGAGCTGGGCGTGCGCCGGGTGCGCCGCCTCACGGCCGCCGGCCGCCTCGATGGGCGCGGCCTGGTGCTGCAAGCCTTTGCCGCGAGCAGCCGGCTAGCCCTGCGCAGCTTCGCCACGCCGGGGGCGCTGGTGAGCACCTTTTCGACCGAGCCGGCTAGCGCGGCCGGGTTTCGGCGGGGCGTGGCGGCGGCCTTCCGGCGGGCCGATGTAGTGGAATTTATGAGCCACCCCGGCCTTCGCGAGCGCCCCGGCTCGCCGCTGATGCGGGGGCCGGAGTACGCCTTTTGGCGCGGGGGCGAGGCTGGCGAAATCCTGCGCGAGCTGGGCGGCGAGCTGGCGAGCTACGGGGCAGTGTGATTTGCAGTCGATTTCAACGCTTACAATCTTACTGGCTGCTACTGATTGTGGCTATTCTACTGGGCTGCCAGGGGCAGGCCCCGCATTTGTCGCCCCACGAAAAGATTTTTGTGCGAGGCCGCAAATTCATTTACGCGGCCACCCATTTCGCCCCCGACGGGCGCTTACTCAGCCGCGATACGGTGGCGATAACTTGCTTAGGCAAGTACAAACCGGGGCAGTACGATACCACGCAGCTCAAGCTAGGGTACAGCTACAACGCTACTTCGGCGCCCAGCTCGTTTCCGGGGGTGTTGGAAAATGATTCTACTCTTTGGATTCATCCGCCGCGCGACGGGCAGTATAGCATCCTCGAACTGAGTCCCTTTCCGTTTATCAAGCTGCCCGCCCGCCAAGGAAAGCGCTGGCGTTGGGAGCTAGCCGTCGGCAGCCACTGGGGCAACCCAGCGTGGGCTACCTGGCGGGGCGACATGCTCGTAACCAGCATTTACCACGTAGCTGGGCGGCAGCTAGTAGCCACTCCTCTGGGTGAGCTGCCGTGCTGGGTAGTGCAGGCCGAGGCCACCTGCAAAAAAGGTACGGCGGCCCTCACCTCTTTTTACAACCCGCGCTACGGCTTCGTGCGCCTGACATACCGCAACTTAAATAACCGCCGCGTGACGCTGAGCCTGGTGGCCGTTGCGACGGTAGATACGTCGCAACCTGATGATTTTTTACCCGAAAGCTTTCAGGCACTTGGGCCAGTACCACAACCCTGAGCAGCCAAGCGGCTTACTGCACTCGCTCGACTCGCACCAGCGCGCCCACCAACGACACCAGTGCCGTAATGACGTAGAACAGCACGCTCACGCTCACCGCCACCGGCACGCTGAGGGCAAAAAGCTTGGCGCCGTATAGAAAAGTCAGCTCGCGCGCCCCCAGTCCGCCCACCGTAAGCGGCAGCACCGCCGCAATGCTCGACGCCAGAAAAACCAGCAGGTAAGGCAGCAACGGCCCATCGGCGGCCCCCAGCGCCGCCAGCAGCGCCCAGGCGCAGAGCACCTGCGCGCCCTGCACGCCCAGCGCTTCCCACGAGGTGCGGCCGAAGGCCGAACGAAACTCGCCAAAGCCCCAGCGGCCCAGCCCGTAGCTCAGCCCCAACCCTAGCGGGATGAGCGCCAGCGGCACCGCCCGCCACCAGGCGGGCAGGGCCAGCACGCCCACCGCGCGCAGCTCGGTGGTGGGCACCACGGCCAGCAGGCCCAGCAGCAGCACCAGCAAGGCCACCATGCCGCTGAGTCTATCGAGCAGTAGGGCCCGAAAGATGAGGCCCCGCCGCCCCGGAAACTCGCGGCCCAGCAGATACACCTTGTAGCCGTCGCCGCCGATGCCGCCGGGCAGAAACAGGTTGTAAAACATGCCTAGCCAGTACAAGCGCAGGTTATAACGCTCGGTGAGCTGAATATTGACGGCCCGAAAAAACGTATTGAGCCGCACCGACGAGATGAGCTTGGACAGCGTGAACAGCGCCGCCGCCAGGGCTAGCCAGCCCGGCCGGGCCTGCCGTAGCGTGTGCCCCAGCGCGGGCAGGTCGAGGTGGCGGGCCACCAGCCACAGGGCCGCCGCCATAAAGGCCAGCTTGACCAGCAGCGTGAGGTAGCGCCGCCAGGCGGGCGCGGCGGGCGCGGCCGCTTCATTGTCGTAGCTAGCCCTCATGGCAGGTCAAACTCCACTACCTGGAAGGTAATGTTGCGGTCGATGGTAAAGGTATCGAGCGTGTGGTAGCGCTGGCCAACCAGGTAGTGCTCATCGATGATGTAGAGGGTGTGCGGGCGCACCGGCAACGGGGCCACGGTCAGCGTTTGGCCCCGCTCGCGGGCAATGTAGAAAGCCTCTACGTTGTCGAGCGGCTCGCCGGCCGGGTACAGCGCCAGCGGGCGCCCCTTGGTTTCGCGGCCCACCCGAATGGCATCGGTGCGGTAGGCTACCTCGGGCGATGTCTGCATGCGGGCCGGGAAAATGAAGACGTCGAAGGCCAGCCGCAGCACCAGCAGGTAGTAGGCCAGCACCAGCAAGCGGTAGTCGGCCAGCCGCCAAAACAAGTAGGCACCCAGGGCTAGCGGCACCGCAAAAGCCAGGCTCAGCAGCGCCGAATCGGGCACGCCGCGCAGCAGGGCCAGCCTATCGGGCGCCACCAGGCCTAGCGCGCCCAGTGCCCGCAGCAGCGGCGGCGCCAGCACCAGCAGCGTGCTCAGCCCCAGCAGCCCCAGCAGCAGCCCATCGAGCAGGCGCGTGGCCAGCGGGCGGGCGGGCTGATACTTGGCATACAGCGCTATTACCACCGTGAGCCCTAGCGGCACCAGCATAAACAGGTAGCGCGGAATGGTAGCCGGCGACAGCCAGTAGACCGGCAAAATGGCCAGAAACAGCCGCGCATTGTAGCGCAAAAACGGGCTAGCCAGCACCGTGCGGCGGGCGCCCGGCACCAGAAAGCAGAGCACGAGCAGCGTCCAGGGCAGGAAGTGCTTGATGAAATCAAACGGAAACAGCAGCATGTAGCGCACCGATTCGGCCAGCGGGGTGGCGGTGACCACCCGCTGGCTCGACTGCGACCAGAGCGTGCCCAGGGCCACTTCGAGCGAGTTGTGGCGGCTGTACACGAAGAAATACGTGCCCAGAATGGTCAGCATCACGCCCACGCCCAGCACGTGCTGCCAGATAAAGAGGCGGCGCCACTGCCGGGTATCGAGGCAATACACCAGCAGGGCTAGCCCCTGAAATACCACCGAGGGCAGGCCTTTTAGCAAAAAGCCCACCGCCGTGAGCGCGTAGGTGAGCACGAACAGGCGCGTCCACTGCCCGCGCTGGCCCAGGTACCACACGGCCATGAAGCCCAGCCACGTGAGCCCCGCGTGCCAGAGGTCGATGAGACCCAGAAAGGAATCGTAGAACAGCACCCGGCCGGTGGTGGCAAAGGCCAGCGCCACCGTGAAGGCCAGCCGCGACCCTAGCTGCGGACGCAGCACCCGCCACAGGGCCGTGGTATAGAGCAGCAGCGCCGCAATGGTGGGCAGGCGCAGCATAAATTCATCTTGCCGCCCAAACAGGCGAAACAGCGCCACCAGCAGCCAGTTGAAGAGCGGTGGCTTGTTGTAGTACGGGAGCCCTTGCAGCGTGGGGCTAAAAAACTGGTTCGAGTAGTGCATTTCCAGCGCCACCAGCGCCCGAATGGGCTCGTCTACTAATAGCGGCTGCCAGCCCAGGTGCAGCAGCAGCGCCGGCAGCGCCAGTGCCAGCGTGAGCCCTACTACCCACCACGGCCGCTGGCTGAGGGCAACAATTACCCGGCGAGCTAACGATTCTACCACAATCTTGGTTAAGTTGGTCAGTGCTTCCGGTATCATGCTCGCTAGCTGGCTAGCCAGGATAGTACCGGAAACCGTAAAGGTACGCCGCTGGCGCACGCCGCCCGGCCCATTTTAAGGCTTCCATTCGTTTCGTAAGTTTGGCTTATGTCGTCTTCCCCCGCTACTCCTGCCCCCGACCGCCTTGCCCAGACCTTGCTGCGCCACGGCCTGCGCCAAACGCCTGTGCGGCGCGCCGTGCTCGCCGCCCTGGCTGGCAAAGGCTACGCCCTCACCGGCGCCGAGATTGAGCAGGAAATTGGCGCCGATACCGACCGCATCACGCTCTATCGCACCCTCAAAAGCTTCGAGCAGCAGGGCCTCATCCACCGCGTTATCGACGATACCGATGTGCTGCGCTACGCGGCCTGCTCCATCGAGTGCTCGGCCGATGCCCACTTCGACAACCATGTGCACTTCAAGTGCGGCGTGTGCAGCCACACCTATTGCCTGAGTCAAGTCGCCATTCCGGCCGTGCAGCTGCCCGGCGGCTTCCAGGCCCAGCGCCGCGATTTTCTGCTCTCCGGCACCTGCCAGCTCTGCCAGGGATAGTGATGAGGTATTTATCGAAGCTGTTCAGAAAGTCAACTTAACTAAGGCTAGTATACCATCATGCTCATTTGGCGTCCGCGAAGCGGAGCGCAGTCGAAGCATTTTGGCAGGATACGGATGAGCCGTTCAACGAGGCGACCAAGATGCTTCGACTACGCTCCGCTTCGCGGACGCCAGATGAGCATGGCGAAAAAGGTATTTCAAAAACATCTTGATATAAAAACTGCTTGAGCTCAAGTAATAACTAAAACCATGTGGTGGACCTACGCCCTACTCTCGGCCGTGTTTGCCGCGCTCACGGCGGTGCTGGCTAAGGTGGGCATCAAGGGCGTCAGCTCCGATTTGGCCACGGCTATTCGCACAGTGGTCATTCTGGTGGTGGCCTGGGGTATTGTTTTTGTGAAGGACAACCCGGCCGATATTTTCACCTTGCAGCCGCGCACCTGGTTGTTTCTGGGGTTGTCGGGGCTAGCCACGGGGTTGTCGTGGCTGTGCTACTTCCGCGCCTTGCAGCTGGGCAAAGTATCGCAGGTGGCCCCGGTCGATAAGCTGAGCGTGGCTCTAGCTATTATCCTTTCGGTGGTGTTTCTGGGCGAAACGCTTACGCTGAAAGTGGCGCTCGGGGCCGTCCTCATCATCGGCGGCACCCTGGTACTCATTCTGTGAGTGAAGACTTAACGTTCTTACCTAAGAGCTACCTGTGCCAGGCCAGCCGACAAGGCTATAAACGCAAAAAGCGTCCGCAAGCCTGGGCTTACGGACGCTTTTTTGAAACGGGAGTGGAGAATATCGGAGTCGAACCGATGACCTCTTGCATGCCATGCAAGCGCTCTAGCCAGCTGAGCTAATCCCCCGTTTAATGGCTTTACCGCGGCGCCTATTGCGATTTGGTTTAACAAAAGTACGGCGACAATTGGCTTGTGCAAGCCCTAGCGACAACATTCTTCGCAACTGCCGCAAAATCAGGCCCAAAAAAAAGGGCAGGGAAAATTCCCCGCCCTTTTTAAGGCACTTGGCACCGCTAGGGCTTAGTTGAAGCTGTAGCGCACACCCAGCTGGCCCTGCCAGCGCGAGCCGAAGGCGGAGAAGTCGTACGAGCGGCCGGTGTTGCCGTAGGCGCTGGGCAGCGAGAACGTCGGCTGCGCGTTCACGTTGGTCGATTCTACTTTCAGCAGTTCCACGGCGTTGTTCGACACCACGTACTGACGACCCCAGTTGTTGTTGAGCAGGTTGCCCACGTTGAAGATATCAAACGTGATTTGCACGCTGTTGCGCTTGCCACCAGCGTTGAAGAAGATATCCTGGGCTACGCGCAGGTCAACTTCGTGGGTCCAGGGCAGGCGAGCGGCGAAGCGCTCTACTACTTGGCCGCGGTGGCTGGCCAGGTAGGGGTCGTTGTTGATGAAGTTATCAAGCTGGTCCTGCACCTGGGCGAGGGTCCGGCCTTCGGTAGCTACGAGGCGAATCTGGTTCACGTCGCGCACGTCGGTCGGCACGTACATCAGGTCGTTGCTGTTGTTGCCGTCGCGGTTCAGGTCGCTCGTCTGGCCGTAGATGTAGGTGAGCGGCTGGCCCGACAGACCTTCGTAGAACAGGCTGATGGTGGTGCCCAGGTTGTTGTTGGCGTAGTGGAACGTGTAGCCCGTGCTAGCAATGATGCGGTGACGCTGGTCGTTGCGCGAGTAGCCTAGCTCGGGGTTATTCGGGTCGTAGGCCACCTGGTTGAAGGCGAAGTTCGACGAAGCCGTGCTGCTGATGCCGCTGTTAATTTCTTTCGACACGCCGTAGGTGTAGGCCACCGTGGTATTCAGGCCGTTCGTGAAGCGCTTCTGCAACTGGGCAGTGGCGTTGTAGCGGTAGCCCTGGTTGGTGTTGTCGAGCAGGTACACGTTGGTGTAGGCTCCGTTTACGCGGCGGGCGGCCGTGGTAGCGGCGTATACCGGGCGCTGGTCGGGGCCGGCCAGGCGGCCTACCGGGGCCGTCAGGTTGAGGTCCTTGTAGTAAATATCGTTAACGGTCTTCGAGTAAATACCTTCTAGGGTAGCTACGATGTCGCCGGGCAGGCGGAAGTCAACGGCCAAGTTCGAGCGCCAAACCTGGGGCAGCTTGAAGTTGTCGCTCACAAGGTTAATCTGAGTGGTCGAAACCGGACTAAATTTTGTGGCGATGTCGTTGATGTTCGTGTACACTGGCAGGTATACCGTCGAAGCACCGGTACCGGTCGAGTTCTGGCTCACCGAGCCCTGAATCAGGCCGCTGTTGGTATAGCTGTTCGAAATCCACACGAAGGGCACGCGACCCGAGAAGATGCCGGTACCGCCACGCAGCTGCACTTTGCTGTCGTTGTTCACATCCCAGTTGAAGCCAATGCGGGGCGAATACAGCACCTGGCCATTGGGCGTGTTGCTGGTGTGGTACTGCTGGCCAAACTGAGTAGCTACAGCTTCGTTGTTACCCGGCTTGTCGAAGAACACGGGTACGTCGATGCGCATACCTAGCGTCAGGCGCAGGTTTTCGGTCGGCGTGTATTCGTCCTGGGCGTAGAAGCCTAGCTGCGCGGCCTTAAACTTAGCTTCGCCACCATCAGCGGTGGGGTAGCTAGCCTGCACCTGCGAGGCGTTGCCAGCCTGGAAGTTGGCTAGCGACGAGAACGTGTAGTAACCAGCGCCGTTGTTGAGGAACAGGTTGCGGAACTTGAAGCCTTCGTTGTGGGTACCTAGCGTGATGGTGTGCTTGCCAATCGACTTGGTCAGGTTGTCGGTTACCTCGATGATGTCCTGGTCGAGCTGGTTGGCTACCGAGCTGCGCTCCTGGCCAAGGCTGTAGGTTACGCCACCTTCCGAAATCTGGTAGGCCGGGCCGGCCGCGCCCACCACATCGCGCGAGTCGCGGATGGCAGTGTAAGTCAGAATCAGCTTGTTCGAGAAACCACCGGCGAAACGGCTATTGAGTTCGGCTACCGTGCTGTTGGTCAGGTTGCTGAAGCGGTACGCGTTGTTGCTGAAACGCACGTTGGTGCCGGTGCGGGTGATGTTGTCGGTAAACGCCTTTACGTAGTTGTGGCGAATCGTCAGCGTGTTGTTTTCCGAGAGGTTGAAGTCCAGGCGGCCGAAGATTTTGTTGCTCTCCGTCAGCTGGTTGATATCACCCACCGTGCCGGGGTCGTAGTTGCCGTAGCGAGCCGTCAGCGATGCTTCGCGAATTTTGCTGATAACATCCACGCTGGCGCGCGAATCAGGGCCGCCGGGCAGGTAGCCTAGCGGCGTGTTTACGCGGGCAATCTCGCCATTCAGGAAGAAGAACACTTTGTCCTTCACGATGGGGCCACCCACGCGGAAGCCCGTCTGGTAGTTTGAGAATTTGTCGGCCGATACGCGGGGCTCGGTTACGCTCTTACCAATCGTGTTCTGGTTGCGGCCGAAGCCGTAGATAGAAGCCGAGAAGTCGTTGTTGCCCGAGCGCGTGATGGCGTTTACGCCGGCGCCGGTGAAGCTACCCAGCGTTACGTCGTAGGGGGCTAGCACTACCTGAATCTGCTCGATAGCGTCGAGGGCGATGGGGTTGGTACCGGCCTGGCCGCCGGGCGTGCCCGAGCCAGCTAGGCCGAACACGTCGTTGTTCACGGCGCCGTCGATGGTGATGTTGTTATAACGGTTGTTGGCACCGCCAAACGACGAGCTGCCGCCGCCGCCGGCCTGCGGCGTGAGGCGGGTGAAGTCGTTGAGCGAGCGGTTCAGGGTCGGCAGTTGGTTAATCTGGGCGCGGCTCACGTTGGTTTCGGCACCGGTGCGGCCGGCGTTGATAACCGGGTCGGCGCGGCCCGTTACGACTACGTTGCCCAGCTCAGTCGACGACGAGCTCAGCGGAATGTCGAGGCGCAGGGTTTCGCCCAGGGCCAGCACAATGCCGGTTTTGGTGATGTCCTGGTAGCCCACAAACGATACGCGGATGGTGTAGGGACCGCCTACGCGCATGCCCTGGATATTGTAGCGGCCGTCGGCATTGGTGCCCACGCCGTACTGCGTGTTGGTCGGCGTGTGGATGGCTAGCACCGTTGCGCCCGGCAGTGGCTCCCCCTTCGCATCGGTAACGGCCCCGTTGAGCGAAGCCGTGGTAGCACCTTGCCCCCAGCCCAGGTGGGCCGTCAGCATAAGCAGCAAAAGCAGCGTGAAGTGGCGTAAATGTAGATTTCTCATAAAATGAAAAAAGGTAAAGGCTCACAGTTGCCAATAGGCTGCAAAGGTAAGCAGCAGAAACAAGGCTATTTCCTATGGTCATGATAACATCATCTACAAAATCCGGAAATTCATCTACACATCAGGCAACTACCTCATGGCTAACTCTCCCATCGTCTGGCATTTACAAGTAAGTATTCACCAGATTCTTACATTTCATTTTCTACTCATCAGTTTTCAGCGCACCACCGGGCTAGCGGCTAGGCCATAAAAAAACCGGGGCAGGAATTGCTTCCTGCCCCGGTTTTGGGTGAGCCGGGCGCCGCAGCGCGCAGCCTTAGTTGAAGATGTAGCGCACGCCCAGCTGCATCTGCCAGCGCGAGTTCAGGGTCGTCACGTCGTTGCGGAACGTGGTGTTCAGCGTTTGGGCCGAGGTGGTAGCATTGGGCGCGGCGGCAAACTGGTACTGGAACGTGGGGCGGCCCTGGGTATCGTAGCTCTGGAAGGCTAGCGGCGAGCTCGTGTACTGGAACTGGTAGGTGCCCCAGTTACGGTTCAGCATGTTGCCGATATTGAAGATATCAACGCTCACTTGCAGCGAGTTGCGGTTCTCGCCAATGTTGGTGAAGATGTCCTGCAACAGGCGGAAATCGACGCGGTGCTGCCAGGGGTTCGAGGCGCCGTTGCGCTCGGCATACTCGCCGCGGTGCTTGCTCAGGTACTTGTCCTGGCTGATGAAGTTGTCGAGGTCGGTCCACTGCTGCGCGGCGGTGTACACGTAGGCCCCGCTGGGGCTAGCCGTCACGTTGCGGTTCACGAGTTGGATTTCGCTTTGGTCGCGGGGGATGTACATCAGCTCGTTGCCGTTCACGTTGTCGCCGTTCATGTCACCGCTGTAGGTGTAGGAGAAGCGGCCGGCCGGCGCGCCTTCGTAGAACAGCGAAATGCTGGTGGCCAAGTGGCCAATGTACTCCTTGCGGTAGGCCAGCGAGCCGATTACGCGGTGCTGCACCAAGTACTGCGAGTAGCTCAGCACGTCGGCGTTGGGGTCGCCCGATACGGGGCGGCCAGCCCAGCTCGACTGCGCGACCGAGCCGCCGTCGTTGACCGAGCGCGAATCGGAGTAGGTGTAGGCGGCCATGGCGAAGAGGCCGTTGCTGAAGTTCTTCTGCAGCTGGCCGGTCACGCTGTACGAGTAGCCTTTGTCAGTGTTGTTCAGCAAGATGGCGTCCGAAATGTTGGGGTTAGCCAACGACACGCCACCCGCACCCGAGTAAATACGGTTGTTTTTGGTAGTAGGAATACCGGCCGCGTTCGTGTTGTAGAAAATCGGGCGGGTGTCGGCGCCCTTCGCCGTTACGGTCGAATACGGCAGGTTCACGTTCTGGAAGTACACGGCATTGAGGTCACGCGTATAAATGCCTTCCAGCGTGGCCACTAGCCCACCGGGCAGCTCGTGGTCGATGGCCAGGTTGCTGCGAAATACCTGGGGGAACTTGAAATCGCGCGAGGTGAAGGCCACGTTGTAGGCCGTGTTCGGGCCGGCCGATTTCAGCTGGTTGCGGTAGATATCCACGTTCGGGTTGAAGGCGTAGCCAGCGGCCGTGGGGCCCTGCACGTCAATCGAGCCAAACTGCACGCCGTTGTTGCCGGCCTGGTTCGACACCCACACAAACGGAATGCGACCGGTGAAAATACCCGTGCCCCCGCGCAGCTGCGTGCGCTTGTCGTCGTTCACGTCCCAGTTGAAACCAATGCGGGGCGAGAACAGCGGCGTCTTCTTGGGCAGCTGGCTGGTGTTGATGCGGTTGCCATCGCGGAAGCCGGTGAGGGCCGCTAGGGGCACGTTCTGCTCGATAGACGAGTACACAATCGGCAAGTCGCCGCGGATGCCGTAGGTCAGCTTGAAGTTGCTGATGGGCGACCACTCATCCTGAATATACAGGCCAATCTGGGCGGCCTTGGTCACGGCGAAGGGGAAAGAGCCATCGGCCGTGGCGGCGTAGCGCACCTGGTAGCGCTGGGCCGAGCGCAGGCCCTCGGCCTGCGTGCGGGCGGTGAGGGCCCCGCCGGTGTAGTTGTAGCCGTAGGGCGAGTCGCTGGTAGCGGCCGAGGCGTAGAAATCCTGGAGCGAGTTGTAGGTAAACGCGCCGTAGTACTGCGGCGCGAAGCCGTTGCTGTACTTATACAACTCGTTGTAGGTGCCCACCGTCACGTTGTGCTTGCCGAGGTAAGCCGTGAAGTTGTCGCCAAACTGGTAGGTGTCCGAGTTCAGGATGTTGAAGGCCGAGAAGGGCTCGTAGCCAAACGAAGTCAGTTCCTGGGCGGCCGTCTGGTTGGCGTTCACGGCGCTCAGGCCGGTCGAGTTGCCGATGTCAACGAGCGGGAACAGCGGAATGCTGCCGCCGCCGGCACTCTCGCGGAAGTCGCGGTTGGCCAGGTAGCCGGCCGTCAGGTTGTTCGAGAAGCGCGCGCCAAACGTGCTGTTCAGCTCGGCGATGAACGAGTTCAGGTTGTTGTTGATGCGGTAGTAGGGCGAGAGGAACGGCAGGCCGATGATGGACTGCGCGCGGCCGTTGCTACCGATGGCGCCCGAGGCGCTAGGGGCTACATCGCGGTACGACTTCAGGTAGTTGTACTTCACGTTGAAACGGTGGTTCTGGCTGATGTTCCAGTCGAGCTTCGCCGTAATCTTGTCGCTGTTCGAAGCTAGGGTGTAGCCTTCGTAGGGGCCGGGGTTGTAGCCATATTTGGTGGTCAAGAAGTTGCTCAGTACGTCCAGGTCCGAAGCCAGAATGTTCGACACCGTAGGGCCAGTGACGCCACGGTTGGCGGTGTAGTTGCCGGTGGGCGGGTCGTTGCGGCGCTCGCGCTCGGCGTTCACAAAGAAGAACAGCTTGTCCTTAATGATAGGACCGCCGAAGCGGAAGCCCACGTTGTACAGGTTAAACGTGGCGATGGGCGAGTTGGCGTCCTGCACTTTCTTGCCCACAAAGTCCTGGTTGCGGTAGAAGCCGTAGACCGAGGCCGAAAATTTGTTGGTACCCGAGCGGGTCACGGCGTTCACGCCGGCACCCGTAAACGAGCCCTGGCGCACGTCAAACGGCGCAATGCTCACTTGAATCTGGTCGATGGCGTCGAGCGAAATGGGCTGGGCATTAGCCTGACCGCCGATGGTGCCCGACAAGCCGAAGGAGTTATTGAAGATAGCCCCGTCGATGGTGATGTTGTTGTACAGGTTGTTGCGGCCGGCAAAGCCGCCGCCGCCGCTAGCCTGCGGCGTGAGGCGCGTGTAGTCGCTGAGCGAACGGTTGATAGTGGGCAGGCGCTCAATCTGAGTACGCTGAATGGTAGTGGCGGCACCCGTGCGGTCGGCATTGATAATCGGGTTCTGGCGGCCCGTTACGGTCACCTCATTCAGCTGCGTCGAGCCATCGCTGAGCTTGGCGTCGAGGCGAAAGTTCTCGGCTAGGGTCAGGTTGATGCCCGAGCGGGTAAAATCCTGAAAGCCTACAAACGTGACCTTCACGGTGTAAGGCCCGCCCACGCGCATGTTCTGGATGTTGAAGCGGCCGTCGGAGTTGGTCGGGGCCACGTACTGCGTGTTGGTCGGCGTGTGCACGGCGATTACCGTGGCGCCCGGCAGCTCCTGGCCCTTGCTATCGGTGATGGTGCCGCTCATGGCGGCGGTGGTAGCCCCCTGGCCCCAGCTCAGCTGGGCCACCAGTAGCAGCAGCGCCAGCACAAGCGCGTGTCGTAAGTATAACAACTTCATAAAGGGAAGAAAAAATGAGAGAAAAGCGCGACGGGTGGGCCTGCAAAGGTACTCGTGACGCTTAGCTTCCTAACATTACGCTAATGTTAAGAATCTCACTCCTAGCTGCTTGGCACAGCTGTTTCTTCATCATCTCCTCATGTTGGCCTCAGAAACGCGGCCGCACCGCCCGGATGAACCGGCTCAAATAATAGTCGGCCTCGAAGCTGTTCTCAATGACACCCAGCGAGGTAGAGGCGTGGATGAACTCGACGCCCTCCTCGTCAACTACCGTCACCATGCCCACGTGGGTGATAACCCGCGAGCCCGGCGAAGCACCGAAAAAAAGGAAATCCCCGGGCTTCAGTTCGGTGGGCTTGATGGGGTCGCCCCAGGCCGCCTGCTCGTTGGAGGAGCGCGGGATGGTGACGCCCGCATCGGCAAAGGAGAGCTGGAGCAGCGCCGAGCAGTCCATGCCCAGCCGCGTGGTGCCCCCAAACAAGTAGGGCGTGCCCTGGTAGCCGCGGGCATTGTCGATGACGCTAGCCAGCACGCCGGTGGCGTTGCCGGGGCGGAAGGGCCGCTTCACCACCATTTTGGTAGTGGCTACGCTGCCGCTACTGGTGGGCGCCGTGGTTTTACTCTTGCTTTTAACAACTGTGCTGCGCCCGCCGCGGGGGCTAGCCACGCGCTCGCCGTGCTTGAGGCGAGCCATGTCGCGGGCCGAGTAGTAGCGGCCGTTGTGCTGGTTGAGCTTGCGCTGGCAGCTGCTGGCTAGCAGCAACAGCACGATTATTACGCCGTAATACCCTCGCCAAACTAATTGGGCAGCCGGGCGGCGAGGCGCAATTTGTGCGTTCGTCATTGGCCGTACCTTCGTTTTCTCACTCTGCATTACTGGCAAATATACTTTGGCGGCCCCTAGCCACCCTTTTCATTCATGCAATTCAACGCCCTTACCCCCGCGCTAGTATCCGCCTTCGAAGCCATCGTGAGCCCGGCCCACGTGCTCACGGCCGCCACCGCCGAGGCCCAGCAGTATGAGGCCTACGGCCGCGACCACACCGAGGACTTCCACTTTGCCCCCGACGTGGTGCTGCGGCCCGGCACGCCCGAGGAGGTGAGCGCCATCATGCGCCTCTGCCACGAGCACTGCGTGCCCGTGACGGCGCGTGGGGCCGGCACCGGCCTCAGCGGCGGCGCGCTGCCCATTCACAACGGCGTGGTGCTGAGCATGGAACGCTTCAATAAGATTCTCAAAATCGACGAGCGCAACCTGCAAGCTACCGTGGAGCCGGGCGTGGTGACCGAGGCGTTTCAGAACGCAGTGAAGGAAGTGGGTTTGTTCTACCCACCCGACCCGGCCAGCAAGGGCTCGTGCTTTTTGGGCGGCAACCTGAGCCAGAGCAGCGGTGGCCCCAAGGCCGTGAAGTACGGCACCACCCGCGACTATGTCCTTAACCTGCAAGTAGTTTTGCCCACCGGCGAGATTATCTGGACCGGCGCTAATACCCTCAAGTACGCCACCGGCTACAACCTCACCCAGCTCATGGTGGGTTCGGAGGGCACGCTGGGTATCATCACGAAGGCCGTGTTTCGGCTCCTGCCCTATCCGCAGCACAACATCCTCATGCTGGTGCCCTTCCGCCAGGAAGCCCAGGCGGCCGAGGCGGTATCGGCGGTATTCCGGGCGGGCATCATCCCGTCGGGTATGGAGTTTATGGAGCGCGAGGCCATCGCCTGGTCCTCCGATTACCTCAAAATCCCGCTCACGCTGCCCGAGGACATCACCGCCCACCTGCTCATCGAGCTCGATGGTCAGGACATCGAGCAGCTTTATAAGGAAGCTGAGCAGGTGTATGAGGTCTTGGAGCGCTACGACGTGGGCGAAATCCTGCTAGCCGACACGGCCGGTCAAAAGGACGACCTCTGGAAAATTCGCCGCAACATCGGCAATTCGGTGCGCTACAACTCCGTATATAAGGAGGAAGACACCGTGGTGCCCCGCGCCGAGCTGCCCACGCTGCTCAAAGGCGTGAAGGAAATCGGCGCTCGCTACGGCTTCAAAAGCGTGTGCTACGGCCACGCCGGCGACGGTAACCTGCACGTCAACATCATCCGCGGCGCGCTCACCGACGAGCAGTGGAACGTGGGCCTGCGCGAGCCCATTTCAGAAATCTTCGCGCTCTGCGTCAAGTTGGGCGGTACCATCTCGGGCGAGCACGGCATCGGGCTGGTGCAAAAGCCCTACATGCACATCGCCCTCAAAGAAGCCAATCTGAACATCATGCGCGGCATCAAGCAAGTGTTTGACCCGAACGGCATCCTGAACCCCGGCAAGATATTTTAGCCAGCTTATCAACGCCCTAAAAAAAAGTCGTCATGCTGAACGCAGTGAAGCATCTTGCTCGCATC
>JBPBQJ010000146.1:0-90742 GCA_050954765.1 Janthinobacterium lividum | reverse complement strand
AAAGCGCAAGCACCGCAAAAACATTGCCCGTGCCAACAATGAAGTGCGCAAAATCAAAAACTTGCTGCGTACGCCCGTGCTGAAGAACGTGGACCTGGACGAGCTGAAATCGCGTTTCACCGAGTCGGCTCCCGCTACGGAGGCCGCCGAAAAAAAAAATTCTAGCCTAACGCAAGAAACTGCTGCCGAGTCGAAAGGCGAAGGCCTGCTGGCTAAAGCAGCCCACGCTGCCTCGGCCGCTGCCGATAAGGTGAAGCACCTGGCCGCCGATGCTGCCGATGCCGTAGCCCACAACAGCCTCGTGGAGAAAGCCACCGAAGCCGTGCAGGAAGCCGCCCACAACCTCGTGGAAGGCGCCAAGCACGCCCTTGAAAGCAAGAGCCCCGAAGAAAACCAGGCTACCAAAGCCAACCAGACGGGCAGCGAAGGCTACGATGCCGCCGAAGCCGAAACCAAGCCGGTAAACGAAGACGGGCAGGAAGGCGACAAGCCCAAGCCCGAAATCGCGCTCTAAATCAGCCCGCTGGTTTCCAACACACCTAGACAAAAGAAGCGCCCGACTGCAAAGTCGGGCGCTTCTTTTGTCTGCTACTCAGCCGTGTCTAGGCTAGCGGTGCGGGGGCCTAGCTCCACGGCCTGCATATCCACCACCTTGCCCCGGTCGATGCCGAAGCGCAGCAGCGTGCGCACTTTGTGAAAGCCGTGGCGCCCGGCCGCGCCGGGATTCAGGGTCAGCAGCCCGAGCTTGGGGTCGGGCATGACGCGCAGAATGTGCGAGTGCCCGCACACAAACAGGCCCGGCCGCACCTGCGCCAGCAACTGCCGGGCGGCCGGAACATAGTGACCGGGGTAGCCGCCGATGTGCGTCATGAGCACGCGCAGGCCCTCCACCACGAAGTCCTGCACCAGCGGCTCGGAGTAGCGCACGTCGGTACCGTCGATGTTGCCATACACGCCCCGAAAGGTGGGGGCTAGCGCCGTGAGCCGCAATATCAGCTCCGAGGAGCCGAAGTCGCCGGCGTGCCAAATCTCATCGGCCCCGCGCAGGTGGTGCGCAATGCGGTCGTCGAAGTACCCGTGGGTGTCGGAAAGGAGAGCGATGCGCGTCATAAGAAGTACAAAGATGCAGCCGGGGCGGTGGGCGCGCTGAAAACCGGCTAGCCCGTATCTTGCGCCGCTCCCTGCCGTATGGGGCAGGTACTGGCACCGGGCAACAGCCCACGCCGCTGTTTTTTACTTGAATTACTTCCGATGAACGTCTTCATCAACGATGTGCCGCTGATTATTAAAAAGGTTAGCGACAAGGTGTACAAGCACAAATACGACCTCGTGCTCGGGGCCGACGATGAGTTTACCAGCAAAGACTTGGTGGGCGATGTACTAGTGCGCGACGCCACTTCGGCTTTCCTTGACCGCCTGCTACGGCTGATGGAAGTGAAAAAGCTGAAGAAGCTGAAAACGCTGACCATGATGGCTCGCAAAAAAAGCAACCTTATTCTGCACCTCAAAGACCAGTTTAAGATTGCCAAAGCAGCCGGTGGCCTCGTCGTAAAAAACGGGCAGGTGCTCATGATTTACCGTCTCGGTAAATGGGATTTGCCCAAGGGCAAGCTCAAAAGTGACGAGGATGTGGCCCTGGGGGCCATCCGTGAGGTCGAGGAGGAGTGCAACATTAAGGTAGAACTGGGCGAAAAGCTGCCCAGCACCTGGCATTCTTATGCGTATAAAGGCAATAAAATGCTCAAAAAAACGAGTTGGTTTGTGATGCAGTGCCTCGACGATTCGGTGATGCGCCCGCAAACCGAGGAGTACATCGAGGAAGTGCGCTGGATGTCGCCCCAGGATGCCCTAGCCCGTCTCGAAGAATCCTACGCTTCCATCACCCTCGTGGTGCGCCATTACTTGAGCGAGATGGCCGGCAAACCTGCTAAAGCCACTTCTGACTAATGACTGGCAACGGGCGACGGCAAACTCCACTCCTACTGGCAGTGCTGTTGGCAACTACCAGCGGGTGGTTGGCTGGCTGCTCGGGCGCGCACGAGCCCACGCAGGTAGTCGGCGCCACTACCCATGCGGCCGTAGCGCCTACCGCCAATGTGCCCGCCCTGCTGGGCAGCTCCATTGATGGGCTGCGTAGCCGCTTGGGCACTGCCCATCCCTTGCCGGCGGGTTACCTCGACCCGCTGTCGGCCGGCATCGCCAGCACCGATTCGCTGCTATCCTTCCGTACGGGGGGCTTACAACTCGTGGCTACCTACAATGCGCAGACCAGGCAAGTGCGCGATTTGCTGGTGTTAGGCCAGCAGGAAGACAGCCTGATGGGCAGAGCCTCCCTACGAAGCAGCGCGCGCGAGTATCTGGTGCTACCGGTTTTCCGGCCCGATAATCCGCAGCGGCTGTTAGGCCTGCGCGTGTTGGCTACCAACCAGGAGTGAACAACGCTGGGCCAGCCTGCCACCTACGCATAATCCCCCGCTGGCCATGCCAGCGGGGGATTATCTTTTGGGTTGCTGAGCAGTAACTAGGCCTCCACCGCTAGGCGGGGCGCGCCGGCCAGCAAGTCGGCCGTGGCATAGGCAGCGTATTTCTCGAAGTTTTTCACGAACTTCTCGGCTAGACTCGCGGCCGTGCGGTCGTAGGCATCTTTATCGGCCCAGGTGTTGCGCGGGTCCAGAATCTCGGCGGGCACGCCGGGCACCGCGCCGGGCACGGCCACCCCAAAAATCGGGTGCGTTCTGAACTGCACTTCGTTGAGCACGCCCGAGAGCGCGGCCGTAATCATGGTGCGGGTGTAGCCCAGCTTCATGCGGTGGCCGGTGCCGTAGGCGCCGCCCGTCCAGCCGGTATTAATGAGCCACACGTTCACCTCGGGGTTTTCTTCCAGCTGGCGGCCCAGCATCTCAGCGTATTTGGTGGGGTGCAGAGGCAGAAATACCTGGCCAAAGCAAGCTGAAAACGTGGTTTGGGGCTCCGTAATGCCCATTTCGGTGCCCGCCACCTTCGCGGTGTAGCCCGACATGAAGTGGTACATCGCGTGGCTCTTATCGAGCTTACTGATGGGCGGCAGCACCCCAAAAGCGTCGGCCGTGAGGAAGAAAATGTTCTTTGGTACGCCCGCTAGCGAGGGCTCGATAGCCTTGGGAATGAAGTTGATAGGGTAGGCCGTCCGGGTATTTTCGGTCACGCTCTTATTGGCGTAGTCCACGGTGTGGGTGCCGGGCACGAAGCGCGTGTTTTCGACAAGGGAGCCGAAACGAATGGCATTCCAGATTTCGGGCTCTTTGGCGGCGCTCAGGTCGATAACCTTGGCGTAGCAGCCGCCCTCAAAGTTGAAGATGCCGCCCTCGCCCGGTAGCCAGCCGTGCTCGTCGTCGCCGACGAGGCCACGGTTGGGGTCAGTCGAGAGCGTTGTCTTGCCCGTGCCCGAGAGGCCGAAGAAGATGGCCGTGTCGCCGTCGGCCCCCACATTGGCCGAGCAGTGCATGGCCAGGGTGTTGTGCGCGTGGGGTAGCAGGTAGTTGAGCACCCCAAAAATACCCTTTTTCATTTCGCCCGCGTAGCCCGTGCCGCCAATCAAGATGAGTTTGCGGGTAAAATCGATGATGGCGAAGTTGGGCTGCCGGGTACCGTCCACGGCTGGGTCGGCCTCGAAGCCGGGGGCGCAAATGATGCTGAAATCGGGCACCCAGGCTGTGTCGGCACCGGGTGCCGGACGCAAAAACATGTTGTAACAGAACAGGTTGTGCCAGGCCAGCTCATTCACCACGCGCAGCTTAAGCTGGGTGGCGGGGTGGGCACCGGCGTAGGCATCGCGCACAAAAACCTCCTTGTTGGCCAGGTAAGCAACCATCTTCTGATGCAGCTGCTCAAACTTGGCCGGGTCGAAGGCAATGTTGATATCGCCCCACCACACGCTTTTTTCGGTGTTGGCATCGCGCACCACAAAGCGGTCCTTGGGCGAGCGTCCGGTGAAGGCGCCCGTATCGGCCATGAGCGCGCCGGTGTCGGTGAGGGTGCCCTCACCCCGCCGTAGCGCGTGCTCGACTAAAGCGGCCGGCGGCAGGTTGAGGTGGGTGAGGATGGGAGTCTGGGAGAAGCCTAGCGGGGCTAGGCGGGTAGCGACAGCTTTTTGGTCTGCCATGAAAAAAGAACGAAAAAATGGGTGGGAGAAGAGTGAAATCGTAGTGCAAAGGTAGTTCGGGCGCAGAAATATTGACCGCAAACGTTTGCGGAAAGCAAAACGGACGGGTTGTCTGAAAATGAAACAACAGCTATGCTTTTAGGCTAGCGCCGATTTGTTGCCTCCACTAGGCCACTCAAAAAAGCTTAGCCTCGGTCGTCGTGCCAAGTCCGGTGCTGGCTAGCCCCGCTGGCAAGGCCACCGCTTGCTGCTATTACCCAAAGATTTCTTAGCTTTACCCAGCCCCAACCCATCCAAGGCGGGTAATTAGTCTTTTTTCTTTTCCAACTCTCTTTTCATGCAATCAGCCTCCGCCCAGCGTGAGCAACCGTCCCAAGCGGTATCTGCGAAACATCCTCCCGGCCTTTACCTGCTCTTCTTCACCGAGATGTGGGAGCGCTTCAGCTACTATGGTATGCGGGGGCTGCTCACGCTTTACCTCACCAAAACGGCCCTAGCGGGCGGGCTGGGTATTCCGGAGGCCGCTGGCACGCTTATCTACGGTTATTTTACTGGTTTTGTGTATTTTACGCCTATCATTGGTGGGTGGCTAGCCGATAAGTACATTGGGCAGCGCCGCGCCATTCTCATTGGCGGGGTCACGATGGCAATTGGGCAACTGTTTCTTTTTATGCAGCCAGCCTTGTCGGCCGAGCCGGCTATTTTCAGTATGCCTTGGCCCACGGCGCTGGGTTTGCTGCTGATTATCCTGGGGAATGGCTTTTTTAAACCTAATATCTCCACCATTGTGGGCAAGCTCTACAAGCAGGGCGACCCGCTGAAGGATGCGGCCTTCACCATCTTTTACATGGGTATCAACGTGGGCGCTTTCCTGGCCCCGCTGGTGTGCGGCTACCTCGCCGAAAACCTGTTTGCCACCCGGCACCTCGACCCGACTACCCAGCAAATGGTGGTTGACCACTACGGTTTTCGCTACGGCTTTTTGGCCGCCGGTATCGGGATGGTGCTGGGGCAGATTGCCTTCAACCTATTGGGTAAAAGGTATTTAGGTGACGTTGGCTTATACCCCGAAGGCCGTGGCAACTCGCCCGAGGCCGTAGCGGCCAAGGCCCCGCTCACCAAGGAAGAAACCGACCGCATGGCCGTTATTTTCGTGGTTACGCTATTCGTAGTGTTCTTCTGGGCGGGCTTTGAGCAAGCCGGCTCGTCGCTAACCCTCTACACCGATAAGTTTATCAACCGCGAGGTATTCGGCTTCCTCATTCCCACATCCTGGCTGCAATCGGTAAACCCCGCATTTATTGTGCTAATGGCCCCCGTGGTAGCGGGCGTGTGGCTCAAGCTGGGCCGCCGGGGCAAGGACCTCAGTATTCCCGTCAAGATGGGCCTAGGTATGATTTTGCTCGGCGTAGGCTTCCTCTTTATGGTGGGCGCGGCACTGCAACGCGGTGGCGACGTGACCGACCAGACTATCAAAGCAAGTATTCTGTGGCTGCTGGCTACCTATTTCTTCCACACCATTGGCGAGCTGTGCCTGTCGCCCATTGGCCTCTCGATGGTATCGCGCCTTTCGCCCCCAGCTCTTACGTCCATGCTCATGGGCGTGTGGTTCCTGGCCCCTTTCGTGGCCCAGATTGCTGGAGGCTATATCGCGGCCTACGTCGAAACGCTGGGTGCCCTCAAAGTATTCGGTCTGATTGCCGCCTTCGTAATCTTGGCCGGCCTCATCCTCATCGCCATCGCCCGTAAGCTCTTCGGTATGATGCACGGCCGCGGCTAGCCCTGCGCATCAAAACCAGCAAACCACCAAAAAGCCCCGCCGGACAATGTCCAGCGGGGCTTTTCCATTAAACTAACCTCAAAAACGAACCAGAAGAAATTCAGCCGGCGCAGCCGGCGTATCCCCGCAATTCGTTTAATCTGCGGTCTACATCATGCCGCCCATGCCACCCATACCGCCCATGCCACCATCACCTTGGCCAGCGCCGCTGGCGGCTGGTTCAGGCTCGTCCGAGATAACGGCTTCGGTCGTCAGCAACAGGCCGGCGATAGAAGCAGCGTTCTCGAGCGCCAAGCGGGTTACTTTGGTTGGGTCGATGATACCAGCGGCCGTCAGGTTCTCGTAGCGGTCCTCGCGGGCGTTGTAGCCGTAGTCGCCTTTGCCATCGCGCACCTTCTGTACTACTACCGAGCCTTCGCCACCGGCGTTCTGCACGATGGTGCGCAGGGGAGCCTCCAGGGCCGTGCGGATGATATTGACACCAGTGCGCTCGTCGCCGTTCAGGGTTTCTACTGCCTCGAGAGCCTCGATAGCACGCACCAGGGCCACGCCACCGCCGGGTACCACACCTTCCTCAACGGCGGCGCGGGTAGCGTGCAGGGCATCGTCTACGCGGTCTTTCTTCTCCTTCATTTCTACTTCGGTGCTAGCACCGATGTAAAGGATGGCTACGCCACCGCTCAGCTTAGCCAGGCGCTCTTGCAGCTTCTCCTTGTCGTAGTCCGAAGTAGTGGTTTCCATCTGCGCCTTAATCTGGTTAATGCGCGAGGTAATGTCCTCTTTCTGACCTTTACCGTTGACAATCGTGGTGTTGTCCTTGTCAATGATGATTTTCTCAGCCGTGCCGAGGTAGTCCAAGGTAGCGTTCTCGAGCTTGTAGCCGCGCTCTTCCGAAATCACCGTACCGCCCGTGAGGGTGGCGATATCTTCGAGCATGGCCTTGCGGCGGTCGCCGAAGCCAGGGGCTTTCACCGCCGCGATTTTCAGCGAGCCGCGCAGCTTGTTCACTACCAGCGTAGCCAGGGCCTCACCATCAACGTCTTCCGAAATGATGAGCAGCGGCTTGCCAGTCTGAAGCACTTGCTCCAACACGGGCAGCAGCTCCTTCATGGTGCTCACTTTCTTGTCGTAGATGAGGATATAGGGGTTCTCGAACTCCGTCTCCATCTTCTCGGGGTTGGTCACGAAGTAGGGCGACAGGTAGCCGCGGTCAAACTGCATGCCTTCTACCGTTTTTACTTCGGTTTCGGTGCCACGGGCTTCTTCTACCGTAATAACACCTTCTTTACCAACCTTATCCATGGCATCGGCAATCATCTTGCCGATTTCCGCGTCGTTGTTGGCCGAAATGGTACCAACCTGCGCGATTTCGGCGCTGTTGGCAATCGGCTTCGACTGGGCTTTCAGGTTAGCAACTACTGCTAATACAGCCTTGTCGATGCCACGCTTGAGGTCCATTGGGTTAGCGCCGGCGGCTACGTTTTTCGAGCCGGCGGTGTAGATGGCCTGGGCCAATACCGTGGCGGTCGTGGTGCCGTCGCCTGCCTGGTCGGCCGTCTTGCTAGCCACTTCTTTCACGAGTTGGGCGCCCATGTTCTCGATGGGGTCGCGGAGCTCGATTTCTTTGGCTACAGTTACACCGTCCTTCGTGATGGAAGGAGCACCGAACTTCTTATCGATGATAACGTTGCGGCCTTTCGGGCCGAGGGTTACTTTAACGGCGTTGGCGAGTTTGTCCACGCCCCGCTTCAGGCGGTCGCGGCCTTCGGTGTCAAATTGAATGTTCTTAGCCATTGGGTGGTTAAGTAGTAGGTTAGGTTGATGTTAAGTGGAGAACCGGCTTAGAGGACAGCCAGAATATCCTTTTCCTGCATAATGAGGTAGTCCTCGCCATCCAGAGTGATTTCCGTGCCGGTCCACTTGCCGTACAGCACTTGGTCGCCTACTTTCACCTCAGGCTTGATAACGGTGCCGTTATCCGACGTTTTACCTTCGCCTACGGCTACTACTTCGCCACGCTGGGGCTTTTCCTTGGCAGTGTCGGGGATGATGATGCCAGATTTGGTGGTGGCTTCGGCGGCGGCGGCCTTAATGACTACGCGGTCGGCTAGCGGTTTAATGCTCAGTGCCATTGGTTGAAATGGGAAATGGAGGTGTAGGGTAACAAAGAAGTTAGGGAACTTCTGCGCCGGGGTGGACACGAAATGTGCCAACCGCCGAAACCTGACAGAATGCGCGCCCCAACTAGTCGGATTGGCAGAAAGACGCCCGCTAGTCTGCCCAAATGAGCCGAAAGGCAAAAAGCCAGCGGCTCCGTGTTAAACGGATGCCACTGGCTTTTGAAGGAATTCAAGAAAATATTTTTCCCTACCGAGCAGGTTGCGGGGCAGGAACCGGGATGGTAGAAGGCTGCCCGGCGGGTGCCGTTGGCACCGCAGCTGGGGCAGCGGGGGCAGTCGGCACCACGGCGCGCTGGGCAGCCTGCTGGTTGATACTGCGCACGGGACCCGCGCTGCTGCCACCGATGATGTGCGTGGCTAGCGTTAGGATGATTAGGCCCACAGCAAAGCCCCAAGTTAGCTTCTCAAGCAAGTCGCCCGTGCGCTTCACGCCCATGAGGTTGGCCGCGCCGCCCGCGCCAAACTGGCTGCTGAGGCCACCGCCTTTGGGGTTTTGCGCCAGCACCACGAGGGCTAGCAGAAAGCAGATGAGCAGGATGAAAATGACGAGAAAGAGGTACATGGAAAAAAGTAAAAGCTACGCCGAAGGGCGCAAAGATTCAATTTGGGCTACAAAGTACGCCATTTTTTCTGGCTGTTTCACCATAAGGCGCTCATAAACTGCGATGGCGCGGTCAATTTTGCCCTGCCGAGCCAGGATTTTGGCCAAGCTCTCGGAGGCCAGGTCGGGCTCGGCCCGCGTGCTGCGCACCGATAAGTCAGCCTGCGCATCGGGCTCGGGGGCGCTGGGCAGCGGGGCCGTGCGGCGGCGCGTGGGCGCGGGTGCCCGCTGCAAGAAGCTGTTAATCAAGTCGAGCGAGCTGGATTTAGGCTGCGCCGGTGCCTGGTGCGTCGCCAGGTGCGCCAGTAGCAAAGCATCGGGCGCGAAGAACTCGCCGGTGGGCGGCAGGCTAACCCCCGGCAAGGCATCGAGGCTAGTCGCCGCCACTAGGCCGAAGCCCAGCCGGCTGCCCTCGCTAGGGGCATAGTGCACCTCGGCGAGGCCGCTAAAGGCGGGCAGCCGCGGCGTAGTGGGTGTGCCAGTCGGCGCGGTGGCCTCTTCCAACTCGGGCAGGCGGTAGGCGATAATCTCAGCGGGCTCTTCCGTAGCCAAACCAAACTCGAAGCGCGCTACTTCCGCCTCGACCGGTGGCCGAATGGGCGGCGCCTGCGGCGGCAACTCAGCTTCTGTCGCTGGTGCGGCTACTTCCACCAGGGGCTCGGCTAGAGTAGGTGCTGCTTCAGCTACCGCCTCGGGCACTGCTTCAATTACTACTGCAGGCACTGCCTCAGCCTCAGCCGTTGTCGACCCGATAACTTGGTCAGGCTTGTCTTCCAGCACTGCCGCTTGGCTAGCTTCCGCTGGTTCATCAGGAATAGAAGATGCTAGCTCGGCCAGCACCGGGGCGGGTAGTGGCACGTTCGCCACCACATCCGCTTGGGTAACAACGGCAACTTCGGGCTCCGCAACGGGCGTATCCAGCTCGATGAGCTGACGCAGGCGGGTGCGGTCGGCGGCGTAGGTGGCGGCGCGGCGCAGGCGTTGGCCGGCCAGCATCGAGCCCTGGTCGTGCGCGGCCTTGGCCAGCAGCAGGTGCGCCGTCTGGCAATATGGGAAGGCGTCGGCCAGCTGTTCCAGCGCGCGCACGTCGGCCCCGGTCAGGGCCGTGGGGTGGGCTAGCAGCTGTAAAAGCGTGGCGCGGGTCATAGAAAAAACAAGGAAAAGCGCACCCAAAAGGCGCGCTTTGAGCCCGCAACATTACGGCAAAGTGAGCAGACTGGCGCCGAAAACGCGCTCATCAAGGGCAATACTACCAGTTGGCCACCGATTTGTTGAACATGTCGCTGATAATGTTACGCGTGATTTCGCGCACCGAATTCAGGTCGTTGTTCACAGTCGCAATGTCTTGGGTCGAGGCAAAATCCTTCTGGCTCTGAAAGGTTTGCTCGAAATCCTGCTTGTTATTCTTGGTGTTCGTGAAGCGCAGCTGCACCTGCACGGTAAGGCGGTTGGCGCCGGCGCCGGGCAGCCCGCCCGTTTGCTGAATAGCCGCCGGTGCAAAATCGTAGGCCGCGATATTTCCCTCGAATTGCAGGTCGCCGTCGCGCGGCACCAGCTTTAGGGTAGTGTTGCGCTGGAAGTAATCCTTAATATCCTCCGTGAAGCGCTGCGACAGGTAGGCCGGCGCGTTGGGCGCGCTGTTCTGGAACGTCTGAATCGAAATCGTCTTCACCGACGGGTCGATGTTGGTGCCGTTGAACGAGTAGATGCCGCAGCCGCTGGCTAGCAGCAGGGCGGGCAGCGCCAGTAGGCCCAGCGCCCGGCGGCGCGTGCAGTTAAGCCGATTCGAGGTCATATTGCTTGAGCTTGCGGTAAAGCGTACGCTCCGAAATGCCCAAGTCCTGGGCGGCGTACTTGCGCTTGTTGTGGTGCTTCTTCAAGGCTTTGAGAATCATTTCTTTCTCAATGGCATCGAGCGAAAGCGTTTCCTCTTCGGTTTCGTGCGGAATGTCCTCGGTCTGGTCGCTGTCGTCCTCGTCGGCGTAGGGGCTAGTGGCCGATACATCGACCCGTAGCGGCGCGGCGGGGCTAGCGGGTAGGTAGTAACCCGCGCCGGCCTCGGCCGGGTTTTCGGGGCCGGGGTAGGGCGAGGCCTCGTTTAAGTTGTTGAACAGGTGACTGTTCTGGCGCAGTAGCTCCTGGGTGTCGACGGCGGCGGGGCGGTTGCCAGTGGCCAGTTCCAGCACCACCTTTTTGAGGTCGGTCATGTCGCGGCGCATATCAAACAGCAGCCGATACAGGATATCGCGCTCCGAATACGAGCCAAAATCGCCGCCGCTAGCCCCGTGGCCGGGCAGCAGTGCCGGCAGCTGCGAGGTTTGGGCAACCGGCAGGTAGGTGGTCAGGCGCGGGGCATCGACCTCGCGCTCCATCTCCAGCACCGAAATCTGCTCGGCCAGGTTCTTGAGTTGCCGAATGTTGCCTGGAAAGCGAAAGCGTGTGAGCAGCCGCACCGCATCGGGCGTGAGGCTGATGGGCTTCACGCGGTGCTTCTCCGAAAAATCAGCGGTAAACTTGCGAAACAACAAGTAGATATCATCGCCCCGCTCACGTAATGGTGGAACCGTGATGGGCACCGTATTGAGGCGATAATACAGGTCCTCCCGAAACTTGCCGGCCTGCACGCGGTCGAGCAAATTGACGTTGGTAGCGGCCACCACGCGCACGTCGGTCTTCTGCACCTTGCTGCTACCTACCCGGATAAACTCGCCGTTTTCGAGCACGCGCAGCAGGCGGGCCTGGGTGCCGAGCGGCATCTCGGCAATCTCATCCAAGAAGATGGTGCCGCCGTCGGTGACCTCAAAGTAGCCCTTGCGCGCCTCGTTGGCCCCCGTAAAAGCCCCTTTTTCGTGACCAAACAGCTCCGAGTCAATGGTGCCTTCCGGGATGGCGCCGCAGTTGATGGCAATGAACTGCCCGTGTTTGCGGGGCGAGAGCGCGTGGATAATCTTGGAAAACGACTCCTTGCCCGACCCGCTTTCGCCGGTAATGAGCACGGTCATGTCCGTGGGCGCGACCTGCGTCGCGACCTGAATGGCGTAGTTCAGCGCCGGCGCATTGCCGATAATGCCAAAGCGCTGCTTGATAGATTGAATTTCCTGGTTAGTCAAGTCCTGTTTTTGAAAAAAGCTTCAAACTGCTTTTGCTTTCGAAAGCCGAAGCGACTTTGAAGCCATATAGTTTCTGGTTCCCACTCTTCCACAATGCCCTCAATTACCCACGCAAACCAAATACTTGAGTCTCGATAGAGCGTATAACGTATTTCTTTATCGAGGGAGTAGTTCTCCGCGTCGGCAAAAATTTTATCGACTACTACGTCATCAAGTTTGATACTGAAGTGCGATTCAAGCTCGTGTAGCAAAGTCCGTAGCTCGTCATCTATAACGAAGAGGTACAAAGACATTTTCAGGAAGCGTCAGGTCGCTCTACAGTGCTTCACCAATGAGTGAGCCGCCCGTATTGGTGTGCACCAATACATTGACGTAGTCGCCTTTCTGGAAATTGCCTTTCGGAAAAATAACCACTTGGTTCTGGCTGTTGCGGCCGCTGAGGTCGTCTTTCGAGCGCTTCGAGAAGTTCTCAACGAGCACCTGGTGCACGCGGCCCACGCCGCGCTCGTAGCGGGCGCGGCTGTGCGCCTGCTGGCGGTCGATAATTTCCTGGAGGCGGCGCTTCTTGACTTCCAGCGGAACGTCGTCGGCGAGCTTGCGAGCGGCCAGGGTGCCGGGGCGCTCCGAGTAGAAAAACATGTAGGCCATGTCGTACTGCACATGGTCGAGCAGGCTGAGCGTATCCTGGTGCTCGGCCTCGGTTTCGGAGCAGAAGCCGGCAATCATATCGGTCGAGATGGCGCAGTCGTCGCCCAGGATGCGGCGCACGGCCGCCACGCGGTTCTCGTACCAGGCGCGGTCGTAGGTGCGGTTCATCAGCTCTAGCACGCGCGAATTGCCGCTCTGGGCGGGCAGGTGCAGGTACTTGCAGATGTTGTCGTAGCGCCCCATCGTGAGCAGCACCTCGTCGGTAATATCCTTGGGGTGCGAGGTCGAAAAGCGCACCCGCAGCTCGGGCGTTATCAGCGCCACGCGCTCCAGCAGCTGGGCGAAGTTGACGCGCTCGGTGTCGTCTTCGCTAGCCCATTTGTAGCTGTCCACGTTCTGGCCCAGCAACGTAACCTCTTTGTACCCAGCGGCCACGAGGTCGCGGGCTTCCTGCACGATGCTGTGGGCGTCGCGGCTGCGCTCGCGGCCCCGCGTGAAAGGCACCACGCAAAACGAGCACATGTTGTCGCAGCCGCGCATGATGCTGATAAAGGCCGACACGCCATTCGAGTTCAGGCGCACGGGCGTGATGTCGGCGTAGGTTTCCTCGCGGCTCAGCAGCACGTTCACGGCCTTTTGGCCGCCATCGACCTGCGCAATGAGCTGGGGCAAGTCGCGGTAGGCATCGGGGCCCACCACTAGGTCCACGATTTTCTCCTCCTCCAAAAACTTGCTTTTCAGGCGCTCGGCCATGCAGCCGAGCACGCCCACCAGCATCCCCGGCCGGCGCTTCTTGTGCGAATTAATCTGTTTGAGGCGCATGCGCACCGTCTGCTCGGCCTTCTCGCGGATGGAGCAGGTGTTGAGCAGCACGAGGTCGGCCACGGCCACGTCCTCGGTAGTGTCAAACCCCTCATTGGCCAGGATGCTGGACACGATTTCGGAGTCGGAAAAATTCATCTGGCAGCCGTAGCTCTCGATGTAGAGCTTGCGGGCGCCGCCGGTGCGGGTGGCGGCGCTCACGCGCACATCGGTGGGTAGGGCGGCCGCCTCGGTAGCCGGAGCCCTATCGAGGAAATCTAACGTAATGAGCGGTTGGGACATAGCAGGCAAGGAGCCACAGCTTATCGCCGGGCAGATAACAAAGATACAAATCAGGTCCGGGAAATGACAGAATGGCAGATTTCAATTATCAGTTAACAATTACCAATTATCAGCTCGTCAGGTGACAGACTCCGCCACACGAGTTGCTAATTGCTAACTGTTAACTGATAGTTGTTCCCAGCGCCTCCAGTGCTCCCTGGGCTTTGAGCAGGCACTCGGCGTATTCCTGCTCGGGTACCGAGTCGTAGGTGATGGCTGAGCCTACTTGCAGGCTGAGGTAACCCGTGTCGGCGCGGTATTGGAGGCTGCGAATCACCACGTTAAAGTCAAAGTCGCCGCCCGGTAGCACGTAGCCGAAGCTGCCGCTGTAGAGCCCGCGCCGACTAGCCTCGTAGTGCTCGATTAGCTGCATGGCCCTGATTTTGGGCGCGCCCGTCATCGAGCCCATTGGGAAAGTGGCGCGCAGGATATCGGCCAGGCCCGTGCCGGGCCGTAACTCGGCCTGCACAGTCGAAATCAATTGCCACACGTGCCGGAAGCCGTAGGTACCGAATAATTCGGGTACGCGCACAGTGCCGGTGCAGGCCACGCGGGCCAGGTCATTGCGCACGAGGTCCACTATCATCAAGTTTTCGGCGCGTTCCTTTTCGTCGTGCAGCAGAGCTAGCCGCTGCTGCTCATCGTCGGCCGGGGTGGCGCTGCGCCGCCGCGTGCCCTTGATAGGCTGCGACGTGATAACCGATTGCTCCTTAGTAATAAATAGCTCGGGCGAGGCGCAGAGCAAATAATGGTCGTGGTGGCGCAAAAAGCCCGCGTAAGGTGCCGGCGAGGCCGCATTGAGCCGCCCAAAAACGGCCACCGGGTCGAGCGTCACGTTTTCGGCGTAGAACTCCTGGCACAGGTTTAACTCGTAAACCTCCCCGTTGAGAATGTCCTCGCGCACGGCCTCCACGGCGCGCAGGTACTCGGCGCGGGGCATCCGAGCGCGCAGCGGCGGCACCACGGGCAGCAGTGCGGCCGGCGCCTCAGTAACCAGAATAGCGGCGAGCACGCCCGTCGTCTGTCCTTCTATAATGACCTCACCGCCCAACCAGCGCAGGCAGGTTTCGGGCTGAAAAAAATGCAGCGTCGGCCAGGCTAGCCCTGCAAAATTCTGGCTGCTGAGGATTTCAATTTCATTTTTAACATCATACGTCACAAAGCCGCAGTGCGGCAGCGGCGCCGGGCGGCTCAGGGACGCGGGCAGGCTAGCCAGCGACGCGGGTGCCGCCGGGTCCGCGGCGGTCACCGCCAGCAGCCGGGAAAAGCTGCCAGCCGCCGATTGCTGCAGGTCATTGTGCTCATAATAAGCGCAATGGGCAAACTGGCTAGCCCATTGCAAGGCCCGGGCGCGGAAATCAGCCGGCAAGTCGGCTAGGGAAATACGTAGCATAACAGGCCGCTATAACCCCCGCAAAGCCACTTTGGCTTTTTGGTCGGTGCTGTTTTTATACTCGTGTTTGGGGTAATGCATGGCCTGCTCAAAATAGCTTTTCGCCGCCGCGCGCTGGCCGGCAGCCTGCGCCAGGTAGCCGAGCTGCAAAGCCGCTTGCGGGGCAAAATAGTAAGCCGGCTCGCCCAGCGCGGCCGACAGGCGCAGTGTGCGCCCGTAGTCGGCGCGGGCCGAGTCGGGCTGGCCCAGGCCCTGCCAGGCGCGGGCACGCCGGTAGGGCGCCTCAAGCCGGTCGCGCACCGACGTAGTGGGCGCGGGATTAAATTGCTGTAAAATACTCAGCGCCTGCGCGTAGTAGCCGCCATCGGTGAGCAGCCGGCCGCGGGTGAGGGCCGGGTTGAGCAGCTGCGCATCGTGGTAGAAGCGCTGGGCATAAATGTCTTCCTCAATAACGAGCGGGCCAGCTAGGTTGATTTGCTGGCGGTAGCGCTCGGCCGTAGACGGCGGCGCGCCCCCTAGCCACGCCGCCAGGTAGAGCTTAAAGGCGGCATCCTTGCGGTAGTACTCACCCCGAAACTCGCGCAAAAACTGCTGGTTTTCAGCCGTAGAAGCGGCGTACTCGCCCCGGTACAGCAGCAAGTCGCCGGCCAGGTGGTGCAGGTAGGCTAGCGGCAGGTAGGCCGGGCCGGTGGGCCGGGCGCGGTAGGCAGCCAGCGCGGCTTCGCCGTGGTGCTGGCGCTTATTCAAGCTGATAACCAAGTAGCTGAAGAGGAGATTGTCGGGCTGCTCGCGGGCCAGGCGAGTCGTTACGGCCAGGCTTTCGTCGCCCTTTTTGTAGTACGACTCGCGGATGAGGGCTAGCAGCAACTGGCTCTCGGCCTGAAAGTCGTGCGGCTGCGCCGCCGACCGGCTCAGGTTGGCTAGCCCCTCCTCCGGGTTGGCGCGCAAGCCCAGCAGCCGCAGCAGCCAGTGGTAGCCTTCGGGCAAGGAGCCGATGCCGAACTGACAGACGCCCAGCGTCTTGCGCGCCGGCAAAAACGCCGGGTAGCGCTGCACCACGGCCTGCATCAGTAGCACGGCCTGGCGCAGGTTCCAGGCGCCGCGCACCTCGTGGTGAAACGCCAGCTGCGCCACGGCCTGGTGCAGCCGGATTTCGGCCCGGGCGTAGTCGCGCAGCGCGCCGGCCGGCGCTTGTTCCAGCGTGGCTAGCCGGGCATCCTGGGTGGCTAGGGTGGTAGCGTAGCGGCTGGCATCCTGCGTGATGAGCAACTCCACAAAGTCGGCGCAATCGGCCACCAGTAGCGTGCCGGGGGCAGCGGCCGGCTCGGTAGCCAGCAACTGCCGACTGGCTGGCAGCTTCAGCTTCAGCAATTCGGCGTAGGCACGGCGGGCGGTAGGAGCGAGGCTTTCGCCCGCCGCTAGGGGGCTGCTGACTGGGCTAGCCTCGGGGTCTTGGGCCAAGCCGCTCGCCCGCCCCGGCGCGCCTAGGCTGGCGCACAGCAGCGCCGCGCTGGCGAGCGTCCGCGGCAAGCGGCGAAACAACAAGGAGCCCGAGGCGAGAAAAAGCATAGCTTAGCGCAACAAAAAAGGAACGACCAAAGCCGTTCCTTTTCCTCTTAAAACAAGCCGGACCCTAGTTGGCCGACTGTTTGCCTTCTACGTCGGCCAAGATACGACCGCAGTGCTCGCACACGATGATTTTCTTGTGCGAAATAATGTCGGCCTGGCGCTGCGGGGGCACCGTGTTAAAGCAGCCGCCGCAGGCGTCGCGGCGCACCAGCACTACCGCGAGGCGGTTGCGCATGTTGCCCCGGATGCGGTCGTAGGCCGTCAGCAGGCGGTTTTCTACGGGCTGCACGGCGGTTTCGCGCTCGGTCACGAGCTGCTTTTCCTCGGCTTCGTTCTCGGCCACGATGGTGTCGAGCTCGCTTTTCTTGGTGTCAAGGTCCTTGCGGCGCTCGTCGAGGCGCTGGCGCGTCACGTTGGCCTCGGTGTTGCGCTGGTCGATGAGGTACTGCGCCTCCTTGATTTTCTTGTCCGAAATCTGAATTTCGAGGCGCTGCAGCTCTACTTCCTTGGCAATGGCCTCGTACTCGCGGTTGTTGCGCACGTTGGTTTGCTGCTCTTCGTAGCGCTTGATGAGGCCTTCGGCCTCTTTAGTAGCGGCTTTGCGCTGCTTGATTTGGTCTTGCAAGCCCCCGATTTCTTCGTCGAAACGCTTCACGCGGGCTTCGTAGCCGGCAATTTCGTCTTCGAGGTCGCGCACTTCCTCGGGGAGGTCGCCCCGCACCCGGCGGATTTCATCCAGCTGCGAATCAATGCGTTGCAGGTTGAGCAAAGCTTCGAGCTTGGCGGAAATAGGCGCGTCGGCCGGATTTGCCACGGCGGCAGAATTAGCAGTCATACTGAACGGGATTCGTGGAGGTTTCAGCGAATAAGACCGCAAAAGTACGACCGAACGCGCCCAGCAGCAAATCGCGGAATATCTCGTCCGTAAACTGCTCGCTCTCAAAGTGGCCCACGTCGCAGAGCATCAGCCCGCCCTCAGGGGCAAAAAACTCGTGGTATTTTACGTCGCCGGTCACGTAGGCATCGGCCCCGGCCGCCAGGGCCGCGCCAGTGAGAAAGCTGCCCGCGCCGCCGCACAAAGCCACTTGCTTGATAGCCTTCTCAAAGGCCGTGTGGCGCACCACTGGCACGCCGAGCTCCGCTTTCAGCAACTGGCGGAAAGCGGCCGGGCTGATGGCCTCGGGCAGCTCGCCCACCAGGCCGGCGCCCACGTCCTGGTGCTGGTTTTCGAGCTTCACGAGCTCGTAGGCCACTTCTTCGTAGGGGTGGGCCTGGCGTAGGGCGGCCAGCACGGCGGCCTGCCGGTGCAGCGGCAGCAGCACTTCGAGGCGGGTTTCGGCCACGGCGGTGGGCTGGTTTTCCTTGCCGAGGGTGGGGCGGCTGCCCGCGCCCGGCGTGAAGGTGCCCAGCCCCGGCGTCTGGAAACTACAGTCGCGGTAGTTGCCCACGTGGCCCGCGCCGGCCGCGTACAGCGCCTGCAACACCGTATCGGCCAGCTGCTGGCCGTCGGCGGTGGGCTCGTCGGGCACGTAGGTGCTGAGGCGGGCCAGGGTGCCGGTTTTGGGGGCCAGAATGCGGCAATTAACCAGGCCCAGCTTGTCGGCCAGCTTGGCATTCACGCCTTGGCGCACGTTGTCGAGGTTGGTGTGGGCGGCGTAGATGGCCACGTCGGCCTTGAGTGCGGCCATCAGCGTTTGCTCGACCAAGCCCTTGCCGGTGAGACGTTTGAGCGGCCGGAAAATAACCGGGTGGTGGCACACCACCACGTTGCAACCGCGCCGGCTAGCCTCGGCCACCACGGCGGGCGTGCAGTCGAGGGCAATGAGCACGCCCGTAATCTCGGCGTCGGGCAAACCACACTGCAGGCCGGCATTGTCATAGCTCTCCTGGTAGGCGAGAGGGGCAGCCGTTTCCAGCAGCCGGGTGAGGTCTTGAACGGTAGGCACTACTAAAAGAAGGGGAAAGCGGACAGAGCAGATAGTGGTAATCAGACAAATAAAGCAGGTATCGGGTTTATTTGCACTTGTCCGCTACGCGAAAATTATTTTTCGAGCAGCCCGCCGAGCACCTCCACGTAGCGGGCCACGTTTTCGGCTAGCCCCTTGCGGCGGTACTGCATGAGGAAGCGCGGGTGGTCCAGGATTTCAATTCGAGCAAATAAACCCAGCTCGTCGTTGAGCTTGCGCAGAAATTCGCCGTTGCGGCGGCCCAGGCTCACGGCCACGTCGCGGCGCAGGTGCAGGCGCTCGGTTTGCTCGGTCAGGGATAGGCGCATGTCTTCCCAGAGCGCTTTGGTAAGGGCCGGGGCATCGTAGTAATTATAATTTTTTCCTTCCCGGGTCAACTCCAGCGGATAAACCGAGCTCAGGAAAAAGTGCTGGTAAAACTCGGCCGGGCCGCCCAGCGCTTCAATAAATTTATAGACGAACTCGCTCGACAGCTCGCGCCGCTGCCGGGGCAGCGCGTGGGCAATGCCGCAGCTGGCCAGGGCCACCGGGTCGGTGAAGGCTACGCCGGTGCGCCCGCCGCCAAACCGGCCCGGGTTGATACCGAACACGCCCACCCGCGGCGCATCGGCGGCGTAAAACTTGCGGGCAAACGCCGTGAGGATGGCCTGCACAGCCGGGTCGTGGAAGGAATTACGGACTTCTACGCCGCCCGGCAGCGGGGCGGCGGGCAGCGGGAAAGTGGCGAGTAGGGCGAGCAGGCGGGTGGCAAAATCGGGCATGGGGCAAAGGTCGGCCCGCGGCCCGACCTTTGCCCCATGCTTCCTCCCTGGCCGGCCTGGCTGCTGCTCCCGTTTTCCTGGCTCTACGCCGCCGTGCTGGCGGGGCGCAACTGGCTCTACGACCACGGCTGGAAGGCCTCGGCGCCCGGCTGGGTGCCGCTGCTGGGCGTGGGCAACCTGCGGGTGGGCGGCACCGGCAAAACCCCCCACGTGGCCTGGCTGGTCGAAGAATTGCTGCGCCAGGGCCAGCGCCCGGCCATCCTGAGCCGCGGCTACGGCCGCCAAACCAAAGGCGCCCGGCTAGCCACCGCCGCCGACTCGGCCGCCACGGTGGGCGACGAGCCCTGGCAGTATTTCGAGCAGTTTGGTGCGCAGGACGTGCCGGTGGCCGTGGCCGAAAACCGCCAGCTAGGCCTTGACCTGCTGCGCCAGCGCCACCCCGAGCTCACCTGCGTGGTGCTGGATGATGCTTACCAGCACCGGCGCGTGCGCCCGGCGCTCAACATCCTGCTCACCGAGCTGGCTAGGCCCTTTTATCACGACTACGTGCTGCCCGCCGGCCGCCTGCGCGAAAGCCGCGCCGGGGCCGCCCGCGCCGATGTCGTTATCGTCACTAAATGCCCGCCCGGCTTATCGGCCGCGGCGCAGGCCGCCGCTGCGGCCCAGGTGCGGCGCTACACGCGGCCCGGCGTGCCGGTGCTGTTTTCGGCCTATGAATACGCGGCGCCCGCGCCGTTGGTCATCAATAATGACCTGGCTAGCCCTGCGCCAGTACTGGACCCTAGCCGCCAGCCGGCGCCCGGCCCGGCGCTGCTGCTCACGGGCATTGCGCAGCCGGGCCCGCTGCGCGAGCATCTCGAGAGGCTGGGCTACAGCATTCGGTACCACGCGGCGCTGCCCGACCACCACGTTTTTCAGCCTGCCGATTTGCGGGCGCTCTACCAGCACTGGCAGCCGGGCTGGCCGGTTTTCACGACCGAAAAAGATGCGACTCGGCTTGGTGGGGAAGGGGAGGCGGGGTTGCGTAGCCTCTGGCCCGGCCCTTTGCTGCCAATGGCCGGGCACACCTATACCATTCCGGTGCGCGTAGCGTTGCTGGGTGAGGGCGCGCTGCGGCTAGCGGCCGCGGTGGCCGCGGCTACCCGTGGCGCCGGGGGCTAGTACCTTTGCCCGTGGTGCGGCGTGCGTGCGCGCCCGATAGTTGCGTGACACTCTTTTGCATGGTTTCTTTTAAAAACGTCGTTCGGGGGCTCTGGCTGCTGACTTTGCTGCTGGGCACGGCGCTGGCTAGCCACGCGCAGATTATCGACGACTCGACCAAGGTGGTCTACGGCCCCAAAACGACCCGCATTATCTACGAGGCCGACGTGCGGCGCGACTCGACGGGCGGCGTGCCCATCGACACGGCCCTCACGCGCTGGCCGCAGGCGCGGTTCTGGGCCCACGATACCACGTTTCAGCAGGACCTGGGCGTGCTGGGCTCGGCCTCGCGGCCGCTGCTGTACCAGCCCAATTACCAGTTAGGGGCGCGCTTCGGGCGCAATGCTTTCGACCGCAATACCCGCGACGCCAGCGAGGTGCCGTACTACGACAGCCGCTCGCCGTACTCGTTTTTTCGCTACATCCAGGGTAGCCGCGGCGAGCAGGTGTTTGAGATTAACTACTCGCGCTCGCTGAAGAAAAATTTCAGTATCGGCATTGATTACGAGCGCATTGCCAGCAATCAGGTGTTGGCCGTGAATACCACGCAGTGGCAGGTCGAGCACAACAACTTCACCATCTACGGCCGCTACCAGACCGAGGACGGCCGCTACCACCTGTTGGCCAACTACTCGGCCAGCCGCCAGCGTACCCGCGAGCTAGGGGGCATCTGGCCCACAACTAATGAGAGCCTGGAAAACTCGAAGGGCGACAACAGCTTCTTTAAGTACGACCTCGAGCGGGTGTACCTCGCGCCGGGCATCAATATCGACGACCGCGACCAGCTGCACGTGTTTCAGACCTACCGGCTGGCGCAAAAGGGCTTCACCGCCTACCACGTGCTCGACCTGCGCCGGCAATACAACGGCTACACCGACAACGCCCTGCCGCGCGATGGCAACGGCCTGCTGCTGTTCTACCCGCAGGCCACGGCCTTCCCCAATTCGGGCACGCTGCGCAACTCGGTGGCTACCGACGACCGCGCCACGTTCCGCCAGATTGAGAACACCTTTGGCCTGCTCGGGCGCACCAGCCGCATCGAGTACAACGTGTATGGCCGCTACCGCAACGCCTGGCTGTCGCAGCTTACCACGCCGCTCGGCCGCTCGGGCACGGGCCTGCGCCTCCAAACCGTAGGCAGCTCCCCGGCCGATACTATCGTGGCCCCGCATTACTTCGGGCAGTTGTTTGTGGGCGGCACGGCCTCCTTCAACTATCGCGAAATCTATTCTGTGGAAGTGGCCGGCGAATATTTGCCCTTCGATAACAGCTTAGTGCCTAAAGTGCTGGGGGCGGGAGGCGAGTACTGGCTGCGCGGGCGCATCCGCACCGGCCCGCTCTCGGCCGAGCTGCTGCTCAACTCGTATTCGCCCACGCTTACGCAGCGCGTCTTCATTGGCAACAACTATGCTTGGGCCAATGTGAGTGACAATAAGTGGCAGAGCACCTTTAACAACACCACTACCCAGCAGCTCATGGTGCGGCTGCGCCAGTCGCTGCCCTTTTTGGCCGAGCATTCCATCGAGTTGAGTGCCGCCGCGGTGCGCATTTCGGGCCTGATATTCTACAATCAGTACGGCGTGCCCGAGCAGCTTTCCACGGCCCTCACCGACAGCAAATCGCTTTATATCGGCTTCGCGCGGCATCGCGCCCGGCTGGGTAGCGTGTATTTCGACAACCAGGCTACCTACACGCAGGGCGGCGACGGCGCGGGCCTGCGCATCCCGGCCCTCGTAACGGAGTCGCGGGTGTACTACCAGCGTAAGGTGTTCGGCAACGCGCTGTTTGCGCAGGTGGGCGGCGAGCTGTACTACCAGTCGCGCTTCCGGGGCTACAACTATGCCCCCAGCACCCAGCAATTTTACGTGCAGGACCGCTTTACCATCGGCAACTACGCCCTGGCCAACGTGTTTGTGGCCGCCGACATCAGTTCGGCCTCCATCTTCCTAAAAGTCGCCTACCTCAACCAAGGCCTCAGCAGCGACGGCTACTTCACCACGCCCTACTACACCGGCTACCCGCGCCGCTTCCAGTTTGGCGTCCGCTGGCGCTTTTTTAGCTGAGTAGTGGTTGTGAGCCTAGCGCTTCCCAAACAATCTGGTAGACTTATGAAAGAAAAAACTATCCTCAAGCTCAAGCTTAACTCCGACCCGCGCTGGGCCGACCTGGCCAGCAAAAACCTGGAAGAAATCCTCGTCGACCACGCCTACTGCGAGCAAAAGGCGGCCAGCACCGGCATCTCGCTCATCGTGCACTACCCCGAAAAAGACCGCCTGGTAGACGAGCTTACCGCGCTGGTGGCCGAAGAGTGGGAGCACTTCGACCGCGTGGTGAAGGAGCTGCGCAAGCGTGGCCTGGCGCTGGGCCGCCCCCGGCGCGACGAGTACGTGGTGCAGCTCATGACGCACGTGCGCAAGGGCGGCCCCCGCGAGCGCCAGCTCATGGACCAGCTCCTGGTATCGTCGCTCATCGAGGCGCGCTCCTGCGAGCGCTTCAAGCTGCTGTGGCTGCATTTGCAGGACCGCGACCCCGAGCTCAGTCAGTTTTACTACGAGCTGATGGCCAGCGAGGCCGGCCACTTTGTGAGCTACGTGGACCTGGCCAAAGAATACTGCAACCCCACTGAGGTCGATGCCCGCCTGCAAGAGTTGCTGCTGCTGGAGGGCGAAATTGTGGTCAACCTACCCGTACGCAACGACCGGATGCACTAGGGCCACGTCTGTCATGCTGACGAAGGAAGCATCTTGTCAGGTTTGACCCAACTACTCTACCCTGACAAGATGCTTCCTTCGTCAGCATGACCGGCGATTTATAGCTTACCCAATCGTGACACCCATTACGCTTGAAATTCCGACCCTAGCCGCCGTGCCCACGGCCGCCCAGCAGCTCGCCACCGCCATCGCCGAGTCGGGCTGCGCCGTGGTAGCCTTTGAGGGTGAGATGGGGGCGGGCAAAACCACGCTCATCCGGGCGCTGTGCGCCGCGCTAGGGGTCGAAGACGACGTGAGCAGCCCCACTTTTGCCTTGGTTAATGAGTACCGCGACGGCCGGGGGCGGCCCATCTACCACTTCGATTTTTACCGCGTCGATTCCGAAGAAGAAGCTGCGCGGCTGGGGGCGGCCGAGTACTTCGATTCGGGGTATCTTTGCTTAGTCGAGTGGCCTAGCCATGTGGCCGGCCTGCTACCCCCGCAGCGCTTGCTGGTGGCGCTGGCCGTAACCGGCCCCGAATCAAGAGAAATTCAATTATCAATTACCAATCAACAATTGTCAAACGATTAGCAAGCAAGTAGTTGGCAGATGAGATTTCTTCTTGAGGAAGTCATCAACTGATAATTGCGCACTAGTAACTGATAATTGAAAAAGTTATGGCCGAACAGCTACCCTCCGGCTTTGGCGCCCTGGCTACGAGCCGCGCCTACTTCACCCAGGAGTCGATGCTGGCCGTGGAAACGCGCAAACGCAAGCTTTTCATCGGCCTGCCCAAGGAAACCTCGTTGCAGGAAAACCGCCTGGGCCTCACGCCCGAAGCCGTGCTGCACCTCGTGACCGAAGGCCACGAAGTGATGCTGGAAAGCGGGGCCGGCGAGCCCAGCAAGTACTCCGACCACGACTACTCGGAGGCCGGCGCCACCATCGCTTACTCTACCGAGGAGGTTTACAAGGCCGACATCATCCTGAAAGTGGCCCCGCCCATGATGGACGAAATTGAGCTCATGCGCCCCGGCCAAACGCTCATTTCGGCCCTGCAAATGGGCACCATGACGCCCGAGTTCATCAACGCCCTGGCCCGCAAGAAGGTCAACGCCATCGGCTTCGAGCTGATAAAGGACCCTAGCGGCGCCCGCCCCGTGGTGCGCGCCATGAGCGAAATTGCCGGCTCCACGGTGATGCTGGTGGCCGCCGAGTACCTGGCCCGCTCCAACGAAGGCAAGGGAATTATCCTGGGCGGCATTACGGGCGTGCCGCCGTCGCAGGTCGTTATTCTGGGCGCCGGCACGGTGGCCGAGTACGCCGCCCGCGCCGCCATCGGCCTGGGCGCCGAGGTTAAAGTATTTGATAACCACCTTTATAAGCTACGCCGCCTCAAGCATAACTTGGGCACGCAGCTTTACACCAGTACGCTCGATACGTTTGCGTTGAGCCAGCAGATTCGGCGGGCCGATGTGGTTATCGGGGCCCTAGCCGTGGAGGAAGGCCGCATCCCGTTTATGGTGCCCGAGCAGATGGTGGCTAGCATGGCCGCCGGCTCCATCATCATCGACATCAGCATCGACCAGGGCGGCTGCTTCGAAACCAGCGAGCTGACCAACCACAGCAAGCCCGTCTTTCGCAAGTACGACGTGGTGCACTACTGCGTGCCCAACATTGCCTCGCGCGTGCCCCGCACCGCCACCAACGCGCTCAGCAACATCTTCACGCCCATCCTGCAAGACATCAGCCAGCAGGGCGGCATCAACGAGGCGCTGTTCACCAACGAGCATTTTCGCAGCGGCGTGTACATCTACAAAGGCTCGCTCACGAACGCCGCCATCGCCAAGAAATTCAACATGCGCTATAAGGAGCTGGGGCTGCTGATTGCGGTGCGGAATTAGCAATCACCTGCCGGCTGGCGCTCGTGTGCAATACCGCGGTATCCGGCATCAGGAAGCTATGGCAAAGATTCTACTCGTATTACTGCTTTTTGTGCGGCTGCTGCAACCAGCGCGCGGACAGGCGGCCGACACGCCGGAAAAATACCTGGCGCGGATTCGGTCTGTTGTTGCGTCCGAGCCGTTGGGTAGCAGCGTGGTGCAGCGACTAGATAGCTTGGTGGCGAAACATATACCTTCGCGCAGCTACCTGAATGGCCAGTTCAACCGCGACCTGGACGTGGGCTTTAAGCAGCGCCGCCTGGTGATAAGCCTAAACTTCTATCGCTTCCAGGTAAATCTGCTGTGCCGAAACGATACTATCTTTTTGAGCACTATCGACTCGGAAGAAGATAAAAAGTGTAGCGACCACCGGTATAATCACTTGTTAGTCGTGGCCTTTCTGCAAAAGCGCAATGAATTTTACCAGTCAGCTCAAACGGCTGAGCAGCTGCTACTTGACATAGCTTCGCCGAGAGAATTTGCTTTCTACTGCGGCGATGGCAGCCCGCTAACGGCGGACGGGGCGATGATTAACCAGCTGGTAGCTAAGCGCAAAGCTGCGCCGCTACTGGCTATGCTGGCGAGCTTCAATTGCGAAACCCAAGCGTATGGGGTGGCAGGATTGCAGCAGCTACAACGGCGGGGCTACCGCCTGCCCGCGGCCAGCCAAGCTTTGCTAGATTATATCAAAGCCAGAAACTCGGAGCTTGTCACTTGTTCGGGCTGCTTCGCAGGGTTGGTGAGAAAAATATATGACCAGCCTTAGCGGTGGTGGTTGCTGACGGTAAGCTCCGGTAGTAGCAGCACCCGCCACGCCTCGGTTACTTTGCCTTCGGCCAGCCACTGGCGGGCTAGCAGCGTGAGTTGCTTTTGCTGCTCGGCCGCATCTTCGCGGTGCTTGTGGAGCAGGTAGGTCACCATCGGCTCGGCGCGGATTTCCTCGATTTGGGCGGGGGTGGGCAGGGCGGCGCGCTCGGTGTTGGCGAGCTTGGCCAGGTCGTTGCCGGTGAGCAGGTCGCTGTGGCGAATATGCGTGGGCAACTCGTCGAAACCGATGCCTAGCTGGCGGTTAGGGCGGCCCACGGTGAAGAGGTTTTCGGGGCGCAGGCGGCTGTACCAGTCGCCGCCCAGGCGCGACACGGCCTCGAACTTGAGCGGGTCGATGCCGGGCTTGCCCTCCAGCAAAATAGCCTCCCGAAAGTGCGCCTGCACCACGCGGCACAGCACCAGGTTGCCGTGGCCGGGGCCATCGCCGAGGGCGATAATCTGCTCGACCACGCACTCGTAGGCGGCCGGGCACTCGGCCACGCGCGGCGGCCGCACCTTGTCCGACTTCGCCTCGGTGAGGCCGGCTTTGGTAAACTCGTTGACGCCGCTAGGGTACTCGGCGCTGGCCAGCGACAGCTGCTCGACCAGGGCGTAATCGCAGATATTGATGACGACCTCGGGCACCTCGCGCACGTTGCACAGCGTGTCCTTTTCGGAGTTGTCGCGGCCGCGGCTGGTGGGCGAAAACGCCAGCATGGGCGGGTTTTGGCTCACGATGGTGAAGAAGCTGTACGGGCTTAGATTGACCTTGCCCGCGGCCGATATGGTGCTGGCAAACGCGATGGGCCGCGGCGCCACCGCCCCAATGAGGTACTGGTAAAAATCGGCGGCCGACAGGTCGGCGGGGGCAATGGCGCGGGTAGTGGGGGCGGGCATGGGCTAGGGGTTTGGTAGGCCAAAGCTACGGCCAAGGCTCAGGTAGCTTTGGGGCGGCCCACCCAAACCCAGCCTATTTGAACCACGATTACATCCCGGCCATCGGCCGTGCGGCCGGGCCAGTGGGGTTTCTTCAGCGCCCAGGCATCGGTATCAAGCAGGTCTTCCGGCCAGATGGTAGTTGTTTCAGCACGAGCAACCCATTGGAAGTCGGCTACCCTTGGCACTAGGTGGTATTCGGCTGGCAGCGAAGGTGCGGCGGCCTCGGCTGCTTCAGTGAATACCTGCTCGTACCATGCCTGTTTTTCTGCTATTCCCGCAACTACTTGCGAACGCCCAAAGTCAGGCTCGTATAGCCAAACTGCTAAGTAAAAACTGGTGTAGCGAGCAGCTAGCTCTTCGTGCCAGCGGGCGCAGTCGGCTACCAGGCGCCTTACCCACAATTGCCTGATGGCTAGGGGTGGTTTGGTATTCACTGCCCAGGGAAACAGGCCAAGCTTTAGGTAATCCCGGTGCGCCTGCTCCAGAAATTCAAAATCCAGCCCGTAGGAAAGGGCCGCACGTTGCTGGTGCTCCCGCAAATACCGCCGAAAGCCACGTACTTTCTTCTTGCGTCTTTTAAGGTAGAAGACTCTTTTGGGGATACCGCTCATGCTCAAAGCTAGTTGCGAAAAATAATACGCATAGTTTCTTGCTCAACTACTATACATTTGCCGCTCGCCCTTTGCTCTTCCCACCCACGCCGCTAGCCTCCCTACCATGTCAGCCCCCGCCTGCCCCAAATGCGACTCGAAGGAAGCTACCAAGAGTGGCGTAGTCAATGAGCGCCAGCGGTTTCGCTGTAAAAGCTGCGGCTACCACTACACCGTGGCCAAGGTGGGCCGCGAGGTGAATCCGTACTACGTAGTCAAGGCCCTGCAGCTCTACATTGAGGGGGTGAGCTACCGCGAAATCGAGCGCCTGCTGGGCGTGAGCCACGTGAGCGTCATGAACTGGGTGAAAAAGTACGGGGTGAAAGCTCCGCGCCAAACCGACTACCACCCGACGTACAAGATTCTCAATCAGAAGGAGCTAGCCGAGTTTTTTCAGAAACCCGAGAACCTGAAGAGCGCCGGCCTGGTCGTGACCGAGCTCGGCGATAAGTACATGATGATACGCTGGGAGCGCTTCCGGGCGGGCTAGGGCCGGTGCCAGCTATAGCCCTTAGCAGGACCGCGCTCCGGCAGGCTGGCGAACCAAAAAAAAGCTGCTACTTAGCAGAATAAACCTCAGGCACTTACCACCCTTCGGAGCATAAGCGCCGCTATTTTGTCACTTTTTCCCACTTCTGTCCATGCGTTCTCCCCAACCCACGCTTACCCCGGCCGAGCGGCCGCCGGTGGGCCTGTTCAGCGCCATCGTTATTGTGGCCGCGCTCGGTTACTTCGTCGACATCTACGACCTGGTGCTCTTCAGTATCATTCGGGTTAAAAGCCTGAATGGCATTGGCGTTACCGACCCCACGGCCGTAACCGACCAGGGCCTGAACCTGCTGAGTATGCAGATGTGGGGCATGCTGCTGGGCGGTATTTTGTGGGGGGTGCTGGGCGATAAGCGTGGGCGGCTGTCGGTGCTGTTCGGCTCTATTCTGCTCTACTCGCTGGCCAACATCGCCAACGGCTTTGTGCAAACCGTGGAGCAATACGGCTGGCTGCGGCTGATTGCGGGCGTGGGCCTAGCCGGCGAGCTGGGCGCGGGCATCACGCTGGTGGCCGAAACCCTGCCCAAGGAAAAGCGGGGCTACGGCACCATGATTGTGGCGTCGGTGGGCGTGAGCGGGGCTATGGTGGCCTACCTGGTGGGCCAGCAGTTTGGCTGGCGCAATGCCTACTTCATCGGCGGCGGGCTGGGCCTGGCGCTGCTGGCCCTGCGGGCGGGCGTGTTCGAGTCGGGCATGTTTGAAAGCACCAAAAATTCTGATGTGCCGCGCGGCAACTTCCTGAGCTTGTTTACCAATGGGCCCCGCTTTTACAAGTACCTGCGTTGTTTGCTGGTGGGCACGCCGTTCTGGTACCTGGTGGGTATTCTCATCACATTTGCGCCTGAATTCGGCAAACAGTTCGGCTTGCAAGGGCCGGTAACGGGCGGCCTGAGCATTTTCTGGTGCTACTTCGGCCTCACGCTGGGCGATTTCACGAGTGGCGGCCTGAGCCAAGTGTTCAAGAGCCGCAACAAAACGCTGCAAGTCTTCATTATTTCGTCGGCCTTTACGGTGGCGGCCTACTTATTTGCCCTCAATGGGGCCAGCACCACGGTTTTTTACGCCGTATGCTTCATGATAGGCTTCACCGGTGGTTTCTGGGCGCTGTTTGTGACGGTGGCGGCCGAGCAGTTTGGCACCAACGTGCGCTCGACGGTGGCTACTACGGCCCCCAATTTTGCGCGCGGGGCCACGGTTATTATTGCGCCCGTGTACAAGATGCTTAAGGCCAACCCCTCGCTGGGCATGGTGGGCGCGGCCGGTATTATCGGGGCGGTGCTGCTGGCCCTGGCGCTCTTCAGCGCCAGCACTCTGCCCGAAACCTACGGCAAGGACCTCGATTACGTGGAGTAGCCAACTCGCTAGCTTCGAATGATTTGCCAACGGGCAGTCTCCATGCGGAGGCTGCCCGTTGTCGTTTAGCCCGGCCGGCTGGTAAAGTACGGTTTCTCGCTAAACTGCTATAGATTTGCTCATCTGCTATCGTTTTGGGGTGATTGCTCTGCTGGCCGGCGCTGCTAGGGGCCTCAGGGCTAGCCAACAACGCCGATAACTCGTGGGCCCGGGCCTCATGGTGGGGCTAGCCCAGTGGGTAGCGGTGCGGCTGGTTAGCCTCGGCAAGACCCTAGTGGGTCGCCAGGCCAGAATCGAGTAGCTATAGTGACTTAGCAAAACGACTGCGTGCCTACACCAACCACCGGCCCGCTAGTGCTACTTAGCCGAACCAAACCGGCGCGGCCACCGGCCACCGGCGTGCTCGGCTAGTTTTCCCACCCTTCTTTTTTTAGCTTTATGCGCAATAAACGCTACACCTTGGCCCTGAGTGGCTTGCTGCTAACCGGGGCCGGGTCAGCATTCGGGCAGATAACGCCGCCTGCCGCGGGCACGCCGCCCGCGCCCGCCGCGCCGGCCCCGCCGCCCACGCCCGTGGCCCCGGCCAAGTCGGTGCCCTACGGCGCGGGCATGAAAGTGAACCTCTCGCCCGATGGCTCGAAGTACATCCGCTTTATCGGCTGGGCGCAGTTTTGGGCGCAGTACAACGAGAACAACAGCAATACCCTGCGTGCCGGTGCTGCCAAGAGCGACCAGACGGCGTTCAGCATTCGCCGCGCCCGCCTCCTAACACTAGCCCAACTCAACCCCCGGTTCTTGATGATACTGGACATGGGCATGGAAAACCAGAGCACCCTCAGCGGGGGCACGCCGGGCGACCCCAACGGCCCCGGCAAGCGCGCGCCCTTCTACATCCACGAGGCGGTGGGCGAGTACCGCATCAATAAGTACCTGAGCCTCGGGGCCGGCCTGAACTACCAGAATGGTATTTCGCGCATGACCTCGGCTAGCACCGCCAATATGCTGGCCTACGATATTCCGGTGGTCAACTTCCCGACCCTGGACCAGACCGACCAGTTCGGCTTCTTCCTGGGCGCCTACGCCAAGGGCCGTATCGGGGGCTTCGATTACAAGCTGACTATCGACGACCCGTTCCTGCCCAACGCGGCCAATACGCCGGCCACCGTGCGCACCAACGTGGCCGCTTTCTACCCGCGCAACGCCCACAAAATCTACCAGGGCTACTTCGACTACGAGTTTTTGGAAAAGGAAGCTAACCTGCTGCCTTTCACCACCGGTACCTACCTGGGCACCAAGAAGGTGTTTAACATCGGGGCCGGCTTTCATTACAACGCGGATGGGATGTTCTCGCGGCCGTCGGGCCTGCCCAGCACCGTGCCCGCCGACCCTTACGCCATCGCCTTCAACACGCATGACATCAAGCTCTTCGGCGCCGACGTGTTCTACGATGCCCCGATTGACACGGCTTCCAACACGGCCGTTACCTTCTACGGCGTGTACTACCACTACGACCTGGGCCCCAACTACGTGCGCAATGCCGGCGTCATCAACCCCGGCACCAGCACGGCCGTTCCGGCGGGTTTCTCGGGGGCTACCAACCTCTACGGCAATGCGCTGCCGCTCATCGGCACCGGCAATAGCTTCTACGCCCAGGCGGGCCTGCTGCTGCCCAAAAAGCTGCTCGGCCCCAAGGCTAAGCTGCAGCCCTACGTAGCCTACCTGCACAACAACCTGGAGGGCCTGCGCAATCCCGACGGTACCATCAAGGGCGTGAACGTGTACGACGCTGGCCTCAACCTCTACCTCGACGGGCACAATGCCAAGTTCACCCTTAATTACCGCGCCCGCCCCGACTTCTCGGACCAGACCTTTCTGCCCGCCAACAACGGCCAGTCCACTGTCAACAGTGTGAACTACCGGCCCGAGGTGACGCTACAGGCGCAGGTGTATCTGTAGCCGCTGGCAGGGGCTAGCAGTTGTCACTCAACTGGCTAGCCCCAAAGCCTGGCTCCTTAAGTAGTACTCTTTCCCCACCCAGTTTTTTATGGAACAAAGCCTGAACCCCAATGCCTACGGCGCGGATGCGCCCGCGGCACACGACAACAACCAGGTCGATACCAAAACCATCTGGCAGGTCATCACGGCCTCGTCGGTGGGCACGGTCATCGAATGGTATGACTTTTACATCTTTGGCTCGCTGGCCGCTATTATCGGGCCGGTGCTATTCGGGCAGTCCGGCGACCTCACCAAGTCCTTGCTCGGGGCGCTGGCCATTTTTGGGGCGGGCTTCGTGGTGCGGCCTTTTGGGGCCGTGTTCTTCGGCCGCATCGGCGACATGATTGGGCGCAAGTACACGTTTCTGGTCACGCTGCTCATTATGGGTGGGGCCACATTCATCACGGGCCTCGTGCCGAGCTACGATTCCATTGGCATCGCAGCGCCGGTTATTGTCGTGATTTTGCGTCTGTTGCAGGGGCTAGCCCTGGGCGGCGAGTACGGCGGTGCCGCCACTTATGTAGCGGAATATGCGCCCGATAAGCAGCGCGGCTACTACACCAGCTTCATTCAGATTACGGCTACCGGCGGACTCATTCTCAGCATCACCGTCATCCTCATCACCCGCAAGCTGCTGGGCGAGCCCGCCTTCAAAGAGTGGGGCTGGCGCATTCCGTTCCTGCTCTCGGGTTTCCTGGTAATTGCCTCGTACTTCATTCGCAAGCGCCTGCACGAGTCGCCGCTGTTTGCCAAGGCTAAGGCTACCGGCACCACCAGCAAAAGCCCGCTGCGCGACTCGTTCGTGAACCCCATCAACCGCCGCCTCGTGCTCATCGCTTTGTTCGGCGTAACTATGGGTCAGGGCGTTATCTTCTACACCAGCCAGTTTCAGGCTTTCACCTTCATGAATGCCACGCTCAAGCTCGACACCGTGCACTCGAGCATTATCATGGTGGTGTCGATGCTGCTGGCCACGCCGCTGTTCGTGTATTTCGGCTCGCTATCCGACCGCATCGGGCGCAAGCGCATCATCATGACCGGTATGATTTGCGGGGCGCTGTTTACCATGCCGCTTTTCCACGGCCTGCAAGCCTTCGCCGGCCCGATTAGCGAAGTGACGCCCGCCACCGTGGATGCCGCCGGCAAGGCCGTGCCCGCCGTGATGAAAGCCCTCGACCCGAACCTGCCGGCCATGATTGCGCTCACCTTCTGCCTGGTGGTGTTCGTGACGATGGTGTACGGCCCCATCGCCGCCTACCTCGTCGAGCTGTTCCCGACCAGCGTGCGCTACACCTCGCTCTCGGTACCGTATCACATTGGCAATGGCATCTTTGGCGGCTTCGTGCCCTTGGTGGCTACCTCCATTGGCGTGTGGGCCGCGGCCCAGCCAGCCGGCACCTTTGCCAAGGAGCACAGCAGCATTGTCGGCCTCGTTTACCCGGTCGTTATCGCGCTCATCTGCTTCTTCGTGGGCATGGCCCTCATGAAGGATACCCGCAATGTGAAGCTCATGGATAGCTAGTAACTGCTTGATTCAGCGTTGAAAACCCGTCAGGCAGCCCGCCGGGCGGGTTTTTGCCTTCTACCCACCCGCTAGCTCCGCCCATGAACCCCACGCCCAAACCTACGGATAGCGGCTCGCAGCGCGGCCAGCGGCTGCTCTTTGTGGCCGGGCTCTTTGCGGTGCTGCTCAATTATCCCTTGCTCGCCGCCTTCGACCACGAGGGGCGGGTAACGGGCGTGCCAGTACTTTACCTCTACGTGCTGCTCACGTGGCTGCTGCTCATCGTCCTTACCGGCTGGCTGGCGCAAAAAAAAGAGAGCTAATGGCGGCCGTCTTTTGGCTGCTACCTATCGCCCATCGCTTACATGAATAAGCTGCTCGTCATCGCTTTTTCGTTTGGCTACCTAGCCCTGCTTTTCGGCGTTGCCTACGCCGCCGAGCGGCGCTCGGCCGCGCGCAAGAGTCTGGTGGCTAATCCCTACGTGTATGCCCTGAGCATGGCGGTGTACTGCACGGCCTGGGCCTACTACGGTTCGGTGGGGCGGGCGGCGCACCAGGGGCTGAGCTTCGTGGGTATTTACCTGGGGCCGGGGCTGCTGGCGCCGGCGTGGTGGCTGGTGCTACGCAAGATAATCCGGGTGTGCCGGCAGCAGCGCCTTACCTCGATTGCCGACTTTATCTCGGCGCGCTACGGCAAAAGCGCTGGCCTCGGCGCGCTGGTGACGGCCGTGTGCGTGCTGGGCGTGGTGCCCTACATCGCGCTGCAAATCAAGGCCATCGCCAGCTCGTTTGTGGTGCTCACCGGCGGCGACCAGCGGGTGGGGGCTAGCGGGGCGGCGCTGTTTGCGGCTGCGGTGCTGGCCGTGTTTACGGTGCTCTTTGGGGTGCGCTCGGTCGAGGCCACCGAGCGGCACGAGGGCGTGGTGCTGGCCGTGGCCCTCGAGAGCCTCGTGAAGCTGCTGGCCTTTCTGCTGCTAGGGGGCTTCGTCACGTTTGGGCTGTTCGGCGGCTTTGCCGACTTGTTCGACCAGGCGGCGGCCGAGCCGGCGCTGCGCCAGCTGTTCACCTTCCGCAGCGCGGGTACTAGCGGGGCCGAGTGGCTCACGCTGCTCGTGCTCAGCATGTCGGCGGTGCTGCTGCTGCCGCGCCAGTTTCAGGTAGCGGTGGTCGAGAATGTGGACGAGGACCACCTGCGCAAGGCCATGTGGCTGTTTCCGCTCTACTTGCTCATAATAAATCTGTTCGTATTGCCCATCGCCTTCGGGGGCATGCTGCGACTCGGTGGCCAAGGCTTCGATGCCGACACCTTTGTGCTGGCGCTGCCGCTGGCAACGGGCCACCCGTGGCTAGCCCTGCTCATTTACCTGGGGGGGCTATCGGCGGCCAGCAGCATGATTATCGTCGAAACCATTGCCTTGAGCGTGATGATGGGCAACCACCTGCTCATGCCCCTGCTGGTGCGGGTGCCGGCGGCCCGGCCCGAGGGCCAGCGGCGCTGGTTTGCCTACCTGGGCCGGGTGGCCCTCACGAGCCGGCGGCTGGCCGTGGTGCTGGTGCTGGCCCTGGCCTACGGTTACTACGCCGGGGTGGGCCGCCAACTGCCGCTGGTGAACACCGGGCTGGTGTCGTTTGCGGCGGTGGCGCAGTTTCTGCCCGCCGTGCTGGGCGGGCTCTACTGGAAAGGGGGCACCCGGCGCGGGGCCACGCTGGGGCTGCTGGCGGGCTTTGCAGTGTGGTTTTTTACCTTGGTGCTGCCTACGCTGGTGGGGCCGGGGCGCCTGCCGGTGAGCGTGCTCAGCGACGGGGTGGGGGGGCTGGGCTGGCTGCGGCCGGGCGCGTTGTTTGGGCTCGATGGGCTCGATTATTTGTCGCACGGGCTGTTTTGGAGCTGGTTTTTCAACATCGGTCTTTACCTGGGCTTATCGCTGGCCTGGCCGCCCACGGCGCTGGAACTGCGCCAGGCCGACGTGTTTGTCGATGTCTTTCGTCGCCGCAGCCTGGCCGAAGAAATTACCGGCTGGCAGGGCCGCACGCCCTTGCCCGACGTACGTGCGCTGCTGCTCGGCTTCCTGGGTAAAAAGCGCACCAACCAGGCCCTGCGCGCCTTCGCCGAGCGCTTCCCCGACGCGTTGTCAGTTAACGGTTATCAGTCAGTAGTTAGCAATCAGCAGGAAAATACGGAAGAAAAAAAACGCACCAACGCACCAACGCACCACCTCGCCGCCGCCGACCCGCGCCTGCTTACCTACGCCGAAAAGCTGCTGGCTGGCACGCTCGGCCCCGCCTCGGCCCGCATGCTGCTGGCTTCGGTGGCGGGGGCCGAGCAAATCAGCTACGACAGCGTGGTGGGTATTCTCAAGGAAAGCCAGCAGTTGCTGGAAGCCAACCGCCAGCTGCAGAAGCAAAGTCGTCAGCTTCAGCGCCTTACCGATGAGCTGCGCCAGGCCTACGACCAGCTGCAAGTGCTGGATATGCAGAAAGATGAGTTTCTCTACACCGTGACCCACGAGCTGCGCACGCCGCTCACCAGCATCCGGGCGCTGGCCGAAATACTGGCCGACAACCCCGACCTGGAGGCCGAGGAGCGCGAGCGCTTCCAGCTCACCATTGGCCGTGAGGCCGAGCGCCTCACCCGGCTCATTTCTTTAGTGCTTGACTTAGAGAAGTTTGAGAGTGGCCAGGCTAGCCTCGACCGCACGCCCCTGGTGCTGGCCGAGGTGGTGCAGGAGGCCACCGAGGCCGTGACTCAGCTAGCCCGCGAGCGCGGCACCGCGCTGCGCGTGGAGGTGCCCGCTAGCCTGCCCCTGCTGCCCGCCGACCGCGACCGCCTCATGCAGGTGCTCATCAACCTGCTTTCCAACGCCATCAAGGCCACGGTGCCGGGGCGGGGGGGGCGCATTGCGGTGCTGGCCTGGCCCGCTGCCGACGCCCTGCTGCTGTGCGTAGAAGACAATGGCAAGGGCATTGCGCTGGCCGAGCAGCACCAGATATTCGACAAGTTTTTTCAGGCCCAAAACCAGACCATGCGCAAGCCCGAAGGCTCGGGCCTGGGGCTAGCCATTACCAAAAAAATAGTGGAGCTGCACCAGGGCCGCATCTGGGTGGAAAGCGCGCCCGAGCAGGGTGCCCGCTTCTTTATCGAGCTGCCGCTAGCCGTGCCCGCGCGGGCGGCGCCCTTTTCTCCGTCCTTTTCGCTATGATTATGCCGACTATATTACTGGTTGATGATGAGCCTAATATCGTCATGTCCTTAGAGTTCTTGATGCGTAAGAATGGCTACCAGGTCGGCATTGCCCGCAATGGCACCGAGGCCCTGGCGGCCATCAATCAAACGCCCTACGACCTGGTGCTGCTCGATGTGATGATGCCCGATGTGGACGGCTACCAAGTGTGCCGCCAGCTGCGCCAGCGCCCCGACCGCGCCGCTACCAAAGTCATCTTCTTGTCGGCCAAAAGCCAGCCCGCCGACGTACAAAAGGGCTACGATGCGGGCGCCGACCTCTACATTCCCAAGCCCTTCAGCACCCGCCAGCTCATGCAGAAAGTGCGCGAGCTGCTGGGCGAAGGAGCGCGGACGTTGTAGGCCGCGCCCATACCGCGCTTTCCACCCTGGCGCGGACTACACGTCCGCGCTACTACTCCTTCCCACCCATGCCCCGCGCCTGCTCCTACGCTGCTACCTACGCCGCCAGCCTGGCCAACCCGGCGGGCTTCTGGGCCACCCAGGCCGCCCGGCTAGCCTGGCACCAAAAGCCCACGGCCGCGCCGCGCCAGGAGGCGAGCGGCGCCACGCGCTGGTTTGAAGACGGAGAGCTGAACACCTGCTACCTGTGCCTCGACCACCACGTGGCGCAGGGCCGGGGCCAGCAGGCGGCTCTGCTCTACGACTCGCCCGTGACCAATACGCAGCGCACGTATACCTACGCCGACTTGCTGGATAGGACGGCGCGCCTGGCCGGGGGGCTGCGCGGGCTAGGGGTGGGCGTGGGCGACCGGGTCATCATCTACATGCCCAATATGCCCGAGGCGGTGGTGGCCATGCTGGCCTGCGCCCGGCTAGGGGCCATTCACTCGGTAGTGTTCGGGGGCTTTGCGCCGCACGAGCTGGCCGTGCGCATCGACGATGCCCGGCCGCGGGTGCTCATCTGCGCGGCGGGCGGGCTCGAATTTGACCGCGTTATTCCCTACAAACCCCTCGTGGAGGCGGCCCTGGCCGAGGCTAGCCATCAGCCGGCGCACGTGGTGGTGTGCCAGCGCGGCTTTGTCGCGGCCGATTTGCAGCCCGGCCGCGACGTCGATTTTCAGGACTTATTAAAAACCGAGTCCGTGGCCGCCGTGCCGGTGCCGGCTACGCACCCGCTCTACATCTTGTACACCAGCGGCACCACCGGCCGGCCCAAGGGCGTGGTGCGCGACCACGGCGGCCACGCCGTGGCCCTGCGCTTCAGCCTGGAGGCCGTGTATGGGCTAGCCCCCGGCGAGGTCATTTTCACGGGTTCCGATATCGGCTGGGCGGTGGGCAGCTCCTACATCGTATACGGGCCGCTGCTGCGGGGCTGCACCTCCGTGCTCTACGAAGGCAAGCCCGTGCGCACGCCCGACGCGGGCACCTTCTGGCGGCTGGTCGAGCAGTATAAAGTCAACGTCCTGTTCACGGCGCCCACGGCCATTCGGGCCATCAAGAAGGAAGACCCCGACGGCCAGCTAGCCCGCCGCTACGACCTCAGCAGCCTGCGCCAGCTGTTTCTGGCCGGCGAGCGTTGCGACCCGGCCACCTTTGCCTGGGCCGGGCAGGTGCTGGGCGTGCCGGTGGTCGACCACTGGTGGCAAACCGAATCGGGCTGGCCCATGCTGGCTAGCCTCGTAGGTCTCGAGGAGATGCCACCGCCCCGTGCCGGCAGCGCCGGCTTCCCGGTGCCGGGCTACGAGGTGCAGATTCTCAGCGAGGAAGGCCAGCCCGTGCCGGCCGGCACCACCGGGCTGGTGGCCCTGAAATTGCCGCTGCCGCCCGGCAGCTTCCCGGCGCTCTGGCAGGATGCCGACCGCTACCGCGCCTACTTCGACGCCTATCCGGGCTACTACCTGAGCGGCGACGGCGGCTACCGCGATGCCGAGGGCTATGTCTACATCATGGGCCGCGTCGACGACGTGATAAACGTGGCCGGCCACCGCCTCAGCACCGGCGAGATGGAGGAAATCCTGGCCGCGCACCCGGCAGTGGCCGAGTGCGCCGTGCTGGGCCTCGCCGACGGCCTGCGCGGCCAGGTGCCCGTGGGCCTGGTGGTGCTCAAAGACGGCCACGCGCTGGCCGAAGCGCAGCTCGAAGCCGAGCTGGTGGCGGCCGTGCGCCAGCGCATTGGGGCGCTGGCCTGCTTTCGGCAGGTGCTGGCCGTGCCGCGCCTGCCCAAAACCCGCTCGGGTAAAATTCTGCGTAAAACCCTGCGCCAGCTGGCCGACGGCGAAGACTTTGCCCTGCCCGCTACCATCGACGACCCGCTCATCCTCACCGAAATTCGCGCGGCCCTGGCGCGGCGCGGGGTGGGGCAGGCGTTCGAAAAGCCAGTTTAAGCTGGACCGGCCCCAGCCTTCGTATCGTTAAGTTCTGTTTCGTAATTCCCAACTCCTAATTCACCAAGATGTCTGCCATTCGCACCCGCACGCTGGAAGAATACCACGCTGACTACCAGCAATCTGTCGAAGACCCCGACGCCTTTTGGGCCGCCGCCGCCGAGCCCTTCACCTGGCGCAAAAAATGGGATACCGTGCGCGGCGGCGAGTTTTCGCCGGCCGGCACCAGCACCTGGTACGCCGGCGCCAAGCTCAACCTCACCGAAAACTGCCTCGACCGCCACCTCGAGCAGCGGGCCAACAAGCTAGCCATCATCTTTGAACCCAACGACCCCAAAACCCGCCACACTCGCCTCACCTACCGCGAGCTGCACGAGCAGGTGTGCCAGTTTGCCAACGTGCTGAAGAAGAACGGGGTAAAGAAGGGCGACCGCGTGGCCCTCTACGTGCCCATGATACCCGCGCTGGCCGTGGCCACGCTGGCCTGCGCCCGCATCGGGGCGGTGCACTCGGTGGTGTTTGCCGGTTTCTCGGCCTCGGCCATTGCCGACCGCATCAACGATGCGCAGGCCACGTGCGTCATCACGGCCGACGGCCTGAACCGCGGCGCCAAGCAGATTCCGGTGAAGAGTGTGGTTGATGAGGCCCTGGCGCAGTGCCCGGGCGTGCAGCGCGTTATCGTGGTGGAGCACACCGGCTGGCCCGTCGACCTCAAGGCCGGCCGCGACGTGTGGTACCACGACGAAGTGAAGGACGTGGACAAGGACTGCCCCGCCGAGGAGATGGACGCCGAAGACCCGCTGTTCATCCTCTACACTTCGGGCAGCACCGGCAAGCCCAAGGGCGTGGTGCATACCCAGGCCGGCTACATGGTCTGGACCGACTACACCTACCGCAACGTGTTCCAGATTGAGGAAAACGACGTGTACTGGTGCACCGCCGACATTGGCTGGGTCACGGGTCACACCTACGCTTTGTATGGCCCGCTGCTGGCCGGCAGCACCACGCTGTTGTTTGAAGGCGTGCCCACGTTTCCGTCGCCGGGCCGTTTTTGGGAAGTCATTGATAAGCACCACGTCACGGCGTTCTACACGGCGCCCACGGCCATCCGCTCGCTCATGGCCGCCCCCATTGACCACGTGCTGGCCTATTCGCTCAGCAGCCTGCGCGTGCTAGGGTCGGTGGGCGAGCCCATCAACGAGGAAGCCTGGCACTGGTACCACCAGCACGTGGGCAAGGGCCGCTGCCCCATCGTGGACACGTGGTGGCAGACCGAAACCGGCGGCATCATGATTTCGGCCATGGCCGGCATCACGCCCAGCGTGCCCGCCCGCGCCGGCCTGCCGCTGCCCGGTGTGCAGCCGGTGCTGCTCAACCAGGATGGTACCGAAATCGAGGGTAACGACCAGGAAGGCTACTTGGCCATCAAGGCGAGCTGGCCGGGCGTTATCCGCACCACCTGGGGCGACCACGAGCGCGCCCGCCAGACGTATTTTCAGCCCTACCCCGGCTACTACTTCACCGGCGACGGCGCCCGGCGCGACGAAAACGGCCTCTACCGCATCATCGGCCGCGTCGACGACGTGATAAACGTGAGCGGCCACCGCTTCGGCACTGCCGAAATCGAAAATGCCATCAATGAGAGCGAGTATGTGGTGGAAAGCGCCGTGGTGGGCTACCCGCACGACGTGAAAGGCCAGGGTATCTACGCCTACGTCATTTGCCAAAACGGCCTGCCCACCACCGACCTGGAGGCGCAGAAAGCCGAGGCCAGCATCATCGAGGCCGTGGTGGCCGCCATCGGCCGCATCGCCAAGCCCGATAAGATTCAGCTGGTGAGCGGCTTGCCCAAAACCCGCTCGGGTAAAATCATGCGCCGCATCCTGCGCAAGATTGCCGAGGGCGAAACTGCTAACCTGGGCGACACCACCACGTTGCTCGACCCGCTGGTAGTGGACGAGATTCTGGCGGGTAAAAAATAAGCTTTGAGTAGAGATACAAGTAAGCCTCAAAAGCCCGCTAGCTCATTCACGGGCTAGCGGGCTTTTACGTTTATTCCTGAAACTGAAAGTCAAGCTCTTTGATACCTAATGTATTCAACACGCGATTGAACTCTGTCTGGGTCAGCGGCTTGCTGAACATTTGCTTGGTAGCTGGGTCGCCCAAGTCCGTTCCAGGGTCACTTGCCACGGCAAAATAATAAAACCGATTTTTAGACTTTATAAAGATGTGTCCAGCACTATACCCGACCTGCGACACGTTTTCAAAGCGGTATAAATCAAGGCCTTCTTCATAACGGCGAAATAATGTTTTATAAGAAGCCGCTGGGTCGTCAGCAACGTAGTACGGCCCGTAAATTTCCGTTTCCTGAGTAAAAATGTCACCGAAACCTACGCAGGAAGAGAGGCTGACTACCAAAAGGCAAGTGCATAGCAGGCGGCGTGCTATGCTATATGTGCGCATAAGTAATGGATTGCCCACTGTGCCTGGATTTGACAGAAAGTACCTTATTAACTATGGTCATACCACCGCCGGCAGCACCGTGCCGCTCACCTCGCCCAGCCCGATGCGGATGCCGTTTTTCTCGGCAAAGCCGCGCAGGGTAACCGTATCGCCGTCGCGCAGGAAGCCGAGCTGCAAATCGCCCGGCAGGTTGAGGGGCTGGGTGCCACGCTGCGTCAGCTCCAGCAAGGACCCTAGCGAGCCGGGCGTGGGGCCGCTGATGGTGCCCGAAGCGTAGAGGTCGCCGGCGTCGAGCGGGCAGCCGTTGCTGGCGTGGTGCGCCAGCTGCTGGGCCATGCTCCAGTACAAGTATTTCATATTGGTGTGGCTGATAACCAGCGGCGCCGCTGTGGCGCCGACGGGCTGAACGAGTACTTCGAGCTGAATGTCAAAGTGGTGCTCGCCAGCGGCTTGCAGGTAGGGCAGGGGCACGGGCTCCTGCGCCGGGCCGGCCGTGCGGAAGGGCTCCAGCGCATCGAGCGTGACGACCCAGGGCGACACGCTGCTGGCGAAGTTCTTCCCCAAAAATGGCCCTAGCGGCTGGTACTCCCAGCTCTGAATATCGCGGGCGCTCCAGTCATTAAAAAGAACCACGCCAAAGATGTGGCTTTCGGCATCGGCTAGGGGCACGGTGCTGCCCTGCGCGGTGCCCTGGCCCACGATTAAGGCCGTTTCCAGCTCAAAATCGAGCTGCTGAGTGGGGCCGAAAACGGGTGTTTCCTGGCCGGCTGGGCGATATTGGCCCTGGGGCCGGCGCACGCCAGTGCCGCTGGCCACGATGGAATTGGCCCGGCCGTGGTAGGCAATGGGCAGGTGCCGCCAGTTGGGCAGCAGCGGGTTGTCGGGCCGAAACATGGCGCCCACGTTGGTGGCGTGCTCCAGGCTGCTGTAAAAATCGACGTAGTTGGTGGGCTTCACCGGGCGTAGCATGGTTACGTCGCGCTGGCGCAGCAGGCAGGTTTTGATGGCCAGCTCGTTGTCGCGCAGGCCGGGGTTGTCGTGGCGCAGCAGCTCGCTCACGCGCTCGCGCACGGCCCGCCACGCCGCTGACCCCAGCCGCAAAAATGCGTTGAGCGAGCGCCGCCGAAACACCTTGGGCAGCGCCGCGCCCAGCGCCGGCACATCTTCGGCAATGCTGTCAAAGTACCCCAGCTGCGCGCATTCGTACAAATCGAGGGCGTAGCCGCCGATGGCCACCGCCAGGCGCGGGCCCCACTCCGGCACGTCCATTACCCCAAAGGGTAGGTTTTGAATCGGAAAATCGTCGGTGGGCCGGATGTCAATCCAGGAGCGCAGGCTAGGGTCGTTGGCGGGCGAAGCGGGCATGGGGCGCGGTAAAGCTGAAGAGCTGAGCCAAAACGTACGGGTCAGCCAGAAAAACGTCTGTCATGCTGAGCTTGCCGAAGCATCTTGCTCGCACCGCTAGGGTTACTCCTCAACGATGCGAGCAAGATGCTTCGGCAAGCTCAGCATGACAGATGGACGTCAAAAGAGAATTTTTAGTAAGCCTAGCGGGCTTCCACGGCCGTGATTTCGGGCACGGCCTTACGCACCGAGTCTTCGAGGCCGGCGCGGGTCATCGGCGACATGGGGCAGGCGCCGCAGGCACCTTCCCACTCCAGCTTTAGCACGCCGGCGTCGGTTATTTCGGCCACGCGCACGTTGCCGCCGTCGGTGGCCAGGTAGGGCCGCAGGGTGTCAAGGGCTTGCTCAACGCGGGACAAAACAGAATCCATAGGAGGGAATTAACAAAATAGAGTGAGCAATGAACAGGTTGCAGGCTAGCCAAGTGCGCAAGAAGCAGCTTACTTAACTGCCGAAGCTGCACGCTAGCCCCTGGCTAACTGTTCATAGTTACAACGCTGGTTTTGGGGGCCACGTTGTTGCGAATGCTTACCTGGCGGGCCAGGCTTTCGGCTAGCTGGCGGAAGGTGTCAGCCGCCGGCGAATTTACGTCGGCGAGCACGGCCGGGCGGCCTTCGTCGCCGGCCTCGCGCACGGCCTGTATCAGGGGCAGCTGGCCTAGCAGGGGCACGTCGTGCTTGGTGGCCAGGCGCTGGCCGCCGCCTTCACCGAAGATATAGTACTTGTTGTCAGGCAATTCGGCGGGCGAGAACCAGGCCATATTTTCAATGATGCCCAGCACCGGCACGTTGATTTGCGGCTGGCGGAACATCTGGAGGCCTTTTTGGGCATCCATGAGCGCCACGGGCTGCGGCGTGGTCACGATGATGGCGCCGGTCACGGGCACGGTCTGCACCATGGTGAGGTGAATGTCGGAGGTGCCGGGCGGCAAATCGAGCAGCAGGTAGTCAAGCTCACCCCAGTCTACTTCGGTGATAAACTGCTTGAGCGCCGACGAGGCCATGGGCCCGCGCCAGATGATGGCGTGCTCGCTAGGCGCCAGGAAGCCAATGCTCATCAGCTTCACCCCGTATTTGATGATGGGTTCGATGAGGTTTTTGCCGGCCGGCGACTGGTACACGTGCGGGCGGGCGTCTTCGACGCCAAACATGGTGGGCATGCTCGGCCCCGAGATATCGGCGTCGATGAGGCCCACCTTGGCGCCGGCGGCGGCCAGGGCCACGGCCAGGTTGGCCGTGACGGTGCTTTTGCCCACGCCGCCCTTGCCCGAGGCAATGGCGATAATATTTTTCACGCCGGGCAGCAGCGTATTGTTGTTGCGCAGGGTCGTCACGCGCGAGGTCATCTGAATCACGACGTTGGCATCTTTGTCCACCATCGTGTGCACGGCGCGCTCGCAGGCATCGTGGATGAGCTGCTTGAGCGGGCAGGCGGGCGTGGTGAGCACCACCGTGAACGACACCGTGCGGCCCTCCACCGCAATGTCTTCCACCATGTTGAGGGTAATCAGGTCCTGGCCCAAATCGGGCTCTTCCACGAAGCTCAGGGCGTGGCGAACGGCATCTATTGTTATCTCAGGCATATGCAAATGCGCCGCTAGGGGCGTAGCTGCAAAGATAACCCGCCGGGCGGGGCGGGGGTTTCCGCCGGCCGGCATTATCGGGGTGGGGCTAGCCTAGCAGGGCGTCCAGTACTCAAATTTGACTAGCCGGCCGTGGCTGAACCAGAAAATCGCGGCATCGTCGTTTTTTGAGCTAACCGATACGGCCTCCTGCCCCTGGGGCGTTTCGGCGGTTTTAATCTTCCCTGGGTGGGTACCCGGACCGAAGAGGCGCTGCAAATCGGCCACCGTGGTGCGCTCGCTCAGGGTTTGGGTGCCGTAGGTCAGGGTCGGGCCTTTGGCCGAAAAATACACGTATTCAATGACGTAGCCCTCCTTGTTGTTGCCGATAAAGCGCACCTGCGGGTAGCGCAGCTCGTAGAACTTCTGCCCCTGCTCTTGGCTCGAATATGCGCCGCACTCGTAGTTGGGCGCCACCACGGCCCGGGGCTGGCCCAGGCGCTGCTGCACCTGGTTGCGGCTCGAGGTGAAGGCCAACTGGTTCAGCCGGAGCTTGCTGAAATCAATCTGGCCCGTTGGGGCTGGGCCCGCGTCCGTACCCCAGGCCACCAGGGCCAGGGCGCTACAAAAAAGCTTCAGCATAGTAAAAAGTAGTGTTTGGTAGAACGGTGGCAAGATAGGGGCACAACCTGGCTAGGGGGCGGCCATCCGGGTTAGCGCGGCGTTTATTGGGGAAACGCGCCTAGATTTGTGGGGAGGCCAGCTTGCCTTTTCGGCAGGAGCTGGCGGCTACCTATTCGCATGAATTCCCCCAAAAAGCCGGTGCCCGGCGCTACCCCGCCCGCAGTTTCGATGGCCGACCTGGCCCGCGAGCTGGGCGTATCGATGACGACTATTTCGCGCGCGCTCAGCGACCACCACAGTATTGGGGCGGCCACTAAGCAGCGCGTGCTCAAGCTGGCCAAAAAGCTTAATTACCAGCCCAATCACCTGGCCGCGGCCCTGCGCAAGGGTCAGAGCCGGCTGCTGGGCGTGGTGGTGCCCTACATCGAAGGCAAGTTCTTTCCGTCCGTTATTCAGGGCATTGAGACGGCGGCCAGCAAGGCCGGGTTCAGCGTCATTGTGTGCCAGTCGCACGAAGACGTGCAGCTCGAGCGCCGCAACGTGGAAACACTGCTCAACGCCCAGGTAGCGGGCGTGCTGGTGTCGCTGGCGCGCAACACCCAGGAGTACCATCACTTCGACAAGGTGCGGAGCCGGGGCGTGCCGCTGGTGTTTTTCGACCGCATTCCGGCCACCGAGCAGGTCAATTCGGTGGTGCTGAATGACCGCGAGGGCGCTTTCCAGGCCACGCGCCACCTGCTGGAGCAGGGCTGCCGCCGCATTGCGCACCTGGCGGGGCCGGCGCACCTCAACATCTACCAGCACCGCCGCCAGGGCTACCTCGACGCGCTGGCCGCCTACGGCATTGCCCCCGACGAGGCGCTGATTATCACCTCCGACATGACGACCGAGGATGGCGCCCAGGCCACGCGCCAGCTGCTAGCCCTGCCCAACCCGCTCGACGCCATTTTTGCGGCCGGCGACTCGGCCATCCTCGGCGCCCTGCAAGTGCTGAAGGCCCAGGGCATCCGGGTGCCGCAGGATATTGCCCTGGCCGGCTTCAGCAACGAGGGCTTCACGGCCATCACCGAGCCGCGGCTCACCTCCGTGGACCAGCGCTGCGAGGAAATGGGCCAGGCCGCCGTGCGCCTGTTTTTGGAGCTGGCCGCGGCGCCCGAGGCACCATTTATGCAGCGCCAGGTGGTGCTCCAGCCCGAGCTGTTCGTGCGCGAGTCGTCGCAGCAGCGCATGTTGGGCTAGCTGATAAGGCTAGCGGCGAGCAGCCGTACCGGCCGCGTTGAGGCGGTGCGGCGCACTAAAAATCCCCTGAAAATGCCCATTGTGGGGGCGCATTCCCAGGGGATTTTTATTTTTAAAGCAACTGGTAGCTAGGCCCGCCCCCACTCGCGAAGGCTAGCGGGGCCACCCGCTGTCGGGGTTAGCGCAAGTCGCCAAAGTGGAATAAGGAGCTGAGCCCTAGCAAGTGCAGACAGCGGCGCAGGGGTGCGTTTACGTTGCGCAGCCAGATGGTGGCGCCGGCCCGGCGCAGCAGCAGCAGCTGCGAAACCACGTAGCCCACGCCCAGCGTGCGCTGGCAGGCCAGGTGGGCGCAGTCGACTTGCAGCGGGGTGCTGTGCGGAAGCAGGTGGGCCGCTTGCAGGGCTTCCGCCTCATCGAGGTTCACGGTTGACAGTGGCCCGGCCGGGGGCTGGGGCAGCGGCGCAGCGGTATCGTTTGGTTTCATCGGTAGGAAAAGGCTAAGTGGAAAAGGAAATGCCGCCGCCGAGCTGGCAACAGGCTTGGATAGAGAATAGAGACCTTGAAAAAGCCAGCGCCGTGAAATTTAGCAAAAGCAGCCGTATCGGTAGCCCAAAAGCAAAATCCTGGTTTAATACCCAATTATTTCATGGCATAAACACGTAAACAAGAGTTAGGTAGTGCTGAATGTGTAGCTAAGTATTTCGGCCGGTGCTGAGCTGAGGGCCAGCCGAAATACCTAGCCGGGCTAGCTAGGCCGGCACCGCCACCTGCTGACTAACGGGAATACGGGTGCCGGCCGGCATTTCCACCGGGGCCACCGTCACGACCACGAACTTGGAGGTGGGCGTGTTGCTCTTGTAAGCCACCGAGCCAATGGGTACCAGCACGTTACCCTCTGGGAAGTACACGGCGCAGTTACCCTGCGGAATATCGTAGAGCACCACGATAAACTTCTCGGCGTGGCGCTGCTGGCCCTCAAAGTGGCTGGTAATGGTGACGAGCTGGCGGGCGCGCAGGCCGCGCGCGGCGATGTCGGCGGCGTGCAGGAAGATGACGCGGCGCTCGTTGTACACCCCGCGGTAGCGGTCGTTGTAGTCGTAGACGGTGGTGTTGAACTGGTCGTGCGAGCGAATGGTCATCAGCACCAGCTGGCCGGGTTCGAGCACGTGCTTTTCGTAGGGCGTGGTCGAGAAATTGGCCTTGCCGTTGTCGGTGGTGAAGTTGCGCTCGCGGGGGCCGTTGGGCAGGTAGAAGCCGCCGGGGTGGCGCAGCTTCTCGTTGAAATCCTCGAAGCCCGGGATAGTGCGCGCCACGTACTCGCGGATGAGGTCGTAGTTCTGGGTGCAGCTCACCCAATCGACGGTGGTGCGCTCGCCGAGCGTGGCCAGGGCCAGGCCGCACACAATGGCGACTTCGCTCAGCATCTCGCCGGCTAGGGGTTCCAGCACGCCCTTGCTCATGCTCACTACGCCCATCGAGTTTTCGCAGCTCATCAGCTGCTGGCCGCTCTGCTGGCGGTCGATGTCGATGCGGGTGTAGCAGGGTAGCAGCAGGGCCATCTCGCCGTTGGTGAGGTGGCCGCGGTTCAGCTTGGGCGTGACGTGGATGGAGAGGCGCAGCTTGCGCATGCCCTCGGCCACAAATTCGGTGTCGGAGCAGGCCGAGAGCAGGTTGCCGCCCATCGCCATAAATACCTTCACCTTGCCGTCGTGCAGGGCCTTCACCGAGTCCACTACGTCGAGGCCGTGCTCGCGCGGGGCTTTGAAGCGGAACTCCTTTTCGAGCGCGTCGAGGAAGGCGGCACCGGGGCGCTCCCACACGCCCATGCTGCGGTCGCCCTGCACGTTGGAGTGGCCGCGCACCGGGCACAGGCCGGCGCCCGCAATGCCGATGGCACCCTTCATAAAGTGCATGTTAATGATTTCCTGGATGGTGTACACGCCGTTTTTTTGCTGCGTAAGGCCCATCGCCCAGCACGTTATCACCTTTTTGTGGCGGGCAATGAGGCTGGCGGCTTCCTGAATCTGGGCGCGGGTGACGCCGCTGGTTTCCTCAATGTCGGCCCAGCTGGTGGCGTGCAGATTCGCCACCAACTCGGGGTAGCCAGTGGTGTACTCGCGGATAAATTCGTGGTCGAGCACCTGGTTAGGGTTCAGCTCCTCGGCTTCGAGCAGGCACTTCATGAGGCCGCGCAGCACCAGCTGGTCGCTGTTGATGCGCACTTGCAGGTAGATATCGGTGATGGGCGTGCCATCGCCGAGCAGCACGCCCAGCGCCTTCAGCGGGTTCATGAAGTCCTGCGGGTTTTTGAAGTGCAACAGGCCGGCCTCGTGCAAGGGGTTGATGCTGATAATCTTGGCCCCGTTTTTCTTGGCCTTTTGCAGGGCCGAAAGCATGCGCGGATGGTTGGTGCCGGGGTTCTGGCCGATGATGAGGATGACCTCGGCCTCGTACATATCGTTGAGGGTCACCGAGGCTTTGCCGAGGCCGGTGGTGGGGCTCATGGCCGCGCCGCTGCTCTCGTGGCACATATTGGAACAGTCGGGCAGGTTGTTGGTGCCAAACTGCCGCACGAATAGCTGGTACAAGTACGCCGGCTCGTTGGGCACCTTGCCCGAGGTGTAGAAAATGGCCTCATCGGGCGATGCCAGCGCGTTCAGCTCGTCGGCGGCCAGCTGAAACGCCTCGGGCCAGGAAATGGGCGTGTAGTGCGTGGCGCCCGGGCGCAGCACCATCGGGTGCGTGAGGCGGCCGGCGTTGTTGAGGTCGCGGTCGGTCATGCGCGACAAGTCGGCCAGGCTGTGCTGGGCGAAGAAATCCGGCCCTACCGGGTCCGACTGCGCATCAGAAGCCGTGGCCTTGGCCCCGTTTTCGCAAAACTCGGCCACCGAGCGGTGCTCATCCGGGTCGGGCCAGGCGCACGACGAGCAGTCGAAGCCATCCTTCTGGTTAAGCTTGAGCAGCGCGTGGGTGCCGCGCACCGGCCCATCCTCGCGGAAGCTAAAGCTGCCCGACTTGAGTACCGCCGTGATGCCCGCCGCCACCTTAGCTGGGCGCCCCAGCTTGAGCTTGAGCAACTCCTCGGGCGGCTGCGCCAGAATGGGGTGCGCGTGCTTGGCCCCCAGCGTGTCGGGCGCGGTCATAATGCGCTTGTCGGCGTCGTCCTTGTTGGAGTCGGCCCAGGGGTTCATCACGGGGGCCGCGCCCTGGTCGGGCCGCTCGCCGCTTTTGGGCACGTTGTTGGCAGCGGTTTGCTGGTCGGTTTTGCCGGCCTGGCTAGGGTCGGTGTTGGGGCTGTTGTCCATAAGAAGAGCGGGGCAGGAGGGCCCGAAGTAAGACCGTCCCGCTCTTCTAACGGCTCAGTAGCGACGCCAAGCCAGCCGGTAAATACGGGTTTTGGCTAGGTAGTCAGCCTGGCTGGCTCCGTACTTATCACCAAGGGGGTACTTCAAACGGGGCTAGCGCGCCGTGGGCTGGCTAGCCGCCCGCCGCGGCGCCGCCCGAAACAGTCGCCCCCGCTCGTTGCTCAGCAGCAGGGCTTTATCATCCAGAAAAACCACGCCCTCGGCCTGGCCCGTAGTCGGTAGCCGGCGATATACTTTGGCCTGCTGAAAAAGCCGGGCGCCGGGTGGCCCATCAAACAAAAACAGCCCGCCGTAGCCCAGCAGCGCCACCTGGCGGCCATCGGGCCGCAGCGCGGCGCCCGTTACTAGGGTGCGCAGGCGCAGGCTGTCGCGCAGCACGGCCACGTGGTGGCCCGGCCGCGCGGGCACTACGTAGTAGCGGGTGCAGTGCGCCCGGCTGCGGTCCTTGGTAAAGAGGTGCAGCGAGTCGTTATAAAACACCATCGCCTCGCAGTCGAAATGCCGCCGGGCCGGGGGCGGCGGAAACGCCGTCTGGTCGGGGTAGCGAAAGGCGATAGTATCGACCCGTGCCCCGCCCGCGCTCGGCGTGACGCGGTAGATGGCCAGGTCGCGCCGGTCGTTGCGGTTGTTGCCAAAGTCGCCGATGTAAAAGCGTCCGGCCGGGTCACGGGTCAGCTCTTCCCAGTCGCGGTTGGGCAGCGGGGCTAGCGGCAGCGCGCCGCGCAGGCGCCCACCCAGGCTGGCCTGGTAGAGCGTGGCTAGGGTGCCGCCGTCGCCGTGGGTCCACACCAGCCCGGCCGAGTCGCCCCGCGCCAGCCCCGAGCTTTCGCGGATGGGGGCGGGCAGCCGGGCCAGCCGCGCCACCCGGTAGTGCCGCTGGCGGGCGAAGCGCCCGTGGCCATCATCGGGCGGCCCGCCCGCCAGCAGCGCGTGCAGCAACACGAGCACCGGGAAGAGGTGGTCGCGCACGAGGTAGAGCATTCGGTTACTGTGCTAAAAGTTCTGGCGCGAGTTTAGGCGCAGCCGTAACTCGCGCCAGTCGGGTCATTTATTGAGAAAATTCTTCACGTAAGTTCAAGGCCAATACCCCGAACTCTGCTATTCCCTCTTGAACGCTTTGAGCCGTTGAATACTTAGCTAAAATAATCGAAACGCCATTGCAAACGTAATCAAGGTAATTAATGAAAAACTGTTCAGGTGGGTATGCTAGTGAAAAGGGTATATACAATACGTAGTCGACGCATTTGTATTTCTTGCTAATCGATGGACCTTTCACATCCAAACTTAGAACGCTTGATTTTGTGGATAGGATAATGCCTAAGCTGTAATCTACACCATGAGCGAGCTGAAACGAAGGAGATAGCTCAGAAGCTTTGAGAATTTCCAGGAAATTAGAAAGTTCACTCCCGCCTTTAGATACACAGTTGATAATGTAACTAGTATATAGTAGCTGATTATACTTAAAGGCAGAAGAATATGGAGAATGCTCTACCCAACCCCCAGCCGGTTCCGGCGCCACGCTGAGGCAGGCGCGCCGGCCGCTTCCCCGGTCGCGACGGGGCTAGCGGGCTTTTTCTCATTCATGAGCATGGCTACCAGCGCGGCGGCTACCTGGGCGGTGCCCTCATCGGGCGTGGTGGGGGCCAGCACGGCGGCGCTGAAATGGTCGCGCACAAAATTCGTGTCGAAGTTGCCGCTCACGAAGGCCGGGTGCTGGAGCACGAAAGTGCCGAAGGGCAGCGTGGTTTCGATGCCCGTAATCTGATATTCGGCAATGGCGCGCAGCATGCGGGCGATGGCTTCTTCCCGATTAGCCCCATAGGTTACCAGCTTGGCAATCATGGGGTCGTAGTAAATCGGGATGTCCATGCCCTGCTCGAAGCCGTCGTCGACGCGCACGCCGGGGCCCTGGGGGCGCACGTAGGTGGCTAGCCGGCCGATGTCGGGCAGGAAGTTATTCTGCGGGTCTTCGGCGTACACGCGCAGCTCCAGGGCGTGGCCCGTGATGCGGAGGTCTTCCTGGCGGAAGGGCAGGGGCTGGCCCTCAGCCACCCGTATTTGCTCCTTCACGAGGTCGAGGCCCGTAATCTGCTCGGTCACGGGGTGCTCGACTTGCAGGCGGGTGTTCATTTCGAGGAAGTAGAAGCGGTGCTGGTCGTCGAGCAAGAACTCGACGGTGCCGGCGCCCGCGTACTGGCAGGCGCGGGCCACGTCCACGGCGCAGCGGCCCATCTCGGCGCGCAACGCGGGCGTGAGCACCGAGGAGGGCGCTTCCTCAATCACCTTCTGGTGGCGGCGCTGAATCGAGCACTCGCGCTCAAATAAATGCACGATGTTGCCGTGCTCGTCGCCCAAGACCTGAATCTCGATGTGGCGCGGCCCGGTCACGAATTTCTCGATAAACACCGCCCCGTCGCCAAACGCCGACACGGCCTCGTTGATGGCTAGCTGCATCTGCTCCTCAAACTCGTCGGCGGCGTGCACCAGGCGCATACCCTTGCCGCCGCCGCCGGCCGAGGCCTTGATGAGAATGGGGAAGCCCACTTCCTGGGCAATCTGCTTGGCGGCCTCTACGTCGGAAATGGCCTCGTCGGTGCCCGGCACCAGCGGAATGTTGTAGGCTTTCACGGCCTGCTTGGCCGAGAGCTTGTCGCCCATCATGTTCATGGCCTCGGGGCTGGGGCCCACAAAAATGAGCCCCGCCTCGCGCACGGCGCGGGCAAAGCCGGCATTCTCGCTCAGGAAGCCGTAGCCGGGGTGAATGGCATCGACGCCCAGCTCGTGGCAGATTTCAATAATTTTATCGCCCCGCAAGTAGCTGTCCTTCGAAGCCGGCGGGCCCACGCACACCGCCTCGTCGGCGTAGCGCACGTGGGGCGAGAGGCGGTCGGCCTCCGAGTAGATGGCCACCGTGGCAATGCCCATTTCTTTGGCCGAGCGCAGCACGCGCAGGGCAATTTCGCCACGATTGGCAACCAGGAGTTTCGCTATTTTTTTCATGCGGGGTGGGAGAGTAGCGCGGACTTTTAGGCCGCGCCAGCAAAGGTCAGGGCCAGCACGCGCGGCCTTCAAAGTCCGCGCTGCTGCGCCACAAAGAAAACCTTAATTCGCCAGCTTGGTAATAAGATGATACTGGCTAGCCCGCCGCTACGCCCAAATTATATACAAAAGCGGCGTCCGGGTTATCTTTGTCGTTTACTAGTTTTTGCTGCGCGAGCCGGCTGGGTTCGCTCGCCCTGCTCTCCCAACTTATTCCCCCCAAGTTTTCAGTGGATATTTTCGACCGCGTCACGGCCAATCGGGGCCCACTAGGCTCGCACTCACATTACGCCCACGGCTACTTCACGTTCCCGAAGCTCGAAGGCGAGATTAAACCCCGCATGCTATTTCGCGGGAAAGAAGTGCTCACCTGGAGCCTGAATAACTACCTGGGCCTAGCCAACCACCCCGAGGTGCGGCAGGCCGACCGCGACGGCGCTGCCGACTACGGCATGGCCTACCCCATGGGCGCCCGCATCATGAGCGGCAACTCGAACCTGCACGAGCAGCTCGAAAACGAGCTCGCCGACTTTGTGCACAAGCCCAGCGCGCTGCTGCTCAACTTTGGCTACCAGGGCGTGGTGAGCATCATCGATGCGCTGGTGAGCCGCCACGACGCCATTGTGTACGACGCCGAGTCGCACGCCTGCATCATCGACGGCGTGCGCCTGCACCAGGGCAAGCGCTTCGTGTTTCCGCACAACGATATCGCCAACCTCGAAAAGCAGCTCGAGCGCGCCAAGCGCCTCACCGACGAAACCGGCGGCGGCATCCTGGTGATTACCGAGGGCATGTTCGGCATGTCGGGCAACCTCGGCAAGCTGCCCGAAATCGTCAAGCTCAAGGAGAAATACAACTTCCGCATCTTCGTGGATGACGCGCACGGCTTCGGCACGCTAGGGCCCACGGGGGCCGGCACGGCCGAGCATTTGGGCGTTACGGAGGGCGTAGACCTGATTTTTTACACCTTTGCCAAGAGCATGGCCAGCATTGGCGCGTTCGTAGCGGGCCAGGAGGGCGTTATTGAATATTTGCGCTACAACATGCGCAGCCAGATTTTCGCCAAATCCTTGCCCATGCCGCTCGTGGTGGGCGCCTTGAAGCGTTTGGAGCTGATTCGCAACCACCCCGAGTACCGCGAAAACCTCTGGACCATCGTGCGCGCCCTGCAAAGCGGCCTGCGCGAAAAAGGCTTCAACATCGGCACCACCGAGTCGCCGGTGACGCCGGTGTTCCTCAACGGCCAGATTTCCGACGCCACGGCCCTGACGTTCGATTTGCGTGAGAATCACGGGGTTTTCTGCTCCATCGTGGTGTACCCAGTGGTGCCCAAGGGCGTGATTATGCTGCGCCTCATTCCCACGGCCGTGCACACGCTGGCCGATGTAGCGCAAACCATCACGGCGTTTGAGGCCATTGCCAGCAAGCTCGACAAAGGCCTTTACAGCAAACAGGCCGCTACTGCCTAAGCTACTGGCTGCTAGCTACCTCCCAATCAGCGCGCCGACTACCTGCAAAGGTGGTCGGCGCGTTTTTTTGTACTATCCTAAGGCATGTGGCGGGACCCAAATTCATTTAAAAAGCATTTTTAGCGAAAAAAGCGCCCTGCGAGGCCAGAAATGCGGTTTTGAAAAAAACCTGGAAAACTTGCTTGCGTAGAAAGTGCCTGTATATTAGGGCCGCGTAAGCACAATTGCCTTTTTCTCACCCAATTTTCCAACCACCGTTCATGGCTAACCCTTTCAACCAACTCAAGGACCTGATTCATTCGCTGGAAGACGACTTCGAGAAGTCGTATGATAAAAACAATGCGGCCGCTGGCACCCGCGTGCGCAAAGGCATGCAGGACCTGAAGAACCACGCGCAGGCCATCCGTCTGGAAGTGCAAAACATGAAGAACACGTCGAAGGACGGTGCCGCTGCGCCGGCTGCTAAAAAAGCTGCCCCGGCCGCCGCTAAGAAAGCTGCTCCGGCTGCTGCCAAAAAAGCTGCTCCCGCCGCTAAGAAGAAGTAGTTTATCTGAACCACGGCTTCGACGGACTTTTCGGATTCGGCGAATTTTGTGGACGGGTGTATTGATATAAGAGCGCCCCGCTAGCCTAGCTAGCGGGGCGCTCTTGCGTGTGGCAGTCTTAGCCTTCGGGAGGTAGTAAATAGAACGTTCGTCATGCAGCGCGCAGCGAAGCAGCGCGCGTGCTGACGTCTGCGAACGCTAGAGATTACTGCCCCACGCGCGATGCTTCGCTGCGCGCTGCATAACGAGCGTTAATGGCTAACTGGATAGGTACCCTAGCTGAGTTCGACCAGGAAGTAGTTTTTGCCTTTCTTCACTACCAGATACTTATCGAGCAGTAGCGGCAACTCGGCGCCGGGTGTGTCGGCCGAGGTAACTTTCTGGCCGTTCAGGCTCAGGCCGTTGGCTTGCACCAGCTTGCGGGCTTCGCCGCGTGAGGGCAGAATTTTTTTGTCGGTGGCTTCGCTCAGGAGCACCGCCAGGGGCAGGGCCAGCGCCTCGGCGCGGGGCACGCGCAGGTGCGGCACGCCGGCAAATACGTCGAGCAGCGTGGCCTCGTCGAGGCTAGCCAGGTCGCCGCCGCCAAACAACACCTGCGACGCCGACACGGCCGCCTCGTAGGCGGCCGCCGAGTGCACCCGGATGGTTACTTCCCGGGCCAGCGCCTTTTGCAGCGTGCGCAGGTGCGGGGCCTGGGCGTGCTCGGCTTCGATGGCCTTAATTTCTTCCTCAGTAAGAAGCGTAAAGACGCGAATGAGGCGCGGGGCGTCCTCGTCCTTGCTATTGAGGAAGAACTGGTAGAACTGGTAGGGCGAGGTCAGGGCTGGGTCGAGCCACACGGTGCCGGTTTCGCTCTTGCCGTACTTGGTGCCGTCGGCCTTGGTGATGAGCTGGCCGGTGAGGGCGTAGGCCTTGCCCTGGCCATCGGTGAGGCGGCGGATGAGCTCGGTGCCGGTCGTGATGTTGCCCCACTGGTCGCTGGCCCCCATTTGCAGGGTGCAGCCCAGGTTTTTGTATAGATGAAAAAAGTCGTAGCCCTGCAGCAGCTGGTAGCTGAACTCGGTGTAGCTGATGCCTTCGGAGCCCCCCGCATCGACACTACCCTCGTTGCCACCGATGCGGCGCTTCACCGAGTCTTTGGCCATCATGTAGTTCACGGTGAGGTGCTTGCCTACATCGCGCAGAAAACCTAGGAAGCTGAAATCCTTGAACCAGTCGTAGTTGTTGACGAGCACTGCGCCGGTGGGCGAGTCGTTGAACTCCAGGAATTTTTCGAGCTGCGCCCGAATGCCGGCCTGGTTGGCGCGCAGCGTGGTTTCGTCGAGCAGGTTGCGCTCGGCGCTCTTGCCGCTGGGGTCGCCAATCATGCCGGTGGCGCCGCCCACCAGCGCCACCGGGCGGTGGCCGGCGCGCTGCAAGTGCACGAGCAGCATGATGGTAGCCAGGTTGCCGATGTGCAGCGAGGCCGCCGTGGGGTCGAAGCCAATGTAGCCCGACACGGGCGCGGCGCCGGCCAGGTGCTCGGCGGTGCCGGGCATGGCGTCGTGGTACATGCCGCGCCATTTTAGCTCGGCTAGTAAATCGGTAGGGGAGGTCGAAGAGTTAATTTCAGAAGACATACGCAAAAACACCGCGGCCCGAAGCCGCCCTAAAACAGTGGGCAAAGGTAGCCGGGCGGTAGCTTTGTAAGGTGCGGGGCTAGCCCCCGCCCGCCGTTGACCGAGGGAGCCCGCTGACCTAGTAGCGGCGCGCCCAGCCGGGCTAGGGCCGGCCCCGCACCATCCATATGCCAGTTTTAACCCCCGACGACATCCTCAGGCAAGTGCAGCAGCGGCAGTTTCAGCCGGTGTATTTTTTGCAGGGCGAGGAGCCGTATTTCATTGATACCGTGGCCGACGCGCTCGAAGCCAGCGTGCTGCCCGAGAGCGAGCGTAGCTTCAACCAAACAGTACTCTACGGCAAGGACACCGACGCGGCGGGCATCCTGGGCCAGGCCAAGCGCTTCCCCATGATGAGCGACTATTCGGTCGTGATTGTGAAGGAAGCGCAGGCCGTGGCCGATTTGGAGAGCGAAAAAGCCTGGCCCTTTCTCGAAGCCTACCTCAAAAACCCGCTCGCCAGCACCGTGCTGGTGCTGTGTTACAAGTACAAAAGCCTCGACTCGCGCAAGAAGCTCGGCAAGCTGCTGGCCAGCAAAGACGCGCCCGGCGTAGCCCTGATGACGAGCAAAAAGCTCTACGACAACCAGGTGCCGCAGTGGCTGGGCGGCTACGTGCGCGCGCGCAAGCAGCAGATTACGCCCGGCGCCACCGCCCTGCTGGCCGAGTACATCGGCGCCGACCTGAGCCGACTGGCCAACGAGGTGAACAAGTTGCTGCTCAACGTGAAAGCCGGGCAGGCCATCGACGAGGACCTGGTGCAGCGCCTGGTGGGTATCAGCAAGGAATACAATATTTTTGAGCTGCAGCGGGCGCTGGTGCAGCGCGACGTGCTCAAGGCCAACCGCATTCTCACGCACTTCGCCGCCAACCCCAAGGCCAACCCGCTCATCCCGAACCTCACGCTGCTATTCAACTTCTTCACCCGGCTGCTGGCTCTGCACCAAGCGGGCAATAACCCCTCGGACGCTGACTTGCAGAAGCTGGGCATTAATAAGTTTGCTCAGAAGGAATACCAACTGGCCCAGCGCCAGTTCAGCCCCGAGCGCACCATTGACCTCATTCACCTCATTCGGCGGGCCGATGCGCAGAGCAAGGGCATCGAGAGCGGCAGCATGGACGAGGGCGAGATTCTGCGCGAGCTGGTGTGGCTGATTCTGCACCCGGTGCCGGCGGCGGCGGTGGGGTAGCCCAAAACACCAATCGCCCCATCGGCGTAGATAGCCGACATTCACCTTAACCTGATTTCACACATGAGCGATAACCAAGGCGGCTCACTGGGCGGCATGCTAGCCAGCCTATTCCGCGGCAAAACAAACGAAGATGGCACTCGCGGGGGCCTCACCTCGACCCACAAAGTGCTGAGCGGCGCGCTGCTAGCGGCCGGCGCAGCCTACCTCTACAAGCGCAACAAAGGCCGGCAAGGCGTGCTCGGCAACAACTAGTTGCCGCAAGCCTTGGGTACAAGCCCTGCCGGATACTGCTACTTAAAGCGGCGCCCGGCAGGGCTTTTTAATGCGCACTTTTAGCGAAACGCGGTTCCTGATTTAGCTGGCAAATTCGCGGTTAGGCACCGGGCGCAAATAACAGGTAGTGAAGACTATGCTGGTTTTTAAACTGCGTAGGGCAACCGATTGAGGGTGAAGAACTACTGCTATTTACGAAAAAGCCCGACCGTTTGCCAACGTAAGTATCGGGCTTGCCGTACTACAGCGTGTTTATACACCCTTAGATTTTTAGCGCAATGAACTTGCCCGAACCCATTTCCGACGCCGCCGACAAAGCCCAAGACCTTTATAGCGAAACTGCCGACAAGGCCAAAGACTTGTATGGCACTGCCGCCGACAAGGCTAAGAGCCTGTACGGCGACGCGGCCGATAAAGCCAAAGATGCCGCTGACAAAGCCAAAGACCTGTATGGCGACGCGGCCGATTCGATAAAGGAAGCTAGCGACCAGGCCGTAAAAAGCTTCAACAAGCTCAGCACCACCCAAAAAATAGTGGGCGGCGCATTGCTGGCAGCTGGCCTGGCCTACATCATCACGCCCAAAAAAAAAGGTAAGGCTAAGCGCGCTGCTAAAGCACTGGACCAACTGCTACTCTATGTAAACGACCGCACGGAAGGCTATAAGCGCGCCGCGGCCGAATCTAAAGACTCAGCCCTCAAGAGCTATTACCAGAAGCTGGTGAGCCAAAGCCAGGATTTTGCCAGAACGCTGAACGATTACCTGACCAAAAAAGGCGGTGAGCGTGAAAAAGGTACGACTCTCAAAGGCAAGCTTTACCGCAAGCTGATGGACGCCCAGGCGCTCGTAACCAACCGCGATGAAAAGGCTATCCTGGCCGCCAATGTGTACGGTGAGCACTGGGCCGGCAAAGCCTACAAGAAAGCGCTGCGTCGCAAGGCGCTTAAAGGCAGCATTCGCGAGGCAGTGGAAAAGCAGTACGCTGAGTCGCAGAAAACCTACACGAAGCTGAAGGAACTGACCGCGAAAGCTGCTTAGTACTTCCCGCAGTATCAATAGCCCCGCCGGGCGGCCTGGCAACGGGCCGTGCCCGGCGGGGCTCTTTGTTAGTGGCAATGCCAGCCTTTTGTTTACCATCGGTTTGTGGATAGTAATAGGCTAGGGGAGCGCCCGCCTGGCGAGTTTTATAGCGTAGGCATCCAACTTTATAGGCGATGCGCACGTGGTTGTGCAGACGTAGTAGTTACTCTCATCCCTTCGTGGGCAATATCACCGCTGCTGAATGTGGGCTAAGCAGGGGTGAGTAGCTTGGCTAGGGTGGTAGCAGAGTAGATTGTCCCGCGGTTTCGCGCTAGGCCTCGGCCCAGTGGTACTGGCGGGCCTTCCACACGAGGCGGCCGGGCCAAGCCGTGTACGCCAGCACGACCAGCGACATGGCGACCAGGTAGCCCTCATAAAGCAGCAGCACGCCTAGCTGCTCGCGGTGGCCCGCCTGCCGCAGCGTGCGGTGCAAAAACAGCGTCTGGCACAGCAGCTTGGCTCCGTACAGCGCCGCCAGGGTCGGTAGGGGCAGCAGACCTGGCCAGCCCAGCACGGTGTAAAAAGCGCCGTACGCTCCAAAAAGCAGCCCTAGCTGCCAGGGCAGGCGCCCGGCGCCGCTCATCCAGCGCTTGCGCTGCTGCAAAAGCTGGTGCCAGGTGGGCTGCGGTAGCGAAATGCCCAGCGCCGCGGGTTCCACGAGGTTGCGAAACTGCCAGCCCTGGGCCACAACTTGCCCAAAAAGCTGCAAGTCTTCGCTGACGCTGAACACCAGCGCCTCGTAGCCGCCGATGGATTCGTAGGCGGCCCGCGTCACGAGCATGTTGTTGCCCACCGCCGTCACGGGCACGCCGTAGTCGGTGAGCAGGCGCCCCAGGCTGAGGCCAAAAAGCCAGTCGAGGCCCTGCAAACGACCAAACAGGCTACCGCCCGCCGTGGTAATGCCCGTGACGATGCCCACGCCGGGGCTAGCGGCGGCCAGCAGGGCCCGCACCCAGCCGGGCGCGAGCACCATGTCGGCATCGGTAAGCAGAAAATAATCGCTGGCGGCGGCGCGGCACAGGTGCGCCAGCACGTTGCTTTTGCCCCGGGCCGCGCCCAGCCGGTGCCCAATGGCGAGCAGCCGAAACTGCGGCTTGTCGGCAATGAAGCGCCGCACTACGGCCGCCGTCTCATCGGTCGAGGCATCATCGCCAATCACTATTTCGAGCTGCCCGGCCGGGTAATCGAGCGCCGCCAGCGACTGTAGGCAGCGCTCGATGGTGGTCGCCTCGTTGCGGGCCGCCACCAGAATACTCACGCGCGGGGCGGGCCCAGAGTGGCTAGCCGGCCGGGCCTGCACCCGCTCCGCCAGCAACAGCACCACTAGATAGAGCCCAAAAAAAACGCTGAAGAAGACCGTCGCAAAAACCATGAATAAGCCGGGCCCGGGCTGCAGCCAGCAGCTCAACTGAAGCGGCGGGCGGCCCGGTAGCTTGGCTTACGGCGGGCCCAAAGGGCCGCGTTGCGGCAAAAATACTGATTTCCAGAAGCGGTACTTTCGGACAAATACGTAGCCGCTCGCTCGTGCACTAGCGGTAAAATGGGAGTTGACAGTGCTTGGTGGGCCTAGCCAATGAGTAGCACTGGGCCACCGAGGCGCGACAAGGCTGAGTTGCCAAGGCACTGATGAAGAAAAATTAAATTGAATGCAAGTAGTTGACATACATGCAATTGCTGCGGTATAAATCCTGCTTTTGCCAGCTTACTTAAGTAAGCTCCGCCGGAACGCCCTGGCGGAGCCGGCCGTAAGAGGAGCCCCACGCCATTTAGTGACCCATGAAAAAGAATCAGTCTGCTACTGCCTACGATGCCACTGCCGAGCCCAAACCTACGAAGAGCCGGGGTACGCTAGGCGGAATGCTCGGCCAACTGCCGGCCACCATCAAAAACGCCAGCACTGCCCAAAAAGTAGTGGGCGGCACCCTGCTGGCAGTGGGTATCACGCTGCTGGTGCGCAAGAAAAAATCGGCGCCCAGCGCCCAGGCCGCCACGCTCGATGAGCTGCTGTACTTCGTCAACGACCGCATTGAGGGCTACGAGCGCGCCGTGCAGGAAAGCGAAGACCCCCAGCTGCGCGGCTACTACAAGCAGCTCGTGAGCCAGAGCCGGCAGTTTGCCACCGACCTCAACACCCACCTCACCCGCGAGGGTGGCGAGCGCGAAACCCGCACCACTCTCAAAGGCAAGCTCTACCGCGCCTTTATGGAGGCGCAGGCGGCCGTGACCGGCCACAGCGAGAAGTCGCTGCTCGCCTTCAACATCCACGGCGAAACCTGGGCGCTGAAAGCCTACGAAGAGGCCCTAGCCGACCAAACCCTCACCGGGGATTTGCGCAAAGCGGTGGAGCGCCAAAATACGCTGTCGCAGCAAACGCTCGAGCGGCTCAAGAAGCTGGAAGAGAAGCAAGCCTAAGCTTACCTTCGGCTGAATTGCTAGTTAAACGTCCCGTTAGGGTGGCCCATCAGGTCACCCTAACGGGACGTTTAACTAGCAATAGAGCTAGCCTACTGGCCAGCGGCGCGGCGCAGTTCCTCGTCGGCGCCGGCAGCGCGGCGGCGGGCGGCGGCCACTTTGCTGTTGCCGAAGCGGTAGGTGAGCGCAGCCGTAACGATGCGCGTATCGAGGCGCGAGTAGTAGGTCTCGGTGAAGTTGTCGTAGGTCGAGGTGGCGCGGTTGGGCGTGGTGTAGAAGATGTCGGCCACGTTCAGGCGAAAGGTACCTTGCTTGTTCCACAGACTTTTTTGTAGGCCTGCCGCCACCTGGCCCCGCGCCTGAATAACCTGGAAACCGTAGACCTCGCGCGACTCATAGAAGCCATTGAGCTCGGCCGACCAGCCCTTGGGCAGCGTGAAGCTGCTGTTGGCGGTGAGGTTGCAGGCCACCCGGCCTCGGTCGAGGTCGGTACCGTTGAGCTCGCCCACGTAGCGGTTGTAGTACACCAGGGCGTTGGCGTAGAGCGTCCACCATTTGGCAATGGTGAGCGGCGCCGTGAGGGTGAGCGTGTAGAAGTGCCGAGTGTTCAGGTTTACGTTCTGACTCACCACGAACCGGCCGCCGTCGGGCGCGGGTTGCACCACGTTTACAATTGGCAAATCGGTGCGCGAGTAGGCTAGCCCGGTGCTGAACTTTTGGCGGTAGGTATGAGTCAGCTCGAAGTTGTAGCTAGTGGAAGCCAATAGTTTAGGGTTGCCGGCGAGGTACGATGTAGCGTCGAGGTAAACGCGCAGCGGGTTCAGCTGCGAGTAGCTGGGGCGGTCGATTCGCCGGGCCACAGCCAGCGCCAGCGTGTGCCGCTCACTAAGCGTGCGCTCGACCAGGGCACTCGGAAACAATTGTAAATAATTTTGCTTGCGCAGCGTAGTGCTGGCCTGCTCGGCCAAGATGTTGGTTTGCTCGGCGCGCAGGCCGGCTTGCAGCGTGGTGTGGGGCAGGGCACCGCGCAGGCTGGCATAGGCCGCGTTTACATTTTCGTGGTAGCTGAACTGGCTCGAAATGTCGGGCCGCGGCGAGGTTGCGCCGTTTACCGTGCTGCTGAAGGCCACGTCGTTGTCCGACACTACCTGGGTTATTTTGGCGCCCACGTCGAGGCGGGTGCGGTGGGGCAGCGGCTGACTGAAATCGACCTTGGCCGCCCCAATGCTGAGCGTGCTGCGCTGGTCGCCGCTGAGCAGGCTGTTAGGTTGGCCCGAGGTATCGAAATACACGTTCTGGTCGAGCAGGCGCGTGAGGTGGTAGCGGGCATAGTCGGCATCGGCCGTGAGGGTAGCCGCAGCGGCCGAGTCGGCAAAGGCGTGGCGCAGGTTGAGGTTGGCGCTGCCGCTGGGCCGGCTGATGTCCTGGGCTGTGAGGGCGTGGTAGCGCTCGGTGGGCGCGCCCTGGCCATCCACTACCACCGTCTGGTTGGCGATGCTGTTGTTGGTCTGGCTAGCCAGGCCGGTGGCCGATAGGCCCAGCAGCGTGCGCTGCGAGAGGTTGAGGTCAAGGCCCACCTTGCCGGTGTGCGAGCGCAGGTGCGAGAGCTGGTCATTGGCCTGCACCGAGCCGCTGGCCGGCAGCGCGGGCGTGGCCACAAAGCGCCGGTCAAAATCGAGCCGCACAAAGTAGCGGCGGTCGGTGTAGGCGTAGTTGCCGTAGAGGTTCAGGTTTTTGCGGCGGTGGTTGAGGGCTAGCCCACCCGTAACCTTACCTTGCTCGCTGTAGCCCAGGCTACCGTTGGCGGTGCCGTTGGTGCCCAGGCGCTGGTCTTTTTTGAGGTTAATGGCAATGACGCCGGCCCCGCCCTGGGCATCGTAGCTGGCGGGCGGGTTGGTTATCAGCTCGATGCTCTGCAGTTGCTCGGCGGGCAAAGAGCGCAGGTATTCGGCTAGGTCGTTGCCGGTGAGCGGCGAGCGCTTGCCGTCGATAACCACCAGCAAGCCCTGGCGGCCGCGCAAACTCAGCTCATTGCTGGCGCTCAGGCTCACGCCCGGCGAGCGCCCCAGCACATCGAGCGTGGTGGCCCCCGAGGCCAGCGGGCTGTCGGCCACGTGCACCACCGTGCGGTCGGCCTGGCGCTCGTACAGCGGCGGGCGGCCTTTCACGGTTACTTCCTTCAGGGCCGTGGCCTGGCTAGGGGTCAAGGCACAGGCCGGCAGGGCTAGCCCCGCCATGGGCAACTCAAATGGCGCGCTCCAGTAGCGGCCAAAGCCCACCTGTGCCACCGACACGCGATAGCGCCCGCCCGCCGGCGCATCGAGTCGAAAACCACCCTGCGCATCGCTAAACTCCGTTTTAACTACCACCGAATCGGCCGTGCGGTGCAGCGTGACGGTGGCAAACTCTACTGCCTTGCCGCCGGGGCCCGCTACGGTGCCGCGCACTGCGGCGCGCGTTTGCGCGTGGCTCGCCAGCGGCACGGCCAGCGCACCAGCCATCACTACTCCTCGCCCCCGATACAACCCAACTCCTAGCCGAAATAACGTAGCGCGTACGAGCATATAACAGTAAAATAACCAGGGCATAACCCCTGGGTAGCGGCGCCGTCCTCCGCAGGGCGTAAAGATGCGGTACAGCTGGCAATATTATACTATCCCAAACAGCCGGGAATGAAATTGGAGTAGTATTAGCAGACTTAGGCAGGGGCTTGCAGCAAAATAAACATGCTGCATTATCCCGCTTTTTTGATAAAAACCCGGTGCGGCCCTGCGCCCTGGCGGCCCCACGATGGGAGTGCTACCCAGGGCGCAGGGCGGCTGGGGGCTAGGGCCGGCTTTTCAGCCGCACGGCCCGAAACTCGGAGCTAGCCTTCCACTGCGGGAACGTGGTTTCGCTAGCCAGTTTTTGGCCGATGCGGAAGAGCAGGCGCGCATCCTGGGCCGCGCCGCGCAGGTCCCACTTGGGGTCAAACTGGTCGGAGGGCTGGTGGTAGTTCTTCGCTTCGAACTCTTCGCGCTGCTGCTCGGCGAAAGCTTTGCCGTGCAGGCGGCTTTCGAAGGCGCCGCTGGCGTAGAGGGCGGGCACGCCCACCTTGGCAAAACTGAAGTGGTCGGAGCGATAGAAAGAGCCCGTTTCGGGGTGCTGGTAGGGAATGACGTAGCGGTTCTGCTCCTTGGCCGCCGTGCGGGCGTAGTCGTCCAGCTCCGATTGCCCGTAGCCGGTAATGGTGAGGTCGCGCATCGGGCCGAAGGCCAGCAGCTCGTCCATGTTAATGTCGGCCACCGTGTTTTTGAGCGGGTAGAGCGGGTGCTGCGCGTAGTAATCAGACCCGAGCAGGCCCTGCTCTTCGCCCGTCACGGCCAGGAACACGATGCTGCGCTGTGGCTTCTCCTTGGCTTGTACAAAGCCGGTGGCGATGGCCAGCAGGCCGGCGCAGCCGCTGGCGTTGTCGAGCGCACCATTGTAAATCGAGTCGCCGGCCACGGCCGGGCCGATGCCCAGGTGGTCCCAGTGCGCCGAGTACATAACGTACTCCTGCGGCCGGGTGGTGCCGGGCAGCACCGCCACCACGTTCTTCGAAGTCTTGTAGGTGATTTTATTGTGCAGCGTGGTCGTCAGGCTCAATCCCAGGTCTTTGCCCCGGAAGCCGGACTTATTGGCGGCGGCGTAGAGGTCATCGTATTTCAGGCCGGCGGCGGCAAACAATTGTTTGGCGGCGGCTAGGGTCATCCAGCCTTCGAGGGCCACTTTGCCGGCGCCGTGGTCGGGGGTTTGGGGGTGCAGCTTGGCGCCGCCGTTGCTGCTTTGCACCACCGTCCAGGGGTAGGAGGCGGGCTTGGTGTCGTGGATGATGACGAGGCCGGTGGCGCCGTGGCGGGCGGCTTCTTCGTATTTATACATCCAGCGGCCGTAGTAGGTCATTTCGCGACCCTTAAAGAGCGTGGTGTCAGTGCCTGCGTTGCCGGGGTCGTTGATGAGCACGACCACCGTTTTGCCCTTCACGTCGAGGCCCGCGTAGTCGTCCCATTTGTATTCGGGGGCGGTCACGCCGTAGCCGGCAAATACCAGCGGCGAGTGCTTGATTTCCACCGTCGGCTTTTCGCGCTCGGTGAGAAACATATAATCAGTGCGGTACTTGAGCGTCAGGCTCTTGCCCTGGCCGGCAATGGTAGCCGTAGAATCGGGCTGGCCGGCAATCTCCACCAGCGGCACCGGCTGAAAGTAGCTGCCGCCCGGCCCCGGCTGGAGGCCCAGCTTCTTGAACTCGATGGCCAGGTAGGTGGTCGCTTTTTCTTCCCCTTTTGTAAACGGCCGCCGCCCCTCAAACTCATCCGAGGCCAGCACCTTAATATGCCGGGCCAGCAGTGCGGGCGTGATGCCGTTGTTGGGCGTGGGCACGCTGGCCGTATCGGTGGGCGCGGCCTCGGTGGGCTGGCCAGTAGCGGCCGTTTCCGAAGAGGTAGACGACTGGCCCTGGCAGCTAGCCAGCAGCAGGCTAGCTGCAACGGGCGCCAGCCAGGGGCGTAGTAAGGAAAATTGCATGTAGGAGAGAAAAAGTAGCAGCAAAGAAAGCCCGCGGGCCACCAGTAATTGGTAACCCGCGGGCGCGAATGTAGGCGAATAAACCGGTGAACCGATGCAAGAGCCCGAAAAAGCCAGCTAGTAGGGCGCCCTTTCAGCCCGCGAGCGGCTTTGTCTGTCGCTGCCGGACTAAGAACAGCCTTGAGTTGGGCTAGAAATACCAAAAAGCGCTTGTCGTTGCGAGGAGGCACTACATATCAATGCTTTTATAATAAGCTCAAGTGTCTCATTATAAAAGCATTGATATGTAGTGCCTCCTCGCAACGACAGGCAAGCTATTACCTCCAAACAGTTTCTGAGAGTCCAGGCTAAGCTAAGCTAGTAACCCGACCGGTGCCGGCACCGCTGGCCGCAGGGCTTCATCGGCCAGGTAGCGGTGCAGGCCGCTTTCCACGCTGGGCAGCAGCAGGCCCTGCTGGCTGCGCAGGGCGCTGTGGCGCGGGCGCGGGGCCGCCCAGCCAAAAGCCGTCACCGGCCGGGGCACGATGCCGGCCACATCGAGGCCGGCCGTGCCCACGGCCAGGCGGGCTAGCTCGGCCCAGGTGTAAGTGCCCTGGTTGGTGAGGTGCCAGATGCCACGCTCGCCGTCGAGCAGCAAGTCCAGCGCCGTATTCACGAGGTCGGGCACGTAGGTGGGGGTGATGGCCACGTCGTCGGCCGCCGCGAAGGGCTGGCCGCGGCGGGCCGCCGCCAGGGCGTGGTGCACAAAGTTGTGCGTGTCCCAGGGGCTGAAAAAGGCGCTGGTGCGCACTACCAGCGCCTGGGGGTGGCTAGCCAGCACCGCTTGCTCGGCCAGCAGCTTGCTGCGGCCATACACGTTGAGCGGGCGGGCAGCGTCGGTTTCGAGGTAGGCCTGCGACTGGCTGCCGTCGAAAACCAGGTCGGAAGAAAACGTGAGCAGCGGCAGCGCTTGGGCGGCGCAGGCCTGCGCCAGCAGGGTAGGCCCGGTGGTATTGGCCTGGTAGCAGCGGGTGGCGTCGGTTTCGGCATCATCGACCCGTACGTAGCCGGCCGTGTTCACCACGGCCCAGGGCTGGTAGCGGCGCAGGGCAGCGGCAATGGCCGCCGCGTCGGTTATATCGAGTTCGGCCCGGTCGAGGCACACCACTGCTAGCCCGCGCAGGTGGCACAGGGTGCGAAAAGCCTGGCCCAGCGTGCCGGTGCGGCCCGTGATGAGCAGCGGCGGCGTAGCCGGCGACTCCTGTAAGGCGCGGCTGGTGGAAGTATTTTTCATGCAAAAAGCTTAAAAGCTGTGTTGAGTGAGCGCCGTTGGCTCGATGGCACGGGGCAGCGCCCCGCGCCGACTGCTTCGCCGGTCACTAGCTGGCAATCGTTGTGCGAACTACCGCTAGCAAGCAGGCCAGCGGCCTGCCAATGGTAGGCACGGGGCAGCGCCCCGCGCCATCGAGTTTTAATTTGTAACTCCTTCAGCGAGAGTGCCGATTTAGGTAGGAAAATAGCAAAAGCGCAGTTTGCGCTGCCACCAGCCGGGGCCGTGCAGCACAGGGTGCGCGTGGTGGCCGCGGCGGGTCAGGTCCTGCACCATCCGGAAGAGGGCGGTGGGCCGGGGCTGGCCGGCGCGCACGTCAAACACGCCGCTTTCATAAGAAGCCCCGTCCTGGGTGAGCAAGCTATCCCAGTCGAAGGCCCCTAGCAGGGCCCACACCGTGAGGCCTCGGATATCAACGCCCTCGGCCCGCAGGCCGTTGGTGACAGTATGAGCCTGGTGCAGCCAGCGCATCTGCTCCTCGCGGGTGCAGCCCAGGTGCGATTCGGTGATGGCCAGTGGGCGGGCGTAGCGCGCCCAGGCCTCGCGCAGCACGCCTTCGAGGCCCACGGCGGTCTGGCCGGCCACGCGCAGCACCTCCACATCGGCGTAGGCCGGTAGAGAGCCCGCGGCGGGCAACGCATTTTGACCGGGGTAGTGGGCTAGCCGCTCATCCAGAAACCGCTCGCTGGTAGCGTAGTAGTTGATGCCCAGAATGTCGGGCGGCAGGGGCTCGTGGCGCAGCTCATCGAGCTCGGCCCCGCTCAGGCCGTGGGTGCGCAGGTAGGTCCACAGCGGGTGGCCAGGAGTCACGGCCCCGCTCAAGAGGTCGAAGGTGAGCCAGCGGCGGTGGTTTTCAAACTCGGCCTGCGGCGCCAGCGCCGCGGTGCTGTGCGCCCGGCCCAGGTCCTCGGTTTGCACGAGCTGGGCGGCGGGGTTCACGCGCCGGATGGCCAGCATGGCCAGCTTGGTGGCTAGCACCTGATTGTAAAGCAGCCGCACAAATGTAAAATCGCTGGTGCCGTGCGGGTACCACAGGCCATACAGACCGCTGAAGCGGGCCGTAGTAAGCGGCTCGTTTACAGGCGTGTAATAGCGCACCCAGGGGTAGCGCTCGGCCACCAGGCCGGCGTAGCGGGCTAGCCCCTCGGCAAAGCCGGGGTCGGCCAATTCGGTGTAGCGGGGGCCGCTGCCGTGGTGCACCAGGCCCACAATGGGCTCAATGCCCAGGGCTTGCAGGCGGGGCAGGCGCTCGTCGGGCCAGGTCCAGTCGGGCTGGTCGAGGCTCTCGGGGGCCACGTGCTCCCAGAGCACGGGGTAGCGCAGGGTGCGGATGCCGAGCTCGGCAAAGCGGTCGAGGTCGGTGAGACGGTGGCGATGGCCACTGCGGGTGAGCTGGTCGGAGTACCCGGAGCCGGCCCGCCGGCAGGTGCATTCTACCCCGCCCCACATGTCGATGGAGGGTAGTTCTTGCATGGCCGGCTAGGGGGTGAGGACCCCGTTGTCGGTGTTATTACTAGTCTGCCCGGGGCCCGGTAGCGCGCTGGCGAACCCGGGCGTTTGGGCTTGTGGTGGCGGTAGGAAAGAAGTCGGCTTGGCTTTCATAGCGGGGCTGGCGAGGATAGTGTAGGAGGCTATACGGCCGCCCACCACGCCAAAGCGCCGGGTTAATACGGGTTTTGTTTCCGTACTAACCCGGCGCCTACGTACTACTACGGGTTCTGGGCTGCGTACTTCGCGTAGGGGCGGAAGGAGCGGCAAGCCCAGGTTTTGGCTTTGCAAACGGGTGTAGAAGCGCATCCTTGCATTTCTACACCCGTTTGGGTTATGATTTGCTAACCAGCTTAATACTTGGTGGCCAGCTCGGGCAGCAAGCGGTTGATAACGCTGTAGTTAAGTCCGGTCCAGTACTCCGAGCGGGCTACGTCCACGAAGGTGGCCTCGTCGGCCGCAATGAGGCGGTACTCGTCGCTCACCAGGTAGTCTTCCACGTCGTTCATACTGGCGAAGGCGAGCACCGAAACGGCATCAATCAGTTCGCCCTCGGGGTCGGGCTGCTGGGTCGAGCCGATGTTGTGCAGCTGGGCGTAGCGGCGCACGTAGGTGTGGGTGGCGGTCTGGGCCAGCACCAGCGGGGCGTGCTGCCGCAGCAGCCGCTTCTGAAACTCCTCGCGACTCAGCTCGGGCCGGCGGTAGTGAATCTTGACCAGGCTGATGGGGTCGCGGTGCTGGGCGCTGGGCAGCAGAATGTACTCGCGGGCAATCTCGCGGGTCACCAGGCGAAAGACCGTCTGCTCGTCGGCAATGATGCGCTTGTCGTACTGCTCCTGCTTCAGCACGCGCTTGATGTCGGCCTCCGCCGCGTAGGCGATGTAGGCAAAGCCGTCGAAGCGCGGGCGCACGTAGGCGGGTACCCGGGCATAAGGGTCGGCCACGAGCTTGCCGTTTTCCTGGGTCATGGCCCGGTAGGGCGGTTGGAAGTTGGACGACGGCCCGGCCGCCACGCGGTGCACCTGGTCGTAGCGCAGCACCAGCTCGTTGTCGGTGCCCGGCTCCTCGTAGGCAAATTTGGGGCCGTGCACTTTGCGCCAGTACTCATCCCAGTGCTCAAAATCGAGGTTGGGGTTGGGTTCCAGCGCGATTTCGGCGGGCTCGGCATCGGGGTTCTCGATGCCCTCGCCGCGGCGGTCGCGGGTCGAACCCTCATCCTGGAGCCGCTGGCTACGGGGCGTGGTGTCGGCCCGCGTCAGGAAGGTGGGTGTCACGATAAGCGGCGCCGTGGTGGTGTGGTAGCTGGTGAGGGCGGGCGGCCGATGGCCGTTATCGGCGCGGTCGTCGGCCGCGGCCAGGCTGTTGGGTTGGGTAGGCATAAGGGCTGGTTGGGAAAAGGAGGGATGAAATAAGAAAGCTGTTTAGGAAGTAGCTATTCCGTCCTGCTGAGCGAGGCGGAGCGGAGTCGAGGCATCTGGGCAGGGTACGCACGAGCCGTGCAACGAAGCGGCCAAGATGCTTCGACTCCGCTCCGCCTCGCTCAGCAGGACGAAATACTACTTTGATTTTATTTCCTGAACAGGTTTATTCTCAATTACTCAACAGACTACGGAATGAGCCGGTCGGCGCGCAGCTGGGCAAAGAGGTCAAAAAACGACTCGTCGCTGGGCTGGTACACGTGAAAGCCCGCCTGGCGGCTCTTGGTCATGTCGGTCATCACCTCGATGGGGCGGCCCAAATCGAGGTCGGTGTGCCAGGGTGAGGCTAGCCGGCTGAGGTCGGCCTCGGCCAGGCCGTGGCGGGTGGCTAGCGCGCGCCAGCGCGGCGCATCGCCGGCCATGGTTTCTTCGAGCGGGTGCACCGTGCCATCGAAGCCCGCGGCCTCGATGCCAAACCAATCGGCCAGCCGCGGCCACAGCGCGCGCCAGCGGAAGTAGTCGCCGTTGGTGATGTTGAAGGCCTCGTTGCGGGCCGCCTCGGCGGTGGCCGCCCAGGCCAGTTGCTTGGCAATCACGCGGGCATCGGTCACGTCGGAAAGGCCGTCCCACTGCGCCTGCGAGCCGGGCCACTGGAAGGGCCGGCCGGTTTCCTTGCATAGGCTGGCGTACACGGCCAGCGTGCTGCCCATATTCATGAGATTGCCCACCGCCTTGCCAATGATGGTGTGCGGGCGGTGAACGCTCCAGGTAAAGCCGTCGCGCGCGGCGGCGGCGTACACCTCGTCTTCCTGGGCGTAGTAAAAATTGTCGAGGTCGAGGCGGGGTAGGGCCTCGCGCAAAGGGGTAGGTGGCAGCGAGTTGCCCTGGGCGTATGAGTCGAACGGCCCCAGGTAGTGCTTGAGGCCGGTGACGAGTGCCACGTGCTGCACCGATTTTTTGGGGGCCAGCGCGGCTAGCACATTGCGGACCATACCGCCGTTCACGCGGATGTTTTCGGCCTCGGTGTCGTTGCGCAGCCAGCTGGTCAAAAACACGTGGGTGGGCGCCACCTCGGCCAGGGCCGCTTCCAGGCTGGCGGGGTCTTGCAGGTCGGCGGCCACCGGGTGCAGGCCGGCGATGTCGGTTTGGGGGCGGCGGGCCAGGCCGTAGGCCGTCCAGCCCGTGGCCACGAGCTCGCGGGCCAGGTTGCTGCCGATAATGCCGCTAGCCCCCACGATAAGCGCTATTTTTTCCATGATACTACGTTGTTAAAAAATTTATGACCAGGCCGCTAAACAGGCTAGGTTACCAGGCACACCGCGGCTGCGGTACCACGCCGCAAAGGTCGCGGCCCTGGCACGGGGCGCTTTGTACAGAGTGCCGAATTACTTGTACGTCGCAAACTGCGCCCGGTACGCCGACGGCGCCAGCCCCACCGCCTGCCGAAACCAGCGCGAAAAGTGGGCCGCGTCGTAAAAAGTAAGCCGATAGGCAATGTCGCTGACCGGCAGGCGGGTGCCCGTGAGCAAGACCCGGGCCTCGGTGGCTACCTTCTCCTTGAGCAGGCTAGCGGCGCTGCGGCCGGTGGCCTGGCGGCACCCGGCGCTCAGCTGCTTGGGCGTCAGGCACAGGGCCTCGGCGTAGGAATCGAGGGCTAGCACGGGCGCGGTGGCTGCGGCCAGGCGCGCCGCTACCAGGCCCAGAAACTGCTGCACCACGGGCGGCAGGCTAGCTGTAGGCCCCAGGGGCAGTTCCCACTGCCGGATATCAGCCAGCAGCAGGCGCAGGTAGTGGCGGGCCTTTTCCTGGTGGTGCTGCTGGGCGTAGAGTTGCTCGCCGCTTTGGGCCAGGTCCGCAAATTCGGCGGGCGTGGCGGCGTGGTGCACGTAAGGCGCGCCGCCCGCCAGCACGGCCCCGAGCTGGTAGCCCGGCAGCAGCCCCGCGTTGTAAAAATCGGGCGAGAAAAAGCAGTACAGGCCCGTTTGGGGGCCCTCGTGCAGGTGCCAGCTCAGGGCCGTGTCGGGCGGCACCAGTAAGATGGAGTGCGGCCCCACGGCCACCACCTCATGATTCAGGGTAAAGTGCCCACCGCCTTCGGCCAGCAGCGAAAGCTTATAAAAGGAGCGCCGGTGCACCTCAATGTGCTGGCGGCAAGTGGCAAACCGCTCCTCGCGTCGGTACACCACCAGCTGTTGCAGCGCCTCGGTAGCTGGCTGCCGGGGCGCTGCCTCCGTGGCTTGCGGATAGGCATCGAAGCCGAAGGTGGGCAGCGGTGGTTTTTCCATCGTTTGGTAACCCCCGGCGCTAAGAATGGTTGCGATGCCGCTAATTTCGAGGCGACTAAAGTCAGGTGCGCTTACTTAATATCATGTTGATGGTCAATATAATGTGAGATTTGAAAAGGCAATAGTTGATTCCGGGTAAAGTCTAAGGCGAAAGAAAAACAGTTTTCTAACCACTCAACTGCCGCCCTACTTTTGAGCCATACATCAAGCCACCTGCACTATGTCACCCACTGCCGTTCCCACTGCCCGTCCGTCCGCCGCTTTTGTTGCCGCCTCGTGGTTTGCCCTGCTCGCGGGCATGGGCGGCTTCCTGGTCGGCCTGTTCAACGCCACGATGGCTCTCAACGAGAAGGGCTACTACTTCACCGTGCTCATGTTCGGCCTGTTCGCCGTTATCTCCCTCCAAAAAACGGTGCGCGACCAAATTGAGAAAATTCCCGTCACGAACCTCTACTACGGCCTGGCGTGGTTTGCCACGCTGCTCCCCATCGCCCTGCTGATTATCGGCCTCTGGCACGCCACCCTCACGCTTAGCGAGAAAGGCTTCTACGGCATGGCGTTTTTGCTGAGCTTGTTCGGCGCTATCGCCGTACAGAAAAACACGCGGGATATGGGCGCCGCGCCGCGGGGCACGGCTGCGGCCGGTGATACGGAGTAAGCGCAACTCCGCAAGCTGTGTTCAGTGCCGTATATCTTGGTGCTGGCCAGCGCCGCCCGGACCGCCGTCCGCAAAAGCAGCGGTGAGTGTACCTGCTCGGGTATGACCTTGGATGAGGAAATGAAAGCGTTTAAGCTCCTCGCCCGTCCTACGCCGGTTACCCGCAGGCCCGCCCGCTACTCAACTCCGGCGGCGGGGGCGGCCAAGAGAAACTGGGACTGGCTTAAGTTTCGGCAGGGTTGGAAGTGAAGTCGCCCGCTTCCGGTTGGGGAGCGGGCGGCTTCATTATTTGGCGATAACCTCTTATTTTACAACTGCTCTAATGTCTTTGTCAACCGTGAGGATGAATATGCTATCTGTGATTATACCGGCTTGGTCTACTTGTAACAGTATTTCGTTTCCACGCTGTAATTGATGAGGGTTCTTTTTCGTAATCAAGAGCCTCTTTGATTTCAGTGCTCCGCCTTGTTCGATGCCCTTTAAGGTGATTAGGCTGTCACTGATGGAATAAAACCCTTTTTGGGTTTCGTCAAAGCCTGCGTGCCATTGGCAGGTGCTGTCTTTCCATAATGTCAAGGAGCATCCTCCTACGCCAGAGTCGTAGTATGCGTGTAGAATACAGGCGCTATCATCAAATACCGACTTCGTTTTCGTTGCTTCACAAGACCCTAAAGTGGCCGCCGTCAATAGCAGGATGGATGGGATAAGAAATGCCCACTGGAGTAGCTTGTTTATCATCGGATACGAATGGAGTCAGTGTAAATTTAATAAGCTCACTTACGCGACGGCCGGCTCCCCATCACAAACTCCAGCGTGCCGCCCTCTCGCACCTCGCGCACCGGCAGAAACGGCCTAGCCAGCAGCTTGCCATTGAGCCGAGCCGACTGCACGTAAACGTTCTTATCGGATTGGTTTTTAACTGTTACGGTGAAGGTTTTGCCCTCGCCAACCTGCAACGTAGCGCCGTGCACGGCGGGGCTACCCAGGGCGTACTCGCCCGAGGCGGGGGCGACGGGGTAGAAGCCCAGCGCCGAGAAGATGTACCACGCGCTCATCTGGCCGCAGTCGTCGTTGCCGCCGAGGCCGTCGGGGCCCTGGTGATACATCTTATTGAGAATCATGCGGATGCGGGGCTGGGTTTTCCAGGGCTGGTCCGTCCAGTTGTAGAGGTAGGCGGCGTGGTGGGCGGGCTCGTTGCCGTGCACGTAGTTGCCGATGATGCCGTCGCGGGTGATGTCCTCGGTTTCGGCGAAGAACTTGTCGGGCAGGTTCATCGTGAAGAGTGAGTCGAGGTGGGGCACGAAGCGGGCGTTGCCGCCCATTTTGGCGATGAGCCCGCTAGGGTCATGGGGCACGTAGAGGCTGTAGTTCCAGGCGTTGCCCTCGATGTAGGCCGGGTCGCTGGTAGTCAGCACGTCGAATTTGGGCCGGAACGAGCCGTTGGCTAGGCGCGGGCGCATGAAGCCGATGCGGGCGTCGTACACGTTTTGCCAGTTGGTGGCGCGCTGGCGAAACTCTTTCTCAATGTCGGCCCGGCCCAACTTCTGGGCGGCCTGCGCGATGCAGTAGTCGTCGAAGGCGTATTCGAGGGTTTTCGACACCGAGGCGCCGCTCTTGTCCTCGGGCACGTAGCCCTGGTCCATATACAGGCCTAGCCCATCGTACCAGCGCTGGCGGGCGGTGGTGACGCAGGCGTCGAGGGCGTGGTTTTGGTCGAAACTTGCGTTGCCGAGCACGATGGCATCGCAGAGCACGGGCACCGCGTGGTAGCCTATCATGCACCAGTTTTCATTGGCGTAGTGGCTCCACACGGGCAGCATGTGCTCGGCGCTTTGGTCAAAATGCGCGAGCATGCTCTGCACCATATCGGCGTTGCGCTTCGGCTGCACCAGGTTGTAGAGCGGGTGCAGCGCCCGGTAAGTATCCCAGAGCGAGAAGGTAGTATAGTTGGTGAAGTCCTTGGCGGTGTGGTTGTTCTGGTCGAGGCCGCGGTACTGGCCATCGGTATCCTGATAAGTCGTCACGCCCGTGAATGCGTGGTACATGGCCGTGTAGAAGTTCTCCTTATCGACCCGGCGCGGCGCGCTGATGGTGATTTTGCTCAGCTCCTGCTGCCACTGCGCCTGGCCTTTTTGCCGGTAGTCGGCGAAGTTCCAGCCGGGTGCTTCGGCGCGCAGGTTGGCCAGCGCGCCGGCGGTGCTCACGGGCGAGAGGGCCATTTTTAGCTTGACTTTATCGCCGGCCAGGGTCGGCCCGAAGTCGAAGTGCAGCCGCAGCTGGTGCGCGGCCAGGTCGGGCCAGTTGTGCTGCTGGTCGAAGCGGCCCCAGAAGCCGCGGTAGGGCTGCTTGGGGTCGTAGTTGCGGCTGCCGTAGGTTTTAAAAGGGCGCGAAAAGCTCAGCGCAAAGTACACCGTGCGGGTGCGGCCCCAGCCGTTGGTTTGGCGGTAGCCGGTCACGAGCGAGTCGTTTTCGACCCGCACGAAGGTCCAGGTATTTTTGCCGGGGTAATTGTAAATTCCGGCCATCAAATCGAGGATAATGTGCGCCTCGGCGGCCTGCGGAAACGTGTATTGGTGCACGCCGACCCTGGTCGTGGCCGTGAGCTCGGCCAGAATATCGTGGTCGGCCAGCCGCACCTTATAATAAGCCGGCTCGGCCACCTCCGTGGCGTGCGAGTAGGCCGAGCGGTAGCCGCCCAGCGGCTTATCGGCCGTGCCGGGGTTGAGTTGGAGCGGCCCGGTGGTGGGCATCACCAGAAAATCGCCCAAATCGGAGTGCCCCGTGCCACTGAAGTGCGTGTGGCTGAAGCCCACGATGGTGGGGTCTTTGTACTGGTAGCCAGCGCAGTACTGATAAATATCCGGGTTGTACTTGCCGTTTTGCTCGTAGCTGAGCGTGTCGGTATCGGGCGAGAGCTGCACTGCGCCGAAGGGCACCGTGGCGCCGGGGTAGGTGTGGCCCATGCGGGCGGTACCCACCAGCGGGTGGGCGTACTGGACCAGGTTTTCGGGGGTAGGCTGGGCGACAACCGGCTGGGGAAGCAGCCCAACTACCAGCGCAACAAGTAAAAACGATTTCATAGGAGAGAGGGGCACACGGTAGCGCAGCAGGGGAGTACGTGGCTAGCCACTATGCCTGCTGCCAGATTTTACTACTTGCGTATTTCCTTTGCGGCAGGGCAAGTAACGGCTTGCAGTAGAGTATCTTCTTGCTATAAAAAATATGAAAAAAAATCATCACTTAATGACAGTAGCGGGCTGCCTGCTTGCAACGCAGGTGGCCCACGCCCAAGGGACGGGCTACGCGCTCGACCCTTCGTTTGGCACGGCGGGCAAGGTGCTCACAACTATTAGCACGCCGCCCACCAGCACCGATGTGCTGCTGGACATTGAAGTGCAGCCCGCCAATAAGCTGCTCGCGCTGGCCAAAGGCAGCAATGGGCTCGTGAAACTACTCTACAATGCCGATGGCTCGCTCGATACGAGCTACGGCACGGCCGGCCGACTAACGCTGGCTAGCCTGCCGGCCGGTATCACGCCCGGCGACTACACTACCTTAGGCTACCATAACCTGGGGTTTAACCTGCTGCCCGATGGCCGGGTGCTCGTAAAAGGCAGCCAGGGTACTGCCAGCAATAGCGTGCTGGTGCTTTATGCGGCCGATGGCAATATTGCCCCCGGCTTTGGCACCAATGGGGTACTGAGCATCGGCACGGCCGTCTCCGGCTACGTTTTGCAGAACGACGGCAAGGTGCTGGTGGCCAGCAGTACCCCGGTTACTACGTCGGTCGGGAGCTTCTCGGGCGGGCAGATGAAGCTAGTGCGGCTGCTGCCCGATGGCAGCACGGACTTCACTACGCTGCTCACCCACCTGCTGATTGCCCCGGCTACGTATGCCGGCCAGCAGGCCCTGGTGGTGAATACGAGCCTGGTGGTGCAGCCCGATGGCAAGATTCTGGCCGTGGGCACGGGCACCGAGCGCAACACCAGCAACCAATTTCTGGTGCTGGCCCGGCTGCTGGCCGATGGTACGCCTGACGCCAGCTTTGGCACAACTGGCACGAACATCCTCTATTACCAGGCGGCCACCAACCCGGCCGGGGTGGGCGCTACCCTAGCCGACGGGAACTCGGGCATTATGCCGCTGCCCGGGGGCAAGTTTCTGCTCAATATTACCCGCACGCAATTTGGGGTGCTGGGCTTTACGGCGGCCGGGCAAGTCGATGCTACCTACGGCGCGCAGGGGCTGGGCACTATCCCAAGCTCGCAGGTAACCAATGTGGGCTACACCTACCTGCAGGCCGATGGCAGCGTGCTGGCCGGCGGGTCGGCGGCCCGGATGCTGGCCGCCCGCCTCAGCAGCCAGGGCGTCTTCGACCCCACGCTGGCCCCCAGCAGTGCCACGCCCTACCTGAGTGCCGACTTTAGCGGGTATGCCGTTCCGCAGGACCAGGACCAGGAGGTGAAAATACTGACGCTGCCCACCGGCGAGCTGGTGCTGGCGGGCAGCAGCCTACGCGCCTCAGCTACAGCCGCGCATCCGGCGGGCGCCGTGGTGGCATTAGCGCGTTTTAAGCCTAATGCCCCGCTCGCTACTACGGCGGGCATTGCCCCGCCCGTAGTGCAGCTGTACCCCAACCCACTGGCCGGGCCCGAGCTGCACCTGGTAGGCTTGCCGGCCGCCACGGCCTGCACGGCCATGCTCTATAATGCGCTGGGCCAGGTGCTGAGCACGCAGCTGCTGCCGGCCCAGGCTGGCGCAGCCACCCGCACCATGCGCCTGCCGGCCCTGGGCACGGGCATGTACCGCCTGCGCCTGACCAGTGCGCAAGGGGCGGCCACGTACCCCTTGGTAGTGCAGTAGCAAGCAAAGGTCCTGCTACCGAAGGAGTAGCAGGACCAGGCTAGGGGGCTTTGCTGGCCGTGAAGTTGAGCCCGAAATACAGCGTTTCCTTCAGCAGCGAGTTGCGCCGCCAGAGGGCGTCTTCGCGGGCCAGCAGTGCGGAGGCATTGCCGTTTTTAAACATGAACGGCGGAAACAGCCGGATGTACTGCACATCGGCCGCGGCAATGCACAGGCCCTTCTGGGCCAGCTCGCGCTGCCAGGTGGCCAGGCTGCGAATGTTCTCGTTGCCGATGGTAATGTTTTTTTTCAGCGTATCATCGTAAATTTCGATGATACGCTTGTTGCCCCGGCGCAGGTACAGCTTGAGGTTTTGCACCACGTTGCCGCCGTTTTCTTCCACCACAATGAGGGTGCCGCCGGGCCGCAGCACGCGCTGAAAAATAGCGAGCGCGTCTTGCAGCGGCTCAAGGTGGTGCAGCGTGTCCTGAATGATGATGTGGTCGGAGGAAGCCAGCGCGGGCGGCGAGTCAAACAGGTTCTCGTAGCTGTAGGTGAAGCCCGACACGTCGCCAAACTGCCGCCAGTAGGCCAGGCGCTGCTCGATGTGCTCGTAGTAAAACTCGAGCGTGGTGCCGTGCACCTTGTAGCCATTGAGGGCCAGGAAGATAGCTGTGGTGCCGTAGCCGCAGCCGCAGTCCCAGATGGCGGCCTCCTTGCGGGGCAAGTGGGCCAGAATGTAGTGGAGGCGCTGCACCACGTAGGCCTTGCGAAACTCGAAGCTAGCCGGGTTGGCCAGCATCTTGTAGTAGCTGGTGAGCTGGGGGTTGCTACGTAACTCGTCGAGAAACAAGTCAAAAAATGTACTGACGGTCATGAACAACAAAGGGCGCCAGAAACGAAAAAGGAACTTCGGTGGCCAGGGGCGTTAGGCTGGCCGCGCGGCGAAAATAAGGCCTAGCCCGCTGCCGGCCCAAAGCTAGCCCCAAAACCAGCCGTCAAGGGCGGGTTTGGGGGGCTAGCCACCGGGGTTAGGCGCGCGCTACTTTGTAGAACTTGGCTCCGTACAGGAACACCACCACGTAGCAAATAATGGGCAGGTAGTAGGCGTGGGCCACGCTCACGTCGGCCACCGGGCCCATCACGAAGCGCGGGAAAAGCGCCGCGCCCACCACGCCCATCACGATGAACGACGAGGCGAGCTGCTTGTGCCGCCCCAGGTCCTTGAGCCCCAGGCTATAGATGGTGGGGAACATGATGCTGAAGAAGAAATTCAGCGCAATGAGCGCCCCAAACGACACCCAGCCCCAGTGCTGGGCCACGAGGAGGCACATCCCGATGTTGGCCACGGCCACGGTAGCCAGCAGGCGGTTGGGGGCAATAAATTTCATGAGGTAAGTGCCCAAAAAGCGGCCGAGCATCATGCCCACCAGGCTGAGGGAGAAGAAGTAAGCCGCCACATCGTTGGCCAGGTGCGGCAGGCCGGGCGCCAGGCCCACGGTGCGGCTAAAAAGGGTGCCCACCTGCCAAAAGCCCTGCACGGCCGGCCCCGGCTGCAGGCCCATGTAATCGGTGCCGTAGTTGATAAAATAGGCCCAGGTGCCGCCCTGCGCCGCCGTGTTGAAGAGCTGGGCCACGCAGGCCCACACAAAATGCTTGTGCTGAAACAGGGTTTTGTCGGCGGCCAGGTCGGTTGGCGACTCGTCGGGACTAGCCACCAGTTCGTCGGCAGGCTCGTCGATGAGCGGGGGCACTTTCACGAAGAAAAATGCCAGCCCGATGCTGCCCACTACTGCCCCAATGAGGCCGTAGAGTACTTTTACGGAGGTGAGGTCGCCGGTGGCGTGGGTGCCGCGCAGCACGAAGTAGCCGCCGATGAGCGGCCCCGACACCGCCCCGATGCCGTTGATGGCGTGCGCGAAGTTGATGCGCCGGTCGGAGCTCTGCAAGTCGCCGAGGCCGTCGAGGAAGGGGTGCGCCACGGCCTCGAGGGTGGCTAGCCCGCAGGCCAGCACGAAGAGGGCCAGGCGCAGGTACCCAAAAGATAACGCATTGGCGGCGGGCACCATCAAGAAAGCACCGGCCGCGTAGAGGCCCAGGCCCAGCAGCACGCCTTTTTGGTAGCCAAAGCGCTTCATAAACCAGCCGGCGGGCAGGCCCATGATAAAATAGGCCCCGAAAATGGAGAGCTGCACCAGCGCCGAGTCAGCCTTGCTCACGTGCAACACCTCCTGAAAGTGCTTGTTGAGAATGTCGCCCATCGTGACGCCCACACCCCAGAGCATGAACAGCGACACCACGAAGATGAGCGTCAGAATATAGCGTCGTTCGGTGAAGGGTGGTGGGCCGGCGGGCCGCGCCGCCGCAGTAGTAGAAAGAGCCATAGACAGGTGAGGAAGCCGCCCGGTACCGCCGAGCTAGCCAGCCATTAACCCCCACCGGGAAGTTTAGTTAAGCAGCGGGGGAAGAAAATACGTCCAGCTTCAGGAGGTACTTAAAAAAAGTAAAAGGCTACGATTCAATTAATACTTGGTAACTTGCTACAGATAGACCCCAGCCCGAGGTAGGCCACCCGGCAGAATGGCCTTTATTCAATGTTGCATGGTGCTACTATATTCTGCTAGCTATTCCGAGTTGGTGATAAGTCTGGCCTGGGGCGCGTGGTACACGGTGCAGGGCTACGTACTGCTTTTTTGCGCCTACGTGCTGGCCCCGGGGCTAGCCTACGGGCTGCGGGCGGCGGCCGTGCGGCGGCTTTTTCGGCCCCCGCCGGCCGATGGCGCGCCCCAAACCAACTTTTTGTTGCTGGTGCCGGCCCACAACGAGGAAGCGCTGCTGCCCGGCCTGCTGGCTAGCATCGGCCACTTGCAGTACCCGGCCCAGCGGTTTCGCACGGTAGTAGTGGCCGACAACTGCCACGACCATACCGCCCGGCTAGCCCGGCAGGCGGGCGCCGAGTGCCTCGAGCGCACCACCGCCGGCCCCAGCAGCAAGGCGCAGGCCCTGCGCTACGCGGTGGCCACCCTGGGGCTGGCGGCGCCCACGGCCACGGCCACGGTGGTGTGCGTGCTCGACGCCGACTGCTGCCTCGACCCGCAGTTTCTCACCGGCCTCGACCGCCACTTTGCCCGGCCCGGCGCCGCGCCGGTGGTGCAGTGCAGCCGCCGGGTGGCCAACGCCTTCGAGTCGGACGTGACCCTGCTCGACGCCGCGGCCGAGGCCCTGCGCCAGCAGGTGGGGGCGGGCACGCGCCAGCTGCTGGGGCTCGAATCGTTCATTTTTGGGCTAGGCTGCTGCCTGCGGGCGCCCGTGCTGGCGCGCCTGCTGGCCGTGCCGAGCGCCTCGCTGGCCGAAGACAAGGAGTGGAAGGCCTACCTGACCCGCCACCGCGTGCCGGTGGCCTACTGCCCGGCCGCTAGCCTCAGCTACCGGGCCGTGGGCACCGGCCCGGCGTTTCAGAAACAGCGGCGGCGCTGGCTCTCGGGGCACGCGGCCTCGGTGCGGGCCCACGGCCTGGCGCTGCTGGGCCAGGGCCTGGGGCGGGGCAGCCTCTCGCAGGTAGACTTTGCCTGCGAATTGCTGCAGCCGCCGCGCTCGCTGCTGCTGGCGGCCGCGCTGGCATTTGGGGTGGTGGCCGCAGTGGCGGGGCACTGGGCGCTGCTGGCCGGCTGGCTGGCGGTGGCCGCGGCTCTGCTGGGCTACGGCGTGCTGGGGCTGCACCTCATCGGGGCGCAGGCCCGGCACCTGCGGGCGCTGCTCTACGGCGGGCGCCTGGCCGCCGGCGTAGTAAAATCGTGGGTGCTGATAGGGCTGGGCTTTCAGGAAAAGGAGTGGCGGGCCACGCGCTAGCCCTGCGGCCGGGCGGCTAGGTTTAGAAGCTATTTAAGCAGTCAGCGAAACTGCTAATCCGTCATGCTGAGCGCAGCCGAAGCCTCTCGCTAGGGCACGTGTAAGCCACTCAACGAGGTGAGCAAGCGGGTTTGACTGCGCGCCGCCCAGCCTAAATGAGTGAGGCTACTGTTAGCTGGCTCAATCAGTTTTTAGCAAGCCAGCGACCCAGCTGCGGCCGCTCAATTTTCTCTCCTACTCCTAATCAGTTGGCTCGGTGCCATGCCACGACCCCAGGTAAGTATTTTAATGTACCACGCGCTGGTCGAGCACCCGGCCCCGTACCTGGCGGCGGTGCACATCGAGTGGGCGCGCTTTGCTGAGCAAATGGCCTGGCTGGCGGCCTCGGGGCTGCGGGTGCGGCCCCTGGCCGAGGCGCTGGCCGCCCTGCGCCAGCCCGGCGGCGCGGGGCCAGCGCCCCTGGTGGCGCTCACCTTCGACGATGGCTATCACTCGCTCTATACCCACGCCCGGCCCATTTTGGCGCAGTATGGCTTTGCGGCCAGCCTGTTTTTGACGGTTGGGGCAGTGGGCCAGCCCAGCTACGACGGCGAGCCTGCCGAATTTGCGCGCTCGGCCCCGCGCGGCGACCGCCCCCTCACCTGGGCCGAGCTGCGCGAACTGCAAGCCACGGGCTGGGCTATCGAAGCGCACGGTTGCACGCACCGCCCGCTGGCCGGACTAGCCCCCGCCGATGTAGCCCAGGAGCTCAGCCAAAGCCGGGCCGCTATCGCCCACCAGCTGGGTCAAGAGGCCCAGTATTACGCCTTTCCCTACGGCAGCTACGACCGCCGCACGCTGCGCGCCCTGGCCGGGGCGGGCTACGCGGCCGGCTTGTCGGTGCACACCGGCCCCGCCACGCCGGCCAGCGACTGGCGCCGCCTGCCCCGCCTCGAAGTCACGGCCGGCTGCGACCTGGCCACGTTTCAGCAACTCGTGCGCACGGGCTATGCCTCGCCGGGCGCGCACTACCGGGCCCGGCTGCGCGACTGGGCCTACCGGGTGCCCGCCGTGCACGACGCGCTGCTGGCAGTACCCAAGAAACTAAGAGGCCTGCGGAGTTAGGGGCGTGCGAGCAGGGCAGTAGATAGGCCGCTCGGCTATCGGCTAGGGAGGGGCCTACTTCCCCAAATACCCGCCCAAATCGGAGATGCTGGTGATGCCCAGCTGCCGCGCCTGCCGCCGCCGCATGAGCAGGCAATAGGCATTGTTGAAGCCTAGCGGGGCGCGCCAGGCTAGCCCGTAGCGCCGCGCAAACTCGGCCTGCACGTAGGCAAACACCGCCGCCGGGCGCCCGCCCAGCGAGTCGAGCACCGCCGCCGAGGGCTGCAGCAGCACCTGCAGGCCGGTGCCGGTGTACTCGGGGTACATATCAATCTGGCCGCCGCGCAGGGCCTCGAAGCAGATGGTGGTGCCGCCGAGGCCGGTTTTAGTGGCCACCGCCAGGTCGGTATTGCCCCGGATGAGGGCGGCGTACATTTCCACCAGAATGTACTGCTCGGCAAAAATCTTGGACCCTAGCCGCACCACGGCGGCGCCGGGCGGCAGCGGGCGCGGCGCTTGCCAGAGGCCTTTGCGGCGCAGCCAGGCCAGGGCCACGGCGCGGGGCTCGCGGTGCAGGTAATCGACCTGATAATTCAAGTTGGTCATGGCCGAGTCGGAGAGCCGGCCGCTGAGCTGGTCTAGCACGGGGCCCAGCTCGGGGTGGGCGCGCAGCAGGGCGGGGCGCACGAGGGGCGCGGCAAAGTAGGGCGGCAGGGCGTGGCGGTCGTCGCGCAGCACCTGCAGGCCGTAGGCCCGGATGCGCCCGTCGGTCGAGTAGCCGTCGATGACATCGACGCGGGCGGCGCGGGCGGCCTCGTACACAAGGGCGGGGGCTAGCACCACGTTGGGCAGGTGGGTGAGGCCGTAGGCCTTGGTGAGGCCCGGCAGGCAGTCGGCCCTTCCGATAAACTCGGGGCTGAAGCCCGCCCGCAGCCGGCCCGCCGCCTGGGGCAGCCAGTAGCCGGCCGCCAGCAGGGGCAGGGCCAGCAGCAGTCCGCCGCCCACGGCGCGCAGGCGCCGGGCCGAAAGCTTTTCCAGCGCACCCAGCCCCGCATCAAAAGCGAGGGCTAGCCCCGCGGCCGGAATGGCGCCCGCCAGTATCATCACGGGGTTGTTGAGGGCGATGCCGCCGAAGATGAACTCGCCCAGGCCGCCGGCCGCCACGTAGGCGGCCAGGGTCGCCACGCCCACGTTTATCACCGTGGCCGTGCGGATGCCCGCCATGAGCACCGGTAGGGCCAGCGGCAGCTCCACGCGCCGCAGAATCTGCCCATCGGTAAAGCCCAGCCCGCGCGCGGCCTCCACCACGGCCGGCGGCACGCCCTGAATGCCGGCCACCGTATTGCGGATAATGGGCAGCAGCGAATACAGCAGCAAAGCCAGAATGGCCGGCGCCGCGCCAATTCCCAGCACCGGAATCAGAAACCCGAGCAGCGCGATGCTAGGCACCGTTTGGAGCACGCCGGCCACCCCCAGCACGGCCGGGGCGTAGCGTGGTCGCCGCGTGAGCCACAGCCCCACCGGCACGCCCACGGCCACGCCCAGCAGCAGCGCCGCCGCCGTGAGGGCCACGTGCTGCAGCGTTTGCTGGCCCAGCTTGCCGGCCTGCTCGTGCCAGAAGGTGAAGAGGTCGGAGAGGAGGTGCATGGGGGAGGGATAAGGGGCAAGGCTAGGTACGAGGTTGTCAACCCCAATTAATTATTCCGTCATGCTGAGCGAAGCGCAGCGTAGTCGAAGCATCTTGGTCGCTTCGTTGAGCGGCCCAAGCGTGCCCTGCCAAGATGCTTCGACTACGCTCCGCTTCGCTCAGCATGACGGATTACTGCATTGCTGCGCTCGTGCATAAGAGGTTACTGCCTCGCTGCGTACGCAGTGACAGCCGGTTCACTTTTTACCCCATCATCTCCTCACCGCCCCCCGGCCAGCCGCTGCTGAAACCCGTCCAGAAACAGCCCCACGTGGTAGCCGTCGGCCAGGGCGTGGTGCACGTTTACGGCCACGGCCATGCGCTGGGCGGCGCCGGCCGCGAATACCTGGCCGAAGGAAAGCTTGGGGGCGCTGTCGGGAAATTGAAAGCTGCGGGCGTGCGTCAGGCCCGTAAACTTCACCCACGGCAGGGCCGAGCAGTGCAGCACGTCGGGCCGGGCGGTGCGCTCGCTCAGGCCCAGGCCGGTGGTGGCCTGGATGGCCGCGATTTCGGCCTGCGCGCCGGCCACAAACTCGGCCAGGCTGGCCTGCTGCTCGATAAAGGAAAAGCTGAACGTGTGGTCGGGCCGCCCGATGGTGGCCGAGGCGTGCACCCGGTCGTAGGTGTACACCTGCCCCTGCTCGATGCGCTGGCGGAAGGCCTCGACTGCATTGGCCGCCTGCACGGCGTGGTAGAGGTAGTAGAGGAAAAACGACACCCCTAGCCGCCGGGCCTCGTCGCGGGCGGGGGTGCAGTCGATTTCCGATACGAGGCCAAAAAACGGTTCGTCAAAGGTTGAAAAGAACTCGAAATGCTCGCGGCGGGGCCAGGTGGCTAGGTCTATCGGGTGGCGCATGGGCCGCAAGTTCGGTAATTTTGGGGCTTCTACTCGGGGCCACCGCCTGGCGGATGCCCGTTATTTGCTCTACTTCATGCTTTTGCGTCAACCCCAGCTCATTGCCTTCGACGCCGACGATACGCTGTGGCCCAACCAGCCGCACTTCGACCACGTGGAGCGCGAGATGAGCGCCATCCTGGCCCACTGCGGCGATGCGGTGGCCATCGGCGCGCACCTCTACCAGGTGCAGCGCCACAACATGCACCTGTACGGCTACGGTGCCAAGTCGCTGATGCTGACCATGACGGAAACTGCCATCCAGCTCACCGACGGCGCCGTGACGGGCCGCGAAATTCAGCAGCTGCTCGACCTGGGCAAGCGCCTGCTCGACTTCCCCATCGAGCCCCTGCCCGGCGTGGTGGAGGTGTTGACCGAGCTCAAGCGCCGCGGCCACCGCCTGATGGTGCTCACCAAGGGCGACCTCTTCGACCAGGAAAGCAAAATAGCGCGCTCGGGCCTGGGCGATTTTTTTGCCTGGGTTGAGATTGTGAGCGAGAAAAACCCCGCCACCTACCAGCGCGTGCTGGCCCGCCACGGCGTGGACCCCGCCGCGTTTCTGATGATTGGCAACTCGCTCAAATCGGATATTCTGCCGGTGCTGGCGCTGGGCGGCCAGGCCATCCACGTGCCCTACCACACCACCTGGGTGCACGAGGAAGTACCCGCCGAGCAGCTCGTGGGCCTGGACTTTGTGCGCGCCGAGGCGCTGACCGACGTGCTGGCTTATTTGGATTAGCAGCTGGCCGAGTGCGTAGCGCGGACTTTTAGCCTGCGCGTACCACGCGCCACCACTCGCGGACTAAAAGTCCGCGCTACTTATTCGGTCAGCCGCTGGCCCCGAAGCCGTTTTAGGCCAGCGTCCGGCCGAAGGCCGCCAGCAGCGGCCCCAGCGCTACGGCGGCGTCGGCCACGCGCAGGCTCGCCGCGCTGGTATCGCTAAGCAGCGCCACTGCCTCTTGCACGCTGGCAGTGGGCGCTAGCATGGGCGCCGCGGCGGGCGCGGCTAGGGTCGTTTTATCCAGAAAGGGCAGGACTTCGGCCAGCGTGGTTACGCGCATTTCGAGGGCCAAGCGCTCGGCCTGGAAGAAGCTGCGCACGAAGTCATTGGCCGGCTGGCGCAGCAGCTCGCGGGGCGGGCCTAGCTGTTGAATATGGCCCTGGTTGAGCAGCATGATGCGGTCGGCCAGCTCGAAGGCTTCCTGCACGTCGTGGGTCACGAGCACCACCGTTTTGCGGCGCAACTCATCGAGCTCGCGAAAATCGCGGCGCACGGCGGCCCGCGTGAGGGGGTCGAGGGCGCCGAAGGGCTCGTCGAGCAGAATCACGGGCGGGTCGGCCGCCAGCGCCCTGGCTAGCCCCACGCGCTGCGCCTGCCCGCCCGAAAGCTGGGCGGGCAGCATGTCGGCAAAGCGGGCGGGCGGCAGGTGCAGGCGCTCTAGTAGTGCGGTGGTGCGGGCGGCCGTTTCGGCGGCCGGGCGCCCTAGCAGGCCGGGCACCACGGCCACGTTTTGGGCCACGGTGTAGTGCGGCAGCAGCCCCACCTGCTGAATAACGTAGCCGATGCCGCGCCGCAGCGCCTCCGGCGCCTGCTGGCGCACGTCACGGCCGTTGAGTTCGATGAGGCCGCCGTCGGGCTCGATGAGGCGGTTGAGGGTCTTGAGCAGCGTGGTTTTGCCGCAGCCGCTGGGCCCCAGCAGCACCAGCGTTTCGCCCGCGGCTACTTCAAAGGATAAGTCATCGACCACCACCTGCGCCCCGAAGCGCTTGGTGAGGTGCGACACGCGAATGGCGGGCGGGGAGGGCATTGGGTACAAAATGGCGGCCGGCAGCAAGCCGCAGCCGGGCCGCCAAGTTACGGCCGCTGCCGGTGCAGGGTAGAGTTCTGCGCTGGTGGCTAGGCTGGCTCGCTGGCCGTGACACCCCATCCCCGGACCCATGTTGAGTTATGAGTTAGTTCGGCAGCTTCTAATTCATAACTTATAACTCAACATGGCTAAGCCCTATTCGATGTGGGTAGCGTACCAAACCGGCCCCTGTCCACGTTGCCTTCATGCGGGCAGCGCGGGCGCAAGGCCCCAGCCCACGTTTTCTCGCTACTTTTGACCGTTCGCGGCCGAGGCCCCGTTTTTGGCCCCGCCCGCCCCACCGAATCGCTGCCCTCCATGAAGCTACCCCCCCGGCTCACGCTGGCCGCCGCCCTGCTGGGTGCGGCCGCCGCCGAGCCTCAGCTTGCCCACGCCCAGCTTACGCAAACCGCCACCACGCCCGAGCGCTTCTTTCAGGAAGGCCTGGACCTCTTCGATAGAAAGCAGTACGGCGCCGCCCAGCAGGCTTTTCAGCAGTACATGCAAACGGCCCCCGCCCGCGTGGGCGAGCAGAGCGGCCCCGCCACCAGCAGCGGCCGCTTCGAGCGCCTGGCCGATGCCGAGTACTACTACGCCGTGAGCGGCCTCTACCTGCTGCACCCCGATGCCGAGGGCCTCATCCTCGATTTTGCCCGCCAGCACCCGGCCCACCCGCGCGCCGCCGTGGCCTACTTCGAGCTAGCCAAGTTTTACTTCGACCAGCAGAACTACGGCCAGGCCAGCAACTATTTCCAGAAGGTAGCCCCGGCCAACCTTAGCCCGGGCCAGCGGGCCGAGTCCGATTTCAAGCTGGGCTACAGCCACTTTCAACTCAAGGAATACGACCAGGCGCGTATTCTCTTCGACCGCAATAAGAAGGAAGTCAGCCAGTACCGCTACGCCAGCTCGTACTACGCGGGCTACCTGGCTTTCCGGGCCGGCGACTACGCCGCCGCCCGCACCGACCTGCTGGTGGCGGCCGAAAACGACGCCTACCGCGGCGTGGTGCCGGCCGTGATGACCCAGATTTACTACCGCGAGGGCAACTACGACGGCCTCATCACTTACGCCACCAAGGCCTTGCAGCAAACGCCGCCGCCCACCAGCGCCGACGAAATACAGCTGCTCGTGGGCGATGCCTATTATCAGAAGCAGGACTACAAGCAGGCCGGCACGTACTTCGACCAGTACGCGGCCGCCCACAAGGGTAAAATTGACCCTAGCCTGCAATACAAAATCGGCTTTGCCAACTACAAGGAGGGTGACTACCCGCACGCCATCGCCAACCTCAAGAACGTAGCCACCCGCCGCGACTCGCTGGGACAAAACGCAGCCTACCACCTCGGCCTGAGCTACTTGCAGGCCGGCCAGAAAACGGCCGCGCTGGCCGCCTTCGACGCCGCCCGCCAGAGTACGATTGAGAAAACGCTCTCCGAAAACGCCACGCTTAAATACGCCCAGGTGCAGTACGAGCTGGGCAATTTGCCCGAGGTAATTGCCGCCCTGCGCGATTTCCGCCGCAAGTACCCGCGCTCGAAAAGCCAGCCCGTGGTGGACCAGCTGCTCAGCGACGGCTTTCTGTCGAGCACCGACTACGCCGAGGCCCTGAGCTACCTGGAGGGGCTAGGGGATGACCGCGGCGACAAGCTCAACGGCACCTACCAGCGCATTGCCTACGCGCAGGCCGCCACGCTCTATAATAACGCCAACTACACCCAGGCCTTGCCCTTGCTCGACAAGAGCCTGAAGTACCCGCAGGACGACGCCCTGCGCGCCGCCGCCCAGGTACTGCGCGGCGAAATCTACTCGGTGGGCCAGCAGTACCCCGAGGCCATCACGGCCTACGCGGCCGCCGCCCGCTCGGCCCGCCAGGGCGGCGTGAGCGACGAGGAAACCCAGTACGTGCAGCTGGCCCGCTACGGGCTAGGGTACGCCTACTACAACACCAAGCAGTACGAGAAGGCCCGCCCGCAGTTCCAGGCCTACCTCGACGACCCGGCCGCCAAGCCCGCCGACCCCAACTACCAGGATGCTGCCCTGCGCCTGGCCGACACCTACTACGTGGCCAAAAGCTACCAGCCGGCGCTCGATTTGTACGATAAAGTCATTCAGGCCAACGCCCAGGACAAGGACTACGCCTACTACCAGAAGGGCGTGACCCTGGGCCTGCTCGGCCGCAAGGACGAGGCTAGCCAGACCCTAGCCGCGCTGCTCAAAAGCAACCCCGACTCGCGCTACGCCGAGCAGGCGGTGTTTCAGCAGGCGCAGCTTGCCTTTCAGGCCGGCGACTACGGCCCGGCGGCCGAGGGCTTCACCCGCCTCATTCAGAACCGGCCCACGTCGAGCCTGCTGCCCGATGCCTACCAGCGCCGGGGCGTGGCCTACGCCAACCTCGAGCAGCAGGACAAGGCCGTGGCCGATTTCCAGAAAGTGCTGACCGACTACCCGCGCAGCAGCGCCGCCCAGCAGGCCCTCTACAGCCTGCAGGAAAGCCTGACCGCGCTCGGCCGTACCGAAGAGTTTGACCAGGCGCTAGCCAGTTTTAAGGCCCAAAACCCGAACAGCAAGGCCACCGAGAGCGTCGAGTACGAGGCCGCCAAGTCGCTGTACCTGGCCGAGAAATACAGCCAGGCGCTGCCCCGCGTGCAGGCCTACCTCAAGCAGTACCCCGACAACGCGCTGGCCCCCGACGCCCGCTTTATCCTCGCCGACTCGTACGTGCGCACCGGCGCCAAAGCCCAGGCCCTGCCGCTGATGAAGGCCGTGGTGGCCGAGAACAAGAGCGAGTTTGTGAACCGCGCCGTGGGCCGCGTGGCCGACCTCGAGCTGGAAAACAAGAACTACCCCGAGGCCATCAAATACTACGAGCGCCTGCGCACGGCCTCCAGCAACCGCCGCGAGGTGGCCACCGCCACGCTCGGCCTGCTGCGTGCCACCTACGAGGGTGGCGACTACGCCAAAGCCCGCAGCACGGCCACCGACCTGGCGGGGCTGGCCGGCGCCACCGCCAGCGCCGCCAACACCGCGCTGCTCTACCAGGGCAAGGCCGACTACAAGCTCGGTAACCTTGACCAGGCCGCCACCGAGCTGGCCACTACCGTGGCCGCCGCCCCCAGCGACGTGACCGGCGCCGAGGCCCAGTACACGCTGGCCGACGTGCTGTTCAGGCAGAAGAAGTACGACGAGGCCATCACCGAGGCCTTCAAGGTCAACTCCAACTACAGCGCCTACGAGCTGTGGCAGGGCCGCGCCTTTTTGCTGCTCGCCGACGTGTACACCGCCCAGCGCGATATCTTCCAGGCCCGCGCCACGCTCAACTCGGTTATCGACAATAAATTTCCGGTAGCCGAGGTAATTGAGGGTGCCCGTCAGCGCCTCAAGACCCTGCCCGCTAGCGACGACGCGCCCGCCCCGGCCGCCGAGGAGCCCGCCAAAACCGCGCCCGCCAAGCCCGCCGCCCCGGCCAAGGCTAGCCCCGCCACGCCCACCAAAGCCGCCCCGGCTAAGGCTGCCACAGTGCCGGCCAAGGCCCCGGCCACCACCCCGGCGCCCACCAAAACGCCCGTTCGGAAACCTGTTAAGTAAGGGGATGCTGCGTTTGCTGGTCGGCTGATTGGTAAACTCGTTCCCTTAGCAGCCCGCTGGTATAAATTCTGTGTTAATGAAACGCTTACAGGTGATAAAATCAAGCTTTACTTCCGCTGCTGGCCGGCCCCTGCTGCTGGCCGCCGGCCTGAGCGGCGCCCTGGCTTTGGGGGCGCAGGCGCAGACCCAGCCCGGCAAGGGTCGGGCGCGCGGCACCATCCAGGACGCCGAGATTGAGATTGTGAAGGACCGGGTGAACACCCTGCCCGAGGCCACCCGCAACTTCGAGAAAATCCGGCTCGCGCCCCCGCCCAAGCCCACCCGGCAGGTTACCTATACCTACCCCGATTTCCGGCTGCCCGCCACCCGCCTCAACCCGGCGGTGCAGGTGCTCACCGTGGCCCAGGAAGAGCTGGAGCCCCTCACCGGCAACTAC
>JBPBQJ010000145.1:0-1840 GCA_050954765.1 Janthinobacterium lividum | reverse complement strand
GTAGGTGTTGCCGGTGGCCACGAGCTGCGTGCGCTCGGCATCGGCGTACCAGCGCACCTCGCGGCCCGTTACGCGCAGCGTGCTCAGGGCGCCCGCCGGCACTGTGGCGGCCGATTTCAGCTTGACGCGGTAGAACGTAAACTCGCCGGTGTCGCAGCTGCCGTAGGGCTCATATTCGGCGTGGCCGGTTAGCTTTTCCTGGGCAGCATCGTAGGTAAAGGCGATGGTGCCATCGCCGCACCAGTAGCGCGAGCGCGACTGCCCGGTTTCGGTGAGCTTGCCCGCGTGCTGCAGCCGCATGCCGGCGGGCGTGGGCGAGCCTTCCATCTGAAACGTAACAGTGATACCCGCCTGGCTGCCAGCTTGCTGGAATAGAATGCCGAACAAGTCGGTGCCCGCCCGCTGCTGCACGCGCAGCACCGAGGGGCAGTAGCGCTGCTTGTCAAACTCGTCTTCCACGCCCTGCCACACGCCCGTGAGCGACTGGGCACTGGCGGGGCCCGCCAGCAGCAAGGCCGGCAGCAGATACACCCGAAAAATACCTTTCATGCAGCTAAAATAACATGGTTCAGGTGCGGGCCGCCAGCTAGTGCCCGCCCAGGGCCAGGTATTCGGCCACCAGGGCCAGCGAGTAGGCCGGGCACTCCCAGGCCAGGTGGCTGGGGCGCCAGCCGGCCAGCCCCCGCGTGGGCGGGTAGTAATTGAATAGCGGCGCGATGCAAAAGTCCAGCCCCTGGCTGCGCTGCTCCACTTCTTTCAGCGTGCAAGTAGCTCCGAGCAGCGGCGCAGGGCTAGCGCCCAGGCGCAGCAGCGTGGTGGCCAGCAGTAGCTTATCCATAAAGTGGGGGCTAGCTGCCAGCAGCGCGGGCCCCTCGCGCAGCAGCGCCGCGCGGGCGGCCCCTAGCTGCGGGGCCTCGGCCGCCAGCCGCCCGATGTGGTAGGCTACGAGTGGCGCCGTGGCGTAGTAGGGCGATACGCCAAGCGGGTTGTGCCGGTAGGCGCCCGAGGTAACAGCCCAGTCGATAAGTGCCAGGCTATCGGTATCAAACGCATTGAGCGGCAGCTGGCTGCGCCGGGCCCACAGCAGCGCATTCGACAACGTGCTGACGTCGAACTCAATGGGCATATGCTTGCCAAACCAAGTGGAGTAAACCTTGCGCTGCCGAAAGGCCCGCGGGCCAGTGCTGGCCCAGCCGGCCACGGTGTTGGCGTGGGCTTGCAGCTTGCGGTGCAGCCAGGCGGCATCGTGGGCCGGGCCAGGGTCGGCGAGGTAGATGAGCACGGTGCAGTCCACATCGTCGGGCGGGGCAAACTGCCGGAAGCGGTACAGCAGCCGGCCGTTGGGGAAGTGGTTGCGCGGGTGGGTCTGGTAGTAGTTGTAGGTGGGCTGCTCGTCGCGGCTGCGGTAGTGCGGATAGGTGGGGCGGGCCTTGGCGGCCATGTCGGCCACTAGTGCCTGGGCAGCGAGCGGCAATTGGGCGCCGATTTCCTGCAAGGTGAAGACGGTGAGCGCTGTAAAAAAGACGTTGGAATCTTCGCGACACAGCCCTAGCGCGTGGCTGCGGCGCTGGCTCGGGAAAAGCCCCGGCAGGTAATGCGCGTCGCCGGTAGCTTGCAGGGCGGCAATGCGGGCGATGAGGGAGGAAAGGAGCGCGGCAGATTTGGGCATTGGTGCCCCAAGTTAGGGCGCCTGGCCGGGTTGCGGCAGTGAGGTAAGTGCCGCGGGGGGGGCGCCTGAAAAGCAGCAGGGTGGCCGCCGGTTGTTTCCCGGCGGCCACCCTCCGAAAGGTGCTCGAAGTAGTTATTCAAGGCTAAAACGCCTGCCGTTGCCAATGGGGCT
>JBPBQJ010000144.1:0-2437 GCA_050954765.1 Janthinobacterium lividum | reverse complement strand
AGCTGCTGGCTAGCCTGGCCGAGCGCGGCTTGTACGGCACCTACGACCAGGTAGCCCATACCTCCCTCCATACCGTGATGTTCAACCTGGCCCGCGAGGCCCGCCAGCGGCGCGCAGCCGAGAGAGAAAACGCATGACTATTTCCGACGCAGGGCTAGCCCTGATTAAGCGCGAGGAGCAATTCCGCGCTACCTGGTACCGCTGTGAGGCGGGCCGCCCCACCATCGGCTACGGCCACGTCATCGTGGCCGGCGAGGAGCGCTACTACAAAGCTCGCCTCACCGAGGGCGAAGCCACCGAGCTGCTGCGCCGCGACGTTGCCCGCCAGTATGGCGCGCACGTGACCAGCCGTGTGCACCGCGACGTGACCCAGCACCAGTTCGATGCCATGGTGTCGCTGTGCTTTAACATCGGTACTGGCGGCTTTGACAAGTCGAGCGTGCTGGCCCTCACCAATGCCGGCGCTAGCTCACCGGCTGTCATTAAAGCCTCCTTCGGGCTCTGGAACAAAGTAACCGACCCTAACACCAAGGTAAAGCGCGTGAGCGCTGGCCTTACTGCCCGTCGCGCTCGGGAAGCCGCGCTTTACCTCTCTTAAGATGGATAAATTTCTTACTTCCTTGCTCGCCGCCTGGGTGGGCTTCATTGGCGGCATCATCACCATGCTCGTACTACTGGCCGCCGTGCTGAGCCTGAGCAGCTGCGTGGCTAGCCACCCCAGCGCCCCCGACATGCTGCCGGCCCTCAGCGTGCAGCTGCGCCCCGACTCGCTGGCCGCCCTGCCCCCGTTCCTGGTGCCGGCCCCGGCCGGCAGCACCCCCCGCCAGCGCCGGCAATGGCAAAAAGCCCAGACCCAGAACCTGGCTCGCGCCGGCGTGCTGCCGGCCAAAGTCAAAAACAGCAGCGTGGCCACGGCGCCCGGCGCCACGTCCATTAACCGCCCCACCTCCGCGGTGGCCATCGGCAGCGGTGCGGCTACCGATGCGCGCAAAGCTGGCCAGCGCGGCGGGGCTAGTGCGGTCGGGCCGGGGGCCGTGGCCACGAGTACGAGCGCCGGCGCTTCGTGGTGGTGGTACGTGCTGGCGGCCGTGGCCGGGGCGGTCGGCTGGGAGGTGCTCACCAGTCAGGTTACCCCGCTACGCCTGCTGCTGAAGTGGCGGGCATCTGCTTAAATGACTTGGAAATCAATGTTATCGGAGATATTTAGTTCTCGTTTCTTGAGCAGAAATTCATGTTGGCTTAGTGGCCCTATAACATTGAGGTCCGTGTAGTCGCTGACTGGATTGTGTAAAGGAATTATGTAATAATTAGTAACATTCTTTTGAGGCGATTCAGGAAATGTTACTGGATGTTGTTTGGCAATAATATAATTACTGTCACTGCCAAAAGCAAATACGCTAGGCCCTACGACATCTACGCTAACCCGTGAATCGTTGTCTATTGGTACGGATATCGACGTTTCATTCTCATTGCCAATCTCGGATAAATAGTAATTTTTAGCTAGGTGAATTTCATCGTTCCTTTGGCAACTGCTAAACAACAAAAGGAGAAGTGCTTTTTTCATAAGTTAGGCTTACTTGTCGTACGGTTGCCAATGCGGTCAGCTAGCTAGATGTACTCAGTCTAAGTCGCTCCGATACAGAAGCTGAAGTAGCGCAGACAGCTATTATACGAAAAAAGCTGGTGCCATTGGCCTCGGCTTTTTTTATGGGGGCTTCTGCGGACCATCCAAGTTCTGGAAGTCTGCGAAGATATTCGTGTTGTCATACTAGGCCGTGGGCCAAGCGCCTTTTCGTCCTACGCCTAGCTAGGCTCCGCGCCCATCTTGGGGGCATGGCAGACTACCAAGATGAATTTAAGCGCATCCTCGACGAGGAAGTGGGCGATTACGCCGACCGGGCCTTGCAGCTGCTGGCGGCGGCCATCCAGGCCAAGGGCCTGGTGCTGACCGAAGACCTACTTCACTCGCTCCGGACGGAGGTGGTGGGGGCCACCGCCCAGCACGTGGCCACGATGGGCGTGCTCTTCGCGCAGTACGGCCGCATCAAGGACATGAAGGGCCTCAACCGCACGAAGGCCCCGCCCATCGAGGAGATGGAAGCCTACGTCAAAAAGGTCGGTATCAGTCACTTCGAGTACGTGCCGGGCTACAAGCACGGCCAGTTTCCGCTGGCCAGCAAAACGGCCATCAACCGCATCGCCTGGGGCCTGGCCCGCGCCAAGCTGCGCGACAACGCCCAGGTGAAGCCCAAGTCCTGGTTCAGCAAAACCTTCTACCAATCCATCAACAGCTTCATCGATGCCGTGACGCGCCGCTACGTGGCAGCCACCGGCACGCACCTAGCAGCCAGCCTTAAACTCTAATGGCACAAGTCAGACAGGATAACGTCCAGATAAAGCTGGAAATCGACGGCTCGCAGTCGAAAACCGAACTCGA
>JBPBQJ010000143.1:0-3209 GCA_050954765.1 Janthinobacterium lividum | reverse complement strand
TAACCACTTGCACTTCGCCTCGGCCAAACTGGCGCTGGAAAGTGGCTTCGACGTAGTGCTCGACAAGCCCATGACCTTCTCCTTGGCCGAGGCCAAGGAGCTGGCCGCCGTGGTAGCCGCCACCGGCCGCCACCTGTGCCTCACGCACACCTACACCGGCTACCCCATGGTGAAGGAAGCGCGCGAGCTGGTGGCCAGCGGCGCGCTCGGCCGCATCCGCAAGGTGTACGTGGAGTACCCGCAGGGCTGGCTCAGCACCTTTGAGGAAGGCGGCGAGAACAAGCAAGCCGCTTGGCGCACCGATCCCGCCCGCAGCGGCGTGGCCGGCGCAATGGGCGATATTGGTACCCACGCTTTCAACCTGTTAGAGTATGTGAGTGGCCTACAGGTCGAAAAGCTCTGCGCCGACATCAACACCGTGGTAGCGGGCCGGCGGCTCGACGATGATGGCGCGGTGTTGCTGCGCCTCAGCGACGAAGCCAGCGGCGTGCTGGTAGCTACCCAAGTAGCGGCGGGCGAAGAGAATAACGTGCGCATCCGGGTGTATGGCGAGCAAGGCGGGGTAGACTGGATGCAGGCCGATGCCAACACGCTGCTGGTGAAATGGCTCGACCGGCCCACCGAAATCCGCCGCACGGGTGGGCCCTACGTGGGAGCCGCCGCCCGCCACAATACCCGCACCCCGGCCGGCCATCCCGAGGGCTACCTCGAAGCCTTCGCCAACCTCTACCGCAACTTCGCCCTGACGCTGCAAGCCGAGCAGGCAGGCCGCCCTACCCCCCCCGCAGCCCAGGACTACCCCAGTATCGCGGAGGGCGTGCGCGGCATGGCCTTCATCGAAAACGTCATTGCCTCGGGCCGCTCCGACCAGAAGTGGACCGATTTTACCGTGTAGCAGCCCATGAAAACTATCAAAGGACCAGCCGTTTTCCTGGCGCAGTTCATCGGCGACCAGCCTCCCTTCAACAGCTTGGAGGGAATTTGCCAGTGGGCCAAGGACAAGGGTTTCCAAGGCGTGCAGCTGCCTACCACCGACCCGCGCTTTATCGACTTAAAGCTAGCGGCCGAAAGCCAGACCTACGCCGACGAGCTTAAGGGCAAGGTACAAGCCACCGGCCTCGAAATCACGGAGTTATCGACCCATTTGCAGGGCCAGCTCGTGGCCGTGCACCCCGCCTACGACCAGCTGTTTGACGGCTTTGCGCCCGAGGCCGTGCGCGGCAACCCCCACGCCCGGCAGCAGTGGGCCGTGCAGCAGCTCACCTACGCCGCCAAGGCCTCGCGGCGGCTGGGCCTGCGGGCGCACGCCACCTTCAGCGGGGCGATGCTGTGGCCCTACCTCTACCCTTGGCCCCAGCGGCCGGCCGGGCTGGTGGAGGAGGGATTTGCCGAGCTAGGCCGCCGCTGGCGGCCCATCCTGGACGAGTTTGACGCGTGCGGCGTGGACCTGTGCTACGAAGTGCACGCTGGCGAAGACCTGCACGACGGCATCAGCTACGAGCGGTTTTTGACGGAAGTGAACGACCACCCGCGGGCTTGCTTGCTCTACGACCCCTCGCATTTTATCCTCCAACACCTTGATTATTTGGAGTATATTGACATTTACCACGAGCGCATCCGGATGTTTCACGTCAAGGACGCCGAGTTTAACCCCACGGGCCGGCAGGGCGTGTACGGCGGCTACGAGCCTTGGCTCAACCGCGCCGGGCGGTTCCGCTCGTTGGGCGATGGCCAGGTCGATTTCAAGGCTATTTTTAGCAAAATGGCGCAGTACGACTTCGCTGGCTGGGCCGTGCTGGAGTGGGAATGCGCCATCAAAAACTCGGAGGACGGCGCCCGCGAAGGCGCGCAGTTCATCCAAGACCACATCATCCGCGTCACCGACCGCGCCTTCGACGACTTTGCTGCTTCGGGCATCGACCAGGCGAAAAATAAGAAATTACTAGGCCTCTAATCTCTCTGATTTTCACCCCATGAAAAAAATAGTTCTCCTCCTCAGCTGCTGCGCCGGCCTGGCCGCTTGCTCGTCGGAGCCCGGCAAGAAGAAGCTGACCGCTACGGAGCTTGCTAACAGCCAAGAAAACCCAAAGAGCGAGTCCGACCCGCTGAACAACGATAGCACCACCGCCATCAACACCTCGGCCGCGGCCAACCAGCTTCAGGCCGATACCAGCGCCACCAAAATCGGTACTTCCCCCACCGGCAGCCCGGCCAATGCGGGCGCCAAGCTCATGGCCTCGTCTGACTGCGGCAGCTGCCACCGCGAGCGCGAAAAGCTGCTCGGGCCCGCCTACAACGCCGTAGCTGCCAAGTATCCCGCTACCCCCGCCAACGTGGCCATGCTGGCCAAAAAGGTCATTAGCGGCGGCAAAGGCAACTGGGGCGACATCGCCATGACGCCCCACCCCGGCCTGTCGGAAAGCGATGCCAAGCAAATGGTCAGCTACGTACTCAGTCTCAAATAGATAGTTGCAGCGCGGACGCTGCGAATCCGCGCCTCGCTCGAACAGTTCACTCGCGGACGCACAGCGTCCGCGCTACTCCCTACCCCCTTCTTGCCCATGACTGCCACCATTCGCATTAAGCTGTCCCTGATGATGTTCCTGGAGTTTTTTATCTGGGGCGCCTGGTTTGTAACCTTGGGCACGTACCTGCTGCACAACCTCAAGGCCTCAGGCACGCAGGTGGGGGTAGCGTTCCTGACCCAGTCCATTGGGGCCATTGTGGCGCCATTTATCATTGGGCTGATTGCCGACCGCTTTTTCTCGGCCCAAAAGATACTGGGCGTGCTGCACTTAGCAGGGGCCTTGCTGCTGTGGCGCGCCTCGTCGGCCCCCGACTTTGGCAGCTTCTACCCCAATATCCTGACCTACATGGTGCTATACATGCCCACGCTGGCGCTGGTCAATTCTATTTCCTTCCGGCAAATGAAGGACCCGCAGAAGGAGTTTGCGCCCATTCGGGTGCTGGGTACGCTGGGCTGGATTGTGGCGGGCCTCACCATCGGCTGGCTCAACTGGGAGCAAACTAACAGTTTGCAAACCACCTTCTTAATGGCGGCCGGCGCTTCGGCACTGCTAGGGGTGTTCAGCTTTACACTGCCCCCTACCCCCCCCGTGAAGAGCGGCCAGGCCAGCTCGCTGGGCGACTTGCTGGGGCTCGATGCCATCGGCCTGCTCAAGAACCGCTCGTACCTAATTTTCTTTTTG
>JBPBQJ010000142.1:0-6474 GCA_050954765.1 Janthinobacterium lividum | reverse complement strand
AGCGCCACGCGCACGCCGGCCATGAGCCAGCGGGTCGGCATTTGGGCCCCTAGCAGGTCCGAGTATTTGGCGTTGAACAGGTTTTGGGCCTGGCCCACCAGCCACACGCGCTCGGGCAGCAGGGCCACATCGAGGCGGGCGTTGAAGACGGCGTAGCTGGGCGTGAGGGTGGCCGCGAGCTGGCCGTTGGTGGCCGTGACGGTGGTGCTTTGCCCGGCCCGCACTTTATAAAGTCCGCCAAAAGCCAGTGTGAAGCGCCGGTGCGTAAGGCTCACATTGCCCGACACGAGGTGGCGCGCCACGTTGGAGAGGTACTGCGACTGCACATCGCCCTCGGTGTTGAGGTTGACCCAGGTGTAGCCCACGCTGCCATCGAGGCGCAGGGCGGGGGCTAGCTGGGCGCGGGTAGTCACCTCGGTTTCGATGCCCTGGGTGCGCACCGCAAACAGGTTTTGGGCAAAGCGGTAGGTGGCACTGGGGTTGAGGTTGGTGAAGCCGCTGCCCTCGATAACCTGGCTGCCGGGCTGGCTCACGTAGTCGATGAGGTTGCGGCCGTAGCGGTTGAAGTACGTGCCGCGCAGCGTGAGGGCAGCCAGCGGCTGGTAGTCGAGGCCACCCTCGTAGTTCCAGGTACGCTCGGCGCTCAGGCCGGGGTTGCCCACGTTGAAGCCGCTCGGCACCGTGCCCGGCCGAATGGCCGAATTGTACTGCTCGGTAAAATTGGGCGCCCGGATGCCCCGGCCCACGGCCCCGCGCACGGTCAGCTGCTCGCTCAATTGTTGGCTGGCATTGACCTGGGGCACTACCTCGGTGCCGTAGCTCTGGTCGTGGTCCAGGCGCAGGGCGGCCGTGAGGCTGAGGCCCGCTGCCGGGGCTAGCCCGGCCACGGCAAAGGCGCCGGTGTGCCACACGGCGTGGTCGCCGCGGTCGTTGCTCTGCACGGCGCGGCGGTCGGCCTGGCCACCCAGCGAGAGGCGCACCTTGTCAGATAATTGCAGCTGGTGCTGGCCCTGCACGTTGAGGTAGTGCATGAGGTGGTCGCTGGCCACCGAGGTCGGCGTGTAGAGGTACAAGTCGGTGCTAGCTGTGCCCACAATCTGCAATTCGGTGCGGGCGCGCTCGTTCCACTCGTAGCGCAGCTGGCCCTGGTACCAATCGCGGCTGGTGGTTTCGCGGGCGCGGTCGCCGGCGGCAGTGGTGTAGAAATTCTGGGCGTTGTAGTCGCGCCTATCGAAGCTGGCGCGGGCGGCGGCGCTCAGCTTCTCGCTAATCTGGTACGCGCCCGACAGCGAGTAGGTATTCAGCTTGAAGTCGTTGCGCCCACCGCCGGGCAGGTCGAGCAGCTGGCCAGCGGCCGTATTATTGAGAATGCCGCCGGCTAGCCGCAGCCCCTTGTCCTGGCCATAAAAACCGGCGTTGGTGCTTTTCAGGCCATACTCGCCGGCCAGGAAGGTACCGGCCAGCTCGGCACCATCGGGCCGGTGAGTGGCGGCGAAGGTCTTGGTTACGATATTGACGAAGCCGCCCACGGCATCGGGGCCGTAGAGGGCCGCGCCGGGGCCGCGCACCACCTCAATCTGCTCAATCTCGGTGGGCGCGATGGGAAAGTAGCCCGCGAAGTGGCCCGTCAGCGGGTCGTTCAGGCGCATGCCGTCCAGCAAAATCAGCACCTGGTTGAAGGTCGAGCCACGCAGCGTGATGTCGGCCTGGGTACCGAAGTTGCCGCGGCTCTGCACCTCCAGGGCGGGCAGCAGGCGCAGCAGGTCGTCGAGCGAGGCCACCGGGTAGCGGCTGAGGGCCGCGCCGGGCACCACCGTTACGTAGCGGCCGCTCTGGCCGGCCAACTGGCCCAGGCGGGTGGCATACACGGTTACTTCGCCCAGCTGGCGCTGGCGGGCGGTGTCGGCGGGGCTAGCCGGGCGCTGGGCCTGGGCCGCGCCCGGCCGGGCTAGCAACGCCGTAGAAAACAGAAACGCAACGGGTAAAAATCGGGGCATAAAACGGGTAAATGGCCCCGCAAAGCTACGCCCGCGCTAGCCCCTGGCCGGGCTTATTTGGCCACTACCCGCGGCTTTTGGCGCGTCAGCAGCAAGCCCAGGCCCAGCCCCTGGCTGAATTGCAGGTCCGCATCCTGGTCGTATTGGTAGAGCACAGTGCTCTGAAAATTGACGCTCAGCAGGCCGTAGACTTTGGCCGTGAGCGTGAGGTCGAGGCGGTGGTTGACTTCGCGCAGCCGGAAGGCGCCGTAGTTGGTAAAGAGCAGGTAGCGCGCCTTGAGGTTGGCGTTGGGGCCCAGCGGCTGGTCGAGGCTAGCCAGGATTTGCGCGGCCAGGATTTCCCAGCGCGTGTTGTGATTGGGGTCCACGCCGTACACCACATCGGTGGGCAGGGTCTGAAAGCGGGCGAGGCCGCGCACGATGGTGAGGCGCGGAGCAAACGGCGAGAGCCGCAGCGTGAAGCGCGTGGTGGGCCGGTACTCAAACCCGTAGGCATTGGTGACGTAGGCCGGGGCCAAGAAGCTCGATACCAGCCGCGGCGCCTCGCCCGAGTAGTCGTAGCCGGGCGCAAACTGCGAGAGCAGGTTCAGCGACACAAACGTGTTCCAGTGGGTCGAGAGCTGGTGGCCATACTTGGTATCGAGCCAGAGGCGGTCGTTGGTTTTGCGGTAGCCCTGGCCGCGGGTGTACTGCCCGGCGTAGAGAAAATCGGCCTCGTTGTCCCAGCTCTGCGGGCCGCGCAGGTAGTGCGCCTGGCCATTGAATAACGTGCTCAACCCTAGCGAAGTAGCCCCGCCGCCTTTCCAGTTATCCGAGATAATGGCCTCGTTCAGGTTTACACCCGCCTTGAGGCTGGTGCGCCAGTACGAGGTGTCGGCGGGGGCCGCTGCCGGCGGCACCGCCTGGGCCAGCGCCGCGCCGGGGCCCAGCAGTCCTAGCAAAAGAGTACACAGTTTTTTCATGGAGCAACGCAGGTTGGGTACTTGGCAAAAGTACTGAGCCCTAGCGGCGCCCGGGCGGGCCAAGCTTATTTTGCGGCTTCATGTCCGTTTCTACCCTAGCCACCGCCGAGGCGCCACCGCCGCCGGCTCGCCCGGCCTATTACCCTGCCCTCACGGGCCTGCGGGCCGTGGCAGCCTACCTGGTTTTCTTTCTGCACTTCCGCTTTATGGGGCAGCCCGACTGGCTGGTGCGCCTTACGGGGCAGGGCTACGTGGGGGTGGGTATGTTCTTTGTGCTCAGCGGCTTTGTCATTGCCACGCGCTACCAGGGCACGGTGCGCCTGACGCGGGCGTGGTGGGGGCGCTACCTGTGGCGGCGGGTAGCGCGCATTTACCCGGTGTATTTTTTGCTGAATGGCTGGGCGCTGAGCCGCCTTTACTGGCCCCTGCCGCCGGGGCAGGCCGGCAATAGCTTGTTCTTGATTGCACTTAGCCAAAGCATGTTGCGCGGCTTTTCCAATACCCTCAAGTTTGTGGGCCTACCCCAGGGCTGGTCGCTCACGGTCGAGGAGTGCTTCTACCTGTCGGCACCGCTCTTGCTGCTGCTGTGGCAACGGCGCGGCTGGACCGGGGCGGCCGGCTTCGCGGCCCTGCTGGCAAGTAGCGGCTTGCTGCTCACGGCCTTGTGCGCGGGGCGGCCCGAGCTGCACGGGCTGTTCGGCTCCTACCGTCACCTGTGCAATTTCACCTTTTTTGGGCGAGTGCTCGAGTTTGTGCTGGGCGTGGGGCTAGCGCGCTGGTGGGCCAGCCGGCCGGCGGCGGCGAATGGGCGCGGGACCTGGCGCACCCTAGCCGGCGCGCTGGCAATGGCGCTGGCCATCGGCTTGCTGGCCGCCCTGCGCTCGCCCATCGACACCTACGACGGCCTGCGCTACCCGGCCGCCATCGCTACCAATATCCTGCTGTTTCCGGCCGCCGTGGCGCTGCTGCTGGCGGGCCTGCTGAGCGAAAGCACCCGGCTGCGGCAGGTGCTGGCTAGCCGGCTGGCGCAGGCGCTGGGGCGCAGTTCCTACTTTTTTTACCTGCTGCATGTCAGCCCGTTCAGTGTCTGGTGGCAGCAGCATTTTGGCTGGGGGCGGCACATTTTATTGCAATTCGCGGCCACCGTCTTGCTGTCCGAACTAGGCTATCGCCTGCTAGAGCAGCCGGTGCACCGCTGGCTACTGGCCTGCACAAAAGCCGCACCCCAATCAGCATAGGCTAGCCAGGATGCGACTTTCTGCAAAAATTAAGCTGGCTATTTAGTGCCCGCTAGGCCTTCGTGGCCGGGTCCTCCTGGGGGCCCTCGTAGGAGCTGGCGTCTCCGTCTTTTTCGTGCACCGCCTCGGTGGCGTAAATGTGCTCGAGCTCTTCCACTATCTCCAGGCCGTGGGCGTCGAGGTCCTTGAGCACGCCGTCGGCAATATCATACACGAGGCCGTGCAGGCGGGGCGGGTTATCGCCGCGCATGGCGTTCTGGATGATGTTGGTTTTGGCTAGGTTCTGCACCTGCTCCACCACATTCAGCTCCACGAGGCGGCGCAGGCGCTGCTTCTCATCGGTGATGCGCAGCAGCTCGGTTTCGTGCAGGCGCACCACGTCGCGAATATTCACCAGCCAATTGTCAATCAGACCATACTGCTTGTTGTTGGCCGCCGCGGCCACGCCGCCGCAGCCATAGTGGCCCACCACCAGAATATCCTGCACGCCCAGCACTTCTACGGCGTATTGCAGCACGCTCAGCAGGTTCATATCGGTGTGCACCACCATGTTGGCGATGTTGCGGTGCACAAACATTTCGCCCGGGCCCGTGCCCGTGATGCCCGAGGCCGGCACCCGCGAGTCGGAGCAGCCAATGAACAGGTAGCGCGGCTTCTGACCGTCGGCCAGGCGATGAAAAAACTCGGGGTCTTCGGCGTTTTTGGTGGCCACCCACTGGCGGTTATTGGCCAGAATATCCTGAATACCAGGCATGGTTTGGTTGAGTTAAGCGAGAGAAAGCGCGGGAATGCGCCCGGCCTTATACGGCATGGGCCGGGGCTGGGGTCAAGGCTTTACTCGCCGCCAGGCCCCTGGCAGCCGGCCCGAAGCGCACGCGCAGCGTGTGCCGCGCCCCGGTCGGGGCAAAGTCGTAGCTCAGCCCGAAGCCGTAGTAGGCGCAGATGTGCTGCACAATGCTCAGGCCCAGCCCCGGTGACTCGGAAGCCGCATTGTGCTTGCGGAAGCGCTCGAAAAACCGGCTAGGGTCGCCGCTCACTACAGGGCCAGGGTTGCTCACTTCCAGCTCAGTAGCCGTGAGGCGCACCCCCACCTCGCCGCCCGGCACGTTGTGCCGGATGGCGTTGTGCAGCAGGTTGTGCAGCAGCGAATCGGCCAGGCCAGGGTGCAGCTGGCGCGGGGGGCTAGCCGCCAGCTGCAAGTGCAGGGCCAGGTTCCGGGCGTCGAGCAGGGGGGCTAGCTGCTCGGCTTTTTCGCGCACCAGGGTAGCCAGGTCGAGGGGCACGGCCTGGGTAAACTGCCCATTCTCGATGCGGCTGAGCAGGCCCAGCGCCTGGTGCAGGCGCGAAAGCCGCCGGGTGGCGCCGTAGAGGTCGGCCAGCAGCGGGGCGGCGGCGGCATCGTCGGCCAGGGCGGGCAGTTGCAGCAGCTGCTCGAGCTGCGCCTGCATAATGGCCAGCGGCGTCTGGGTTTCGTGGGCGGCATTGGCCGTAAACTCGCGCAGGTTCTCATAATCGGCCACCAGGCGGCGGCTGAGGTGCGTGAGCGCCTGGTTGAGCTCGGCAAACTCTTCGATGCGCGAGGTGGGCAGGGCCAGCACCCGGTGCTGCTGCAAGTCGTAGTCGCGCAGCGCCGCTAGGGTGCGCCGAAAAGGCGCCCACAGCCGGCCCGATAAGTAGCGGTGCAGCCCCACCACCCCCCCTAGCAGCAGCGCCAGTACCACCAGCATAGTGCCCACTACGGCCGCCAGCAGCTCGTCGGTTTCGACCAGCGACTTGCGCAGCGTGACCCACACCGGGGCCTGCCTCGCCCCAGCCGCCCGAAACGTGAGCTGCCGGTGCGGCACCATCGACCCTTCTACCGGGTCGAGCAGCACCGTATCGGAAAAGCCCAGCGGCCGGGGCCGGGTGCTCAGTACATATTGCTCGCGGTACACGGGCTCGGGCAGGGGCCGGCCGCCGGCCAGCCGGGCCTCCAGCTCGATGCGGTGGTTTTGCAGCTGCTCGCCCACCTCGTTGCGCACGGCATGGTCGATGCCCAGGTAGAGCACTCCGCTGCCCACCGCAAACAGCCCGGCGCTCAGCAGCACATAGTAGCGGTTGGTAGCGGCGAGCAGCTTCATTTTTTGACAGGAGCAGTTGGAGTATTTAAGTTATTTAAAAAATCGCTCGTCATGCTCATCTGGCGTCCGCGGAGCAAAGCGTAGTCGAAGCATCTTGGCCGCCTCGTTGAACGGCTAATGCGTGCCCTGCCAAGATGCTTCGGCTACGCTTTGCTCC
>JBPBQJ010000141.1:0-10009 GCA_050954765.1 Janthinobacterium lividum | reverse complement strand
TATCATAGTGCCAGCAAATCATTCATCCCAAACACGCCGCGGCGGCCCGGCAGCCAGCCCGCCGCTAGCAGCGCCCCGGCCGCAAAGCCCTCGCGCGAGTGCGCCTCGTGGCGCAGTTCAAGAGTATCAGCAGCCGAGAGGTAGCGCACCTCGTGGGTGCCCACTACCTCGCCCCGGCGCTCGCTGAGTACGGCCAGCTCGCTGGGGTTTTGGGCAGGCGCATTGCGCCAGGTAGTCTTTTCGGGGAAGTGCTTGAGAATGCCCTGCGCCGCCGTGAGGGCCGTGCCGCTGGGCTGGTCTACTTTGTGCACGTGATGAATTTCAGTTACTTGCACATCGTAGCCGGCTGCCAGCTGGTGCATCTTGGCCGCGATGTATTCGTTGAAATGGAAAAACAGATTCACGCCCACGCTAAAGTTGGAGGCGTAAAACAAGGAGCCATTCAACTCCTGGCAGAGGGCCGAGGCCTCGTCGAAGTGGTGCAGCCAGCCCGTGGAGCCGCATACCACGGGTAGGGCCTGCCGCAAGCAGGCCACCACGTTGCCAAACGCCGACTCGGGGTGCGTGAACTCGATGGCCACATCGGCCGTGGCCGGGGTAAAGTCTTCGATGCGCTGCGTAGAGGCGTGCTGGTCCACGATGCCCACTACTTCGTGGCCGTGGGCGGGAGCTAGGGCGGCCAGCGTCTGGCCCATTTTGCCGTAGCCGATGAGGACAATTCTCATTGTTGGTTGTTCGTTTTTGGTTGTTGGCTGGGCGTTTCTGGTTGCTGGATACTTGGGGTTTTCTGACGCCAAAAACGACTAGCGAACACCTAAAAAACGAACAGCCTTACTTCACCCGCAAAGCTACGGTGGCGCCTACCCCCGGCAGCACCTGGCCCGGAATGGGCAGCAGCGCCGGCTGCCAGTGCAAGCTCAGGTCTTTACTCACATCGAAGTCGTGCAAATTAGCATCTACCACCGCGTCAAGCATTTGCAGGGCATACCCCGCCGCAAACACCAAGATGTACAAATCGCGGTTGCGGCGGTAGAAGATGACGCCGCTCTCGATGCGGGCGGTAGTATTCTCAGTTTTGGCTGAGCCCCAATCTTCAATGGGCGCGCTCGCGGCGTTTGCCAGTTGGGTAGCCGAGACTTTGCCAGTAGCTACCTCATTCTTGGCATATACATAGTCGTGGTAGTGAGTCTGATAAAAGTATTCTACCGTGCCCAGCGAGCCCAGCAGCCCGTACACCAGGGGCAGTTTCCAATACTTTTTGTTGTAAATCTGGCCCGCGCCGGGCACAATAGCCAGCAGCTGCGCCTTCTTGGAACGCGTCAGGTGCAAGCCAAATAGCCGCTCGGTTTTGAGAACCGAGTCGGCAGCGGCTTGGTCGCGCTTTTGCTGCTTGGTGAGGGGTTTGGCTACCCGTGCCGTATCGGTCATGGGGCGCGCCATATTAGGGTCGGTGACGGCGGTGGAGGGCAGCTGAGCGCGGGCTGGTTGGCTGGCGCCTACCCCCAATAGTAGGCCCAAAAGCCAAACCCACAAGCCGGGCGCGTGCAAAATGTTTTTCATACAGAAGCTGCCAACGCCGCGCCACGGCCCGTAGTATTCAACACCTTACGCGGGCTGCAAAATATGCAGAATGCGCTGCATGTCTTCCACCGAATCAAAGGAAATCTTGATTTCGCCCCGGCCCTGCGCGCCCGGCTTCAGCTGCACCTTCGAGCCAAAGTGGTCGGTGAGCTGGCGCTCGGTGCGGCGTAGCTCGGCCACCGGCACCACCGGAGGCTGCGGCGCCTGGGGGGTAGGGGCCGGGCCGGTGGCCGGGCGGCCGTAGCCGTTGCGTACTAGCTCCTCCACGCGGCGCACCGACAGGTCTTCGGCCACAATGCGGCGGTACAAATCAACCTGCTGCTGCGGGTCTTCCACGTTGATGAGGGCGCGGGCGTGGCCCATGCCAATCACTGAGTCGCGCAGGCCAATCTGGATGCTGGGCGGCAACTTCAACAAGCGCAGGTAGTTGGTGACGGTCGAGCGGTTTTTGCCTACCCGCTCGCCCAGGTCCTCCTGCCGCAGTTGGCACTCAGAAAGCAAACGCTGGTAGCTGAGCGCAATTTCAATTGCGTTCAGGTTCTCGCGCTGAATGTTTTCAATCAGCGCCATTTCCAGCATCTGCTGGTCGTCGGCCTTGCGGATGTAGGCCGGAATGGTGTCCAGGCCCGCCAGCTTGCTTGCTTGCAGGCGGCGCTCGCCCGAGATGAGCTGGTAGGAGTTGGTGCCCATCTGGCGCACCGTCACGGGCTGGATAATACCTTGAATCTTAATGCTATCGGCCAGCTCGGCCAGCGCCTCCTGGTCGAAGTGCGAGCGCGGCTGGTAGGGGTTGGCCTCAATGTAGCCCACCGGAATCAACCCTACCGAACTCACGGGGTTGGGCGCACCAATAATGCGCTCACTGGGCTTGTCGTAGCTGCCTTCAATCAGCGCATTGAGGCCCCGGCCCAGGCCCCCGATTTTGCGCTTGGCAGCGGCCGCCGCGCCAGGATTAGCGTTCAGGGCAGCTTGGATTTTATCGTTATTCTTCTCTGCGGACATCTTGGCAAGGGTCTGGGGGCCGAAAGGCCGGCACGCCCAGAACTTCAAATTTACGGATTCTTGGGCGAAGGGCAAGCCCGACTTCATCACCTAAAAGCTCGGGCAAGACCTACGGACTAGTTGCCACCTAACTAGCGAACTTCGCCCATACTACCCTTACTTGTCGATTGTCATCACTGAAACCAGCCAACCGGCCGCTGATTGCAGAATCTAATTCAGGGTAATCGTTAGGGAAATTCATTCCGGGCTTACCAAATTCTGTGACTTGCAACAAAACCGGAAAGCCTACGCCAGCGTCATAAAAGACGCCGAACGGCATCCGAGCATATATGCTGCCGCTAAGAATGGTGCCGAGTGGTACTTCTTTCTTCAAATTCTCTCAAGCAGCTATTTTTTCCTAAAAAAGAAAAAGGGTTAGCACAAGTAGGAGGATTCTCACTGATTTCCAGAGGTATAGTAAAATGCTTCTTGGTAATTACACCAACTCATCCTCTGCTGCTTCCTCCGGCCGGGCTTCCACGCTGTTCTTTTCCACGATTTCGCGGGCCAGGTTGAGGTAGCTCACGGCGCCTTTGCTCTCAGCGTCGTGCAAGATGACGGGGATACCGAAGCTCGGCGACTCGCTCAGCTTCACGTTGCGCGGGATGATGGTGTCGAACACGAGCTGCTGGAAGTGCATCTGCACTTCCTCCACCACTTGGTTGGAGAGGCGCAGGCGCACGTCGTACATCGTGAGCAGAATGCCCTCGATTTCGAGGTTCGTGTTGAGGCGACTCTGAATTATCTTAATGGTATTCAAGAGCTTACCCAGGCCTTCGAGCGCAAAATACTCGCACTGCACCGGGATGATAACTGAGTGCGCGGCCGTGAGCGCGTTCACCGTAATCAGGCCCAGCGACGGCGAGCAGTCGATGATGATGTAGTCGTACTGGTCGGCCAGGGGGCGCAGGGCCTCCTTCATCTTGTCCTCGCGGTTGGGCAGGTTTATCATTTCCACCTCGGCGCCCACCAGGTCGATGTGCGAGGGCATGAGGTCGAGGTGGGGTAGGATATTGGTTTGCAGAATGATATCGGCCGGGTTCACGCCGTCCACCATGCACTCGTACACGCTGTTTTCGATGTCTTTGGGGTCGAAGCCCACGCCCGACGTGGCGTTGGCCTGGGGGTCGGCATCGACCAGCAGCGTCCGGTAGTCCAGGGCCGCCAGCGAGGCGGCCAGGTTGATGGCCGAGGTGGTTTTGCCAACGCCGCCTTTCTGGTTGGCTACCGCGATAATTTTGCCCATGAGTCTATAGTTGTCCGTGAATAGCTAGTCGTTTACCGTTGTTTGCTGTTCGTTTTCAGGCGGTTCAAGGGTAGGACGAACCCCGAATACCAAACTACTAAAAACGGACCACGAGCAACTACTAACTTTTGCCGTAGCATTGTACTGTTACAAAGATACATTCTTTCCTTAGTTTGCATGGCCTTCCTTTTGGCTAACCGAATGGGTTTTTTGCGGGTTTGGCCACTGGTATTAGTTGCCTCGCTGCTGGCGCTGGCCGGCTGCGGCAGCCCCGCCGATGGCCTCAGCGCCGAGCAGGCGCGGCGCGTTTTTCGCTACAACCAGCCCGAAGCGCTCACTTCCCTCGACCCCGCTTTCACTCGCAACCAGGCCAATATCTGGGCCACCTCGCAGCTCTACAACGGGCTCCTGGAACTGGACTCGACCTTGCAGCCGGCCCCGGCGCTGGCGCGGCGCTACACTATTTCGCCCGATGGGCGCACGTACACGTTTTGGCTACGGCGTGGGGTGCAGTTTCACGACAGCGAAGTATTCGCCGGGGGTAGGGGTAGAGAAGTGCGAGCGCCTGATTTTGTGTACAGCTTCAAGCGCTTGCTCGATGCTAAAACGGCGTCGCCGGGCGGCTGGATATTTCGGGGTAAAGTACTGGAAGATAGCAAGGGAAATATCAGCGATACTTGCTTTGTGGCCGTCAATGATTCGACGTTACGCATACACCTTAAAGAGCCATTTATTCCCTTCCTGAGCATTCTGACCATGCCCTACGCCTTCGTGGTGCCCCACGAGGCGGTAACGAAATACGGGAAGGACTTTGGACAGCACCCGGTGGGCACCGGGCCCTTCCAGTTCCGGCTCTGGGACGTGGGCAACGTGCTGCTGCTGCACCGCAACCCGCAGTACTGGCGGCGCGATGCGCAGGCCCGCCCGCTGCCCTACCTCGATGTGGTGCAAATCAGCTTCATTGCCGACCGCAAGACGGAGTTTCTGACCTTTTTGCAGGGCAAGCTGGACTTTCTGAGCGGCATCCGTGAAGGCTCGCGCGACTTGGTGATGAATGCCGACGGCTCGGTGCGGGCTGATTTTAAGGGCCGGTTCACAGTGCAAAAAGCGCCGTACTTAAATACTGAATACTTGGGCTTTCAACTCGACTCTACCCACCTCACCGGCGAGCAGGCCGCCCAGGGCCGCGCCCTGCGCGATGGGCGCGTGCGCCAAGCCCTCAACTACGCCATCAACAAGCCCGAGCTGGTAGCCTACGTGCTCAACCACGTGGGGCAGCCGGGCACCTCGGGCTTCGTGCCGATGGCCCTACCCTCGTTTTCGGCGGCAGCGGTGCCCGGCTACACCTTCCAGCCGCAGCGGGCGCGGCAGCTGCTGCGGGCGGCCGGCTTCGGCCCTACCCACCCGCTGCACCTACGCCTGAGCACGGTGGCCGAGCGCAAGGCCGTGGCTGAATACCTGCAAAAAAACTGGGCTGACGTGGGGGTGCAAGTCCAAATTGACATCAACCAGGCCGCTACTCAGCAAGAGCTAGTGGACAATGGCCGCACCGCGTTTTTTAGCAAGAGTTGGCTCGGCGACTACCCCGACGCTGAAAACTACCTGTCACTGTTCTACAGCCCCAATTTCAGCCCCGGTGGCCCCGACAAAACGCACTTCAAATCGGCAGCCTATGACGCGCTGTATGACCAGGCGCGCCGCGAGCAAAACGCTGCCCGCCGCACGGCGCTCTACCAGCAGCTCGACCGGCTCATCGTGGCCGGCTCGCCCGTCGTTAGTTTGTACTACGATGAGGTTATTCGCCTGACGCAGAACAATGTGCGCGGCCTTACGCCCAACCCCATGAACCAACTGCTGCTAGAGCGGGTGCGCAAAAACTAAGTGCTTCTTGGGCTGTCTTATAAGAGGGATTAGGGAAAATCAATCGCTATATTTAGGCGGAGGCCCTTTGGCCAGTCGGCGCAACATCAGCTGACAAAAACAGGCTTTGCTAACCGCCTCGCTAACACGAGGATTGGTTTCGTAGTCGCGGCCCGCCACGCGGCAGTACTTACTCAGCCAGCCAAAACTGCGCTCCACGACCCAGCGCCGGGGCAGTCCCACGAAGCCCTTGGTGCCTAGCGGGGCCCGGACCATCTCCCCGCGCAGGCCCAGCGCCGTGGCAGCGGTGGCCACCAGCGGTCTCTGGTAGCGGGCGTCGGCCCAGAGCGGCTGTAACTGCGGGGCGTTAGCCTTGGCCTCGGCCAGCACCGGGGCCGCGCCTACGGGGTCTTGCACGCTGGCCGCCTGCACCAGCACGGCTTGGGGCAAGCCCTGGGTATCCACGACGATAGGGCGCTTACGGCCAGCTACTCGCTTGCCCACGTCGTAGCCGTGGCAGCTCCCTTTTTGCGCCCGTGCGCACGGACTGTGAGTCGATGGCCCCCGCCGTTGGCTCCGCTTCCCGCGTGAGTTGGCGTAGCTGCTGGCGCAGGCCGTTCAGAGCCGGTCCCAGGTGCCTTCCTCGCGCCACACTTCGAATTGCTGGTAGACCGTGCGCCAAGGCGGCAAGTCGTGGGGCAGTAAGTGCTAGGTGCTGCCGGCGCGCAACTGGTAGAAAATAGCGTTGAGCAACTCGCGTTTACTGGGTAGCGGCGGCCGACCAAGGCCGCTGCTTCGCACATAAGGCTCAAGCAGTTGCCATTCGGTATCGGTTAAATCGGTAGCGTAAGCAGCACGGGACATAGAACAAATTTACTTAGCTCTTTATTTCTCTATTCCCTCTGAGACCAAGCTGTTGTTTGGATTGCGAGTCAAGATGCCCAAAATTGGTTCGACCATTGTGGCTATCATGTACACGAACTATAAAACCGCTATAAGGACTAGTGCTGCGTCAGGGGAAATAAGCAACAAAATAACAGGCTTAGGGTTAGGGGCACATGGTTCGACCAATCACTCCCTTTGCCCTACCGGTAGCTGACCAGGCCGCCCTCAAAAAATTTACGCGTACCGGTCATCGACCCGTGCGGGCGGTACGCCGCGCCCAGGCGCTGCTGGCCTTGGCGACGGGTATTGGCCAGCAGGCCGCCGGTCAGGCCGTTGGCCTGAGTCGCCAGGCAGTCAGCAAGATACGCCGCCTTTATGAGGAAGCCGGGTGGCAAGTCGCTTTGTCCGAGGCCCCACGTAGCGGCGGGCCACGTCACTTTGATGGCCCGCAACGGGCCGCCGTGACGGCGCTGGCCTGCACCCCGGCTCCGGTAGGCCACAGCCGCTGGACCCTGCGCCTATTGGCCGATAAAGCGGTAGAACTGTGCCTGGTGGACACTATCTCGCACGAAACGGTGAGCCAGGTGCTCAAAAAAACGAGGTGCAACCTCACCGCCAGCAGCCCTGGTGCCTCGGGGCGATGAACGCCGCGTTCGTGGCCCGCATGGAGGACGTGCTGGCCGTCTACGAGCGGCCCGCTGACCCGCTTTTTCCCGTCGTCTGCTTCGATGAGCGCCCCTGCGTGCTGCATGGCCAGCCCGTCGAGCCCCTGCCGCCGGTGCCGGCCCAGCCGGCCGAGCGCGACCAACCAGCCAAAGCCGGGCGGCCCCGGCGCGAAAGCAGCACCTACGTGCGCCAGGGCACGGCCTGCCTGCTGGCGGCCTTCGAACCGGGTGCCGGCCAGCGCCTGGTCGAGGTTTCGGCCCGCCGCACCGGGGCCGACTACTGTCGCTTTAGGCAGCACTTAGCCGCCGCCTACCCCGAAGCTGAAAAAATTATCTCGGTGCAGGACAACCTCAATACCCACCCCGACGCCGTCTTCTACCAACACCTGCCCGCCGCCCAGGCCCGGGCCCTAGCCGCCCGCTTCGAGGTGCATTATACGCCCAAAAACGCCTCCTGGCTCAACCTGGTCGAACTTGAACTCTCCGCCATCGCCCGCCAGTGCCTACACCAGCGTATCCCCACCCTGGAAGAACTCACGGCCCACGTCGCCGCCTGCGTGGCCCAGCGCAACGCCGCCCAGGCTACTGTCCACTGGCAGTTTACGCTCACCAAAGCCCGCACCAAGCTCGACCGGCACTACCAGAAAATTAGGACAACTAATTCCCCTGACTAAGCACTAGTACCGTGGCCAAATATGTGAGCGCAGACTAAAAATACCCCCGAAACTTCCCCTGCTTAACTAGACCACCTCACATTGAGGTGGTCCGATTACGCTGGACAGTTTAGGGCACTAAGTTGAAGAAGCTGTTGGTGAGCATGATAGGGTGTTTGATAGTCAATACTGGAGTGTAGGCGCTCGTGATTATAATAATCAAAATACTCGGCGACGCTGACTTGGGCGTCGGCCAGGTCGGCAAAAACGGGCCGTTCGCGGCCTTCGAGTACTTCGGTTTTGAGGCGCGACCACAGACTTTCGGCCTGGGCATTATCGTAGCAGTCGCCGGCGCGGCTGTGCGAGCGCAGGGCCTGGTGGTCGTGCAGCAGCTTGCGGTAGGCGTTGCCGCAGTATTGCCCGCCGCGGTCCGAGTGCACGAGCAGGTCTGGCGTAGGCGGCTGGGCCCAGAAGGCGCGCTGCAAGGCGGTGGTAATCAGCTCTTCGGGCATGGTGGCCATGACGTGCCAGCCTACTACCTGCTTGCTGGCCATATCCTGAAAAGCGCACAGGTAAGCCCAGTCGCCATTGGCCAGCGGCAGATAGGTGATATCGCTGACCCAGACCCGATTAGCCTGGGTCGGCTTGGGCTGGTCGAGCAGCCGGTTGGGAGCGCAGCGTAGCCCGTGCGTCGAGTCGGTGGTGCGCGGGGTGAAGGCCTTCGGCTGGAGCGCGTGCAGGCCCCGCCGGCGCAGGGCCGCGCGTAGGCGCTGCCGCCCCACGCGGTAGCCCTTACGGCGCAGTTCGACGCGCAGCCGACGCGTACCATAACAGCGCTTATGCACCCCAAATGCCTTGACCAGCACCGTTTCCCAAGCTGGCTCGCGCTGTGCTACTTTTTGGTGCTGAGCTTGTTGCCACGCGTAGTAGCCGCTGGCTGGCACCTGTACCAACTGGCAGAGCAGCCGCACGGGGTAGTGGTCCCGCTGCGCCTCGATAAAGCGGTAACGGCTCATTGGTTGGGTGTCTGCGAGAAGATGGCGATGGCTTTTTTTAAAATTTCTAGCTCCTGCGCCTGCCGCCGCGCTAAGGCCCGCAATTGGCGCAACTCGGCGGCCGTGGCGGGGTCCAACTCTGCTCCACGGGCTGCCGCCACGGGGGTAAGGGCCTCTTTCTGCCAGTTATAGATGCGTTTGGGGTCGCTGTTGAGGGCGCGCGCCGCGGCCTGGGTCGAGCGGCTTTCGCTAGCCAAGCGCAAGGCTTCGGCGCGAAAGGCGGCGTCATAGCGCCGACGCTTGGCGGGTTGGGGGGTGTCTTTCATGACGATGGAAAGATAAGGCCCTATTCTGTCCAGAATTACCCGACCACCTCAGTCATTCATAACCTCCTATAAATGACCTTTGCTTTATGGGATTACTTCGATTATTGCTAGCTATCGCAGTACTTATTGATCATTCAGGACCCCTCTTTGGCCTCCATTCGGTGGGCGGGGATACTGCCGTTGAAGCATTTTTTATGATTTCGGGCTTTTATATGGCTTTGATACTTAATACTAAGTATAACAAGGGAGATTATTGGCTATTTATCACCAACCGATTGCTCCGACTATTCCCTATCTACTGGTTATTAGTTCTGCTAACTCTAGTTGCAAGCATAGCCACTTATTTCACTTTTGGCCATTCACTTAAGTTAGCGGCTTACCAACAAGCCGCACAACTAAGCGTAGGCACCTGGCTACTGATTTTATTAGCTAATATTTTTATTGTCGGCCAAGACTTCATGATGTTTTTAGGGCTCGATAGGAATGGTGGTTTGCACTTTACTAATCACGCGCTACAGGGTTCTCAAGGCTTACCACCGCTCTACCAGTTTTTATTTGTGCATCAGGCATGGTCCCTAGCATTGGAAATATCTTTTTATTTGCTGGCTCCTTTTCTCGTGCGTCGCAAACCTGCTGTGCTACTCGTTTTGTGCACCAGTAGCCTTCTATTACGCTTCTACCTTTACCAGCTTGGTCTATACCATGGTTCGTGGAACTACCGCTTCTTTCCTTCCGAGTTGGTTTTTTTCTTAACCGG
>JBPBQJ010000140.1:0-10903 GCA_050954765.1 Janthinobacterium lividum | reverse complement strand
GGGACGGCCCCAGAGGGGTCTCGTGAGGCGCCCCGCTCGCAGGCATTCCAACTTCTTACTCAACCGGCCCCGCCGCCATGAAAAATAGCTACCTCGCCCCGCTCCTCCTCGCCCTGGCCGCCACCGGCTGCAAGTCGATGGATGAGCAATTGCCCAACCCCAACCTACCCACCAGTGAAAGCGCCGTGCCGCCGTCGCTGCTGCTGCCCCGCATCGAGTTTGACCTGTATAACAGCGGCGACGGTGGGCCCTTTTCGCAGGTGCAGCGCTGGAACCAGTTCACGATTTCCAACGACAGCTACTACGGCGGCCAGAACCTGTATAACTGGACCAATACGGCCTCACTGTACGCGGTGCTCAAAAACGTGAACCAGATGGATGCGCAGGCCATCAAGCAGTTGGGCACCCGCCAAAACCCGTACAGCGCGCTGGCCAAGTTTTTCCGGGCCTACATTTTTGTGTGGCAGGCCCAGCGCGTGGGCGACACGCCCGCCGCGCAGGCCGGCCAGGGGCTAGCCAACCTCACGCCCGCCTTCGATAGCCAAAAGGCCGTGTACACCCGCAGCCTGGCCCTGCTCGACTCGGCCAATACCCTGCTGGGCGGCCCGCTCACGGGGGCGTACAGCGGCGATATTTTTTACCAGCAAAACGGGACTAGCGCCGTGGCGCAGTGGCGCAAGGTGGTGAATAGCTATAAGCTGCGCGTGCTCATCAGCCTCAGCAAGCGGGCCCAGGACAATGCCGACTTGCAGGTGCCCCAGCAGTTCGCGGCCATCGTCAACAACCCCACCCAGTACCCGCTGCTCACCAGCAATTCGGATAACTGGACCTTCCAGTTCAACGCGGCCTACAACACCTACCCGCACACCCCCAACGACACCTACAACGCCCGCCAAAACGCGGGTGCCGCCTACCTCGGCCTCACTACCGCCACCCAAGACCCGCGCACCTACGTGGTAGCCACGCCCGCCCCGGCCCAGCTCGCGGCCGGCAAGCAGCCCAGCGACTTTGCGGCCTACGTGGGCAGCAGCCCCGCGTTGGGCCTCGGCGACCTGGCCACCAATTCGGGCCTCGGCCAGTACTCGTTCACTAACTACCTGCGTTACTACTCGTCGGTGGCGGGCCCCGAAAACTATATTTTGCTGGGCTACGCCGAGCAGAATTTTAGTATCGCCGAAGGCATCAACCGGGGCTGGGTGTCGGGCGCGTCGGCCAGTGCCTACTACCTACGCGGCATCAACGCCTCGCTCGATTTCTATGGCCTCAGCGAGGGGCAGGTGCTCACCATCGGCAACGTGTCGGGCACCCGCCTGGGCACGGCCACCGTGGCGCGCAGTGCCTTTTTGGCCAATGCGGGCGTGGTGTACAAGGGCGATAACGCTAGCGGCCTGGAGCAGATTCTCAACCAGAAATACGTGGCCTTTTTCCAGAATTCGGGCTACGAAGCCTTCTATAACTGGCGCCGCACGGGCTTCCCGCGCACGTTCGTGACCACGGGCGGCGGCCTCAACGCCAGTGGCCGCATTCCGCGCCGCTGGCAGTACCCGGTAGATGAGCAGACCTACAACGCCGAGAACTATCAATCGGCGCTGAAAAGCCAGTTTGGTGGCGTCGATGATTTGAACCAAGACACCTGGGTCACGCGCTAGGGTAATTTTTCTTACCTAGACCATTATGAAAAAGCTCCTCCTCTTCCTTCTTCTCGCTACTCCCACCCTAGCCCAGACGCCCGACACGGTCGTCTTCAACGCCCGGCGCGCCGTGAAGCTGGCAGGCACCAGCAACTTTCGCGACCTGGGCGGCTACCCGGCCGCCGGCGGCAAGCACGTGAAATGGGGCCACATCTACCGCTCGGCCGACATCAGCCGGCTGACCGACGCCGACCTGCTAGCCCTGCAAAGCCGCCACGTGGCCCTGGTGTGCGACCTGCGCGGCCCCCAGGAAGTTGCCCAGGCACCCGACCGCCTGCCCCCCGGCGCCCGCCGCCGGGAGCTACCCGCCGGCAGCGAAAAAATCGACCCGCGCCTGCTGATGGGCAGCCAGAACATCGACCGCGACTCGCTGATGCGGGCGGTGTATACCAACACCAGCTTCTTTCCGGCCAAGTACAAGCCGATGTTTGACGAATTGCTGGCGCTCGACAACGGTCAGGCGCTGCTTTTCCACTGCACGGCGGGCAAAGACCGCACCGGCATCGGGGCGGCGCTGGTGCTCTCGGCGCTGGGCGTAGACCGCCGCACGATTCTGCAAGATTACGCGGCCACCGATACCTACTGGCAGGCCGGCCGCGAGCAGAGCTTGCAGCGCATGGCCCAGGCCGGTATGTCGGCCGAAGCCGTGACGGCGGTGCGCCCGCTGCTGGCCGCCAACCCGGCCTACCTGGCCGGCACCTTCGCCGCCATCGACCAGCAGTACGGCTCCATCGATAAGTACCTGAGCAGCGCAATGGGCCTCACGCCCAATCGGCTAGCCACGCTACGCGCCAAGTACCTGCAATAAGCCCGCCGCCCGCTGCTTTCACGAAAGCGTAACCTAGACGTGGCACTAGGGCAAAACTGCGGCCGGAGCTTTGTGGCAATGCCATTCTGCTACCCTATGCCAGGTTTTCTACTTGTTGTATTCTTTCTCTTCACCACCCTAGCGGGGCAGGCGCAGACCTTCCAAACGACCGAGCCGCTGGGGGGTGCGGCCAGGGCTAGCCCCGCCGTGCTCAACTACGCCGAGCAGATGCCCGCCTTTGCGGGCGGCGAGGTGGCGCTGCACCGCTACCTGGCTACCCAGATTAAGTACCCCGCCGCGGCCTGGCAGCGGGGGCTGTCGGGCCAGGTGGTGGTGCAGTTTGTGGTGGATGAGCAGGGCCGGGTGCTGGAGCCGATAGTGGTCAAAACGACCGCCGCCGACTTCAACGATGAGGCGCGGCGGCTGGTGTGGCTGATGCCCCGCTGGGAGCCCGGCCGCGACCACGGCCAGCCGGTGCGCGTGCGCTGCACCCTGCCCATCGTCTTTACTTTCCGGCGCTAGCTAGCCGCCTTTCGGCGGGGGCAGCGCCCCGCTTTTTCTGTTTTATTGCTGATGACCAAGTACGTATTGCTAGCCGCCGGCCTGCTCGCTGGCGCGCCGGCGCGCGCCCAAAATCGCCCCGCGCCCAAGCTGATGGTGGGCATCATGGTCGACCAAATGCGGCCCGACTACCTCACCCGCTTCCACGACCAGTTTGGGCCCGCTGGCTTCAACCGGCTGCTGCGCGAGGGCTTCCAGTGCCGCAATACCCACTATAACTACATCCCGACCGTGACCGGGCCGGGGCACTCCAGCGTGTACACGGGCACCACGCCGCGCTACCACGGCATCGTGGGCAACTCGTGGTACGACCGCCGCCTGCGCCACGACGTGTATTGCACCGACGACACCACCGTGCAGCTCGTGGGCGCGGCCCGCGGCATGGGCGTCTCGGCCCGCAACCAGCTCAGCACCACGCTGGGTGATGAATTGAAAATGACCTACGGCGGCCGCAGCAAAGTGCTGGCGCTGTCCCTGAAAGACCGGGCCTCGGCGCTGCCCGCCGGGCACATGGCCGACGGCGCCTACTGGCTCGACGTGAACACCGGCAACTTCATTTCGAGCACCTACTACGTGCCCGCGCTGCCCGCCTGGGTGCAGGAGTTCAACGCCCAGAAAAAGGCCGACTACTACCGCCAGCAAACCTGGACACCCCTGCGGCCCGCCTCGGCCTACCTCAACAGCCTGGCCGACTCGAACTGCTACGAGCGCATTTTCAAGGGCAAAACGGCCGCCACATTTCCCTACGATTTGTCGAAGCTGGCACCCCTCAATCCGCCCGCCTACGAGAGCATGTACACCTCGCCCTTCGGCGATAACCTGCTGACAGATTTAGCCCTGGCCGCGCTGAAGAACACCGACCTGGGCCGCGACGACGTGCCCGATTTGCTGGCCGTCAGCTACTCGAGCCCCGATGCGGTGGGGCACACCTTCGGGCCGCTTTCGAAGGAGGAAAACGACCTCTACCTGCGCCTCGACCTCGAAATAGCGCGCCTGCTGCAAGCCCTCGACCAGACCGTGGGCAAGGGCAACTACACCATTTTCCTCACCGCCGACCACGGCGCCAGCGAGGTAACCCGCTACCTGGCCGACCACCAGCTGCCCGTGGGCGCCTACGACCGCCGGGCCACTTACCAGGCGGCCGGGGCCTACCTGGCCGCGCAGCTCGGCCCCGGCCAATGGCTTGAGAAGGAGAGCAATAACACGTATTTTTTCAGCCGCACGCTGCTGGCCCAGCACAAAATCGAGCTGGGCCACGCCCAGCAGGTGCTAGCCGAATTTCTGCGCGAGCAGCCCGGCGTGGCGCAGGTCAACACCACCACCCAACTGCTCAGTGGTGGCTACACCACCGGCCTCGAAGCCAAGCTGGTGGCCGGCCTCTACTACCCGCGCTTCGGCGACGTGCGCTACGAGCTGCTGCCCGGCTGGACCGGCGACGTCGGCGTGGGCGCCAGCCACGGCACCGGCTACGCCTACGACAGCCACGTACCGCTGCTGTGGTTCGGGGCGGGCATCCCGGCGGGCGTCAGCTACGCGCCGCACACCATCACCGACATTGCGCCCACAGCCGCGATGATTCTCAATAGCAAACTGCCCAGCGCCTGCACCGGCCAGCCCATCGTGGAGGTGCTCAGCACCAGCCCACCCACCAAGCACAAGTAGCGCGAACTTTTAGTCTGCGCTGCTGGCTAGCCTGACACCGGCAGGGTGAAGGCAAACGTGCTACCACTGCCCAGCTCGCTCTCGACCCAGAGCCGGCCGCCCTGGGTGGTGATGAACTCACGGGCGATGCTCAGGCCCAGGCCGCTGCCACCGCGGTAGCCGCTTTTGTCGGGAATCTGGGCGAAGCGCTGGAAAATCTTGTCGTGGTTTTCGGCCGCGATGCCGGGGCCGCGGTCCTGCACGCTCACTTGCACGAAGGCGCCGGCCAGGGCGGCGCGCACCGTGAGGGGCTCGCTGGCCGGCGCGTAGCGAATGGCATTAGCCAGCAGGTTGATGAGCACCCAGGTGGTTTTTTCGACGTCGGCGCGCACCATCGGCAATTCGGCGGGCAGCTGCAAATCGAGGCCGATTTGCCGGTCGCGCAGCTGGGCCTCCACGGTGGCGGTGGCGAAGCGCACCACGTCGGCGAGGCTGGTAGGGTGCAGGTCGAGCTGGATGCCCGCGCCCGCGTCGAGGCGCGACACGTCGAGTAGCTCGCTCACCATGCGCTGGAGGCGCTGGGTTTCCTGCCGGATGTGGCCGGTTATGCGCTGGCGCTCGTCGGCGGGCAAGCGCTCATCCTGCAAGAGCTTGGCATTGAGCCCAATGCTGCTAAGCGGCGTTTTCAGCTCGTGCGACACCGTGGCCAGGAAATTTGACTTCACCTGGTCGAGCTTCTTGTAATCGGACACGTTGCGCAGGGTGATAATCTGGCCCACGAACTCCGTTTTCTGGCGCGCCTCATTGAAGGAAACCAGCTCCTGCATGGCTAGCCGATAGAAGGCTTCCTCGCCGCGCTGCGCGATGCGCAACAGCGGGGCGTCGGCCACGGCCTGCTCGCGCTGGGCTGCTTCCGCGGCCAGCGGGCGCAGAATTTCGCGCAGCAGGTCGTTGTCGCGGGCCACATCGGGGGCGAGCTGGCCCACCAGCTGCTCGGCGGGGCGGCTCAGCAGGGCGCAGGCCACGGGGTTGGCCAGCACGATGCGGCGGTCTTCATCGAGTAGCAACAGGCCCTCATCGAGGCCGCTCACGATGCTAGCCGTGCGATTACGCTCGTTCAGCAACTCGGCCATGGTGGAGGCGCGGTACTGCTGCAACTGCACCAGCATCCGGTTGAAGGCCGTGGCCACCCGGCCATACTCGTCTTTACTTTCGACCGGGATGGTGGCCGTAAAATCCTGCTCGGTGGCATGTTCGAGGCTGTTGGTGAGCTTGCGCAGCGGCCCCACCGCCGCCTCGGGCACACTCAGCACAAACATGAGCCCCAGCAGCAAGCTCACCGCCGCAAAGAGCGCCAGGTACTGGCCGGCCCGGGCGGCAGCGCGGTTGGCCTGCTCGTTTTTGCGGGTGAGGGCGGCGGTGTTCAGGGCCACCATGCGGTAGGTTTGGCCGCGTAGCGTGGCTAGCAGGGGCGCGCGGCCGGTGGCCGGGGCCCCGGCATCGAGCAGGCGCTGAAAATCGGCCTGGCTCTGCGTGAGGCTGTCCACCACCTCGCGCTCGCCCACCTCCGTGATGTTGCCGGCCTCGCGGGTGAGGCTACGCCGAAACTGCGGCAGGCCCTGGGCCGCGCCGGGGTCAGCTTCCATGCGGTCGAGGGCACGCAGCATCTGCTGGCCTAATTCTACTGAGTAAAAATTGTCCTTGAGCACGTTGCGCGAGCTGCGGTCGAGGCGCTGCACCGTGTAGTAGGCGTAGCCACCCAGCCCGAGCAGCAGGGCCAGCATGGCCACGAAGCCGAGGGTAATTTTGGTTTTTAGGGTCATGGGGTGGGTGGGGCTCGGTGCGCGCCGAGCTACATAGTCAACACGTTACCAGATACACATCCAAGTCGCTGCCATCGCTGGCCACGGCCGTGAGCAGGTCGTGCGTGACACCGCTGCGGCTGAGACGCTGCCACACGCCCTTCTCGCGGGTGATGCCGCAGACGAGCAGCGTAGCGCTTTTTTCCTGCGCCACTCTGCGAATGGCCAGCACCACGTCGTCGTCCTTCACGCGCATTATTTGGGCGCCTAGCTCGGTGGCGAGCTGCAGGTTATTGATGAGGTGGCGCTGGCTAGCCAGGCCGATACGGTCGGCACTTTCGCGGCCCGTTTGCACGTAGAGCACGTACCAGGCGGCAGCCCCGAAGCGGTCGGCAAGGCGCGAGGCTTTGCGGATTATCTCCTTGGCGGCCTCAGCGTTGGTATTGATGCAGGCCAGCAGACGGTCGTCGTTGCGGCGCTGGGTAGCGATGGCCAACGCGCCGCCGGCGTCGGTTTCGACCTGGCGGCTCAGTAACTGGGCCACCTCACGCACGGCCAGCCGGCGCAATTGCAACAGGTTTTCGGGCTGGAAGAAATTGGCCAGCGCGGTGGGCACCTTGGCCGCGTCGTAGATTTTACCTTCTTCGAGGCGGGCGCGCAGCTCGCCCACGGTCAGGTCCACGTTCACCACCTCATCGGCCTGCCTGAGGAGCTGGTCGGGGATGCGCTCGGTCACGCCGGTGCCCGTTATTTTGAGCACCTGGTCGTGCAGGCTTTCGAGGTGCTGCACGTTCACGGCCGTTATCACCGAAATGCCCTTGCTCACGAGCTCCTCCACATCCTGCCAGCGCTTGGCGTGGCGCGAGCCGGGCACGTTGGAGTGGGCCAGTTCGTCCACTACCACCACCTGCGGGCGGCGCTGCTCGATGCCGTCGAGGTCCATCTCCTCCACCGCGTGGCCCTTATAAAACACCTGCTTGCGCGGCAGCAGCGGCACCTCGCGCAGTTGGGCTACGGTGCCGGCGCGGCCGTGGGTTTCGACGTAGCCCAGCAGCACGTCCACGCCGTGCTGGTGCAGGTCGTGGGCCTCTTGCAGCATGCGGCAGGTTTTGCCCACGCCGGCGGCCAGGCCTAGGTACACCTTGAGCGTGCCGCGCCGCTTCTCGCGCACCAAGCGCAGGAAGCGTTCGGCAGAAGTATCGCGCTGGTCTTGCTCGGCGGGCAGCATAAGATTGAGATATAAGCTGTTTTTGATTTGAAAAAACGCTAAAAACGCCGGTCGTCATGCTCATCTAGCGTCCGCTGGGTTTCATACCAGCAAACCTGCTTTCTACAGCGTCAGGCCCATCATCACCGTGGCCACGCCATTGGTGCGCACGAAGGATTTTTCCTTCTGATAGACTTGGTTTTTATCGACAAACTCCTTCACTTCGGCCCGCAGAATGATGCGCGGCACGGGCAAGTAGTCGAAGCCCAGCGAGTAGCCGGTGGTGCGCAGGCCGCCAAAGCGGGTGGCGGCCATTACGCCGCTCGGGTCGTGGTAAAACTCGGCCCGGCCCACCAGCCCGGCCCGCTCCCAGAGGCGGCGGCGCACGATGAGCGAGCCGCCCTGCCAGTTGTCGTAGCCGCCGCGGCCATCAAGCTTTTCCTGCCAGCCGGCGTCGAAGGCGGCGGCGATTTTCCACTTCTTACTAGGGTCGTACGTCACGTAAAAGTTGTGAAAGTAGCGCAGCCGGATGCCCACCGAATCGGGCACATTGCGCCCCTCCCCAACGAAGGTGCTGGAATTGAGCAGCCACTTCGGGCTGGGCCGAAACTGCACCTGGGTGCCCACGGCCTCGTTCTGGTTGCGGTCGCGGATAACCTGCCAGCCGTTGATAACGAGCGCCGAAAACAGCCACTTCTTGCCCTTGTCGTAGGTGAGCTTGGCGCCCGCCTCGTAGTAGGGCGAGTTGTCGGCCATGATGCTGCGCGTGAGCGTGAGGTTGTCGCGCGAGTTGGGCCCCTCCAGGCCGATGTGCGACACAAAAATGCCCGCGTCGAGCCAGAGGTTATTGGCCAGCTTGGCCCCGGCCCAGGCCTCGTAGATGTTCTTGAAAACGCCTGGCTCGGCGGCGTAGTTGGCGTCGGGGTAGGTACCGGTCTGGATGGCGAAGGTGCCCCGCACGCGCTTGCCGGTGTAGCGCGCCCCGAGCAGGGCCAGGTTCACGGCAATCTGGTTGTGCAGGTTTTCGGAGTAGATGAAGCCCGGCCGCGTGAGGCTGGCGGGGTTGTTGAAATCGTAGCCGTAATACACGCCCACGTAGCCAAAAAACTCGGGCTTGAATTCCTCGCGGGCCGTGTCGGCCGCGGCGGCGGCCGTGGGCGCCGCGGTGGTGGCAGTAGGCGCATCGGCCGGCGCCGTAGTGGTGGTCGAGGTGGGCGCGGGCGGCACCGATTGGGCCCGGGCCAGGCCCGGCAACAGGCTAGCCACCAACGCGGCAGCCGGCAAATGGCGAATAAAAAAGTGCATTAGTACAGGTAGTTAATCGGTCAAAAACGGCTAGGGGTTGTAGCCGGCCCGCCGGCCGCCAGGCTCTGACCAAGAACCTGGCGGCCGGCGTTTATCGGTGGAGCTTACCGGCCATTACAGGCGGAAATTGACCGCGAAGATGAGGCGGTTCTCGTAGTTGCGCAGGTCGGGCACGTAGGTGGCGGGCAGCGGCTGGTCGGCGTAGCCGCTGGGCGAGGTAGTGCCGCCGGGCCCGGCAAAATAGGGCACGTTGGCCGAGCGGTGCAGGTACTCCACGCGGAAGGTCACGAAGTCGCTGGGCATCATGTCGAAGGTGATGGTGGCTTCCTTGGCCGTGAGCTTGCTAGGGTCGGTATCGGTGAAGCCCACCACCGAGGGGTTGAAGCTGAGGTAGCGGCTGGGGTTCTTCACGAAGCCCACGCGGGTGGTCAGCGCCAGCTTGTTTTTGGCAAACCACAGGCGGTTGGCCAGCGAGGTGCCGACCATGTAGTTGTCCTTGGCTTTCACATCATTGCCGCTAGCGTCGGTGCCGCTCTGGAAGCCGTAGTGCGTGTTGAGGCTGAACGCGGCCTGCGTGATGCCGCGCAGCGAGCCCTGCTTATCCTTGTGGTAGTAGCGCGCCACGATGGAGTTGTCGTGGTGAAAGCGCGTGATGTTGGGGTAGGCCGCGCGGCCGATAGCCAGCGAGTCGAGGCCCGGCCGCGAGTCGTTGCCGACGTAGAAATTGGCCACCAACTGCAGGTTTTCGGTGGGCCGGTAGTAGTTCGAGTTGCCGAAGGCGGGGCGCTTGTTGTAGGTCTGGTAGGTCTGCCAGCCGTTCATCACCCACAGCTCGGTTTTGAACTTCTTGCTGGGGTAAAACTGCGCCCGCGCGCCCTGAAAGTAGAAGGGCGTGAAGTCGCAGACCAGCGAGCGCTGGTAGCTCCAGTTTTCCTGGGTCACGTAGCTTTCCAGGCCGATGTAGCTCATAAAAATGCCCATCTCCAGGTTCAGGCCGTAGGCCACGTTGAAGTGGTAGCCGGCCGCCGCCTCGCGGATGTACTTGAGGTTGTTGCCCGTGATGCCCGAGCCCACGTTGCCGGCCCCAATGGTGGTGCCCGTGTTGCGCCCGCGCAGCACCGAGCCGTCGGTTTCCTGCACCACGTTCAGCATCGAGCCGGTTTGCAGCCACAGCCGGCCGATGATGTTCTTGTAATTCGACTCGATGCCGATGCTAGCCAGCGCCAGCGAAAACTCCTGGGCGCGGCCCGTCACGGCCGAAATCGTCTGCGTGTGGTCGAGGGGCCTAGCGAAGTTGTAGTTGTAGTAGCCATCGAGCAAGGCGGTGGCCGTGAGCACGGTTTCGCCTTCCTTATCCTTGAATTGCAGCGGGAAATTCTGCTGGCGGTTCTGGCCGTTCACCCAGCTCAGGTCCATGCCATCGAAGGGGATTTTGGCGGACGCGGCGGCCGTAGTCGTATCAGTTTTAGCGGCTGGGTTTTGAGCGGTGGCAGTTTCGGTGGTCTGCGCCAGGGCGGCCAGGCTGGTGAGCGCGGCGCACAAAGTCAGCGAGAGCTTTTTCATAAAAAATGGTAGCATCGGGCCAGCCCGAAAGCCAGCCCGCAGGCGGAAATAAGCAGGTGAAAGAAGCGCGGAAAAGGGTAGTTGGAAAGGCAGCGCGGTGGTTATCTCAGCGCATCCAGCGCCAGGTTGAGCTGCAGTACATTGACCTTGCTGGGGCCGAGCAAACTCGTTTCGGTGTGCTCCTGCACCAGGGTTTGCAGCCGGGTCGGGGCTAGCCCGCGGGCCTTAGCTACGCGCGCCACCTGCACCAGCGCGCCCTGGGGCGAGAGGTCGGGGTCGAGGCCCGAGCCGCTGGCGGTGAGCAGCTCGGCCGGCACATCGGCGC
>JBPBQJ010000139.1:0-12790 GCA_050954765.1 Janthinobacterium lividum | reverse complement strand
CCGGTTTCCTTGATTTCGCCGCGGTCGAGCACGATGATGCGGTCGGCCTTCTGGATGGTGCTGAGGCGGTGGGCGATAACGAGCGAGGTGCGGCCTTCCATGAGCTTGTCGATGGCGTGCTGAATGAGCTCTTCCGTCTCCGAATCGACCGACGACGTGGCCTCGTCGAGCACAATCACGCTGGGCTCATATACTAAGGCCCGCACGAAGCTGATGAGCTGGCGCTGCCCCACCGAGAGCGTGGCGCCGCGCTCCATCACGGGGTAGTCGAGGCCGCCGGGCAGGCGCCCAATGAAGCGCTCGGCGCCCACCAGGGCCGCCGCTTCCCAGATTTTGGCATCGCCGATTTCCTTATTGCCGAGCGTGATGTTGTCGCGGATGGAGCCGGCGAAGAGGAACACGTCTTGCAGCACCACGCCAATCTGGCGACGCAGCTGGCTAAGGTCGTATTCGCGCAGGTCCTCGCCATCGACCCTGATGTGGCCCTGCTGAATGTCGTAGAAGCGGCTCAGCAGGTTGATAATACTCGTTTTGCCGGCGCCGGTGGCGCCCACGAAGGCGACTGTCTGGCCGGGCTGCACGTGGAAGCTGATGTCTTTCAGCACCCATTCGGGCTCGTTATAGGTAAACCACACTTTGTCAAACTCCACTTCGCCGCGTAGCTGCGGCACGGGCTTGGTGCCGGAGGTAGCTATCAGGTCGGCATTATCGAGCAGTTTGAGCAGGCGCTCGGTGCTCACGAGGCCTAGCTGGAGGGTATTGAAACGGTCGGCAATCTGGCGGATGGGCCGGAAGAACAGCGCGTTGTACATGATAAACGCAATAAGTTCGCCCTTCGAGATGGTGCCCGCAATCTGGCCCTGGGCCGCGTACCACACCAGCAATCCCACACCGATGGCGCCCAGCACCTCCGCCACCGGAAAGTAGACGCTGTAGTAGAGCACCGACTTGATATTGGCCTTGGTGTGCTCCGCGTTTATCGCCTCAAACTTCTGGTACTCGCGCTGCTCGTTATTGAAAATCTGCACCACGTTCATACCCGTGAGGTGCTCCTGCACGAAGCTATTGAGCTTGGCCACGGCGTTGCGCACCTCCTGAAAACTGCCTTTCACCTTCTCCTTAAACACGTAGGTGCTAAAGAGCAGCGGCGGAATAACGGAGAGGCTGATGAGCGCGAGCTGCCAGTTGGTCCAGAACATGAAAATCATGAGAAAGACGATTTGCAGCAAATCGCCCACCATCGCGGCTAGCCCCTCGCTGAAGACGTCGGCCAGCGTTTCCACATCCGAGATATTGCGCGTGACGAGCACCCCGATGGGCGTGCGGTCGAAGAAGCTGAGCTTGAGACTGAGCAGGTGCCGGTAGAGGTCGGCCCGGATATCGCGCACGATGTACTGCCCTAGCCAGCCGCCGTAGTAGGTCTGCAGGTAGCTCACGAGGGTGTGCACCAGCAGCAGCCCCAGCAGCCACAGCGTCGAGCGGTTGAGGCCGGCCCAGTCGTTGTTGGTGATGTCGACATCGACCATGCGTTGAATGAGGGCCGGGCGCACCGTGCCGAGCACGGCCGTGGCCACGGTGAGCACAATGAGGCCGATAAACACGCCCCGGTAGGGCTGCACGTAGGCGAGCAGGCGGCGCAGCACCTGCCAGTCGAAGACCTGGCCGGTTTTGGTAGCAGAAGTTGGGTCCATAGAAGTAGCGTGCTAACAAAGGTCGGCACGTTTCGTTGCCGGTTGCCGCGCTTTCCGCCAGCCTGCTGGTGTGCTGTTTTGTACTAGCTAGCCAGCAGGCCAGAAACTTAACAGGCTTTTTTGTACCGAAGACCGGGCAGGCGGTGGCATCATTCGGCCGGTATCATTTCAGCCGGGTATTCTACCTTGCTCAAATACAATCCCTTAGCTGGTGCGGCGCCGCTGGCGGCGATGCGCTGCTGGCGGTGTAGTATTTGCTGGAAGGCTAGTGGGGTGAGCTTGCCCCGGCCCACATCGAGCAGCGTGCCTACTACCAGCCGCACCATGCCCCGCACAAAGCGGTTGGCCCTGATGCGGAACACCAGCCCGCCCGGCACCTCGTGCCAGCCCGCCGCGTAGAGGCAGCAGATGTAGTGCGTTTCGGCGCCCTTCACTTTGGAAAAGGCCGTGAAATCGAACTGGCCCACGAGGTAGGCAGCGGCCTCGTTCATGGCCGCCACGTCGGGGGCGCGGTCGAGGCACAGCACCTGGTCGCGCCGGAAGGGGTCGGGGTGCAGGCTCACGAAATACTCGTAGGTGCGCGCCTCGGCCGAGAAGCGGGCGTTGGCACGTTCATCGACCTCGTGAATGCGGAAGACTTGCACATCGGGCGGCAGGGCGCGGTTGAGGCGGTAGCGCAGCAAGTCGAAGGTCATTTCGGGCGGAAAATCGGCTTCGAAGTGGGCTACCTGGTGGCTGGCGTGCACGCCGGCATCGGTGCGCCCGCTGCCCTGGGTGCGGATGGGCTGGCGCAGCACACGGCTCAGGGCCGTGTTGAGGGCCTCCTGCACGGTGGGCACGCCGGGCTGCACCTGCCAGCCACTGTAGGCCGTGCCGTCGTAGGCTAAGTGAATGAAATAACGCATGGGTACGTCAAAAGTACCGCCGCTAGGCCGCAAAAAGCCCCCGCTGCTGCTCGGGCAACGGGGGCTTTGGCAGGAGGCGCGGCCACGGGTGGGCCGCCCCTACCCTAGCGGGCGCGGCGCTGGCGCAGGCGCTTGAGGCCGTAGGCCACGCCCGAGGCGAGCAGCAGCGAGGCGCCACCATCAATGGGTACCTCGGTGGGGTCGGCCAGCGGGGCGCTGGGCGTGGGGCCACCCGAGCCGGGGGACTGGGCCTGCGCTAGCCCGCCCACACTCAGTAGCAGGGCGGCAGTTATGAATAGCTTGTTCATATGAAAGCAGAAAATAAGGCCAGCCCCGCACTGGGGCCGGCTTTGATGAGCAGATTATTGAACAACGACGCGCTTGGCCAGCGTGCTGGCGCCGGCCGTCAGGCGCAGGGTATACACGCCCGCAGCCAGCCCAGCGGCTTCCACCGTGAGCGTGGTGCCAGCAGCCGGCAAGGTGGCCGATTGGCGGCGCACCACCTGGCCCAGCGTATTCAGCAGCTCAGCCTGCACCTGGCTAGCCCCGGCTACGGCCGGCACCCGCACTGTGAAGCGGCCCTGGGCCGGGTTGGGGTACACCGTTACTTCGCTGGCGCTTAGGCTAGCGGCCGTAGCCAGCGGCGTGGCGCTGCTGAATTGCAGGGTGAAACGACCCGTGAGCAGGGCCGCAGCCTCGGGGGCCGTCACGCCGAACGAATAGCTCGTGCCCTGGTTCAGTTTCACGGTTTGCCCGGTGGCAGCGTCGCGCAGATAGGCGTCGAGGCCCGCCGGCAGGTTGGCCAGGCTAGCGGCGCTCAGGGTGTAGGTGCCGGCGGCGGGCACGCCCACGTTCAGGGCTAGGGTAGTGGCGGCGGTGAAGGCCGCGCGGCCGTCGATGGCTAGGATGCCGGTGGGCGTGGCGCTGCTCAGGTTCAGGCCCGTCGAGTTGGGCAGCTTGGCCGCGTCGTACTCACCGTCGAAGCCGGCCGTGGCCCCGGCCTGGGCGTAGGCCACGAAGCCGTCGGCCAGGCCGCTGGCGCCTCGCAGGTCGAGCTGCACCAGCGGGCGGGTTTCGCCGGTGCGGCGCACGGGCGCCTGCTGGCCATAGGTGGTGACGCGGTTGGTTCTGTTGAGCGCGAGCGAGCCGCTGGTCTGGCCCGCCGTCACGCGCACAAAGAAGGCCTGGGCGGTGCCCACGAGGGAGGTGCCGCCAGTGCTGGCTATGCCATTGACGTAGCTGCGGTAGCTGCCGCCGTACTGCGAGGTACTCTCGAAGACGTAGAAAGCCGCGTCCATATTGGTACGCTGGCTGGCCGCAATGGTGCTCAGGTCGAGCGGCGCGGGGTAGGGGTTGCCCACGAGGCTCAGGCCCGCATCGGCACTCGTAGCGTCCCGGTCGCGGACAATCGTAACGGCGCCACCGCCTACTTGCCCGGTGAAGCTTAGCGTCTGGCCGCCGGCTAGCTGCACCGTGTAGCCGGCAGTCAGTGAAATCACCTCGCTCAGCGCGGCCGGCGACACCCAGCCCTTGTCGAAGGCCGACAGCGTAGTGGCCGGCGACGTGGCCAGGCGGCTCTGGTCGTAGCGGAAGATGGTGGGGAAAGGCGTAACGGTCCCGGGGCTGGCGGCCGTGTTGTACGCGCTGTTGACCACCGGCGTAGTGCCGCCCGAGCCGAAGGCCGCCACGGTTGTGGGCACCGGCGACGCCAGGTGCCGGTAGCCCAGGCCGGGGTTCAGGCTGGGGTCGATGTAGCGCTGCACCGTAACGGGGCTACCACTGACAGCACCCGTACCCAGGGTGGCCACCAGGGCGGTACCGCTGGCGCTGCTGAGCAGCGTCAGGGCCCGGTTGTTCAGATTCAGGTTGCCCGCGTTGAGGGTAAGGACCTGCGCAATGCTCACCGCCTGGCTCAGCGCGAGGGGGCTGCCGTTGGTGCTGGTGAGGTTGCGCACCTGGCTGGGCAGCCCGGTGCCCGTTATCTGCGCGGCGGTGCCGTTGTACACGTAGCTGGCATCGCTGGCAAAGCTGCGGGTGCCCGTGGTCTGAATAGCGCCCGTAGTGGCTGGCGCGGCGCTGATGCCCGCCGCGTTGCAGATGCCCAGCGTACCGCCATCTGCCAGCGTGAAGTTGCCCGCGCCACTCAGCACAAAGCAGCCGTCGTTTAGGGTGGCGCCGCTGTTCACGGTGGTGCTGGTGTTCACCGTCACGTTGCCGGCCAGGGTGGCATTGCCGGGGCTGTTGACGGTGATGCTGTTGTAGATGCCGGCCGGGATGGTGGTCGTGGTGTTAATTACCAAATCGGCGTAGGTGACAGTGAAGGCTACCCCGTTGCTGGTGCCGCCGCCCGTGGTCACGGTTACGTTGCCGGTGGTGGCGCCCGTGGGCACGGTGGCCGTAATGGTGGTGGCGTTCACCACGCTGAAAGTGGTGGCCGCCGCGCCGTTGAAGCGCACGCCCGTGGCCCCCGTCAGGCTGGTGCCCGTCAGCGTCACGCTCGTGCCCACCGGCCCGCTGGTGGGGTTTAGGGTGGTGAGGGTAGGCGCAGCGCTTACGGTAGTGTTCAGCAGCACGCCCAGCGTGTTACCAATGTAGTTCGCGATTAGCAGGTCGGGCTTGGCATCGCCGTTCACATCGGCTGCCCTAATGGCGTAGGGGTACGGACTGCCCGTTCCGGTGCTAAAGGTGGCCGCCGTGCCAAAGGTGCCGTTGCCGGCGCCCGGCAGCACCCCGGCCGTATTGTTGTTGGCGTTCACCGTCAGCAGGTCCAGCTGGCCATCGCTGTTTACGTCGGCCACCGCAATGTCTTGCGGCGAACTGCCCCCGCAGTTGTACAAAGCAGCCGGGCCGAAGCTACCGGTGCCCGTGCCCAGCAGCACGGCGGCGGTGTTGCTTTGCTGGTTGTTGGCCACTATATCCAGCTGGCTATCCGCGTTGACATCGGCCAGCGCCAGCCGGCCCGGCCCCAGGTTAGCGCCCACCAGGAAGGTGGTGGCCGCCCCAAATGTGCCCGTGCCCGTGCCCAGCAGCACGGCCACCGCGCTGCCGGTGTAGGTGCCCACCACCAGGTCGGGCTTGGTGTCGTTGTTGACATCGGCTATTACCACGCCCAGCACGCTGCTAGTAGTGGTGCTGTAGGTAACGGCCGTGCCGAAGCTGCCCGTGCCGGTGCCCAGCAGCACGGCCGCCGTGCCGCTTTGCTGGTTGGTCACCACAATATCGGGCTTGCTGTCGCCGTTCACGTCGGCTACCGCCAGGTCGGTTGGATAGCTCCCCGCGGTGTTGAAGGTAGCGGCCGTGCCAAAGCTGCCCGTGCCCGTGCCCAGCAGCACGGCCACCGTGCCGCTTTGCTGGTTGGCCACCACGATATCGAGCTTGCCGTCGCTGTTTACATCGGCCGATACTACGCCTACCGGGCGGGCACCCCCACTGCCAAAAGTAGTGGCCGCCCCAAATGTGCCCGTGCCCGTGCCCAGCAGCACGGCCACCGTGCCATTATCATCGAAGTTGCTGGCAAGCATGTCGAGCTTCCCATCGCGGTTTACATCGACCACCGTGAGGCCGGCCACCGAGCTCCCGCCCGCAGTGTAGGTAACTGCCTTGGCAAAGGTTTGGGCCTGCGCCGCGCCGGCCGTGGCCAGCAGCAGCCCCAGCGCCGCCAGCGGGCGGCCTAGCCCGGGCGGATGGTGCTGCGGATGGTTCTGAGAGGAAAAATTCGTCATACGAAACTAGAAGAAGGGTAAGAAATAAGCAAACTTGAAAGCTGGCAGCCGCGAACAGCGGCCTCAGCCGGCTACAAAGGACGGCACCAGCCCGGCCAGATACCCACGTATAAATACCTGCAACTGCTTAAACCGTGCTGGCTGGCCGGTTCGGCTTATTGGCTGGGATATGGAGGCGTCTTAGCGGGCGCGCCGGGTGCCCGAGTAGGGTACTGGGCTAAAAGTCCAGGCTACCTTACGGGACTGGCCCCACACAAAAGCCCCCGCTTCCGGCACCGGAGGCGGGGGCTTTGCATAGCTCAGAAAGGGTGGGCAGAGAAGAGAGGGCGCTACCAGGGAAGGCGGGCGCGTTGCTGGGCTTTGGCCATTATTTCGGCCTTGGAGTTTACTTGAAGCTTGCGATACACCTGCCGGATGTGCGAGCGCACGGTATCGAGGCTCAGGTGCAGGCGCTCGGCAATGAGCTTGTAGCTGAGGCCATCCTCAATACCCTGCACTATTTCACACTCACGCGAGGTGAGGTCGGCGGGCAGTTGGCTGGCCGGGCGCGACGCGGCAAAGTAGCGCGTGACGTGCCGGGCCACGCTCGGGCTCATGGGCGAGCCGCCGGCCGCTACCTGCAGCAAGTGCTCTTTGAGCAGGGGTAGCGGCGTCGTTTTTTCGAGGTAGCCCACGGCACCCTGGCGCAGGGCTTCAAACACGCGTTCGGCATCGGTGTACACGCTCAGCATAAGCACCTGGGCCTCGGGCAGCACCTGCCGCAGCACCGCTAGCCCCTCGATGCCCGAGCGCCCCGGCAGGCCAATGTCAGACAAAATCAGTAAGGGTGGCTCGGCCAGGTCGGCCAACCTAGCCATAAACTCTTCGTGCGAGGCCGCACACAGCACACAGGTAAACTCAGGCTGCGCGCCGAGGTATTCACACAGCGCGTCGCGAATAGCAGCCTGGTCTTCAATAATGCCGAGGATAATCACAAGGCAAAGGTCGGTGGCCGTGCAACACGGCGGTATAGCATAAAGATGTGAAAATTTGCGGCCATTAGAAGTTAAAAGCTATGAGTTAGGAGTTGAAAAGGCGCTTAGTCTGGCGAACGCTGGCCAAGCAGCCGCACCACAGCGAGCCGTTCGGGGACATAGCTACCTGCTGCCCTTGCACTGATAAGCAACCTCCCCAACTCCTAGCTCCTAGCTTCTGACTCATACCTACCGGAGCGGCAGGCGCACCACTAGCCCCAGGCCCGGGCCGCTGGCATCGACCTGCACGGTGCCACCTACCGCCTGGGCGCGCATCCGTATGTTGGGCAGGCCCTGGCCGCCGGGCCGGCTGGCCGCCACAGTGCCCTGGCCATCGTCGCAGATAGTTAGCTCGAGTTGGGAGCCCAGCAAGCGCAGGCGCACCTGCACCTGCTTGGCCTGGGCATGCTTCACCACGTTGTGCAGGGCTTCTTTGTAGATGTAGTAGAGGGCCTGGCGGGTGGCTAGGGGCACGGCAGTGGCCGCAATGGCCGCCTCAGACCTAAAGTCCACTTCGAGGCCGGCGGGCGGCAGCACTTCGTGGGCATGGTCGCGCAGGCGGTCGAGCAGGCTAGCAGCCGAGTCATAGCGGGCATCGATACTCCACACGGCATCGCTCATTTGGCGGGCGGCGCGGCGGCTAGCCTCGGCCATTTGGTCGAGGTAGTTTTGCTGCTGGGCCGGGGCGTAGCGGCCTTCGCGCAGCAGCGTACTCTGCATCGATATCTGGGTAAGCATGCTGCCCACCTCGTCGTGCAGGTCGGCCGCGATGCGGGTGCGCATGGCTTCCTGACGGCGCGCTTCGCGGCGGCGGTAGCGCCACAGCCAGTAGCCGCTGAGGCCTAACACCACCCAGGCTAGCCCCATGAGGCCAGCGGCACCCTGGCGGTAGCGTAGGCGCTCTAGCTCCTGCTGCTGGCTCTGCAGGCGGGCCTGCTGCGTTAGCAGGCGTATCTGCGTTTGCTGCTGGCTCCGGCTAGCCTGCTCTTCGAGTGCAGCCACCCGGCGCCGGGTAGCTTCCCCCGTGATGCTATCGGTGTAGGCCCCGGTCAGCATCTGGTAGCGGTAGGCCACGTGGCCCTGGCCTAGCTGGTCGCTGGCCTGGGCCAGCACCAGGGCCGCATCGCGGGCTATGGGGCGCAGGTGGGCCGAGCGGGCGGTAGCTAGGCTGAGCGCAGCGTAGTGGCGGGCACTGTCGGGGGCAGCAGTGGCTAGCCAAGTTTGGGCCAGCAGCAGGCTAGCCTGGGCTACCTGCTCGGGGGTACCCATAGCTTGGGCCTGGCTCAGCAGCCCGGTAGTGGCCTGGCGAGCGGCCAGGTGGTCGCCGAGGCGGTCGGTCATTTCGGCCTGGCTTAGCTTGACGGGCAGCAGGCCGCGGGTGTTGTACACCTGCCCGTAGTTGACGGCGGCGGCGGAATAGTAGCGGCGGGCAGCCAGCCACTGACCTTGCTGACGGCTTATATCGCCAAGGGCAAAATATACGTAGCCGGTGCCGAGCGGGTCGTGCGCCGCGGGCACCAGCCGCTTGGCCTCCAGCACATGGGCCAGGGCTACTGCATTTTCGCCGAGGACTAGCTCGATGCGCCCTGCCTGCACCAGCTGAAACAGCTCGGCGCGGGGGTTGTGAATAGTGCGGGCCAGGGCTAGCCCGTCGAGGCTGGGCCCCAGGGCCGCCGCGTAGTTGCCCTGCTCGGTATAAATGCGGGCCAGGTTGTAGTAGGCGCGCGTTTGGGTGTAGCTATTGCCAGTGCGCACGCTTGCCGCCAGCGCCTGCCGCGAGTAGTAGATGGCCGAGTCGTACTGGCTGTGCGTGCGCAGCAGGTAGCCCATGTTAAAATACGCCTCCGTCAGGCCCCTATCAAAGCGCAGCCGCCGGGCCAAGGCCAGCGACTGCCGGGCTAGGCGCTCGGCCTGCGGCGCCTCGTTGGTGCGCAAAAGGAAGGCTAGCGCATTCAGACGGCTCACCCGCTGTGTATCGGCTTGGGGCTGGGCCGCCAGCAGGCGCCCGAGGCTATCGCGCACGGTAGCTACGCGAGCCAAGGGCACCGGCGGGCCTTGCGCTCGCGCCTGCCCGGCACCCAGCAGCAACCATATAAACAAGAATAGCACCCTCTTACCGTTACGAAACACGCCAGCTTAACTAAGATTTGTTCACAACGCAGCTAGCCGCAAGTGGTTTGGCCCCTAGCCTATTTGTTTGCCTTCTCCCAACCTGCCAAACAAAAAAAAGCGCCGGCGCCACTAGGGGCACCGGCGCTTTCGCACTACCGATGGGCAGGGGCTAGCGGGTAGCCGCCAAAGCCTCGGCACCACCCACGATTTCGAGAATCTCGGTCGTGATGGCCGCCTGGCGCGTGCGGTTATACGTCAGCTTGAGGGCCTTGAGCAGTTCACCGGCGTTGTCGGTGGCCTTATCCATGGCCGTCATGCGGGCGCCGTGCTCCGAGGCGTTGCTTTCCAGCACCGCTTTGTATAGCTGAATCTTCAGGCTCTGCGGAATGAGGGTTTGAATAATTTCCTCCTTGCTCGGCTCGAAGATGTAGTCGATGCTGTTGTCGGGCGCGGTGGCGCTAGGGGTACCGGCGGGTACTTCGGTGGGTACGAGCGGCAGCAGCTGCTCGGCACGCACAAACTGCGTCGCCACGTTCTTGAACTCGTTGTACACCATTACCACCTCGTCGTAAGTTTCGTCGGCAAAGCCGCGCATGGCTTCCTCGGCCGCCACGCGCACCGTGTCAAACGACAACTTAGCGAAGACGTGCGTATAGTCGCCCACCCGCTTGTAGCTGCGCCGACCGTAGTAGTCGTGCGCTTTCTTGCCGATAGCCAGCACCGAGATATTGCTCGTGGGCAGGCTAGCGTAGCGCTCGGCAATCAGCGCATTCACGCCCTTAAACACGTTGGCGTTGAAGGCGCCGGCTAGGCCCCGGTCGGAGGTGATGGCGATGATGAGCACCCGGCGCACCTCGCGCACCTGGCCGTACTCACTCACTACCTCGTCGGTGGTGGTGCGGGTCAGGTTGGCCAAGATGCTGGTGAGGCGCTGCGCGTAGGGGCGCATCCGGGTGATGTTGTCCTGGGCCCGGCGCAGCTTGGCCGCCGCCACCATTTTCATGGCTTTGGTAATCTGCTGCGTGCTCGAAACCGATTGGATGCGCGAGCGAACTTCTTTTAAAGAGGCCATTATATTATACTTTACTAAAGAACGTCATGCTGAACTTGCCGAAGTATCTCTCCCGCACCGCTAGGGTTCGTAACCCAACGAAGCGATAGAGATGTTTCGGCAAGCTCAGCATGACGTTCCGGATGTACTCACCTAGCTTACTTCGCGGCGTAGTTAGCGGCTACGTCCTTGGCCGTCTGGCGCAGGGCGCCGGTAACGGCATCGTCGAGCTTACCAGCCTTCAGGGCCTTCAGGGCGTCGGGGTGGCGAGCGTTCAGGGTCTGCGTAAATTCCTTCTCGAACTCACGCACGCGGTTAACCGGTACGGTATCGAGCAGGCCGTTGGTGGCGGCGTAGATGATGGCCACTTGGTCCTCCACCTTCACGGGCGAAAACTGAGGCTGCTTCAGAATCTCCAGGTTGCGGCGGCCGCGCTCAATGGTGAGCTTGGTCGAAGCATCGAGGTCCGAGCCGAATTTGGCGAAGGCTTCTAGCTCGCGGAACTGGGCCTGGTCAAGCTTCAGCGTACCGGCCACTTTCTTCATCGACTTAATCTGGGCGTTACCACCCACGCGGCTTACCGAGATACCCACGTTGATAGCGGGGCGCACACCAGAGTTGAACAGGTTGGTTTCGAGGAAAATCTGGCCGTCCGTAATCGAGATTACATTGGTCGGAATGTAGGCCGAAACGTCGCCCGCCTGCGTCTCAATCAGCGGCAGCGCCGTGAGCGAGCCACCACCCTTTACCAGGTGCTTGATGCTGTCGGGCAGGTCGTTCATGTTGCGCGCAATCTCGTCCGAAGCGTTGATTTTAGCGGCGCGCTCCAAGAGGCGGCTGTGCAGGTAGAATACGTCGCCGGGGTAAGCCTCGCGGCCCGGGGGGCGACGGAGCAACAGCGACACCTCGCGGTAGGCTACGGCCTGCTTCGACAAGTCATCGTACACCACGAGGGCCGGGCGACCCGTATCGCGGAAGTATTCGCCGATGGCGGCACCCGTGAAGGGCGCGTAGAACTGCATCGGCGCGGGGTCCGAGGCCGAAGCCGACACCACCACCGTGTAGTCCATAGCACCGCCCTTGGTGAGGGCGTTCACTACCTGCGCTACCGTCGAGGCCTTCTGGCCGATGGCAACGTAGATGCAGAAAACCGGCTGGCCGGCCTCGAAGAACTCGCGCTGGTTCAGAATAGCATCAAGCGCTACGGTCGATTTGCCGGTCTGGCGGTCGCCGATAATCAGCTCGCGCTGGCCGCGGCCAATCGGAATCATGGCGTCGATAGCCTTAATGCCGGTTTGCAGGGGCTCGGTAACGGGCTGGCGGAAGATTACGCCGGGCGCCTTGCGCTCCAGAGGCATCTCGTAGGTCTGACCCGTGATGGGGCCGCGGCCGTCGATGGGCTGGCCCAGCGTGTTTACCACGCGGCCCACGATGCCCTCGCCTACCTGAATAGCGGCGATTTTGTTGGTGCGGCGCACGGTGGCACCTTCCTTAATGTCGCCGTACTCGCCGAGCATTACGGCACCCACGTTGTCTTCTTCGAGGTTGAGCACCAGCGCTTGCAGGCCGTTCTCAAACTCAATCAGCTCGCCCGACTGGGCATTGGAGAGGCCGTAGATGCGGGCCACGCCATCGCCAACCTGGAGCACGGTGCCGACTTCTTCCAGCTCGGCAGCCGATTTGAAATTGGACAGCTGCTGCCGCAGGATGGCGGATACTTCGTCCGGGCGTACTTCAGCCATGATAGTATTAATTTAAGCTAGGTTGGTAAGTATTGTCGGTGAGGGAAGTGCGCAGGCGGCGCAGGTTGCCTTTCACCGAGTCGTCAATCTGCCGGTCGCCGATGCGCAGCACGAAGCCGCCGATGAGCGAGGCATCTACCTTTTCGGTAAGCGACACGTCCTTGAGGCCGGTCTGCTCTTTCACCATCTTCTCAATTTCGGTGCGGGTAGCCGGCGTGAGCGGTACGGCCGAGGTCACCTCCGCTACCTGCACACCCATCAGCGCGTTGTACTGCATCAAAAAGGCATCACCGATGTGCTCCAGCGCGTCTTCGCGGTTTTTGCTAGTCAGAATCTGGAAAAAACGCATCAGCATCTCCGACACCTTGCCCCCGAAGATGGCGGTGAGGATGCTAAGCTTTTTGTCGTGCTTCACAATCGGGTTGCGCAGCAACAACCGCAGGTCACGGCTGCCGGCCATGGTGGTGGCCAGCAGGTCCATGTCCTGCTTCAGCGTCGCCAGCGTGCCCTGCTCCTGCGCGAGGTCCAGCAAGGACTTGGCATAGCGGGCGGCT
>JBPBQJ010000138.1:0-16766 GCA_050954765.1 Janthinobacterium lividum | reverse complement strand
CCGGCCGCCTGCACGAAATCTTTGACGAACAGCAGGTAAGCGAAAAATTCCGCAAGCGCGAGTTCGTCCTGGAAGTGCAAGACGGCCAGTATCCCCAGCAAATCAAGTTCCAGCTGACGCAGGACAAGACCAGCGTTATCGACCCCTACAAAACGGGCGATGAGGTGAAAGTGACGTTTGACCTGCGTGGCCGCGGCTTCAACAAAAACGGCCAGATGTTGTACTTCACCAACCTCGAAGCCTGGCGCGTAGAGCCAGCCTCGGGTGGCGCTCCCGCCGCTGGCGGTGGTGGCTCGCAGTACAGCCAGCAGCAGCCCGCCGCTCGCCCAGCCGCTCAAAACCAGAACCCTAACCTGCGCGCGCAGCCCACGGCCCAGCCCATCGCGGGCGACGACGACAACGACCTGCCGTTCTAGACCGCAGCTTTAACGAATGAAACGGATTGCGCAGATACGCCCGCCTGCGGCGGGCTGACTGGCACCTATTAGGTTTTGATGTGCCGCTTTCCTGTTGGGAGGCGGCACATTTGCGTTTTGACTTGCGTTCTTGCTGCTCATCTCACTGATTACTGAGGAGGCTAGCGACTAATCGCTGGTAGCCAACAGCTCTACACATGAACTTACGCGCACTTATCAAGCAGGGCGAGGGCGAGCGGCTCGAATTCAAGAAGAAAACTACTCATCCTACGCGCATCGCGCGCACCCTAGCCTCGCTGGCCAACACCCACGGCGGGCAGGTGCTAGTGGGCGTTGATGACGATGGCCGCGTGGTGGGCGTGCGCGATGCCGAAGAGGAAATGTTTGTGCTGCGCGACGCGGCCGCGCACTACATCGACCCGCCTCTAACGCTGCAATTTCGGGAAATCGAAACTGAGGACGAGCTTATCGTGCTCGTCGTTGTCGTGGCCGAGAGTCCTGCCAAACCCCACCGGGCCCAGATAGCCCCCGACGAGTGGCGCAGCTACGTGCGCGTGCGCGACGAAAGCGTACAAGCTAGCAGTCTCACCGAGAAAGTGCTAGCCCACCAGCAGCCTGAGGAGGGCTTCGAAAAGCTACCCCTCAACAAAGACGAGCTACACGTACTCGACTACCTCAAAACCACCCAGCCGCGCATCACGGTGGCGCAGTACACCAAGCTCATCAATGTCAGCCGCCGCCGCGCCTACCGCACGCTTATCAAACTAGTGCTGCACGGCTACCTACGCTACCACGACAAAGAGAAGGAGCCGTACTACACGCTCTAGCCCGCAGCTTTAACGGATGAAACGACTAATAGGAGGAACTGAATTGACACCAGTAACCTTAAAACGCACAAAAAAAGCTGCTTTTACAAGCAGCTTTTTTGTAATTAATCGCCTAGTCAGCCCGCGCAGCGGGCGTATCTGCGCAATCCGTTTCATCCGTTAAAGCTGCGGGCTAATCCTGCTTGCGGGCGCGGGCTACTTTTTTCTCGTCCTTTTCGGCTTTCTTTTCTTTGGTTGTCTTAGCGGGTTCCTTCTTTTTCTCTTTGCGAGCGTCTTGGGCTTTAGCCATGAGTGAAAATGGTTGGGGTGGAGGGAATAAAAATAGAAACGGCGCGGCAAATTAACGTGCCGGGCCGCCCGATGTTGTGCGGCTAGCCTGCTGGCGCCGACGATAAAAGCGGCCAGTAACGCTCGCGCAAAATGCGCAGGTGATGCTGCTCATGTCCGGCGATAATAAAGAGCAACGCCCGCACCGAGGTGGCCCCACCGTTAGCGCGGCCAGCGCGGTCGAGTTGCCCGCCGTTCAGGGCCGCGAAGAAGGCTAGCGTGGCGGCGCGCACGGCGTGGTACTCAGTTAGCAAGTCACTCAGCGGACGGTCGTTGGCCTCACTATTGGCGGCAAACTCGTTCTCATCGAAACCGGGTAGCTCCTGGGCATCGGCGCGGGCAAAACGCAGGGCCCGGTAGGCGAATATGCGCTCCGAATCGGCCATGTGCACGAGCATTTCCTTGGGCGTCCACTTACCCGGCGCATAGCGCAGCAGCGCCTGCGCCTCGGTGAGGCCGGCTAGCTCGCGGTGCACCTCGGCCGCCTGCTGGCGCAGTTGAGCCAGCGGGTCAGTATCAGCGGGCACCAAGTCGATATAGGTCTGAGTGTAGGGCAGATACGTGCCAGGCGCCGGGCGGGCTAGGGTAAGGACAGGGGTGGCGGGCATGGCCGCAAAGGTAGCCGCCCGCCGCAGATACCGAAATTTCCAGCGGGCGGCCCCACCGGGGCGCCGCGTGAGGGCCCGCCCCCCTAGCCGCCAGCGGGCTGGGCGCAGCGTGCGGGCCGCCATCTCAGGCGCGACCAACTCCTTGGTACCGAACGCCCAACGCAGAAAATCAGGCATAATCGTGCCCCAGGTATCGGGGTGGTGGTGGCCGCCGGGCACCTCCACGTAGCGGGCTGCCGGGGCCGGCAAGCCCTGGGCGGCTAGGGCCGTCAGCAGGTCCAGGGTGTCGTCAATGGCATCAATAATGCCGTTGTTGTTACGGTCGCTGATTTCGTCGTCGGTGCCGGTTTGCAGCCAGAATTGCTGGTCGGGGCTAGCCCGCCGGGCGTGCACTAATTGGTGCATCAGGCGGTCGGCATCGGTGTAGCCTTCGGCTAGCCCCCGGCCCCGCCACCAGAAAGAACCACTGAACGCTCCGCATTTTAAAAATGCCTCGGGGTGGTGCCAGGCTAGGTCGAAGGCCATGAGGCCCCCTAGCGACATGCCGGCCACCGCCGCTTCGGCCGGGTTGGCGCTGGCGTGGTAGTGGGCCTGCACGTAGGGCAGCAACTCCTTGAGCATAAAGTCGGTGTAGCGGCCGGCGCGGCTGCCGCGACCCAGGTAGTCGGGCCGAGCGGCCACGCCGTACTCCTGTAGGCGGTCGGCGGCGTGGATGGCCACCAGCACAAACGGCCGCACCTCGCCCCGCTGAAACAACCGGTTGAGCGTGGCCGGCAGGTGCAGCCGCGCCAGGTCCTGGCCATCATTGAGATACAGCACTGGGTAGGGCTGGGCCGCGCGCATCGAAAAACCGGGCGGCAGCACCACATCGAGCCGCACCACGCGCCCGAGCGCCACCGAAAACAAGTACTCGTCGCGCCGTACCACGACCGTGTTGCCGCGCGGCGACTGAAACCTAAAAACTGCCATGGCCCGCAAATAAACGCACCTAACTTCATTTAGCCCAGCCAGCGGCGGGCTTGGTCGTTCGGATTTTCTGCTTAGTTTGCGGCCGGTTCGGCGAGCGCGTCATTCCCGCCGGGCCCCGCATTTTGCACGAAGAATACCGCCGCTTCTACTCCCAACACCTGGGCCTGGACCTGGAAATGCTGGTCGTGGGCGACTACGGCTACCCTCTTATCATCTTCCCCACGTCCAACGGTCGCTACTACGAGGCCAAGGATTTTCTGCTGGTCGACTCGGTGCGCTGGTTTGTGGAGAACCGCCTGCTCAAGCTCATCTGCATCGACAGCGGCGACAAGTGGAGTTGGTACGCCAAGCACCTGCACCCCGGCACCCGCGTGCACAACCACGGCCTCTACGACCGCATGGTGAGCGACGAGCTGGTGCCCCGCCTGCAGCAAGAGTGCCAGGTCGATAAGGTTGGCGTAGCAGGTTGTTCGCTAGGGGGTTACCAGGCGCTCAACTTCGCCTTTCGCCACCCTAGCCAGGTCGCGCACCTGTTCTCGATGGGCGCGGCGTTCGACATCAAAATGTTTCTGGATGGGCACTACGACGAGCAGGCGTACTTCCACAATCCGCCCGACTACATGCCCAATGCGCAGGATGAGAACCTCTACAAGATGAACATCATCCTGGGCACGGCCGAGCATGACTTCTGCAAGCCCGGCAATTACCAGATGTCCGAAATTTTGTCGCGCAAAGGCATTCCGCACCGCCTCGACGTGCGCCCCCACGGTACCCACGACTGGCCGGTGTGGCGCGATATGTTCCCCGAATACGTCTCGACTATCTTTTAGGCACCGCTTTGCGTACACGCAACGGGCTCACGCTCACCCATTCCTAACACCTAAGCTTCTCACAGCTCCTACATCATGAAAAAAATCGGCATCTTGTTTGGCCAGGAAAACACGTTTCCGCAGGCCTTTGTAGACCGCGTTAATCAGAAGGCCGTCGATGGCATCACCGCCGAGTTTGTGCGCATTGCGGAAGTCGAGCAGGCCGTCGCCACCGACTACGCAGTCATCATCGACCGCATTTCGCAGGATGTGCCCTTCTACCGCGCCTACCTCAAAAACGCCGCCCTCACCGGTACGGCCGTGATTAACAACCCCTTCTGGTGGAGCGCCGATGAGAAATTCTTTAACAATGCTCTCGCCGTGCAGCTAGGAGTGCCAGTGCCCAAAACCCTACTGCTGCCCAGCAAGGCCCGCCCCGACGACACCAGCGAGAACTCGTTTCGCAACTTGGCCATGTTCGATTGGCACAAGGCGTTCGAAAAAATCGGCTTCCCAGCCTTCATGAAGCCCCATGCCGGCGGCGGCTGGAAGAGCGTCTATAAGGTAGACAACCCCGACGAAGCTTGGCGCGCCTACGACGAAACCGGCCAGCTCGTGATGCTCTATCAGGAAGCGGTCGATTTTACTGACTATTTCCGCTGCTATTGCCTGGGCGGCAAAGACGTGCTCATCATGCCCTACGAGCCGCGCAATGCCCCGCACCTGCGCTACCAAACCGAGATGAAAACCCAAGGCGAGGACGGTGAAAAGCTCCTCGCTACTATTAAAGACTATACCCTGCGCCTGTGCCAGGGCCTGGGCTACGATTTTAATACGGTAGAATTTGCCGTGCGCGAGGGTATTCCGATTGCCATTGACTTTGGCAACCCGGCCCCCGATGCCGATATTAATTCGGTAGGTCCCGAGAACTTTGAGTGGGTAGTAGAGCACGCGGCCAACTTGGCTATTGAGCGCGCTCAGGCCCAGCAGCCCGGCCAGGATAACCTCACCTGGGGCTCGTTCGTGCAGAAAGCAGCCCGCAAGACGGCTATTGCCAGCACCGATGGCGCCGTTGAAGTAGGTGGCGCCCTGCACCAAACCAACGACTTGGGTGCCAACCCACCAGCACCCGCCAAAAAAACACTCGCACCTAAGAAATCGGCCGGCCTCGTTCCCGTGGCTCCCGAAGGCGAGGTACCTAAACCCGCTGCCAAAGCTAAACCGACTAAACCCGGTACTCCTGGTGATGACCCCGCCAAATCTAAAAAACCCGCGCCAAAAAAATAACTGCCGCTAGGGTCGGCTACCTCCATGGAGCTGCCACCGCTATGTGGTGGCAGCTCTTTTTTTACGTGCTTGCGTCCGGCTAGCTCGGGCCCTCTCCCACTCACTTTTAGTTGCTACCTGCTTATGTCACGGCCCGTTTTCACGCTCGGAATAGAAGAAGAGTTTCAGACCATCGACCCGGTCACGCGCGATTTGCGCTCGCACATGTCAAAAATTGTGGAGGACGGCAAAATAACCTTGCATGAGCAGGTGAAGGCCGAAATGCACGAGTCGGTAGTAGAAGTAGGCACCAATATTTGCAAAAATATTGACGAGGCCCGTACTGAAGTAGTGCACCTGCGGCGACAGGTAATTGAGCTGGCTGACCGCGTAGGACTGAAAATCGCAGCCGCTGGCACGCACCCTTTTTCGCGCTGGCAAGACCAGCCCATCACGCCCGATGCCCGCTACGATAAAATAGTGGAGGAATTGCAGGAGGCCGCCCGTTCGAACCTCGTTTTTGGGATGCACGTCCACGTCGGCATCGAAAACCGTGACCTGGGCGTGTACATGATGAACGCGCTCCGGTATTTCCTACCGCATTTGTTCGCCCTTAGCACCAACTCGCCTTTTTGGGAAGGACGCGAAACTGGTTACAAGTCGTTTAGAACCAAGGTATTTGAGCGTTTTCCCCGTACGGGCATTCCCGGTTTTTTTCACAGTGCCAGCGACTACGACGAGTTTCTAGCCCTGCTCATTAAAACCGGCTGCATCGACAACGGCAAGAAAATATGGTGGGATATCCGCCTGCACCCCTTTTTCGACACCATCGAGTATCGCATCTGCGACATGATGATGCGCGCCGACGAAACCATCGCCGTGGCTGCGGTAATGCAAGCGCTGGTAGCTAAAATCTATAAACTAAAAGAGCAAAACCTGAATTTCCGCGTCTACCGCAGTGCCCTCATCAAGGAGAATAAATGGCGGGCCGCCCGCTACGGTATCAGCGGTAGCCTCATTGATTTTGGTACCCAGGAAGAAAAGCCCGCCCGCCAGCTTATTCTGGAACTGCTCGATTTTGTCGACGACGTGCTAGACGACCTAGGCAGCCGCCACGAAGTAGAATACGTGCTCAAAATGTTGGAAATGGGCACCGGGGCCGACCGCCAACTCGCAGTTTTTCAACAAACCGGCGACCTCACAAAAGTGGTTGACTATATCCTGAGCGAGACTACACACGGGCTATAAACCTCTGCTTTACAGCCTTCTGCACCTCACCTTTCGCTCACTCGCCTAAACCTATTCTCACGCACAGGGGTTTAACGCAATTATTCTTCTTGCTATGCCCACTTTCCGAATTGCCGTTCTCGACTTATATAATAATTTTCCTGGTGAGGGAATGCGTTGTATTCGCCAACTTTTACGCCGCGCTGAAGCCGACAATCAGGTTTCGTTTGTGGTAGACACCTTTAATGTACGCGCCGAAAACCAGGTACCGGGCCTCGACTACGATATCTATATTTCGAGCGGCGGCCCCGGTAGTCCCTTAGCATCCGACGAGCCGTGGGAACCGCGCTACTTCAAGTTTATTGATAACTTACTAGCTCATAACCAGAGCGTTGAGCGCAAAAAGCACTTGCTAGCCATTTGCCATTCGTTTCAACTCGTGGGCCGCCACTTGGGTGTGGGTACCATTAGCAAGCGCAAGTCTACGTCGTTTGGTGTGCTGCCCATTCACCTCACCAGCGCCGGCGAGGCTGAGTCAGTTTTTGAGCGCTTACCTGAGCCGTTCTACGCCGTCGATTCGCGTGATTATCAGCTCACTGACGTTAATGAGGAGCGCCTCAGTGAACTGGGTGCGACGGTGTTGTGCCTGGAAAAAGAGCGGCCGCACATCCCGCTAGCCCGCGCCGTGATGGCTATTCGCTTCTCGTCCGAGGTGCTAGGCACTCAGTTTCACCCTGAGGCCGATGGCGAAGGCATGTTGCGCTACATGCTCACTGACGAGCGTAAGCAACAAGTAATCACCACGTACGGCGAAGACAAATACCACGAAATGGTAGGGCTACTCTCCGACCCTAGCACTATTGAATACACGGAGTCGGTGATTGTACCCAATTTTCTGCAACAGGCCATCGAGCGCATCACGGCGCTGGAAACGGTTGGGCAATAGCGTATTCTCACCTCAAAAATCATCAACTAGCTAATGGCTAGTAGCTAACAGCCCATAAAAATGATTCCCGTCCTCCGCCAAGCTTACAACGCTGCTTTCACGCCGGAAAAATACCAGGCCATGCTGGCCGATGTGGAGGCGAGATTACCTGGCCAGTTGGAGTTTCGGCTGGCTGAGACCCCAATTTTTGTGCCTGCGCAGTTGCGCGACAAATTGGTGCAGGCGGGTCAGGACATTATCAAAGTTATCCAGCGCCCTGATTTCAAAGCACTGACTGACAATGCTATTCCGCCGCACCAGCGCGTGCCGAATGAGGACGCGCACGCCACCTTTCTCACGTTTGACTTTGCCGTGTGCCGCGATGCGCAGGGTGAGTTGGAGCCGCAGTTAATTGAGATGCAAGGCTTTCCGTCGCTCTATGCCTTCCAAACTTGGCAACCAGGCTCTTACGGCCGGCAGTTCGACATTCCTGATTCAGTAACGCCTTATTTTGAGGTGGCCGATGATGCCGAGTATCAGACCGAAATGCGTCGCTTGTTGCTCGCCGATGCACAGCCGGAAGAAGTTATTCTACTGGAAATCTATCCGGAAAAACAAAAAACCCGCGTCGATTTTGCGCTCACCAAGCAATTTTGGGGCATTGATGCAGTGTGCTTAACCAAGATTCGCAAGCGTGGGCGGGAGTTGTTTTACGAGAAGGACGGCCGCGAAATTCGCATCAAGCGCATTTACAACCGCATTATTTTTGATGAGTTGGACCGCTACCCCGACCTACAAACCGAGTACCACCTCACCGATGATGTGGACGTGCACTGGGTCGGGCACCCCAACTGGTTTTTTCGCATCAGTAAATACACTTTACCGTTAATAGAGAGCCAGTTCTCACCGCCTAGCTATTACTTGAGCGAGCTTAAAACCTACCCTGCCGACCTCGAAAACTACGTGCTCAAGCCACTGTTTTCTTTTGCCGGCGCGGGGGTGCGCCTGCACATCAACGCCGCCGACCTCGATGCGTTGACCGATAAACAGAACTATTTATTGCAGCGCAAAGTGGCGTACGCGCCCGCCATCCAGGCGCCCGATGGCTTGGTGAAATGCGAAATTCGTCTGCTTTATGTGTGGCACCCCAACGATGCACAGCCACACCTATTGACGGGTCTGGGCCGCATGAGCCGCGGCGAAATGATAGGTGTAGCGTTCAATAAGGATAAGGATTGGGTGGGCGGCACGGCACCTTTGTTTGAAAAGTAGCTTTTGTTGATTTGAGAGTTAGGCGAACTAAGCTGGTAGCCGCACGTATCAGTTGGTTCTTAATTCAAACTTCACAGCTCAATTTCGATGTCTACTCTCGCGCAGCGCGGTGTTCAAATTTCAAAGAATGCTATTTTCAGCTTGTTTTTAGGCCGAGCTACCAAATTACTCGGTAAACCTCTCAAAGTAATTACTATTCTGAATGAGGCTGCTGATAAGCTAGCTGACCAAAACAGTAAGGACAATAAATTCAAACAGTTGTTTGACGTTGCCATAACGCTCGTGCGCATGGTGCGCGATTACGTAAAGGGAGATTATCGAGGCATTCAAACTAGTACCATTGTCTCCGGCGTTGCTGTTTTGCTGTACATAATTAGCCCAATTGACTTGGTACCCGATTTTATTCCGGTATTGGGTTTTCTGGATGACTTGGCTTTGATAAGCTGGTTCATGGACAAATTCAAAGTAGAAATCGCGCATTATCGGGCTTGGGAAGCAACTACGGATAAATCGAGCCACACTGCGTTGGCTTTGGGCGATGCTAGCCTGCCAGCAGTTGCTGAGTTAGGTCATTCGTAAGCACTGCTTAGTATTCTTTTAGCTTGTCACGATAAATTAATTAACTGCTGACGAGTGCCTATTTATGGGCTACTCGCTGGCACAAGCTGAATATGCCTGCTTTTGCCGTTTCCTTTCGCCTGCCACAGTCTTTCACGGAAGATTTTATGGCAACCGTTCCACAGCACCGGACATTCATTAACCAGTTGCTGGCCGAGCATACTATTGAAGCCTACGCTATTAGCGCGAGCCGTAGCCGAGGCTGGGCCATCATCGCCGGTGACGATGAAGCGGCGGTACGCGCCATTGTGGAGCAGTTTCCCCTTTATTCTTATTTACGGAGTGTGGAGATTGACGAGCTATTTATTTTTGATAGTGCTGCTTCGCGTTTTCCGCATATTAGCCTGAATTAATTATCCTATTTTATTTTATTCGTGCGACACGCTCCTATTCTGGCAGGTATTTTTTGCGCTAGTTCAATAGCGTGGGGATTTTCAGCGCCACCTGTGGTGCCTATTACTACGTCCCAATTAATAACGCGGCTTACTTCCTCTATTCAGGGTTTAAACTCTATTCGTTGCAATGCGGAGGCGCGCGAGCGTATTGGCACGAAAGCTACCCCTGATTATACAGCCATGAAAATAGCGTATAATCCTTACCGCGTTTATCTGAAAAACCGGAAAGGTGTGGAAGTATTATATGTAACTGGTCAGAATGATAACGAAGCCTGGGTATATCCGGCAGCATTTCCCTACATTACGCTCAGCTTGGACCCTAAGGGCTCACTTATGCGCAAAGGGCAGCACCACACGGTTTTGCAGGCCGGCTTCGGCATGATTGCCGACCTGCTAAATGGCCCCGAGGGAAAGGCTGACAACGTATTTACCCGCTCGTTTCGCTACGCGGGCGACAGCACATCGCAAGGCCAGCCGTGCTACATATTGCGCTCCGACTACCCACAGTTTCGCTACGTGACTTACCGGGTTGGCAAAAATGAAAGTATTGCCTCGGTAGCCGCTCGCTTTGGGTGCGGCGAATACCGCATTCTCGAACGCAATGGCCTGAGCATAGACAGCAAGCTAGCCGAAGGCCAAGTGCTGCAGGTACCCAACGCCTACGGCCGGCGCGTGGTGGTAGTGGTGAATGCCAAGACATATCTGCCAGCTTCCGTCACGGTATATGACGACCGAGGACTGTATGAGAAGTATAATTTTCTCGACGTGGTGGCTAATCAGTCCATTCCCGCGGCCGAGTTTAGCAAAGATTACAAAGGCTACAAGCTATAACGGGCAGTTGGCGCTAGCCTTACCTGTTTAGCGGCCCATTGTTTTCTCAATGGTGTCCCACATTTCGGGCGTTAAAGCTTCGAGCTTATTAAACTCGCCAGCGCCATTGAGCCATTCGCCGCCGTCGATAGTCACCACTTCCCCGTTGATGTAGGCCGAGAAATCGGATACCAGGTACGCTGCCAGATTGGCGAGCTCTTGGTACTGCCCTACCCGCTTGAGCGGCACGCTGGCCGCCGGGTCGAGCTGGCTAGCCAGCGGCTCGGGAAATAAGCGGCTCCAGGCACCTTCGGTTGGGAATGGGCCGGGAGCGATGGCGTTGGAGCGAATACCATACTTGGCCCATTCCACGGCCAGCGAGCGGGTAATGGCGAGCACGCCGGCTTTGGCAGCGGCCGAAGGCACCACGTAGGCCGAGCCCACGGAGGCATACGTGGTGACGATGTTGAGGATGGTGCCGGGCTGCTTGTCGGCTATCCAGCGCTTGCCCACCGCTAGGGTGCAGTTGTAAGAACCACGCAGCACGATGTCCACAATTACGTCGAAGGCCTTGTGGCTGAGGCGTTCGGTGGGGCTAATAAAATTACCGGCCGCGTTGTTGAGCAGCACATCGACGCGACCAAATTCGGCGTAGGTGCGCGCCAGCATGGCCTCAACTTCGTCATATTTGCGCACATCGCAGGCTAGGGCCAGCACGCGCCCACCCGTCTGCTGACGCAATTCGGCCGCGGTTTGCTCCAGTACGGCGAGTTTGCGGCTTGTGATGGTAACGTTGGCCCCTAATTGCAGGAAATACGTCGTCATCGCCCGGCCCAGGCCAGTGCCCCCACCCGTTACAATAATGGTTTTGCCGGCTAGGGCATTATCGCGCAGCATGGGCTGGGAGAAGGGATTAGTCATAATAAAAGGAGGAAAACTGACGGGAAGCCAGCGGCTAAGTGTCCCGAAGGTAAGTACTGACTGGTAGAAGGGAAGTAATAGCTGATTTACTGTACAGCTTTGCCCGATTCATGTGCAACTTGCACCCTTTTAGCATAGCTTACTAGGATTCGATAATAATTTTTATGTCTGTTACTCCCGTTGCAAGTACCACTGCCAATCCCTCTACCATAGCCGTGCTGGGATGCGGCTGGTTGGGCCTGCCCCTGGCAAAACACTTGCTGGCCCAGGGCCACCGGGTGCTCGGTACTACTACTTCGGCCGAGCAGCTGCCGGCCCTGGCCAAAGCCGGCATCGAGGCGCAGCTGCTTCAGCTAGGCCCCGAGTTTACGGCCAGCGACGAGCAGCGCCTCACTTCGCTGCTGGGCCAGGCTACCAGCCTAGTACTCAATGTGCCGCCGCGCGCCGCCGTGGCAGGCGGCTACCCGCAGCTGCTGCGGCCAGTGCACCGGGCCGTGGCTGCCACCCGCCTGCAGTCGGTGCTGTTTGTCTCGACTACCGGGGTGTATCCCGACGAGCCCCGACTAATGCGCGAGACCGACGCCATCAGTACCCGCGATGCCGCTTCTGACGTGTTGCGCACCGAGGGGCATTTCGTGCCGCGCTACGGCCAGTGGCAAAGTACAGTGGTGCGGCTAGGGGGGCTCATTGGCCCCGAGCGGGCGCCCGGGCGCTTTCTGGCCGGGCGCCGCAATTTGCTTCAGGGCGATGCGCCCACCAACCTGCTGCACCTCACCGATGCTGTGGGGGTACTGAGCACCATTCTGGAGCAGAATATTTGGGGCCATACCTTTAACGTGTGCGCCCAATCGCACCCCTTGCGGCGCGATTTTTACCCGGCGGCCGCCCTATATCTGGGGCTTGAGCCACCCACTTTTCTGCCCGGCGGAGGCAGCAGCAAGACTATCGACTCGAGCCACCTGCAGGCCCTGGTGCCCTATCAGTTTCGGCACAACGATGTGCTGGCGGCGCTGCCCTACTGCTAGGGCTGCCGCAGAAGCCGGCGCTACTACCAGGGTTATCTTTGCACTATGTCAGTGCTTAGCTCTCCTACGTCAGGTGTACACGCGCTACCCGCCCCTGTGGTAGTACTCGGGGGCGGGGCGGCCGGCTTTTTTGGGGCTATTGCCTGCGCGGAAGCCAATCCTAACCAATCGGTTATCCTCCTCGAAAAAAGTCCCAAGCTGCTAAGTAAAGTACGTGTTTCGGGCGGCGGACGCTGCAACGTGACCCACGCCTGCGAGTCGGCCGCGCAACTGGTGCAGCACTACCCACGCGGCGGTCGACAATTGAAAGAGGCTTTCCGACAGTTTGGCGTGGCCGATACTATTGCCTGGTTCAAAGCGCGGGGAGTTGAGCTAAAGACGGAGGCCGATGGCCGCATGTTTCCAACAACTGACAGCAGCGAAACCATCGCCCGTGCCCTCGAAGACGCGGCCCGCCGCGCTGGCGTACGAGTGCTCACACGCACAGCCGCCGAAGAAATCATAGCCTTGCCCGAAGGCGGTTTTGGCCTGACAATCAGCGGCGAAGGCAGCTCTTCGCTAGGCCCCGTACTGCGCGCTAGCCACCTACTCGTTGCCACGGGCGGCAACCCCAAATCACTGGCCTACGACTGGCTACGGGCGCTGGGCCACACCATCGCCGAGCCGGTACCCTCGCTCTTTACTTTCAACGTGCCAGCCTCCCCCTTACGCGAGTTACCAGGCGTGAGCGTGCCCCACGCCCGCGTGGTGCTAGCCGGCGAAAAGCTGCAATACGAAGGGCCGCTACTAGTTACGCACTGGGGGGTAAGCGGGCCGGCCGTGCTCAAGCTCTCAGCCTGGGGCGCGCGGCGGCTATACGAGCTAGGCTACCACGGCACGGCACTCATCAGCTGGGTGCCCACGCATACCGACGAGACTTTACGCCCCTGGGCCCAAAACTTCCGTCTCGAAAACGGCAAAAAGCAAGTAGCGGCGCACCCACAATTCGGCCTGCCCACCCGGCTGTGGCGTACCCTAGTGCAGGAGGCTGGCATCGGCCCCGAAACCCGGTGGAGCGATGTGCCCGCCAAAGCACAGAACCGCCTGCTGGAGCTGCTGTTACGCACCCCCTTGCAGGTGCAGGGCAAGACCACGCACAAGGACGAATTTGTGACCTGCGGCGGCATTCCGCTCAGCGAAATCAGCCTGACTACGTTTGAGAGCCGCCGGGTACCCGGCCTCTATTTCGCGGGCGAAGTGCTTGATATTGATGGTATAACGGGAGGCTTCAACTTTCAGGCAGCCTGGACGACCGGCTTCCTGGCCGGGCAGGCGATGGCTAGGGTACTCCAACCCGCAAGCTGAAGCATTGGGCGCAGCAAGCGCCCAAAACGGCGCTTACCGGGGCAGCATAAAATTGGGGCATCTTGGGCCAGGTTGTAACCCTGCGGGCAGTTGGCTAGTAAAATACCTCACCTTTCCAACTTACATTCCCTTTTCCAAATCATGGAAGCCAAAGCCACCCAAGCCGCCCTCAATACGCTCATCACCGTTCTTAAAGATGGCCAGAAAGGCTACGCCGACGCAATGGTCGACGTAAAGGACCAGCACCTGAAGGACTTGTTCAAGAAATACTCGGCCCAGCGCGCCAGCTACGTGACGGAAATTGAAGACCAGATGTTTAAGCTGGACCTCAAGCCCGACACCAGCGAAGGTTCATCGGTAGTAGGTGCCATTCACCACGCCTGGATTGACCTGAAAGCTGCCGTAACCGGCCACGACAATCACGCCATCCTCGCCGAGTGCGAGCGCGGTGAAGATGTAGCCAAAAAAGCTTACGAAGAAGCCACCAAAATTCAGGACCTCCCTAGCGACCTGAAGTCTGTTATCGGAAAGCAGTCGCAAGGTGTACTGGCTGCTCACAACGAAATCCGCGACCTGCGCGACTCTACCAAATAGACCGCCGCTTCAACGGATGAAACGGATTGCGCAGATACGCCTGCTTCGCAGGCTGACTAAGCAATCGAGAATAGAAAAGGCCATTCTTATGAGTGGCCTTTTCTGTTTTTAAAAAACAGACTTCCGACCTGATTGGTCGCTATGGCGAAATAAAGAAGGCCACTCCTAGGAGTGGCCTTCTTTGTTCTAGACCGCTTAGTTAGCCAGCGAAGCAGGCGTATCTGCGCAATCCGTTTCATCTGTTAAAGCGGCGGTCTTGAAGCGGCGGTTTTACTCGCCGCTGTCGCGCTTGCCCTTATAGCCGCCACCGTAGCTGCTGCCACCGCCTTGGCCACCTTTGTAGCCGCCGCGCTGGTAACCACCGCCTTGGCTGCCGCCACGGTCGCCGCCATAGCTGCCGCCTTCACGACGGTCGCCGCCTTTGTAGCCACCGCCGTAGCTGCTGCCACCTTCGCGGCGCTCGCCGCCACCGTAGCTATTACCGCCCCGGTTGCCACCACCAAACGGCGGGCGGCCACCTTCGCGACGGTCGCCGCCGCCAAAGCCGCCGCGACGCTCACCCCCACCAAAGCCACCTTCGCGGCGCTCGGGGCGGTTGGTACCTTCTTCCTTAGCGGCCGCGTCCTGCACCGGCGTAGCGATGCTGAACGTAACCGGCTGACCTTGGATGGTGCTGCGGCCCAGCTGGCCCACAATCTCCTCGGCAAACTCGTTCGGCACCTCAACGAAGCTGAACTTGTCGTAGAGCGCGATGTCGCCTACTTTGTTGCCGGGCAGGTTAGTGCTCTCGCCAATCAAATCGACTACGTCGCGGGGGTGCAGGCGGTCTTTCTTGCCCATGCTGATGAACAGGCGCGTGTAGCCGGGGCGACTAGCCCCTTTTTCGCGGCTAGCATCGAGGCTCTGCTCGTTGCGCTTGTCCTCTTTCATCGTCATCTTGAGCAGCGCGGCAGCGATGTCAAGCGAGGTAATTTCCTCGCTCTGGTCGAGCAGACGCTGCACGCGGCCCATGTATTTGTCGAGGCCGCCCTTGTCGATTACTTCCTTAATCTGGTTGAGGAATAAGGTCGTCTTTACTTCCGAAACGTCGGCAAACGACGGCACCTGGGCTAGTTTAATGTCAGCTTTGGTGAAGCGCATGATGTCGCGCAGCTTATAGATGTCGCGGCCACTCACAAAGGTGAAGGCGCGGCCGTTCTTACCGGCGCGGCCCGTGCGGCCGATGCGGTGCACATAGTACTCTTCGTCGGCGGGCAGGTCGTAGTTGAATACGGCCTCCACGTTGTCTACGTCGATACCACGGGCGGCTACGTCGGTAGCCACCAGGATTTCGAGCGTGTTCTTGCGGAATTTGTCGAGTGTGTTCTGGCGCTGAGCCTGGCTCATGTCGCCGTGCAGGCCGTCGGCGAAGTAGCCTTTAGCTTGCAGGTCGGCCACGATTTCGTCCACCATGCGCTTCGTGTTAGCGAAGATGATGGTCGATTTCAGGTTGTACATATCCATGACGCGGGTCAGGACGTCCTTCTTCTGCGGGCCGCGCACTTCGAAGTAGCTCTGCTCGATGTTCGACACCGTCATTTGCTGGTGATTCACCTTCACTACCTGCGGGTCGCGCTGGTACTTCTTGGTCATCTCCATAATCGGCTTGCTCATCGTAGCCGAGAAGAATACCGTCTGGCGGTTCTCGGGCATCTTGCTGAGTACAAACTCGATATCCTCCCGAAAGCCCATGTCGAGCATTTCGTCGGCTTCGTCAAGGATGATTTTGGTCGCCTTATCGAGCTTCAGCGTACCGCGCTCGATATGGTCCATAATACGACCGGGGGTGCCGATAACAATCTGCACGCCGCGCTCCAGAGCGCGGAATTGGCGGTCGTACGACGAGCCGCCGTAAATGGGCACTACGGCCAGACCTTTCTTGTACTTACCCAGCTTCTGGATTTCGCCCGAAACCTGCACGGCAAGTTCGCGGGTAGGGCAGAGTACAATTACTTGTACGTCGCGGCTTTCGCCGTCAACACCCTCAATGGCGGGAATCGAGAAGGCAGCCGTTTTGCCGGTACCCGTCTGGGCCTGGCCGATAACGTCGCGGCCTGAGAGCAGCACCGGAATGGCGGCCGACTGAATGGGCGAGGCTTCCTCGTAGCCCATTTCGGTGATGGCGCGCTGTACTTCGGGCGAGAGGTTAAGCTCGTCGAAACGGAGCTTGCTCTTATCGACGGCCTTAACGGGGGTATTTTCTACTTGTTCGGTATCCATGTTGGAACGGAATAGGTTGCTGGGCTACCTGGTTTTCCAAAACCTGGGCAGCTTGTGGGGAATGAGACTACGCTCTGAAAACAGCCGGCTCAACAGCGGCGGCGCTTCTTCCCCCTCAACCTTCCTACTAACGACAAGGCGGAAAAAATACGAC
>JBPBQJ010000137.1:0-19352 GCA_050954765.1 Janthinobacterium lividum | reverse complement strand
AGCTGCTGCGCACGCTGGGCACGCTGCCCACCAACTACTACGCTTTTTTCGCTTTTTATGACTACTAAATACCTGGCCCTGTGCGCCATAGCGGTCCTAGCGGCCAGCACCGCGTGCGGTAAAAAAGACGAGAAAAAGAACGCCGCACCCCCGCCCACCGCCGTGAGCGTAGTGACAGCTACCACCAGCCCCGCCGTGTACTACGACCAGTACCCCGCCACGGTGGTGGCCCTGAAAACCGTGGAGCTGCGCTCGCAGGTCACGGGCTTTATCACGGCCCTGCTGTTCAAGGAAGGCGACCTCGTGCCGGCTGGCAAGGCGCTGTATGAAATCGACAAGCGCCAGTTTGAGGGGGCCTACCAACAGGCGCTGGCCAACCTGCGCAGCGCGCAGGCCTCGGCCCAGAATGCCCAGGTGAACCAGGTGCGCTACCAGCGCCTGCTGCAACAGGATGCCGTGGCCAAGCAGCTCGCCGAAAACGCCTCGACCACCGCCAGCACGGCGTCGGCGCAGGTAGCCTCGGCGCAGGCAGCCGTGACTATCGCGCGCACCAACCTGGACTTTGCCACCATCCGGGCACCGTTTGCGGGGCGCATCGGCATTTCGCAAGTGCGGCTAGGGGCGCAGGTGAGCGCCGGCTCGACGCTGCTCAATACCATTTCGAGCGAAAACCCGATTGCCGTGGATTTCGCGGTGAATGAGACAGATATTCAGCGTTTTATTGCGTTGCAAAATAAAAAAGGCGCGGTCGGCGATTCCACGCTGCGCTTTACGCTGCCCAATGGCCAGGCCTACAACCAGGCGGGCAAAATCCAGACCATCGACCGCGGCGTGGATGCCCAAACGGGTACTATCACGGTGCGCGTGCAGTTTGCTAACCCCCAGCGCCAGCTCAAGGATGGCCTCAGCGGCGTACTCAAGGTGCTGAATACGCAGTCGGGCAGCCGCCTCGTAATTCCTAACAAAGCCATTGTGGAGCAGATGGGCGAAAACTTCGTGTACGTGGCCCTCGGCGACAGCGCCAAGCAGCGCAAAGTGCAGCTCGGCCCGCGCCTGCGCGACGATATCGTGATTCTAAGTGGCATCAAGGACGGCGACAAAGTAGTGACCGAAGGCGTGCAGAAGCTGCGCGACGGCGGCAAAATCCAGGTGAGCGCGCCCGGCGCGGCCGTGGCCGCCCCGGCTGGCCCCGCCGCCGGTGGGGCGGGCAAATAATTTATAGAACGTCAGGCTGAGCTTGTTGAAGCATCTCGCTCGCGCCGCTAGGGTCATTTAGCCAACGGTGCAAGGGAGATATTTCGACAGGCTCAGCCTGACAACTGGTGTTTTTCACCATCGTCATTTTAGCTAAGAGCTATTCGCTTATGATTGCAGAAACCTTTATTCGCCGGCCCGTCACGGCCATTGTCGCCTCGCTGGTGATAGTGCTGGTGGGCGTGCTGGCCATGCTGAACCTGCCCATCGGGCAGTACCCCGAAATCACGCCGCCCACGGTGTCGGTAACGGGCAACTACATCGGCGCCGACGCCCAAACCGTGGAGCAAACCGTGGCCACGCCCGTGGAAGTGCAGGTGAACGGCACGCCCGGCATGACCTACCTGCAAAGCAACAGCACCAGCAACGGGCAGATGAGCATGACGGTGAACTTTGAAGTGGGCACCGACATCAACATCGCCGCCCTCGACGTGCAAAACCGCGTGGGCATCGCCACCCCCACCCTACCCCAGGAAGTGCAGCGGCTAGGCCTCACGGTGCGCAAGCGCAACCCCAGCATCCTGATGCTGGTGGCCATGTACGCGCCCAAGGGCAGCCACAACACGACCTTCCTCGACAACTACGCCAACGTCTTCATCAAGGACGCGCTGCTGCGCACCAAGGGGGTGGGCGACATCGTGAGCCGCGCCGACGACTTCTCGATGCGCCTCTGGCTGAAGCCCGACAAGCTGGCCCAGCTAGGCGTCACGGCGGCCGATATTTCGGCTGCGCTCAACGAGCAGAACGCCCAGATTGCGGCCGGCTCCATTGGCGCGCCGCCCGCCCAGAAAGGGCAGTCGTTTGAGTACATCGTGACGGTGCAGGGCCGGCTAGCCACCATTCAGCAGTTTGGCGACGTAATCGTGAAAACCCAGCCGCAGGACGGTTCGCTGGTGTACCTGCGCGACGTGGCCCGCATCGAGCTCGGCAAGTTCAACTACGCCAACAACTCGTTTGTGGACGGCAAGCGCGCCGCTTATCTGCTTGTTTACCAGGCTCCCGGCGCCAACGCCCTCGAAACCTACGAGAACGTGCTAGCCACCATGAACGGCCTCAAGAAGCAGTTCCCGGCCGACCTCGACTACATCGTGCCGTTTGAGGCGGCGAGCGTGGTGCAGGTGTCGATTGAGGAAGTGGTGCACACGCTGGTGGAAGCCCTGCTGCTGGTTATCGTGGTAGTGTTCGTATTCCTCCAGAACTGGCGCTCCACGCTCATTCCGGTGCTCGCCATTCCGGTGTCCATCGTGGGCACGTTCATTTTCTTCATCCCGCTAGGCTTCACCATTAACACGCTGACGCTCTTTGGCTTCGTACTCGCCATCGGTATTGTGGTGGATGACGCCATTGTGGTGGTCGAGGCCGTGGAAGTGAACATCAACGAGCGCAAGATGAGCCCGTTTGACGCCACGCTGGAGGCCATGCGCGAGATATCGGCGCCGGTTATTGCCATTGCGCTTATCCTGGCGGCGGTGTTCGTGCCGGTGGGCTTCATTCCAGGCATCACGGGGCGCTTGTACCAACAGTTTGCTATTACCATCGCCATCTCGGTGCTGATTTCGGCCTTCGTGGCCTTATCGCTCACGCCGGCCTTGTGCGTGCTGTTGCTTAAGCCTCACGAAGAAAACCACGACGAGCAGCCCAAGGGACTACTGAACAAGGGCTTCAAGAAATTTAATGACTGGTTTGGCCGCGTTACCGAGAAATATGGTAATGGCGTGCAGCGCGGCATCAAGCATTCGCGCTTTGTAGTAATCATCCTGGTTTGCATATTGGTCGGGGCCGGCTTGCTGTTCCGCAGCAAGCCCAGTGGTTTCTTGCCTACCGAGGATGAAGGCCGAATTATCATCACCTTCAACCTACCCGAAGGCGCCTCCACCGGCCGCACCGTGGCCACGCTCGAAGAGATGATGAAGGAGCTGGCCAAGACCGAAGGCATCGCCCACTACGCCGCCCTGGGCGGTCTGAACGCCGTTAACTTTTCGTCCAAGTCGAACTCCGGCACCATCTTCTGCCAGCTCCAGCCTTGGGAAGACCGCAAAGCCAAGGAGTTGCAGCTCACCGGCCTCATGGCTAGCGTGCAGCAGCGCATGGCGCGCTTCAAAGAGGCCACTACGGTCGTGATTTCGCCGCCGGCTATTCCGGGCCTGGGTAACACGGGGGGCTTCTCCTTCATCTTCCAGGAGCGGGAAGCCGGGGGCGATATCAAAGCCTTTGATGCTAACCTGCAAAAATTCCTGGGTGCCATCCGGCAGCGGCCCGAAATCGCGTCGGGCTTCTCGTTCTTTACCGCCAACACGCCGGGCTACAAGCTCGATATCGACCGCGGCAAGGCCAAGAAGTTGGGCGTGTCCATCACCGAAGTTGGCAACGCACTGCGCACCTACCTGGGCAGCGCCTACATCAACGACTTCACGCTCTACGGCCGCACTTTCCGGGTGGTGGCGCAGGCCGACTCGTCGTATCGCGGCGATATCTCCGACCTGGGCCAGTACTACGTGCGCAACAGCGCCGGCGGCATGGTGCCGCTGAGCACGCTCACCACCTACACCCGCAACGAAACCGCGCCCCTCATCTCGCACTACAACCTGTTTCGCTCGGCCGAAATAAACGGCAACCCCGCCGCCGGCTACAGTTCGGGCGATGCCATCAAGGCCCTGCAGGAAACCGCCGCGCAGACCTTGCCCCAAGGTTACGGCTTCGAGTTTTCGGGCCTGAGCCGCGAGGAACTGCTAGCCGGCGGGCAAACGATTTACATCTTCGCCCTGTCCATCATCTTCGTATTCCTGTTCCTGGCCGCGCTGTATGAAAGCTGGTCGGTGCCGTTTTCGGTGCTGCTAGCGGTACCGGTGGGTATTTTCGGGGCCATCCTGGCGCTCATCTTCCTGCCCAAGCTCACCAACAACGTGTACGCCCAAATCGGCATGATTACGCTCATCGGCCTCTCGGCCAAGAACGCCATCCTGATTGTCGAATTTGCCAAGGAACGCGTGGACAAAGGCATGCCCCTGGTCGATGCCACGCTCGATGCCGTGCGTCAGCGCCTACGCCCCATCATCATGACGTCGCTAGCCTTTATCCTGGGCATCTTGCCGCTGGTATTCGCTTCCGGCGCCGGCGCCCAGAGCCGTCAGACGCTGGGCTGGACCGTGATGGGTGGTATGCTAGCCGCCACGGGCATGGGCATTTTCATCGTGCCGGTGCTCTACGTCATCATCACGCGCTTCGCCTATGGCAAAGAGAAGCTAGCCGAGCTGGAGAAAAACTACAAGCCCGAAGAGCACGGCGGCCCGCCCAAAGCAGGCGACGCGCCCCACGCAGGCGAGGCCCCGCAGGGCACCCCGGTGCCCGCATAGGGCTAGCCCTGCCGCAAATAAAAAATGCCCGGCCGCAACAGCGGTCGGGCATTTTTGTATAGCTTCGACTTTGTAGTCCGAGCTACTATTTATTCGCCGGCTTTCTCCATCAAGTCGGCCAGCTCCTGCGAGATGCCGGTGCTGCTGAAGCCGCCGTCGTGCATCAGGTTTTGCATGGTCACGAAGCGCGTAAGGTCCGAGAACAGCGATACGCAATAGTCGGCGCAGGCCTCGGCGGGCGCGTTACCGAGCGGCGACATTTTCTGGGCATACTCATAAAAGGCGTTAAAGCCGCTGATGCCGGCGCCGGCCGTGGTTTTGGTCGGCGACTGCGAAATGGTGTTCACGCGCACCTTTTTGAGGTGGCCCAGCCGCTGGCCATAGCTGCGGGCAATGCTTTCGAGCACGGCCTTAGCCTGCGCCATGTCGGTGTAATCGAGGAAGGCACGCTGGGCCGCAATGTAGCTGAGGGCCACCACGCTACCCCACTCGTTGAAGGCGTCCTGCTTCTCGGCCACCGCTAGCATCTTGTGCAGGCTCAAGGCCGACACGTCCAGCGTCTGCTGAAAGAATTTGTAGTCGAGGTCGCCGTAACTCTTGTTCTTGCGAATGTTGGCACTCATGCCAATCGAGTGCAGCAGGAAGTCGATTTTACCCCCAAAATGCGCCTGCGCTTCGCTGAACAGCGTGCCCAGCTCCTCCATCGACGTGGCGTCGGCCGGGATTATGGGCGCGTCAATCTCGGCGGCCAGCGCCTTGATTTCGCCCATGCGCATGGCCAGCGGGGCGTTGGTGAGCACGATGCGGGCGCCTTGCTCGTGGGCCTTCTGGGCCACTTTCCAGGCGATAGATTGGGAATTGAGCGCGCCGGAGATAATGCCGACTTTGCCGGCGAGGAGGTTGGAGGACATAAGGTGAACTGGTGAGAAATGGTGAAATGGTGAGCAGGGCCACCATGCAGCACCCGAAAATCTGGCCGCAAGTTACGGATTCGCAGCCGCCTCTTTATCCGGTTGCCGGCCGCGCCCACGCTTTCCCATTCGATGCCGCTAAATAAGTCTCCAATTAATAGTTCCTTATCGGCATTTATACAAGTCTACCTGATAGCTGGATTCTATCACCTTCGTGTCTAGGTAGTACTGGTACCCCTGTAGTGCCATGAATGCGCTCAGCAGCGCGCCAGTACCCGCCAGTTGCGGCACCGAAGCTGGTTGTTTTTCAAGTACCAGTTGGCCCTGCTCCGTTCGCTTTATCATCCATAGCGTTTCGCCTACCACCAGCAAGCTCAGTAACAAAGTAAAGCCTAGCGAAACCCGGGCGGCCGTTAGGACGGCATTGCGGTTGGTGAGAAATGCCTGCTGGCAGGCCCGGGGGCTAGCGAAGCCTTTCATCCGCTTATCCAGCAAGTCCCCGCGCGCTGACAGGGCCATCCAGTGTCCCGGCTCTAAAGCCCCTGTGTGAGTCAGCAGGTACACCATACTCAGCCGATAAACTATTTTTTTCATTGTGCTGGTTTTATAAACAACCTCACTAGCTGACCAGAATAACTAAAGAGAAGCGGGCCGGAAATAGCCCGGCCCGCTTTAGCTCACCTATTCGGTCTGCCTCAAATGGAAAAGGTTGCTCCTCTTACGTTCGCACTACAAGGCTAGAAAATAACTAGTTGAAATTTTTCGCCCATAACATGAGCCGAATACCAAGCTGCCCAGTACATTATCAAAGCGAGAACAAATGGCACAAGCACCGAAAATAACCTGGTATTAAGATAATCCCCCTCCTTAAATGATTTCAACCCTCGGTTTAGTACATTCATTTGCACACCGAATGCCAGAATCATTATTAGAAGAGCTAACTGTTGGTGTCTAATATGCTGCCAGGCTGCGTGCATCACCAGCATGATACAAAAGAGTTGCGAGGCCGCAAGCGAATAAAGGTTTTTTGAATAGGACATAGTTAATTAGGGCACCCTGCCAACGCGGTTTGATAATCAGCCTCAATTCTATTGAGCACAGCTGAGAATGTATAAATTACCAAGCCAGCACATCCAGTAAGGTAAATTCCTCCCGCGCCACCACCAATTACCGGAGCAAAAGGTCCGGTTCCGATGGTCATCACAGTAGTGCCTGTAGCTACTTCACCAGCCGTCCAGCCGCAACCAAACATACTTGCTATCATTCCTGCCGTAGCTATAGCTTTGTCGCTCTGCCTTTTAGCTGCGGCATTTTGCCGGCAACTATAGCCTGGCCCATCCTCAAACGTACCATCTTCGGCAATGGTACCAGGGTCTATCTGACTTGCGCATTCACTGCAGTTGTTGTAGTGGCATTGCCAACATATATCGCCCCCACCAAGTGTTTTGGTAGATTGCTTCGCCGTTAGTGGTTGACGTCATGTAGAAAAGAGTTGGTGAAATAGTCAGGGGAAATATCGCACCTAATTTCTTCTATACAACTCTGGTCGAATCTTCTTTTATTCCGCTAGTACCTCGCCGCGCAGCGCCAGCAGCTCGCGGGCACTCTGCAACGCATTTTCGCTAGGCTTGGCACCGGCTATCATGTGCGCAATTTCCTTGATGCGGTCCTCCGGGCTCAGCTGCCGGATGCGGCTCACGGTGCGGTCGGCGCGGTCTTCCTTGTACACAAAATAGTGCGTATCGCCGGCCGCCGCCATCTGCGGCAGGTGCGAAATGGCCACCAGTTGGTGCTTGTGCGCCATCTGCTGCATCATGCGGCCCACCTTCACCGCAATCTCGCCGCTGATACCAGTGTCGATTTCATCAAAAACTATCGTGGGCAACGCCGTCTTGTCGGCTAGCATGTACTTGATGCACAGCATCAGGCGCGAGAACTCGCCTCCCGAGGCGGCCTTGCTCAGCGTTTGGGGCTGGGCACCTTTGTTGGCCGTGAACAGGATGCTCACCACGTCGGAGCCACTGGCCGAGAGCGGGCCGGTTTTGTGCTCTACCACAATGCGGGCGTGCGGCATGCCCAGGTCGGCCAGCAGCGCGCTCAGCTCCTTTTCAAACTTGGGGAAGGCCTTGCGGCGGCTTTCCGATAGCTTGGCGGCCTGGGCCGTGGCTTGCTTCAGGGCCGCGTCCGAGTCTTTGCGTAGGCGCGTTATTTCTTTATCGAGGTTCAGCACCGAGCCTACTTTCTGGCGCAGGGTTTCGCGGGCTTCGAGCAGGCCCTCCACGTCGCGGCGCTGGTGCTTGCGCTGCAGGTTGTAGAGCACCGTGAGGCGCGCCTGCAGCTCCTCGGCGCGGGCGGGGTCGCCCTCGGTGCGACGCTCGGCGGTTTCAACCTCGTCGGCGATATCGTGCAGCTCAATCAGGCAGCTTTCCAACCGCTGACGCAGCTCGCGGAAAGCCTCCGAGTAGCCCGACACCTGCCCGAGCAGCGTAGAGGCGTCCTTCATGGTGCCGGTGGCGCAGCTTTCGCTGTCGCGCAGGCCGTGCAGGGCCTGGCTCAGCTTGTACTTGATTTCCTCGGCGTGTTCGAGCTGCTTTACTTCCTGCTCCAGGGCGTCCTGGTCTTCTTTATCTAGGTTGGCTTCTTCCAGCTCCGTCAATAGAAAGCTATTGTAATCCAGCTCTTTGCTCGCCTGCACCGACTGGTCTTCCAGGGCCTTGAGGTCAGTTTCGAGCTTGCGATACTGGCGATAGGCGTTGCCATACTGCGTGCGCGTGGGCACCAGGTTGGCGTAGAGGTCGAGCAGGTTGAGTTGAAACACGGCATCGCCCAGCAGCAGCGTATCGTGCTGCGAGTGAATGTCCATCAGGTTCGCCCCAATCTTACGCAGCGCGTCCAGCGTCACGGGCGTATCATTTACGAAGGCCCGCGACTTGCCCGACGGGCTGATTTCGCGCCGCAGAATGCACTGCGTATCGTAGTCCAAGTCCTCGGCCTCAAAAATGTCCTGGAGCTGGTAGTTCTTGATATCAAACTGCCCCTCTATCACGCACTTGCGCTCGGTATGGAAGAGCATGCGCGAGTCGGCCCGGTTGCCCAGCAGCAGCCCGATGGCTCCGAGCATGATGGACTTGCCCGCCCCGGTTTCGCCGGTAATAATATTGAGCAGCGGCGAGGGCCGCAGTTCTAACTGCTCGATAAGAGCATAATTCTGAATACGAAGGTCTACCAACATCGACCGCAGATTTAACGGATTAAACGGATTGCGCGGATACGCCGGCCTCGCCGGCTGACTATGCGCCTAGTGCCAAGCCAGCTGCTTTGTAGCCTGGCAACGCTACACTAAAATTAGTAGCTGAACGGCGAATACCATTACCAATCTGCTTGGCAGCAGAGAAAAGATGGCTCCTCGCTCCCGAAAGCAAGAAATAAAAAAGCGGGCAAGCGCAACCGCCCACCCGCATAGTCAGCCAGCAAAGCTGGCGTATCTGCGCAATCCGTTTAATCTGCGGTTATTAGCGATTATTAATCGTTTGGTATTTCGCTAGGTTGCCGGGGTCTACGTCCGTGAGCAGGGCAATGAGCTGCTGCTTTTGCTGCGCATCGGTACTGGTGCGGAAGATATTAGTAATCTCGTCGGCCTTCGCATCGAAGAAGGCGCGTACAAACAACGTGCTGGGGCGCACAGTATTAGCCTTTTGAATGCCGTTGAGGGCGGCCAGAATGGACGTACGCGCCTCGTCGGGCTTCTCAATGAAGATATCCATGCCCTGCCGATAATAGGCGTAGAGGCCAGTGCGAAAGGCTTCGAGTTGCGGGTCGGTGAGGTTGTTGAGCAGCCAGTAGCGATTGCGCGAGCTAGTATCGCGCCAGCCCTCGTCCGACTCGTTAGTAACCGTCTGATTGGCTGAATATTGCAGAATATTGCGCGCCTGGTCGTAGTAAGTAGTGCCCCCTAGCCGGGCAAAAGTATCCTGGTCGGCCCCAATCACCATATAGGCGTAAAAAGCCAGCAGCGACGACAGGTTATTGACGAAGTTACTGGGCGAATAATCGAGCTGCTGGCCGTTGGGCGCATAAATAAAGTTGAAATTACGGTCGTTGATACTCAGCACGTTGGTTTCGTAGCCCGTGCCGTATACCGGCCGCGTGGCAATGAGGCGCATCGTGGCCTGGTACGTCCCATTCTGCGGGATACCCGTGATGCCCACAAACATGCGCAGCTTGATACGGCCATCAACCTGATTTTGCAAGTACGCCTGGCGGGTCCAGGTGCGCGTGTTGAGAAAGGCTGTCATGTCCTTTTCCAGCTGCGCCACGAGCGTGGGGTCGGTTATCGTCACGTTTTCCAGCGTGATGGCGACCCTGGCATTCAGTTCCTGGGCCTGAATGGGGCTAGCCAACACGGCGAGTAACAGGCAACACAACGCAAAAATCTTACGCATAAATAGCGGTAAAGCGGGTCAGAATAAGGGCTGCCAGCGTGCGGGCCAGCTCCGATTTGGCTTGTAGCTCAAAGTTAAGCACCTGCCCAGCACGGTCGAGCACGGTCACCTTGTTGGTGTCGTGGCCAAAGCCGGCGCCGGCATCGCGCAATGAATTGAGCACCACCAGGTCGAAGTTTTTGCGCAACAGCTTGCCCTGAGCGTGGGCCAGCTCGTTGGTAGTTTCCAACGCAAAACCCACCGAAAATTGTTCAGCGCGCTTGGTTTGGCCAAGCGTGGCGGCAATGTCCACGTTCTTCACCAGCTCGAGCGTAAGTGTATCACCTTCTTTTTTAATCTTTTCGGTGGCTGCGTGGGCCGGGCGGTAGTCGGCCACGGCGGCTGCAAACACCCACACATCGGCTAGCGGCGCGGCGGCGGCGGCAGCCTCGTACATCTGCTGGGCCGTTTCGACCCGCACCGTACTGATGAGCGGGCTAGCCAGCGCGGGCAGCGCCGTAGGGCCGCTAATGAGCGTGACGCTGGCCCCCGTCGCCGCAAAAGCTTCGGCCAGCGCATAGCCCATTTTACCCGTCGAGCGGTTGCCCAGAAACCGCACCGGGTCGAGGGGTTCGTAGGTGGGGCCAGCGGTGAGCAGAACGCGCATATAATTCATTAGTTTTTATAAAAGAACGTCCTGCTCCGCTGGCGTCGGCAAGTCGACGCCAGCGGAGCAGGACGTTCTTTTATTTTTCACTCGTAAAAAACTCCGCTAGCTCGGCTACAATCTGCTCGGGCTCCAGCATGCGGCCGGGGCCACTGAGCCCGCTAGCCAGCGCGCCGCTGGGCGAGTCAAACACGTGGTTACCAAACGAACGCAGGCGCCCGATATTTGCCTGCACCGCCGGGTGGGCATACATGTCCAGGTCCATGGCCGGGGCCAGAAAAACCGGGCAGCGCGCCGACAAATACACCGCGCTCAATAGATTAGGACACAGGCCATTGGCGAGCTGGCCAAGCGTGTTGGCGCTAGCCGGCGCAATAATGTAGGTCTCGGCCCACAGGCCTAGCTCCACGTGGTTGTGCCACTGGCCACTGGCCGCATCACGCAAAAAGCCCGTCAGGACGGGCTTTTTGGAGAGGGTGCCCAGCGTAAGGGGCGTCACGAACTGCGCGGCGGCCTCGGTGAGAATAACCTGCACCTCGGCGCCGGCCTGCACCAACTGCCGCACCAGCGGCGCGGCCTTGTAAGCGGCGATGCTGCCACTCACCCCTAGCAGGATGCGGCGGCTGTACAGGGGTGATTGTTGGTTGTTAGTTATTGATTGCTGTTTATTATCCATTCGGCTAACTAATTAACAACCAACAACTAACATTTAGCAAGCAACCTAGAACAGCTCGCGGGGAATGATAACCGGAGCCGCCTCGGGCGTTTCATAGTGCAACTCGCCGGCGATAAACTCCTCGATAGCCTGGCTGGTGGGCTTGGGCTGGCGCTCATACTGCTTGCTGATTTCAATCTGCTCGCGGTTTTCGAACACTTCCTCGAGGTTATCGACGGTGGTGGCGAACTCGGCCAGGCGGTCGGCCAGCTCTTCTTTCAGCTTCACCGACAGCTGGTTGGCGCGCTTCGAGATGATGGAAATCGCCTCGTACACGTTGTTGTTTTCGGTCGTGATATCGGCCAGGTTGCGGGTGATGATGGAGGCGGAAGCGGGGGTCTTCATGGTAGTAGGTAGTCGGTTGCGGGTTGGCAGTCGTAAGCTCGGGGCCAGCCGCGAAAGCCGGAAACGAGTAACTAACGACTGAAAAATTAGTTTGTGCCGGGCGCCGGGGCCGGGCTAGCCGCCGTGTTGGCGTCGGGGATGCTCTTGAGGCGTTCCAGCTCGGCGCGGCTGTCGTCGTACATGGTCTGGGCCAGGCGCAAATTTTTGCTCTGCGGATAGGTATCCACGAAGTGCTGGTAGTAGGTCACCGCGTCCACAAAGCGCTCGCGCTGCTTGGATTCGATGCTTTCCTTGGCCCAGGCGTACTGGGCTTGCAGCCGGATGTAGTCGGCCTGCTCGCCGTAGACCGAGCCGGGATATTGCTGGGTAAAGTTGCCGAGTGAGGTCACGGCCGCCTGGTTGTAGCGCAGGGCGTAGTAGAGCTTGGCGCTTTGAAAAGCCTTGTTTTCCAGCTTCTTCTGCAATTCCTGCGACATGCTTTCGGCCTCGGCCCGGAATTGACTGGTGGCGTAGGTATTCAGAAAGTCCTGAATCGTTTCGACGGCCGTAATCGTGTTAGTCTGGTCGAGCTCGTAGCCCGGCGAGTCGCGGTAGAGCGACTTGGCCCGCAAAAACGACGCTTCCTCCACCTGCGGCGAGTTGGGATAAGTATCGATGAACTGCTTGAAGTAATAGGCGCTCAATACGTAGTTGCGCTGCTTATAATTCGTGTTGGCAAAGTAAAACTGCGCCTTCTCGGCCTCGGGCCGGCCCTTGAGCAGCGGAATCAGCTCTTCGAGCAGCGTACCCGAGCGAAAGAAGTCGCCTTTATCGTAATACTTGATGGCCGCTTCGTACTTCTCATTCACACTGCCGCTTTTGAGCAGTTTCTGGTAGCCCGTGCAGGACCCTAGCGAAAGGGTGCCGGTGAGCAGGGCGGCGGTAATCAAACGGGAGAATCGCATACAAAGGGCAAAGGTACAAGTAAAACGGCAGCCGCGCGCCGCCGGGTTCCACCGGAGGCACGGCTAGCCCAGGAGCCGCAGGGCTAGCGGGGGGTTGCACCGGCGGCGGGCGGGGTAGTGGCGGGCCTAGCCGGTGCCACTTTCGGGGCGGCCAGGCGGGCTGCCCGGCTCGGGGCTTTCGCTTTTGATTTTGCCCTGGTAGCCTTGGGCTTAGCTTTTACTAGCCTGGCTTTGGGCTTGGCGCGCCTGAGGTCGGCGGCGAAATGCTTGCCAAATACCATGCGGCGGGTGGGCCGCTCGGTGGGCCGCCAGCGAAAGCCTTTGAGCTCTTTATCAGTGGGTTTGAGCTCGTGAACGGGGGTGTAGCTGGCGTCGGGATTGGTGACCCAGGTGAGCTGCTTGATTTTATTATCGGCAAAGCGCAGTGTCATGGAAGCCGAAAACGACTTGTTCATGCCGCTCAGGTACGACTTGTTCACCCCGCTCCGGCTGGAGTCGCTTTCCACCGTAAAATATAGGCTTTCGGCGTTGCCTAGCACGTCGATGCGGGCCATCTGGCTGCGCCGGAAATAGGCTATCATGTTGCGGCCCTTCACCTGGTTATAGTCTAGCACGGTGTCTTCCTGAATGGCAAAGGCGTTGGCAAACAGGCTAGCCCGGTCGAGCTGGCCGCGCTTGAAGCGCAGGTTCATCGAGTCGGAAGTGAGCTGATTGCGGGCCTGCCAGATTACCGGGTCGCGGTTGAGGTAGATGACGCTATCCTGCCTGTCGTAGGTGAGCGAGTCGCAGCGGCCCTGCATCCGGCCCCTAAAAATCTGCACCTTGGGCCAGGCGTAGAGGATGGGGCGCTGGCTAGCCCGACCGGAGCGGGCTTCCACGCTCAGCAGCGTGTCGGCGGCCATGTACAGCGTGTCTTTGCCCGAAATATTGCGCACCACGGGCCGCGCCCCAAAGAGCTTGGTGCGGCCCAACGCCCGCCAGTAACGGCCCTGGTCGCCGCGCAGCACAAGGTTATCCTTCTTGGAAATGAGCGAGACGTGGCCCGTGGCCACGCCGTAGAGCTTTACTTGGTCGTACACCAGCACATCGCCGCCGAGCAGGTAGCCGGGCGTGTCAATCTTGGCGTTGCGAGCGAAATTAGACACCCGCGTCACTGTATTGTAGGTGCCCTTCTCGGCGTAGAGGTCGCCCTGGGTGCTTTTAATGCGCGTGGGGCCGTCGAAATACGCGATTTTAGTGCTCGTGTTAAAGGTCAGCGTATCGTTGCGCAGGTCGGTGGGCTGGCCCTGCTCATCGAGCGAAACCAGGTGCACATCGCGCTTGAAGACAAAGACTTTGCTATTGGTATCGTAGAAGCCCTGCTGGCTGTCGAGGGTATTTTTGGGGTCCACGATGTGGCCGCCTACGGTGTAGAAGGCCGTGCGGCGGGTCAGGTCGTAGTCGAGGGCTGTGGTGGTGAGCGTCATGCGCGGGTCGCGCATGGTCACGACCTGGCCGGTCATGCGGGCGGTGCGCCGGTTACCATCGTAAAAGCCGCGGTCGCCGGTGATGGTCATGGTGTCACTCTGCACGATACGCACGTTACTAAACGCCGTAATCTCGTTGCGGTCGAGGTACTGGTAAGCCGAGTCGCAGTACAGCAGCACATCCTGCTGCTTGAAGCTAACGGCCCCCAGCAGCTTGCGGATTTTCACGCCATTAAAATCGCCGCCGCGCAGGTCGTCGGCGTGCAGCAAGTCCACGGGCGTACCCTTCACGGGCTGCGAACGCGCGCCGGGGCTAGCGGGCTGGGGCCGGGTTTGGGCCTGGAGGAACCCTAGCGGCAGAAAAAGCAGGAGGACTACGAAAAAACGGGGAAGCGGCATTCGGGCCAAAGTTACGGCGGCAGGCGGGGCCTAACGCGCATCTTTGCCGGCTAGTGCCCGAAGGCCGGGCCAACTGCCGCGCCCCAGCACCAACTTTTATGAAGCTGCACATTTTTGGCGCCTCGGGCACGGGGGTTACCACGCTGGGCGAGGCGCTCGGGGCGGCGCTGGGCCTCCCCTATTTCGACACCGACGCCTACTTCTGGGAGGTTACCGACCCGCCGTTCACCCAGCGCCGCCCACCGGCCGCGCGCGATGCCCGGCTAGCCCACGACCTGGCGCAACAGGCAAGCTGGATACTGGGCGGCTCCATCGGGGGCTGGGATGCGCAGTGGCTGCGGGCGCCCTTCGAGCTAGTGGTGTTTTTGTACTTGCCGCCCGCCCTGCGCCTGCACCGCCTGCGCCAGCGCGAGCACGCCCGCTACGGCGCGGCCATCGCCGCTAGCCCCGCCCGCGCTGCCCAAAGCGCCGCCTTTCTGGACTGGGCGGCGGGCTACGACGACGGCTCGACCGACGGTACGCGCACCCTGGCCAACCACACCCGCTGGCTAACCGAGTTTACCAGCCCGGTGCTAGAGCTGCGTGGCGACCTGACCGTGGCCGAGCGCGTGGCCGCTGTGCTAGCCGAGCGGCGGCGGCACCTTTTTGCGTAGTTGCCCCGGCGGCCGGCGTCATGGGCGGGGCTAGCCAGCGAACTTTGTGGCCCCACCGGCCGGTTTTGCCCGCCGCTTTGCTTCTTCGCCATGCTCGACCAGATTCGCCAGTTTATTACCGAGAACTCCCTTTTCAACCTCGAAACCGACACCGTGCTGGTGGCCGTGAGTGGCGGCCTCGACTCGGTGGTGCTGCTCGATGTGCTGCACCGACTCGGCGCCAAGCTAGCCGTGGCGCACGGCCACTTCGGGCTGCGCGGCGAGGAAGCCGACGCCGACGAGCAGTTCGTGCGCAAGCTGGCCAAGCAGTACGAGGTGCCCTATTTCGCCGAGTTTTTCCAGACCAAAGCCTTTGCTGAGCGCGAGGGTATTTCGACCCAGATGGCCGCCCGGCTGCTGCGCTACCGCTGGTTTGAGCAGGTGCGCGCGGCCAACGGCTACGCCGTAATCGCCACCGGCCACCACCGCCGCGACGCCGCCGAAACCATGCTGCTCAACCTCACCCATGGCACGGGGCTGGCTGGCCTACACGGCATTCAGGCCCAGAACGGCCCTGTGGTGCGCCCGCTGCTGGCCAGCGCCAAGGACGATTTATATGATTACCTGGTCGAGAACCGCCTCATCTGGCGCGAAGATGCCTCCAATGATAGCCCCGTGTACCAGCGCAACCGCCTGCGCCAGCAGGTGCTGCCGGTGCTGCGCGAAATCAACCCCAACCTCGACAACACCCTGGCCAGCACCGCCGAGCGCGTGGGCGGTGCCGAAGAAATAGTGCGCCGCTACGTGGCCGACACCGCCGCCCAGGCCCGGCGCGACGCCCCCGAGGCCACCTATTTCAGCATTGCCACGCTCCAGAACACGACCGCCACCACCCTGGTGCTGCACGAGTTGCTGCGGCCCTTCGGCTTTTCGTGGCCCGTGACCAAGGAGATTGTGGCGAGCCTGGGCGGGCTCTCGGGCAAGCAGTTCGACTCGCCCACCCACCGCCTAGTGAAGGACCGCAACCAGCTCGTGCTTACGCCGCGCCGGCTAGCCCAGTACGGCACCTTTCAATTGGCTGAAAATCAAGAAGACTTGCTGGCCGACGGCCTGCGCCTGCGCGCTACCTACCACGACGGGGCCGGCTACGAGGTGCCGCGCTCGCGCAGCACGGCGGCGCTTGCTATCGACAAGCTCAAATTTCCGCTCACGCTGCGCCGCTGGCAGGAGGGCGACTGGTTTATGCCGCTAGGGATGAAGGGCAAAAAGCACCTCAGCGACTTCCTCATCGACCAGAAAGTGCCGCTGAACCTCAAAGATGAGGTGCGCGTGCTGACCTCGGCCGACGGCAAAATCTGCTGGGTGGTGGGCTTCCGCGTCGACGACCGCTTTAAGGTGGAAGAGGAAACCCAGCGCGTAGTGGCCGTGCAGCGGCTATGATACCTGGCAGGCAGTAATTTGCCTACCGAGTCCTTTCCTCCGCGCATATATTGCTAGCCCATCAACTAGTAGTGTATGCGCGGCTTTTGTTTGCATCTGGTCCTAGCGGCCTTGCCCGCCCTTGCAACCACGGCCCAAACGCCGGCCCTGGCGCCCGAGCCGGCTGTGCTGGTGGGCACCTACCGCCTTACCTACCAGCCCGACTCGACCAACCCCACCACACGCACGGATATTCACTACTTGCTGCTGGGCAAAACGCTGTCGCGCTTTACCAGCCGGGCCACGCTGGCCAGCGACTCATTACTAGCGGTTTTCAGTACCCTGCCCTTCAATCAGGATAATGTGAGCTTAATGAGCGACCAGTTGATGAAGATTCCCCACAGCCGGTTCAGCTACAATATCTACAAAACGGCCGCTACCCACCGGCTCATCTACGACGACCGCATCGGCCTCACGCACTACCGCTACGAGGAGCCAGCTAGTTTTCTGACCTGGGTTATCACGCCCGACCGGGCTAGCCGGGCCGGCTACGCCTGCCAGCGGGCCACCACTACTTTCGGCGGGCGGCAGTGGGAAGCGTGGTTTACCCGCGAAGTGCCCGTGAGCGAAGGGCCGTATAAGTTTTTCGGCCTGCCGGGCCTCATCGTGCAGGTGGCCGACACGCGCCGCTACTACGTGTTCGAACTCCTGACGCTGGGCAAGCCCACCACCGCGCGCCTCGTGGCCCTGCCCGCCAAAGCGCCTCCTAGCACTGACCGGGCTACTTTTCAGCGCGCCCTGGCCACGTATCGGCTCGACCCGCTGGCTAGCCTGTCGGCGGCCAGCAACGGCCAGATGCGCATCACCTCGCTCGACCCCACCTCCGAGCAACGCGCCCGCGAAAACGCCCGCAAGCGCAACAATCCGCTGGAACTGCGCTAATCGTTTCACCCTCTAAAACTTGCCGCTATGCGCTACCGCTACTTTGTGGGTATTTGCCTGCTGCCCCTGGCTAGCCTCGCCCAAACCGCCCCGGCCCTCCCCGCCGACCAGGCCCGCGTGGAGTGCCTCTACCGCCTCACCTACCAGCGCGACTCGACCGACGCCAAAACGCGCACCGAAACACTGCGCCTGCAAATTGGCAGCAAGCTCTCGCGCTGCGAAAACCAGGCGACGCTGTACATGGATTCGGTAATGACCGCCGCCCTCAACGAATCGCAGGTGAGCCACGGTGATAATGAACATATTACTATTAACCTCAACGGCACGCCGAGCAGCAAGTTTACGAGCGAGTATAAGGCGGTTGTTTTCAAAATACCCACGGCCGCCACGGTAGTCGTTTACGACCGCATCGGCACCACCAAATACTACTACCAGGAACCGGCTAGCCTCTTCACCTGGGTCATTGCGCCCACTACGGCCACCATCGCCGGCTATGCCTGCCAGCGGGCCACCACCACCTTCGGCGGGCGCACCTGGGAGGCGTGGTTTACCCGCGCCGTGCCCATCGCCGATGGCCCCTACAAGTTCTCCGGCCTGCCCGGCCTCATCGTGAAAGTGGCCGACACGCGCGGCCATTTCGTGTTTGCGCTGACCAAACTGCGCCAGCTGGTCCCGCCCGTGGCCATTGCCCCGCCTGAAGCCGGCGCCAAGCTCATTGCCAAGGCCGAGTTGGCGCGTGGCAAAGCCGACTACGACCGCACCGTCCTCACCCAGCTGCTGGCCAGTGGCAACATCCGCTTCACTAGCCCCGAAGAGGCCGAAAAGGCCAAGCAGCGGGCCCAGGAGCGCGCCCACCGCAAGCCCAACCCCCTGGAATTGAAGTAGTATTGATTATTACAAAACCTTAGTATTAAAACTGTTCATCAGTTAAGCACTGTTGCTTTTTATAAAATAACCGTCTTGTCTATCAGCTTTTTACCTAAATCCGTTAAATAATTAAGTATTAAAAATAGGAAGTCTGTATTTTTTTGCGAAGTTTTACCGCCGTCATCAACGCCCCGCACTCGCTCAGCCTCAGGTAGCTAGTGCTGTGGGTTGCGGGTGCCGGCAAGCCGTAACCGGGTTGGCTCCCCACTTCGTATGCGACGGCCCACCACAGGTTCTGCACCTGGGCTTTATCGAGCGGGCAGCCCTACTGGCTTCAGGGTTTACGAGGCTAAAATTAGTAGTTTTCTTTTCCATGAAAAATTCAATGTTATTTGCAGTTTTGTTAAGCTCCGTGTCATTTTCGAGTATGGCATCTAATACCCCCAATAAAGAGGGCAAGCTGTCTTCCCGGGCAATTACTAAAGAAGTATCTGCTCGCAATACGAAGGAATTAGCAAAGTTAAAGCCCCAAACGTGCGGCTTTCAATACTTTACAATTGGCTGCAGCGACGGCGGTGAGTATATGGGTAGTGCCTATACTTGTAATGATAATGATGGCTCGCAGCTTCTATCTCGCAAAATGGACGTTTATGACCAGTATTGCGACTAAGTAATACTTCTGAACCTAGGCTTTGGCACGAAAATCAAGTTCTCGTATCAAAGCCTAGGCACAGAAGTAAGAAATTCATTATTTTATACTTTTTCCATGAAGCCTAAAATCATTTCTGTTTGTTTATTTTTTTTATTTCTAATCTTTACGGTTGGGGCAATGAGTGCCCATTATCCTCCTGTCAAAATCATTTGCCTGTATCGCATGACTAGTAGAATGGATTCTACTTCTAAAACAACAAGGCAAGAATTTACTCAGCTAGCTATTTCGGATAGTTTATCAGAGTTTAGAAGCTCTGACAGATACAAGGGTGATTCGTTACTTATTAAGTACGCGCACGTTAGTTT
>JBPBQJ010000136.1:0-32428 GCA_050954765.1 Janthinobacterium lividum | reverse complement strand
CGCCGCTACGTGGCAGCCACCGGCACGCACCTAGCAGCCAGCCTTAAACTCTAATGGCACAAGTCAGACAGGATAACGTCCAGATAAAGCTGGAAATCGACGGCTCGCAGTCGAAAACCGAACTCGACAACCTCACGCGCCGCGCCCAGCTGCTCCAGACGGGGCTCAAGGAAATGAAGCGCGGCACCGACGAGTACATTGCTGCCAACAAGGAGCTGCGTGAGGTGAATACCCGTATGGGCGAGCTGCGTGATAAAATCGGCGTCACGGGCCTGACCATCAACCAACTCGGCAAGCTCAGCTCGCAGCTCAACCGGGAGCTAAGAGACCTAGTGCCGGGCACGCAGGGCTTTATCACTAAAGGCAAGGAAATTACTGACGTGGAGACGCGCCTCGCCCAGGTGCGGGCCGAGGCCAAGGGCGTAAAGGACGAAATGGGCAGCGCCGGCGGGGGCGTGGCCGACTTCGTGAAAAAAGCGGTGGGCTTTGCCGGTATCCAGCTGGGGGTGGAGGCCGTGGTGGGCGGGGCCAAAGAATTGGGGAAGGAAATCTTCGCCACCACGGCCAAGTTCGAAACCTTCGAGGCGGTGCTCACCACGGCCCTGGGTGACAAGTCGGCCGCGCAATTTGCCATGCAGCAGATTGCCGACCTGGCGGCCAAAACGCCGTTTTCGGTTGATGAGCTCACGGCCAGCTACGTCAAATTTGTGAACCGGGGCATCGTGCCCAGCACGGCCGAGTTGCAGAAGCTAGCCGACGTGGCGGCCTCGCAGGGCAAAAGCTTCGACCAGCTCACCGAGGCCGTGCTCGATGCCGGCACCGGCGAGTTCGAGCGGCTCAAGGAGTTCGGCATTCAGGCTAGTAAAAGCGGCGACCAGGTAAGCCTCTCGTTTAAAGGCATCACTAAAACCGTGGAGAATACGCCCACGGCTATCAATGCCGCCCTCGTCGGCTTCGGGGAGCTCAACGGGGTGATGGGCTCCACGGCCTCCATTTCGGCCACGCTCGATGGGCAGACCTCGAATCTGGGCGACACGATGGACCAGTTGGAGGTGCAGATTGGCCAGGGCCTGCGCCCGGTGTTTGTGCTGCTGCTCGCCACGGCCGGCCAGTTTCTGGACTTTCTCAAAAACGCGAAGGGGCCACTCTCGGCTTTCATCAATTACTTCATCGACCTCTACAACAATTCGCTGCTCGTGCGCGTCACCGTGCAGGGGCTGGCCGTGGGATTTCAGAATGCTTTCGCACTCATCAAGGGCACGCTAGGCTATCTAGTGGCGGATTTGCTGGCGGCCGGTAAGGTGATAAAAGGCGTGTTTACGCTGGATTTTGGGCTCATTAAGGAAGGTATCAATCAGAGTGCGCAGGGCCTGGTGGATGCGGTTAAGAAAACAGGTAGCGAGATTGGGCAGAACTACAAGTCGGCCTTCACCCGGGCCGCCAGCACCGATAAGGTAGCCCTGCTGGGCGTGTCGGACACGGACGCCAAGGCCGCGGCTGATTCGTTTGACAAAGCCGCCGCCAGGGTAGGGGCAGCGGCCAAGCAGAAGGCCGTTAGTGACGCGGCCAAGAAGCTGAGTCTGGAGCAGCTCAAAGACCAGGAGGCCAACATTCGGGCTGCCCTGGCCCTGGTGGCCAGCGGCTCGGCTGAGGAGCTACGTCTTAAAAAGCTGGAGGTCGCAGTCAAGCGCGACATTGAGTTGGCGGACGAGAAAAAATCAGCCTCGGAGCGCAAAGTGATTCGGGCCGATGCGGTAGCTGCCCTGCGCAAGCTCGAGGAGGATTATTAGAAAAAGCAGCGCGACGCGGCCAAGAAAGCGGCCACTGAGCAGCTGGAGGTCGAAAAAAAGATTGCTGACCTCAAAGCCGGGCTACTCGCCGACGAAACTGAGAAAAAGGTGCAGCAGCTCCTCGCGGCGGCCGACAAGGAGAAGGCTACGACCAAAGGCACGGCCGAGCAGATTGCCGAGCAGCGCCGGCTAATCTTCGATAAGCTGGCCGTCGATATCGAGGCCGTGCGCCAGGCGCAGGCCCTCAAGGTGCAGGAGGAAGAACTCGATATTGAGAAGCGTACCAATGCGCTCATCAAGAATGAGTTTGACCGTCGGGCCGCTGAACTGCTAACCGCGGCCAAAGCGGAGAAACTCAAAATCCTCGATACCGATACGCAGGCGGCCGAGAAGCGCCGGCTCATCGAAGCCAAGTTGCAACTCGACATGGTGCAGCTGGGTAAAGACCGGGCGGCGCAGGAGCGGGAAATTGCCGAGCGCATCCTGGCTATCGACGAGGATATCGCCCTGCGCCGCATCGCCCGGCGCCGACAGCAGTCGAGCGAGTTCAGCGGCGAGCGCGCCCGGGCCGACGCTGAGGAGCAGACCGTGCGCCGGCAGCAGCTCGAAGAGCAGTTTACCCAGGACTATTTCCAGGAAGGGCTCAACACCGAGCAAAAGCTGGCGCTGACCCGCCAGTATTTGCAGAGCAAGGGGGAGTTGGAAAATGAATACGCCGACCGCTCCCGCGAGCGCGAGAAGGCCGGTGTATCGTTTGGGCTGGAGCAAACCGCTACGGCGCTGCAAGCGGTGGCCGATTTTCAGAAGATTTCCTCTGATAAAGAGCTGGTTAAAATTGAGAAGGACAAGAAGGCTCGCCTGGTTAAACTTGAGCAGGAATACAAGGCGGGCACTATCAGCAAAGAGACCTACGAGGCGCAGAAATCCAGTATCGAGCAGAGCTACGATGAGCAGACCCGCCAAGTAAAGAAGCGGGCGGCCCAAAAGGATAAGGAACTGAATGTGGCACAAGCCATCATTCAAACGGCTCTCTCGGTGATAAAAGCTTCGCCCAACATCCCGCTCATGATTGCAGCCGGCATCACGGGTGCGGCTGGTGTCGCCAAAATTATTGCCACGCCCATCCCCGAGTTTGAGCAGGGTGGCTTGTTTGGGGCAGCGAAGCGGCAGTTTGCCCGCGGCGGCCGCATCAACGCCAAAGCCGGCGTGGCCGACGTAGGCCAGCGCCACTCGGGCGGCGGCATCCGCATGGTCGATGGGGCCACCGGCGAGCACCTGGGCGAGTGGGAGCGGGGCGAGGCCTACATGATTCTCTCGCGCGACACCTACGCCAACAACAAGCACCTGGTTGATGAGCTGATTGATACGAGCCTCTACCGCGGCGGTGCGCCGGTGCGCCGGCAGCCTGGCTACTTCGAGGATGGGGGCTTACCCTTTGGCTCACCCTCTGCCAGCCCAGGTACTGCCTCGGGCAGCGCAGCTAGCCAGGAGCTGGTGCGGGCCGTACACCGAGTGGAGGATGCCGTGCGCGCGCTGCCGAGCCGCATCCGGGCCGTAATCGACTGGAGCCAGGACGATACAGCTAATATCGAGGATGCCTTGAATGAGCGCGAAGCAGACCGGGCGCAAGGGGCTGTCAAGTAAAACCTGCCTCAGAAACTGCCCCAGTTAAAATAAAAAAGGCCCTCACATTGCTGTGAGGGCCTTTTTTGTGGTCGTATAAGTTCTTTGGTTTTGTAGCCTATTGCGGCTTATTGTACTCGGTTGTGAGCCTACTAGCTCGTGCGGCCGTTTTAGGCGGCAACCGACTACGACCACCGGCAACGCGGGGCGCAAAAACCGCCGCCAAAATCGCCACCTTTTTAGGCTAGGGGTTGGGGTCTAGGCTGACTGCGGAAGTAGTCAGGTAGTAGGTGGCTACGTCGCCCGCAGTGGAGCCTCCGGGCTTGAGTCGGTAGGTGCCGCTGAAGAGGACTTTTGTGCCATCCACCTGCAGGTTGGTCGGTAGGGCCGTGCACAGTACGCCCACGTCAAAGCTGTTGGTTACGCTCGGTAGCGTGGCAATGGCGTACTCCTTCGTTACGGGGTTTAGGCGCACGATGCCGCGCGTATCGGTTACAGTCTTTACCACATTACCCGCCCCGGGGCAGGTTTCGATGGGGCAAATAGTGGGGGTGGGCTCGGGCTCGTCGTTTTTGCGGCAACTGGCCGCCGACGTAACCAGGCCCAGCAGCAAGCAAGCGGGAAGCAGTAGTCTCATGGAAGAATGAAGAAAAAGTGTATGCATGGGACGCACTTGCTGCTCAGAAGGTTGCATGGCCCCTACGCTGCCCGGCGCCGGGACGATTTGCGCATGAACTGCTGCACAATTTCCAGCTCATCCACGCCCACGTAGGCGTTGAAGGCTTCCTCCGTCTGGTGGCCGGTGGCCTGCATGATGGTGCGTGAGGGCACGCCCTGGTAAAGCTTGAGCGTGACGAAGGTTTTACGCCCGATTTTCGTGGTGAGCTTTAGCCGGGTCAGGCCTATCATACGCTGCACCACACGCAAAAACTCGTTGGCCCGGTAGCACTCGGGCACCAGCAGCGCGTAGGGGGTGGGGTGCTCGTAGCGCTCGGCCAGCTCAACGGGCTTGAAAAGGGCATCGTCGTAGAAGGGGATGTACACGGTCACGTCGCTTTTGGCGATGTTGTCGAGCACGAGAAGGTTGCCGCGCACGTGCTCCCAGGCCGCCCGGTTGGCGTCGCTGATGCGCAGACCCGTGTAGCAGCATTCCAAAAACTTGTCGCGGGCTAGCTCTACGTGCGAAATCCACGCCTCGAGCGAGTCGGTGTCCTGGTGCTTGCCGGTGGCGCGGCCCAGCTCCAGGCGCAGGGTGGCCAGGTGCTCCCGGGTAGCCTGGTCGCTGAAGTTGAGGTCAGCCACTTGGTGCAGCTCCTTTTCCGTTAGGGCCTCGACTTTGGTGCGCTGGGTAGAGGCCACAAATCGGCGCACGTGCCGGTGCACCGGCAAATCGGCCTCGACCTCTACCCAGGTCAGAAAGGTCTTGAGCCGGCTGATGTGCTTGCCGAACGTGTTCACGCCCTGGCCCAGCTCCTCGAGCATGTAGGTGCGAAAGTCCTGGTAGAAGGCCAAATCCAGCGCCTCCACGCGCAGCGCGATGCCCCGGGCCTTCTGGTATTCCAGAAAGCGCTCGAGCGTGGCCAGGAAGCCCGCCTTGGTGGTTTTCGAGAGTGGTTTGCCTGAGCCCTGCCGGGGTTTGTTCACCTGCTCACTTATCCAGCGCCGCTGCAGGCTCTCGAAGTCGGTGGCTTCCGCAACTGGTGCGGCCGCCGGCGCCTGCGCTACCACCGGCGTCAGGGCTAGGGCCGCGTCCACGGCCGCTTTCAGTTCTTCTTTCGGCAGGCGCCGGCCCTGCTTGGTGGCTAGCGCTTGGGCCTCGGCCGCGGCTTCGGTGGCCCGGTTGAGCCGGGGGTTGATGCTGGCGTGGGGCGTGCTCTTGCCCACCTTCACCTGCTGACCATCCCAGTGCTCGGGCAGCACCACGGCGCCGGTGCCCAGCCGCAGGCGGTTGCCCTCCCACCAGATAGTGAGCTGAATCTGGGCGGTGCCATCGGCGGCGAGGCGGTCCAGGCGCAGTTGGCGAGTGATTTTCATAGAATTGTTATGCTCAGGGCAGTGTGGCAAATAAAAAACAGAAAGCTTAGGCGCAAGTAGGGAGCTGGATAGCTCACCGAAACGGACGTGCTTGCTTTGCTGCTACAGTGGAGTTAAGCCTGAAACACATACATTTACCAGGCTCTCACTCACGCTAATGCTTCCTTTATGCACCAACTCATTTACACGAGTCACGCCACTGTCATCATGTCGGATGCTAGCTTGCTAGCCTTGCTGCGCTGGGCGCGCGAGTGGAACGAGCAAAATGGTATTACGGGGATACTGCTTTACGGCGACCAGCAGTTTATTCAGGTGATAGAGGGAGATGTCGAGACGGTGGAGTACTTATACGGCCACCTGCTGCGCGACTCGCGCCACTACGACGTAGTAGAACTCGCCTATGGCCCCATTGCCCAGCGCAACTTCGCGCAGTGGAAGATGGGCTTTCACGCGGCCACCTCCGCACACCTGGCGCAGGTCCGGGGCTACTTCGACCCCGAGCAGCTGCGCTTGCTCAACCACAACCTGAGCACGCGCGATGAGCTGCTGTTTGAGTTGCTACAGGGCTTCGCCCACAGCTCCAGCAGCAACTGGCACGATGCCAAGTAAGCTGGCTTTTATGCTTGTCCGAGCAGGGCTAAGAGGGCATCAGGCGCCGTACCCGCTCCAGCACGGTCGCCATGCGCTCGACGCCATCCGTTTGCTCGGTGATGCGGTAGTAGGCGAAAGAGAAGTGCACGTAGGCGTCGAAGCTCAGGTGGGCGGCTACTTCCGGGGCTTCCTCCCGGAGCAGCTCGTATTCCGAGGCGTAAGCCCGTAGCAGGTCGCGGCGGTTGGCGTAGTGGTCGAGGGATTGGCTGATGTCCATAGTGTTGAAAAGACAGGTAAATGTAAGTAGGTAAACTAGTATTAGCTGGCGCATAAGGTGGTACGTCAGGCGTTTACCTGTCTACCAACTGGGCACTCCGCTGCTCACTCGGCAGAAAGCGGCTAGGGGTGGTGCTGTCGGCTGCGAGCGCATCAAGGCACAGTTGGCGGGTGATTTTCGTGCGGCGGCCAAAGTACGCCGGCCTGGCTGCCTGGGGCTTTTCACGCGGGCAGCGCCGCCACCTCAGCCGTGACGCCACGCTCCTGCAGCGCGTGCTTGAACTGCGCCACCGCCTGCGCGAACTGGGTTTCCTCGGCCAGGGGGCGGGGCAGCAGGGCGCAGCCGGTTTGGTAGGTGGGGTTGGAGAGCTGGAGCCAGCTGGTGGCCTGCTCGATGTCGGCGAAGAGGCCGACGTTGAGGTGGGCCAGGTGCTGCAAAACCTGCGTGGCGTGGCTGAGCCCGCGCACGGTGGGCGCGTGCACCCAGGCCAGCTGCTCGATGCCGGCCAGCTTGAGGTTAGGGAAGAAGTGCTTGGCCAGCCACGGGGCAACTTCCCGGGGCAGGTTCGTAATCTGTGCATCGTTGTTGAGCACGCGCGGGTAGGAGTGCTTGACATAGCACTGGGCCACTTCCAGGCAGGCGTACTGCACGGCCGCTAGGGTCAGCTCGCCCTCCCACTCGATGTAGAGCCAGTTATTCCAGGAATCGAAATAAATGGTGACGTGGGGAGCAGCGCATAATTGGGTCAGATTCATCGGCGGCAGGGCAGTAAAATGCAAAATTCCGGCTGCCCGCGCAATAATTAAATACTGGATAAATGCAAAAAGCCTCTGCCGATACGGTAGAGGCTTTTCAAAGATGAAATAAAGTAAAAACTTAGCAAAAATTTACTGCTTATGAGCTCATTAGCCTACTCAGCGGGGGGATTGTTCACGCCTATTGGCAGGGAGTGAAGGGGGCAGCCAGGGCGGAGAAGGGCAACGGGCGGGTAGTCTGCATGGGCAGCGTGGAGTAGGTCTGTGGCCGGCTTAGGCGCGCCCGCTGGCCCAGGCCCGCGCCTGGTCAATGTCCTCAAAGCGCTGCACGGCGAAGTGAAGCGTAGGCATGGTGCGCGTGTAGGCCACGTCGATGGTAAGGCGGTTGAGCGCATTCTGCGATTCGAGTTGCGCAAAGCGCGCCAGGCCGGCCTCGTCGAGGGGCAGCAGGATAGCGTGCTCGGCCCACGCCACGTCGCGGGGGCGCACGGCGCCCTGCCGGCGGTCGTCGGCTACCCAGCCTTTGACCTGGTGCTGGCGGCTGAGCTCCACGGCCTGGGTAAGGGCGGCCCGCAGGTCGGGGCTGGCCGCGTAGCAGAGCCATTGCAGCTCCAGCACGGGCGTGGGGCCTTCGTGCAGGCAGATGTTGAGGTAGGGCAGGGCTAGCAGCGTGCGCATGGGGCTAGAAGGGCTCTGTAGCCCAGGCGCGGGCCTCTTCGATGGTGGGGAAAAAGCGCTGGGTGATGTGCGTATTTGGCATGACGTCGGCCAGCAAGGCCGTAACGCCCATGCGGTTCATGGCATCCTGCGACTCAACGCCCGCGAAGCGGCGCACCCCCAGCGCGCTCATTGGCTCAAGTACTTCCGGGCCGGCCCAGGCCAAATCGGCCGTGCGCATGGCCCGCAGCAGGCGGTTGTCCACCACCCAACTCGTCACCTGGTGCAGCCGGGCCTGGTGCAGCATTTCGCGCATGCTATCCCGAAAGTCGGCGCTGGGTACAAAGTCCAGCCACTGAATTTCCAGCGTGTTGTGCGGCGGGCCGGGGTGCAGGCTGATGTTGATATAGGGGTTAGAGAATAAGAGGTTCATGGGTAACGATAACGCCTAGTGCTACTAGGCTCTTTGGGGCGGCAGGCATTGTGCTTGCCCTGCTTTGCTAGGTGATGGGGAGGTGGATGGGGGCGGTGCCGTCAGCGGCTAGCGCGTCGAGGCGCAACTGGCGGGTAATTTTCATGCGGCGGCAAGGTAAGTGATTAGTGCAGGTAAGAACCAAAACACAGTGCACTTGAAAGGCTAATAGACTATATTGCGAGACTATTCCCTTCGTAAATACGACACGTAATGCCTGCTCCAACTCTACGCATACTTGCTTCCACTCTTACTGTTCGAATAGAACTACTTAAGCGCCTGATGAAGGACTTCTTCTTCGCCGAAGGGTACGAAGAACTAGAGTTTACAGAAACCAAAAGTGGTATAGAGGTCTACGGTCGGCATCGTAGCAAATCAGAGTCAGTGCTGGCAAAGTTTTCCATGAATCAGTCTAAAACTGGTATTGCGGAAGTGAGCAAGTTCCGCGGGGGGATAGATGCGGAAAATAAGCGCGCGAGCGACAGAGTACTAAAGGGATACTTCATCTCACTGGAAGGATTTACTGCAGCATCTATCGAGGCAGACAGGACGAATGGCGACAGAAGTGTACAGTTAGTTGATGCCTCAAAACTTGTCGAAGTACTTGAGGCTAGCCAAATACTTGCATCTGATGAACAGGCGATTGCACGAGCAAATCACAGCATACAAGTAGCAAATTTGCACGATGTGCAGTTCGATGGGATAGAAGTACTTATGCACCGAACGGGCTATATCAAAGTCGTGTTTTATGCTCGTAATAAAGTGCGTACGCACTTCGCTTTAATACATTACCTAACGCCATTAACTGAAAATGCCGCACGAATACTGGCCGCTTCAGATGCAAAAAGTGGCGGTGCGCTCGAAAAATTGCGGCATTTACCTCCCGCACCCGCCACACCAGCTTATGTAGCTACTGAAGCCAGCATGCTGGCTCACTATCGGCAGTGGCTCGGGCAAGAGTGCGGCTTTATTCAATTAGATGGTCTACCCGCTGATACAGATACAAGTTCTAAAAAACTTGAATTAGAACGGCTATTCGTGCCACTTAATGCAATACTTCCCCAAGAGGCGGAAGCAGCTCAGGCTGCAAACAGAGTGGCCGAAACACATTCTATTGGTTCATTACTCGCTGGCAATTCACATCTAGCTTTGTTAGCGACTCCTGGCGGTGGAAAAAGTACCCTATTAAAGCGTTTAGCAACTGCCTATGTGTTCCCAGAGCGTAGAGAAGAAATAAGCGACGAATTACCTGACCGCGACTGGTTGCCGCTGTTTTTGCGGTGTCGAGAACTGCGCGAGCGAGCAGGGCAGCCAATTAGCGATTTGCTGAAAACTATTCCGGCGCAAACTAATATGCCCGAAGGCGAGGCGGAGGTATTTAATCAACATGTGACAAGTGCGTTGCGAGCAGGTAAGGTATTACTACTTGTAGATGGGCTAGATGAAATTTCGGATGAGCAAGCTCGTAAATCATTCGCCAACAACCTACGCACTTTTTTAGCAGTATATCCGCAGATAGGTATGGTAATCACTTCGCGAGAAGCTGGTTACCGCTTAGTAGCTGGGGTTGTTGCGGATGCCTGCGTACATGCAAAATTAGCCCCGCTCAACGCAGAAGATGTTGCTTGGCTGTGTGAGCAATGGCACGTGCAAGTAATCAAAGACACGCCTCAAGTACGAGTTGAAGCTACTCAGCTAGCTAAGGATATTTGGCAAAATACACGTATCAGAGCCTTAGCTGAAAACCCGCTGCTCCTAACTACTCTCCTAGTAGTGAAGCGCTGGATAGGCCAGCTACCCCGAAACCGTGCAGCACTGTATAGTGCAGCTGTGAAAGTGCTCATCATGACGTGGAATGTCGAGGGATTTGAGCCAATGGAAGAGGATGAGACGCTAGCACAACTTTCCTACGTTGCTTGCGCGATGATGGAAAAGGGTGTTCAACGGATAACCTATCGCAGCCTGCTAACCTTATTGCAAGAGGCCCGAGAAGAACTAGATGCAGAACTGCAGGATGCCCGTGTGTCAGCTGCCGAATTTATTAAGCGGGTAGAGCACCGGAGTAGTATCCTGATGCGCACGGGACAGGAATTAGATGAGGAGAGTGGAGACCTACAAGATGTATACGAATTTAGGCATCTAACTTTTCAGGAGTATCTAACTGCCCGTGGCTATGCAGCTGGTGAACACCCTGGACGAAATGATTGTCCGGCATTGGTTGATGTGCTATCCCCTCATTTCACGGACGAACGCTGGTTTGAAGTTATTCCACTAGCAACTGTTTTAGCTAAACGCCATGCGGAAGGCGTAATAAAAAAACTGGTAGATATTGTTGAAGAAATAAGTCTAGACGAATCCACAGAAGACGAGCTTAACTGTTTGGTCTTGTTACATCAATGTATATTAGACGAAGCTATTGCATCGCCTGCAACTTTAGAGAGAGCGTTAGACCAGATTGCTAGATTAGGAGATAATGACCATGACTTCATTTCTCTTTATCGAGGTAAATATGCAGAGCGACTTAGACAAGCGGCAATTACGGGATTCCTAGGTGGTGGAAAAGATTGGGAAGGCTATGTTGAAGCTTATGATGAATCTGGGATATATTCTAAATACGAACAAGATGAGGATGAAGATAAAATTAATGTTGCGGATTTTCGTAGAAAGCTTGGTGAAATACTCAGGCAATTAGAAAATGGAAATAGAATTCAGCGTATTAGTGCTGCATTATGGCTGAAACATCAAGCTTTAGTATTAACTGGATATCATGAAGGAAGTACACAAAGTGGTATAGATGAGATAAAGCTGAGCTCATCCTTGATATCTAAGGAGATGGCTGTAAAGTTTTGCGCTGCTTTGGAGCGAATGATAGAAATGGACTCAACACCTGAGCAGCTTTCTGCTTGCTGGGCGTTAGCGTGGATGGCAGATAGTGGAGTATATATAAGTTTCGCTCCATCAGTAATTTCTCGTTTATATATTATATGGCGAACTTCGCAATCGAATACGACTGCTAAATATGCAGCATGGGCGTTATCCGACCAGAAGATAACAGTTAGGCATCAACTGCCGCTTGATATAAAGACGATTAATAGTATGCCTACCGGAAGTACGTGGCATAGGATGCATAGTACTAATAATGAATCACCTGTCTATTTAGAAAGGATAGCTAATAAAGCTGCTTTGATAATGAACTGGTATTTGCGTTCACCATTGAATGATTCAGAATTAGCAAACTCTCTTATGTTAGAATATAATTATTTAGATGTAAGCGCTAAATATATTGACCGCCCGGAGATTGTACAGGTCACTCAAATGCTACTTGACATGGGAGATGCAGGGAAGCGGATTCTGGATAAACGCCGAGCGGTAGAAAAGGCTAGAGCAGCAGAGCAAGCGGTCATTTCTATCGAGGATGATGATGACGATTTGCCTTTCTAATAATAAATGCATAAAAAATACCTCCATTGGTAGTGGCAGTCTTCTTATGCATTTATTATACCATGGCTAGTGTTCGTGTATTAAGTATTTGCTCAAGATAGCCGAGAGAAGTAGCTCGATAGGGGGTAACTACCTCCTCTACTATTTTTATAGTACCTAACCGAATATTAGGAGACTGGTCCGCTTTGGTCAAAAACCCTCTAGAGTGGTTGATAAGCTCTTCAATCTCTATTGAAGTCGGAAGTGTCATTTCGAATGTATTCAAAAGTTGCGCGCAATATCCTTCCTGATAAATTTCTTTAACGGGGAATACATAATTGTAGGCAGAAATGTTTTCAATCAAATGATAGTCAACTTTGGTAGATGGAAACATAATGCCATCTACCTCTTTGTTATTTGATATAAATTGTAAGAGCAGCTGCGGAATAATGTATTCAGGCTTGAAAGAGCCGTCTTGCTTAGTTTTAATGGTACAAGCTATTAGCAAGGGGAACAGTGAGAGGTATCTAATAAAATTTCTAGATTTCGCTTCACCATCCTTTGGCAGCGGTTCAATTTCGCTCAGGAAATCATTTAAGCGCTGAATTTGAGCCACCCTGAGGGGGCGAGTATTAGACAATCTGCTGAAATACAAACTTGGTATAGGTAGCCTGTCGTACTCTTCCCAGCATACGTACACAGAACTGCCCAGATAAAGAGCCGGAAAGCCAGGTATACTATACCTGCCCGTTTTGACAGCATGCCTATTTTGAAACGGATTATGGAAAAGAGCTTTTCTGGAGAGGTTTCGCTCGCTAGTAGGCCGAGTTCGATAAAAATAGCTCTCAGCAGGAATAGTATTCACAGAGGTCATGGCAGTGAATTTGACACTGGTCATGACGTCATTAAATGCTTTGGTGGCCCCAAAGACGTTACCTAGGTAATACTCTTCTACTGCGGTTATTAAGCCAGCCGATAGCTTTTCTATTTTTTCTAAGACTAGGTCGGTTCTTCCATTTGTGTACTTCAGGGTGCCATCTACATAGGGCTTCAATTGCTCGTTGTAGTAGCGAGTGTACCTGTCAAGCCTTTGCCTCAAAAAGGTGGGGAAATAATCGGTTGGTTCTTGATTGATAGGAATCTCAAACTCCATAGGTTCCAACAATGGCAGCAGTTTATCAAAATCTAGCCGGTTAGTCATTAGGTTATCAGTTAGGCCGGTTGTAGCTGGCGCGCAGCAGGGTGATGATTTCTTCCTTGTCCTTCAATTGACTTTGTAGCAGGGCTATCTCACGCTGGTAGCTAGCGGCATCCTTGCGCACATTTTCCAGTTCGCGTTGGCAGGCTTCGAGGGTAATAGTGGCTGTGCCATTATTGATGCCGATACCTGAATTATTTTTTATGTGAGCAGTATTGATTGTAGCTGAATTCGTTCCTGGTAAAAACGGCTCACCCTCACCAGTGAGTAGCCATGCAGGATTGATAGTATCAAAGTTTCTGATTAGGTTTTCAAGAAACTCTGAGCTAGGCTTAGAGCCTCTATCTAAGTAGTTTCGGACATTTGTGTCGCTCACTCCCATTGTGCGAGCGAATGGCCCAACCCTTAATCCGAGCGCGGACATTAGAAATTTTAGTCGCTCGCCCATAGGCAATTGGCTCATCTGATACCTTCTTTTAGTTGGTTTTTGTATCAATAGATACAATCTATTGATTTGGTCAGCGTAAGTTTGCGTCATGGCATGACAACGCACCCGCAATAAAGCACGGGGCGGGCGAATCGTGTCAAACACGCCCATGCACGCACCGCTGACTACTGACCGCCAGAAGTACTACCAGTTGATGGCGCTGGTCTGCGAAGACCTGCCCACCACGGCCATCGACGCCCTCGTGCGCAAGGAACACAAAGCCACGGCGGCCCAACTCACGGCTGTGCGCCACGCCCGCAAAGCGCATCTACCCTGGCTGCTCGACCTGGTGCGCATCGGGCTGCCAGACTTCCACATTCCGGCTGAGCTGCTGCCGGTGACCCCGGCCCGGGTTGCTGTGCCCGTGCTCGACTTATAAAACCTAGCCTTTCACCCTCGTAACTCTCACACCATGAGCGAAGAGCAACAACGTGCGCCCGCCGCAGTCGTCACCCCCGAGCATCTGGCTAGCCTACAAGCCCTAGCCAAGCAAGCTGCCGCTTGGTGGCGCAACCAGTTGGAAGACCCCGGCTACGCTGGCAAGTTCAATAACGGCGACCGCAGCCAAGCTGGCGAAATGGCTCAAATCATGGCTAGCATGGCGGCCCTGCAAAGTCCCAGTCCCAAAAGCCCCGCGCTCGACCTCTTCGAGCAGCTATTAACTGATGCGCTGTGGAGCCGGATGGAACGCGACCCCATTCCCAGCGAGCCCGAATGTGCCAGTCCGGCCAACGACATCGTGCTCAGCGTGGACTACGGCCCCGAAGGTGAGCTACGCAAAGCCGCCAGCAGCGCTAGCGTCTCAGGCTTTCCTTGGAAAACGACCATGTGGGTTAACTGGGATGCCGACCCAGCCAAGTGCTACATCGAGGTGCGTCGGGGCTACGGCGCTGAAAATCAGCGCCTGCCTACCACTCGCTAGTCAACTCACCCTTTCACTTCTCACACCATGCACCTGAACACGACACCCGACCCACCACCCGCCAAACCCTGCATGCGCGACATGCACGAGCTGGTGCACGTGGTGCTCACCGAGCCGCTGCTGATGCTCGCGCCCCTGGAGGAGCTGGCGCGCCGCCTGCACGAAATCACCGTCCAGCACCCGCGCTTTCGCGAGGAGGCGCCCCTGGTACTAGCTGGCGAAACCTACCGCCGCCACCGCTTCAACGGCACCCTAGCCGTGAGTGCTCGCCACTCGCAAGTTGCCTAATCTACTCTCCGCCTTTCGCTTCTTTTTATGCTATTCCTTTCACCCACTTTTCTTCTCACAGTCAATGCCTAAGCTGCTCTCGTTTCCCCGCGTTTCCCTCACTGATGCCAGCACCGGCAAGCGGGTGCGCGTCTCGTCGCTGGCCCCCGGCGCGGCCCTGGTGCCCGTGCCCCAGCCCGAGCCCATTTTGGGCTACACCTACCAGGCCGGGCACCTTACGGTCTACGTGAGCGGCACCACGCCCCTACACCTGCGCTCGGCCCAGGAAGAAGGGCGCACCGCGCACGAAGCCTGGCTCGTGGATGAGTTGCCCCAGGGCATCAAGGAAATTGACCTCACCGATTGCCGCCGCGAGTTCCGGCTGCTCAAAGCCGCCTAGCCCAATGGATACGCTGCCGCTCGACCGCGCCCCCAAAGGCCCCCGCAACCTCACGGTGCTACTGGCTGCCTGGCTGCGCCGCATGGGCTTCGTTGTCCTAGAGCAGGGCGGGATGGAATCGACGGCGCTTGAAGCCAGTTGGCGCGCTCCAGATGGGCTACTCTTTCAGGCCAGCTACCACTTCACGCCCGCGGCGGGCGGCACCTTCCAACTGCTGGCGAGCGTGCCGCCTGCCCCGACCCGGGGCCTGGTGCACCAAGCCGAAGTAAACCGCCCCCGGGAAGTGCGCTTCCTGCTGCTCAGCAACACTTTTTACCGCGAGGCCCGCCAGCACGCTCTGGATGCCGGCACCCTACTACCCGCCCACGCCCAGCCCACCGCCTAGCCATGCTACTCGACCTAGCCACCCGCGAAGATATCGCCCTGCTCTCGGCCAAGTTTGACCAGGTGCTCGCTGCCCTGGCCAAGCCGGCCGCGCCGGCCATCGAGGAGCTGCTGACCATCGAGCAGGTGGCGAGCCACACCAAGTTCGACGCCCGCACCGTGCGCGATTGGGTGGTGAGCGGGCGCTTCGATACCACGGGCCACAAGGTGTACCTGCCAGCCCTGGACTTTCGCAACGGGCAGCTGCGCTTCAAATGGACCGCCGTCGAAGCCTTCGGGCTCGGTATCGGCGTGCTCACGCCCAGCCTCGTCGTCGGCGAGCGCGCCCAGCCGGTGAAGCAGGCCAAAAAACAAGCTAAAAAACGAGCGCCGGTCGATTCCGAAGAGGCGCTCAAAGTTGCCTAATTAGTTCACCCTCACTTTCTCACGCCCATCATGTCGTTTCACCTCATCACGATTACCCAGCTCATGCAGCTCGACCGCCCCACCCTAGAGTACGCGCTTCGCATGTTCCAGAAGGAACTCGAAGGCACTATGGCTTTCCTCTCCGAAACGCCCGCGGCGGTTAAGGACGAGGCCACCATCAACGACCTGGGCCACTTGCTCACGCTACGCAAGGTGTTCAAGCTGCGCCTGGAGGAGATGGCCGAAGAAGATGCCGCGCAGGGTGAGGGAGTACGGGAGCTAGCCACCGCCGCCTAGCCATGCACTTCTACACCTCCCAACCCGCTAACGGCCAACTGGCCGACCTAGCCCTGTCGCTGAGCCGCAAGGGCCGCCAGGTGCGGCTGCTGCCGCTCACCGATTTGCCCCCCGCGCAGCCCGTGCGCCTGGGGCCGCTGCGCCTCGAGCAGTCCGAACTGCTCACGAGCCTGGCCTTCACCAATTGGGGCTTGGCCCTGCTCTACAACGGCACCTGGCAGCCCGACGTGGCGCTGGAAACGAACCTCAAACTCGATAAAGACGCGCTGGAAAAGCGGTTGTTGGAAGTAAATAAGTTGTTGGTGCAGGAAGGAGGTCAGGTAGCATGAGCGACCAGACGCCACCTAAGAAGCCGGAAAACTTCCGGCAGGCAAGCCGACACGACTACTTCACCGGCAAGCCTAGCCCGCTAGGCTATGTCTATGAGCCTACTACTGACCAGCTCAAGGTTGGCAGCCTGCAACGTTTGGCTGATGCGGCTGAGCGCATCGCGACGGCGTTAGAGAAACTAGCGGGTGTCGCCCCGAAGGAAGGAGGGCAGGCTGATGTCTAAGAAGCTGCACGTCAATTGTTTTCTGGTGTTCGATAAGGATGCCGATGCCTTCCGCCGCCTGGTGGATGAGCACAACAATCCTGCTTCGTATGAAGAGCACCAAGCCGAGGGCTACGAGCACCGGGAACCCGTTGTGGAGATTCTCTACGAAGAATCGAGCAAGGGCCGCACGGGCTTCGACCTGTGGTTTATGACCCCGGCTATTGCCTTCTACTTTGGTGGCGCCTGGGCGCGGCGCCTAGCCGAACTCGCGCAACTGCCCGCAGCTCAGCAGCCAGCTAGGGCCGGCGGCCAGGTCGAAACCCTCATTCGGCCGGAAGAGCTGGCGCAGTATAAGTCGGCTATTCACTCCGAGCAGGTCGTGCTCGGGCAGCAGGCGCTTACGCTGGTGTCGGCTGAAGTGATACATGAAGGCCAAAACGTTCGGTTGACGCTGGCTTATGAGGAGCCCCGGGCGCTGCTCATGTTAGGGGAGCTAGTGGGCCGCTGGGCGGAAAGGGCTACGTGGACGGCTGCGCTAGGCCGGCAGCAGGAGGGAGGGCCAGCCAATGTCTAACTACCAACTCGATTTCGACCAGGTAGCACAGGTAGGCCGCAACACGCGCCACCGGCCTACCTTCCCCTTGCGCCAGCTCGACCAGGCGGTTGATAAAACTGCTGGTCAGAGCTACACCGTGCAGACCAATATGCGCCACCACCACGGCGAATGGTATCTGCCGCTCTACGAGGCGCACGTGCGGGCCTGGCTCAAGAAGCAGCAGTTCACCGAGCCCCCGGTGGTATTGGCCGGCGGGGTGGAAATCACGTGCAGCAAGGAGGCCGCTCCCGATGGTTAGCCTGCCGCAGCTGCGCCGTGACCTGGTCGAGATTGAGAACCACTTGCGCCTGACGCGCAATCGCCTCGCCTGCTACCAGGTGCTTGCTGAGGCTGAGCTAATCGCCCATACGGAGCGCGTTATCGCTGGCCTGGAAAGCACCAAAGAGTTATTAGCCGTTCGTATTCAAAGCGTTACTGATGAAAAAGTGCATTAGTGTATTAGGTCTACTAGTCGTGCTGCAGGTAGGCTTGCCACTGTTAAAATCGGTTGGCATTGCCTTCGAGCATAAGAGCTGGGTGCTAGTCACGTGCCTATTCTGGGGGCCGTGGCTGCTGCTGCTTGCGATAGGGGGGCTAGGGCTGCTGCTGCGTCATGCCTTCCAGGAGCCGCCTGCTGGCTCCTAACTAACTGGCCGGTGAAGCGCTGCCATGCTTCGCTGGCCTTCCCTGTCTCGTGGGTAGATGGGCGCGCCCTGGGTGGGATTTCAGGCGCGCACAGCCGGCTTCGCAGTCGGCCGGGGAACTAGTTTCTAGGTTTTGCCTAGAGGGTTTATATTTTAACTTGTAATTGTACCATTTAATATGCACCGTCCTGCCTTCATTGCCAAGCTGCGCCTCAATTATTCCAAATCCTGGAAAAACGTGCTACGTTTTGTCAACAATCCCAAGCTCATTGCCCCCGCGCCCACGCCCGCGCACCTGGTGGAGGCGCTAGCCCCGCAGCAAACCATTAAGCTGCCCCAGCTCAAGGGCAATCTGGTGCACACGCTCAAGGAAATCGTGCGCATTTTCATTGCCAACTGGACGGTGGCGCGCACGAGCATCAACCTGGCCATCTACACCACGCGCACCTCGATGGCCAAGGCCGGTAACAACCGCGACCCAAAAACAGCCTACCGCCACATCCTGGCGCTCATCGAGTACGGCTTTCTGCGCGGCAAGCAACAGGTCAAGGGCGGGCTTCAGCTCTTGCTGAACCCCGCCCTTTTTGTGTTCGATGCGGCCAAAACAGTGGCCGATGCGGCCCTGGCGCCCAGCTACCCAGCTCCGGCCGCTCCGGTGGCTCCCACGCCCGCAGCGGGCCTAGCGAGCCTGCTGGCCGCCGCCCAAAATTTGAACGGGCAAATGTGGAAAACTTCTTAAAAAACTCTATGCGGGCATTTTCCCCAGCTTTATAAGAGTGGGCCGCAGGCCCACTCCATAAGGCCCTCCAAAAATGCTATGAAAGCTAGGAACGTCGGTTGCTCGCCGATTTTTCCACACGCCACTTGTCAATAAGTGGGGCTAGCTGAAAAAAAAAGAAGGGGCGGGCCTCGAGCGGCCCGCAGGGGCCGCGCGCAAGCGGGCCGCAGGCACCCGCACCACCGCCCCTAAGCGCGTGGGTAGGGGCCGCTTTTGCCAAATTTTTTAAAATCACCCCATGCAGCTTACTTCTCACGCGCCTGGCCTGAGCGCCAAGGCCGCCCGCGCTGCCGATAAGCAGATTTCCCTGCTTAGCATCATGGCCAAGCTCGGCCACGCGCCGGCCGGCCCGCCGGCAGCGGGCGGCAACTACTACTACACGTCACCCTTCCGGCCCGACGAAAAGACGCCCAGCTTTGTGGTGAGCGAGGTGAAAAACGTCTGGGCCGATTTCGGCGGCACGCCCAGGCCCGGCAAGAAGGTCGCCGGTGGCGACGTGCTTCAACTCATTATGAGCCTGCTCGACCTGGACCTGGCCCAGGCGCGCCTGGTGCTGCGGGCCTGGGCCAGCGACCTGCCGACGCCGGCGGAGCTGGCCTTGCCCCCGGCCCCGAAGGGCGACACCTTTACCACCGGCAAGGTCACCTTCACCGATGTGCGCGTGGAGCCCTTGCAGATGAAAGCGCTCCTCGACTACTTGACGGGCCGGGGCATCAACTGGGGCCTGGTGCAGCAGAGTAAAAAGAACCTGGCCCACTTACAGCAGATTTTCTACTTCACCAGCACCAGCCAGCGCGAGAAGCCCTACTTCGGCTTGGGCTGGAAATCGACTGCTGGCTGGGAGGTGCGCAACAAGCGCTTCCAGGGCACCATCGGCGGCAAGGGCCTTACCTGGCTGCCGGGCCGCGAGCCGGGCGTGATGATTTTCGAGGGGTTCATGGACTACCTCTCCGCCCTGACCCACTTCAAGCAGGCCAGCTTCCCGCAAACCGTGCTCGTGCTTAACTCAGCCTCGCTCATCCTAGAGGCCCTGCCCCAGCTGCTCGAAGCGCCTCAGGTGCACTGGTTTGGTGATAACGACCAGGCCGGCGAGCGGGCGCTGTGGCTGCTACGCCAAGCCTTGCCGGCCGGCCGGCTCACCACGCACAACGAGTTGTACCGCGGCTACAAGGATTTCAACGACTTCCTGACCAAGACGCTGCCCACGAAGCCCCTGCCCCCCAAGCGGGCCGAGCCGAGCCAGCTCAGCCTCACGGCGACCTACTGGCTCTGGGTCGTTTTCAACGAGCGTGCCCCCGGCACGCCCGCCAAGGAAGGCAAGAAGCGCATGTGCACCTTCTACGCGTGGACGAACGACGCTACCGGCCTCGACTATCTGCGGGTGTTGCGCAACCGCCTGGGTCACCAAATAGCCTACTACCGCCTCTGCGAGCGCACCAGCGGCCGCCAGTACAAAATCCTCGAATGGGCTGGCCTGCACCAGCCCCTACCTGTGGTACCCCGTGAGACTGCCGCACCTTGACCAGCGCATTCATCTGCACTGGGGCGAGGCCGAGCAGCTGGCCTTCGCCATCGAGTGGGTGCTCTGCGATTTGCTCGAACCCCCGGCCCGACCCACGGCCGCCCAGGTGCTCAGCTTCGGGCCGCTCTACCGGGTGCGCGGGCGCCTGCTCGACCGCCAGCTGGCCGAGCACCACCACGTGGGCCCACGCCCAAGTAAGCCCTGGCGGCTCACCCTGCGCTACGACGAAGTAGCGGCGCTGCTGGGCGTACTGGCCCAGGCCCCGCCGGCGGGGCTTGCGTGGGGCGAGATTCAGCAGGCGGGCTTGCGGTTGGAGCGCTACGTGGAGTTTGGCGGGCTGACCAGTGGCTAAGCGAGCAGGGCGAGGCGATTACCGAGCGCCAACTTATTGCCGAGCTCTTCCCGGCTTCGTTGTCCCAGCACATACTGGGTGAATAGCTCTAGTTCCTGGCAGGAGGTTGCCCTACTGGCGGGATGGGCAAGAACTTGCCGCACGGCGCGGATGCGCAGCTTTTTGGATTCCATAAAAATAAAGTAGAAGCGGTAGGAGAGCAGCGTAGCCGGTAGCCCAGGGGAGGGCAGCCGACCGATATAGTGAAGGCAAAGTTGTCTCAAAAAAAGTATTCCCGAAAAAAGGTATCGCTAAGTGCCGCAATGGCCTCTTTAGATGGCCCTTTTTTGTCTTTCAAAAACCACCTGCTTATTATGACACAAGACGCCCCCGTGCCCGTCGTGCTCTTCGCCCGCGTTAGCTCCGAGGCCCAGGACTTCGGCCGGCAGCTGCGCGACCTGGAACGCCACGCCAGCCGCGCCGGCTACCAGGTGGTGGCCACGATTGCCGAGAAGCTCTCGGGCTCGCGCCGCAGCCGGGCTAGCCGGCCCGACCTCGATGAGCTGCTGGCCCTGGCCAGGAGTGGCCGGGTGCGCCAGGTGCTCGTGACCGAACTCAGCCGGCTGGGGCGCCGGGCCCGCGAGGTGCGCCAGGTAGTCGAGGAGCTGGCCGACCTGAAGGTGTCGGTTTTTGCCCTCAACATTCAGCTGGGCTCCTTGCTTCCCGACGGCAAGCCCAACCCCATCGCCCGCCTAGTGATGACGGTGCTCATGGAAGTGGACGAGATGGAAACCGAGCGCCTGGGCCACCGCATCAAAAGCGGCCAGGAAAAGGCTTTTGCTGAGGGCAAGCAGAAAGGCCGGCCTACCGGCACAGTGCAAGATTCAAAGAAGCTGTTAGCCAAATACCCGAAAGTGGTCAAATATTTGGAGAAAGGGCTACCTATACGCGAAATTGCTGGGCTAGCCAACTGCTCCACTAATACCGTGGGCAAAGTCAAGGCCGCACTTTCGTCCTAATTTCTGACGTTACCTAGCTGAACCTTTGATGAGGAAATCTTTACCCTTCTCTGTGAACAAGCAACCCATCTTCGCTATCCCGGTCCGGCCCCACGTGCGTCAATACTTGTTGCTATGGTTTGGCATGCAGCAGCCGCACCCGCTACACCAGAATACGTTTCTGGGGCGATTGGTGCGCATGAAGGTGGAGAAGCACCCGTTTCGCCAACTGCACCGCGACCAGAAGCCCGAAGGGTGCGTGTACGAGCTGACCTTGCCCACGGCCCTCAAGCACTACACTATTACGCCTGAGGCCGCTAAGCAAATCGGGGAAACGCTGGATAAGCTGTTCCAGGAGAAAATGATATCCTTCGTCATGGGCCACGTAGTGGCTAGCCAGAACGAGCGGGCTGGCCTGCGGGCCTTCTGTAAATACTACGACATCGACCCCTCAGAGGCCGATTTGGAAATGCTGCGCAAGCTTTACCGCGACTATAAGGATAAGGTGCTACGGGAGAATGGCCAGCAGCGTATGCTTTATGGCGAGGGGCGTGAAGACCTGCTGAGCGACTACGCACTTGCGTCCTAAAATGGGGTAGGGGGCGGCTGTTCCTTTGGGCATGGAGAATACGCTGCCCGATTTCATTGCCTATTTCCGCCAGCTCGCCAGCGAGCACGTGGAGCTGAAGGATTTCGTGCTGGGGCCCACCCAGCGCATCATTGCCGGCTCGCGGCAGGAATTGACTTATCCGCTGCTCTGGCTGGAGCTGCCCTCGCTGAGCCTGGCCGACAAGGATGGCACGGCCCCGCTCGGCCAGCGCCACGCCGCGCTCATTGTGCTCGACTCGGCTAGTGCCGACTACGCCGACCAAGATGCCAAGTGGGCTAGCACCGAAGCCATCGCCCTGGACGTGCTCAGCCGGATGCGCAAGCATTATAAGGAGCGCAAATTCGTGAGCTTCGTGCTGGATGGTACCGTGCTCGAGGCGGTGAGCACGCTCACGGTAGCCGGCGAGCTGGGCTGGCGCTTCGAGTTCAGTTTGGGCGACTACGTGCCCGTCACCTACAACGCCACGCGCTGGACCTAAGCCCATGAGCTTCATCATCATTCGCACCAGCTACGATAACGCGCAGGCCTACGGCGACCGCACGGGGCAGGTGTTTGGCACGCAGTACGATACCTACAACTGGGTATTCGATACGGTGACCCAGACCGTGAGCCGGCAGTTTGCCGGCACCTACGACGATTTTCAGGATAGCACCCACCCCGAGGAGTTCAACTACGCGGGGGAGTTTTACGCCTACTGCGCCGGCACCACGCGCCGGGGCTTCACCGGCGACGAGCAGGGCGGCTTCACGGTGGCCGAGGAGGAGAACAGCCTCAGCTGCGGCTACACCCCGCCCGCGCCCCTGACCTGCGACCTGGGCGTGGCGAAGGTGGACGTGGTGGCCAACTCGCCCACCGGGGCCACGCTCAAGGCCTCGTTCACCGGCACCGTGAACGGCCGGATGCAGTATCGCCTCGACACGGGGGCCGAGCAGAGTCAGCCCGACTTCTACACCGTGGCCCCGGGCGAGCACCGCCTCAAGTTCCGCGATGACGGCCTGGCCGGCTGCGAGCAAACGGTGACGTTCGTGGTAGACCCGCCGCCCTTGCCCGCCGCCCCGCTCGGGCCGGCCGAGGGCATCGACTTCGTGCAACAGCCCCTGTGGTACGACCTGCCCAACGCTCCCAAAGGGGCAGAGGCCCTACTGGAGCTGTATGCGGAGAGCGCCCATGGGGCCGAGGATTTCGCCCTGGTGCTCATGCTGCGCAAGCGGGCGGACCAGCTGGGCAAGCTGCGCTTTCGCCTCGATACGCTGCTCTATCCGCTGCTCAGCGCCTTCGTGCCTCCAGTGGCCGGCCCGCTGCGCACCCAGCGCTGCACCACGAACCTGCTCAATTACTACGTCCGCACCACGCTCAGCGTGCCCGGCCGGGCGCCAGTGGTGAGCACCAAGCCCGTGCGCACGGCCCTGCGCGGCGGGCTGCCGGCCGAATGGCAGGATGTCAACTACTTCCGCCTGCGCGAGCTGCGCTTTAGTCTGCCGCCCTGCCTGAGCTGGCAGCCGGCTGGCCCGGGCACCTACGCGGCCGAGGCGCCGAAGGCCGTGACGCGCCCCCAGCCCGAGTGGCTGTTCTGGCTGAGCACCGTGGACGCGCCCGGCCTGCGCGTGGCCCGCAGCTACGATAACGGCCCTGGCACGGCGGGGCAGGTGACCTACGAGCAGTTGCCTGACCCGCCCACCCGGGGCTGGCTACGGCAGCTGCTGGCCATCCCTATGCGCGCAGTGGGCGACTACCAGCGCCTGATGGTGCAGGTGGAAACGGCGGCCGGCGAGCCCCTGAGCCAGCCGGCCTGGTACAGCTTCGTCGAGGAAACCCCGCGCACCAGGTACTTGCTCTTTACCAACTCGCTCGGTACCACCGATACCTTGCGCTGCGAGGGCCGGCTCGACGTCACGCTCGAAGCCACGACGGAGAAAGTCGAGCGCCCGGTGCAGCTGGGCGATGCCGTGCCCGCGGCCGACGTGCAGGTGAGCGACCTCTCGGCCAGCCGCAAGCTCAAGCTGGCCACTGGCTGGCTGGAACCCGAGGAGCTAGCCTGGCTGCAAGAGCTGGTGCTGAGCCGCGAAGTGTGGCTCGCCCAGGCGCAGCAACTGCGCCCGCTCGACTGGAGCAAGCGCACGCTGGCCACCTACTCGGACGAGCCGGGCCTGCGCGGGCTGCTGCTTGAGTTCGATTACGCTTACGCCCCCACCGCCTATGCCCCTGGAATTTACTAGCGCCGGTCAGCCGGTGCACCTCTCGGCCGGCACCAGCGTGCAGCTGGAGCTAAACTCGCCACTCTTCGACGAGGACGCCATGCGCGGCAACTTTTCGTACTCCTTTGGCATTCCGGCCGGCCCCAACGGCCCGCTCTACGGCTTTCCCGAGCGGGCCGATGGGGCGAGCCAGCCCGGCGCGCAGCTGCCAGCTGAGCTAGCCCTGGATGGGTTGCCGCTGGTGGCCGGCACCCAGCGCGTGAAGTCGGCGAGCCCCAGCAAGTACAGCGTGAGCATGCAGGCGGGGCTTTCGGGCGCGAACCTGAGTGCGCGCCTGCTTTCCTCCTTTGCCCTGGGGGGCCTGCGCGAAGTGCCGCGCTGGGTTAGTATTCCCAGCTTGGGCACGCTCTACCCGGGCCTGGTGCAGCACGCCAACGAAGTCGTGGCCAGCCCCGCGAGTTTCGGCTACGTGTTTGCCCCGCTGCGCAATGAGCTACTGACGGACTTCCAGAAAAGCCTGCCCGGCTTCGACCCTAAAAACATCGACCCGCTGGACTACCCGGCCCAGACCGTGAACCCCTGGGTGGTGCGCCCCGGGCCGCTGCTGGGCATGCCGGCCGGGGGCAGCTTTACCTACTATATTGACTTCACGGTGCCGGGCGGCGTGGTGGCCCACGAGTTTCGCCTCTTGCCGCCCTACTGCCCCTTTCCTCGGCTGCGCTACGTGCTGCAAGCCATTTTTGAGGAGAGTGGCTTGGACGTGGACGTGGCTAGCCTGCTACCCGGCGAGCTAGGCGACCTGGTGCTGGTCGGCAACGCGCAGCTGGTAGACCGAGGCGACGAGCACACGCTGCGCTTTAGCCTGGCCGACGTGGTGCCGGCCGTGACGGTGGCCGCGCTGCTAGCCGCCCTGCGCCAGGACTTCGGCATCGTGGTGTACGTGGAGCAGGCCAGCCAGCGCGTGCGCTCGGCTTACCTGGTCGAGCGCGTGGCCGCCGATGCCGCCTACGTGGATTTGAGTGCCCGGCTCGCCGGCGCGCCCGAGGTGAGCGTGGACGAGCCGGCTGGTCTGACGCTGACCACCGCCGTCGATTCGGAGGAGGAGCTGACCAAGGACCTGCTCACGCTTCAGCCGGCCCAGAGCCTGGTGCTGCCGGCCGTGGCCACCGTGGCGGAATTGCCGGCCACGGCCGTTATCCTGACCGAGAGCCCGCAGAACGGGCAGGTGCGCCTGGTGCAGCAGCTCGACACCTGGTACGTGTGCACGCTCAGCCCCCGCGATGGGGTGAGCGTGAACCTCACCTGGGCCCCGCTGGTCATCAACCTGCCCCCGGTGCCGGTGGCCGGGGGCGGTGACGAGCAGGCCCAGGCCACAAGCTACACCCTGGAGCTGCCCACCCGCGTGAGCACCGACCCGGCCGTGACCGCGCCGGTGCCGGCCATCTCGCAGGAGTTCTACCTGGCTAGCCAGCCGAATGCCGCACGCAGCGCCACGCTGCGCCTGCTCTTCTACAACGGCTTGCAGGCGGCCAGCGATGGGGTGAGCTTTTACCCGCAGCTCTCGCACCAGAGCGCCAGCGGGGCCTACTCGGGGCGGCTCTACGGCCCGGCCGGCACCTACGCGCAGCTGCTGGCGGCCTGGCTGCCGGTGAAGCTGCGGGCCAGCAGCTATAAGCAGGCCCTGCTGCTCACGCCCCTCGACCTGGCCCGGCTCGACCTGACCCAGCCGCTGCGCCTGGCCGGCGTGCCCTACCTGGTACGCAAGCTCTCGGTGGCCGTGCCCCTGCGCAAACCGGCCACGGCGGAGCTGGTACGCCTGTTCTAAAAACGGGCAACTGAATACGGAAAGCCGCTGAAAAGGTGCAGGCATTCTGAAAAAATAAAGTTGCCAGTTCCGGCCCAGCTTTTGCCAGTTTCGGCCCAGCCGGTAGGGGAGGGCCCCCGATGGAAGTCCGGCAGTTGCCAGCCGGCCGGCCGGGGTGGGGTGGCAATTGCCAGATTTGGGCCGGCCGGCTAGGGGCCTACTACCCGGTGGGCAAATGTTGCTCTTTGGGCGGCATGAACCTTCAACTACTGTTAAAGCGTGCCCCTTCGGCCCACGGCCGCACCTTGGGCGAGTTGTTTATCAACGGCAAGTTCTTCTGCTACACGCTGGAAGACCCCGTGCGCCCGGCCGGGGTAAAGGTGCCCGGCGATACGGCCATCCCCGCCGGTGCCTACCGCGTCACCGTCGAGCGCAGCCCCACCTTCCGCATCCTCACGCCGCGCCTGCACGCGGTGCCAGGCTTCGAGGGTATTCTGCTGCACCCCGGGAATGGCCCGCAGGATACGCGGGGCTGCATTCTGGTGGGCCTGGCCAAGCTGCCCAGCGGCATTAAGATTTACAAGTCGCAGGAGGCCTTCGAGGCACTGATGGGCAAACTGCTCGACGCGACCACCATTACGCTCACTATTCGCTAGCCCGATGCTGCTGCCCTTGCTCCCGCTGCCGCCCAATGAGTGCCCCAACGTGGGCGGGGTGCGCGCCCTGCGCGTGTGGCCGGCCAGCAACGTGCGGCCCCTGCCGGCCGAGCCCGGCAGCAACCTGTTGCTGCCGGTGCAGCTGCTCGACCCGGGCAACTACGCCGACATCTGGTTTCAGCCCGACTCGGCCAGCTTCGAGGAGCCTGAGGCTGATGATGCCCAGAGCCCCTTTTACAAGCCCAATCTTCAGTTGGTGGTGCTGCGCGATGCCCCCGACCTGCAGGAAGCAATTGCCCGCCTGCGGGCCGTACGCCACTTCGTGGCCGCCTACGCCGATGGCAACGGGCTCACGAAGCTCGTGGGTACGCCCACGCACCCGCTGCGCTTTTCGGCCGGGTTGGAAACGGGCAAAAAGCCCACTGACCGCAACGGCTACCCGCTGGTTTTCGCCGGCCTCACGCCCCGGCCGGCGCCCTTCACCCTGCTCCAGCCCGCCGGCACGCCCCCGGTGCGCCGCGCCTTTTCCTCCGGCTTCAGCTTCGGCTTCAACTAAATGGCACTACTCACCCGCCCTAACCTGCACGCCGAAATCGACGTGCGGTTTCCCGATAACGACAAGCAACTCATTACCCCGCCCATCGTGCGGGCGTTCCTGCACAACCTAGTGGATTCGGCCCTGCTAGCGGCCTCCGATAAGCTGAGCCTGAGTAAAGTGCTCACGCTAACGCAGGCCCGGGCGCTGCTCGCTACCGCCCCGCCCACCGTGGAGGCGGGCCAGTATTACGCCATCACGGGCAATTGGAACGCGGCCGGCGCGAGCAGCACCGTGTACGTGCACGGCCTGAGCACCCTGGCCTACGACTTGGACGGGGTGCTGCTCGCCGGTGGCCAGTACACGCGCGTCAGCGTGGACGTAGTAGCCGGCGCGGCAGCGCCTGTGGGGGTGGACGCCTACACCAAAGACGAGAGCGACGCGCAGCGCGAGGCGCTCGAGGCGGCGCTGCTCGATAAGGCTAACCTAGTGCGTGGCCTAGTACCCGAGTCGGAGCTGCCGGCGCGGGCCATCGGCAACATCGACTTTCGCCACCGCAAGGGGTCAAACGGGGGCCTCATCGCCATCACCAACGGCAGCTACTGGCACGTGAGCGGCCACGTGACGCTGGACCTGCTCGCCCTTGACATTGAGGACGTGTTCTTTCTGCGTATCAGCTCCTTCGCCTCGAACACCTATTGGACGCGGCTGCTGGCCACCGATGGGCAACTGATTGGCGCCTATCCACAAGGCACCGCGCTGCTGTTTCGCCGCAACGGCACCGGCCCGGCCGACCTGGCCGTGATTACGGTCAGCAGCGAGTACCCCTCTTACGCGCACGCCTTTGTGCCCGATACGGTCAAGGCGGCTGTGTCGGGGGGCAACTATACCGATAACCAGCTCGACACGACGCCCGCCGGCTCCGTGGCCACGATGCAGTTTGCAGATGAGAGCTATTTGTATTTCTGCTTTTTAGACAAGCAGATTACAAACGGCGTGCTCACCTACGCCTGGCTGCGGGTGGCGCGGGTGGGCGGTAGTAGCGGCGGCGGAAGCGGGGAGCAGTATACCAACGAAAAAGCCCAGGACGCCGTGGCGGCCCTGCTAGCCGCCGGCACGCACCAGGGCATCGAGTTTACCTACGATGACGCCGGCAACAAGCTCAGCGCAAAGGTTACCGCCACTGCCGGCAGCACCCGCCCGAGTCAGCATTTGACTTTTCTCAACGCGCGTCTGACGTCGATACTCTTTGTCAACACGCTGCCCACTAGTCTGAGCTTGTCGGCCATTACGAACCTGGCCCGCGTGGCGGCGCAGGTGAACTACCAGGACGCCAATAACCCCGGGGTGTGGCTGGTTTGCCCGGCGCGGGTGAGTACGGGCGCCACGCCGACCGAGCTCGCGGCCCTCACCACCGACTTACTCGCCGACATGGCCACCATCCCGGCCGCTTCCTTGCCCATTGCGGCAGAGGTCCAGCTCCTGACTTATCCGCTCGACTCCGCGCAGGAGGCCGGCTATTTCCTGACCGGGCTAGGGGCCGGCCAGTACCTGGGCCGGGCGGGCTTCTTCCGCACCGTTTATACCGGGCCGCCGCAAGGTAATTTAATAGCGAACTCGCAGTTCACCGACGCCTCAGTTTGGGCCACTTACGGGGGCAGTATCAACCTTGGCGGCGGGCAGGCGGCCTATGCGAGTGGCGGAGGCATGTACCAGCGCCTCAACTTGCAGCCCGACCGCTACGAGCTGCGCCTGCGCATACTCAACCTCGATAGCGGCGGCAGTGTGCAAGTGCTCGCCGAAGTGCCGGCGGGTGCGGCGGCCGGCAGCCGGAGCTTCTACGGCCCAGGTGACTACACCTTTCAGTTCGACTGGCCCGGTGGCGAGATTCAGGTGCGGGCCATCGGCACCGCCTCAGCCGTGCTCGGCCACCTCTACCTCTTGCCCGCTTAACCTTTCGCAAGGCCAAACAAGCTATTCCTATTCCCGTCCTACGCCTGGCTTCCAAAAAAGGCAATCATTGTAGACCACCCCGCCGGGTGGTCTACTTGCTTATGTACGATGCAATCGCGGGCTCCTGCTGGGCCCTGGAAGCCAAATACTACTCGCTGGCCAAGGCCGCCATCCTGGCCCGTCTCGATGCTGGCCTGCCGGCGCTCGATGCCAGCGAGGTGCGCCTGCGGCCCTACGCCCACGTCGATGCCAAGGGCTACCCTACCATGTGGGTCACCCAGGCCGGCGAACTAGCCGGCGTGCAGCCCCAGGGCCACGGCCTGAACCTGGCCTCAGGCATTGCCCAGGTGCTGGCCGGCCGTAGCGGCGGGGCTAGCTCCGCGAATACCACCGGCTCGAAAGTGGCCGTGATTCCGATTCAGGGCACCGTGCAGAAGCGCGGCGGCTACTGCTCACTCGGCACGAAAGACCTGGTAGCCCAGGTGCAGGCGGCCAACCGCGACCCCGAAATCGCGGCTATCGTGCTCGATATCGACTCGCCCGGTGGGCAGGTCGATGGCACCGAGGAGCTAGCCCAGGCCGTAGCCCTCTCGGGCAAGCCCGTCGTGGCCTACATCGACGGGCTGGGGGCGAGCGCCGCCTACTGGATTGCCTCGCAGGCGAGCCACATCTTCATCAACTCGGCCTCGACTGGCTACGCCGGCTCGCTGGGCGTGCTCTGCATGAGCATCAACCAGTCGGCTTTCCTGGAAAAGCAGGGGGTGAAGGTCGAGATTCTGCGCTCGAGCCGCGCCGTGGACAAGGCCCGCCTCAACCCGGTCGAGGCAATGGACGACACGGTGCGCGCCGCCGTGCAGGCCGACCTCGACCAGATTGGCGAAACCTTCATCGCCGCCGTGACCAAGGGCCGGGGCGACAAGCTCAGCACCAAAGAGGACGTGTTCACCGGCAAGGTCTACCGCGGCAGCGATGCCAAAAAGCACGGCCTGGTCGATGCCATCGGCTCGCTGCAAGATGCCGTCAACAAAGCCGCCTCGCTCGCGCAGTCGGGCGGCGGAAATTCTGCTTCATCCTTTACCCAAAACTTTAACGCAACATGGTCAAATTCCCAAAAGTCCTAGGCTTTCTGAATCTTAAATCGGGCACCGACCCAGTAACCGAAGCCAACCTGCAAGCTGCTGAAGACCAGATTGCCCAACTGGAGCAAGCTAAGTCCGCTGCTGACCTCAAGGTTACCGAAACGGAAGCCGCCCTCAAAACGGCTCGGGAAGAGCAAATCAAAACGGCCGGCGAGTTGCAAACTGCCAGCGACAAGGTAGCCACCCTCGAAGAGTGGAAGAAAAACCAGGCGCAGGTCGATGGCCGCGACGAGGACGACAGCAACTCGCTCGATGGGGGCAAAGAAGCCCTGGAGCCCTGGGAGCGCGCCTCCGCTTCGGCCATTTCCAATACCAAGAAGCGCCTGGGCGAGAAATAGGCCACCCGACGCTCCTACTATTTCTCATTTTTCGCTAATCGCTTACGAATAAGCATTCCTAGCATGGACAAATCAATCGACTTCTCGGGTCTCGGCCCTAAAATTCAGAGCTACACCCTACGCGAAGCCGCTACGTTGCTCTCGACGATTCTCATTACGAATCAGTCGTTTCTCAACTACATGTCGCTCTACAACGACGTGACCGACGAGCTGGCGCTGACCCAGATGTACGTCTCGTCGGTGCTCCAGCCCGGCGGCAAGGACACCTTCGACCCGAAAGGCACGGTGGCCTTCAAGAACCGCATCGGCAAGGTGCGCGCCTGCAAAATCGATTACACCCTGACGCCTACCACCATCAATGCGATGTGGAAGGGCTACCTGGGCCGCATCAACAAGAGCAAGCGCGGCGACGTGTACGATGTGCCGTTCCAGCAGTACATCATGGACAAGCTGGCCGAGAAGGCCAAGGAGGAGATGCACCTCGAAGCTGTGTTTAAGGGCGTGTATAACGCTGATAAGAAGCAGGCTAACCGCATTTTTGATGGTCTCTTGCCCCTGCTCTCGCAGGCGGGTATTCTGAAGGCTAGCCAGATTTACGCAGGTGCCCCGATTACGCAGACCAACGCCATCGACCAGATGGAGGGGGTAGCTGACCTGGTGCCGGCGCACCTGGTGAACACCGATATCGTGATGCTGGTGGAGCCTACGGCGGCCAAATTCTACAACCGCGACTATCGCGGCACCTTCGGCACCAACACCAACAACACGGGTGGCTTCGAGCACCAGACCATCGACGGCACGAACATCAAGATTGTGCCCGAGCCTGGTTTGGCCGGCACGGGCGCCATTATCTGCACGCCCAGCGAAAACCTGGTGTGGATGACTGGCCCGCTAGGCGGTGGTCCCGGCTCGTTCATTGTCGAGAAGGCCAAGCGCAACATCGACATCATGTCCGATTTCGAGGTGGCTCCCGACCTGGCCATTGCTGAGCTGGTGTGGACCAACCAGGCGGCCCTCGACTCGGGCGCGGCCCTGGTGGCTGCCGAAAAGGCCGAGTAAGTCTAAGTTGGCTAGCCCCGGTCGCACCCGCGGCCGGGACTCTGGCTAGTTATCAAGTCACCCGTTTGCTTCTCACGATTTCTCGGAGCCCTAGTCTTTAACTACTTGTTACTCATGAAAAACGTTTTGCGCTGCGGCGCCCTTTTGAGCGTGTTGCTGCTGATTGCCGCGCTCGTATTTCCCCACGAGGCAATGGCCGTAGCCCATGCTATCTCGCCCGCGCACGGCCCGCTCGTGCTGGCTAGCCTCACCGGCATCGGCTCGGGCTCGACCCTGGCGTGCGTGATTGTGCCCATCGAGGCCATCGTGCGCGACGAGTGCCCCAACCCCGGCGGCCTGACCGACCTGCACGTGATTCGCCGGCGCGATATCCTCACCTTTCCCGATGCGGACGAGGACGAGGTGACCATCAGCACGGCCCTCGTGCCCAAGCCCGGCTGCGGCTTCGTGCCGTGGGATTTTGCCCAGGACACCGGCGAGGTGAACCACAAGAGCACCGGCGACGTGGGTACCCAGAGCATCACGCAGGAGCTGAACGTGTACGTACCCCGCGGCTCGGCTGCTACCGATGCCGTGATTCAGGCTGCCCTCAACGGCGACTTCGTCGTGGCTGGCCGCGACAGCAACGGCAACCTGCGCCTGTGCGGCGACAAGCGCCGGGGCGTGAAGTTCGAGCACGACTACAAGTCGGGCAAGAAAGGCACCGACAAGAACGGGGCCGACTTCAAATTCTCGGGCGAGGGCTTCACCCACGTGC
>JBPBQJ010000135.1:0-40050 GCA_050954765.1 Janthinobacterium lividum | reverse complement strand
TGGGCTTCGTGTTTCAGAGCTTCAACCTGATTGACGAGCTGACGGTGTTCGAGAACGTGGAGCTGCCCCTGCGCTACCTCGGCGTGGGGGCCGCCGAGCGGCGGCAGCGGGTGGAACAGGTGCTGGAAAAAATGCAGCTGCTGCACCGGCGCAACCACTTTCCGCTGCAACTCTCGGGCGGGCAGCAGCAGCGCGTGGCCGTGGCCCGCGCCGTGGTGAACGCCCCGCCGCTGCTGCTGGCCGACGAGCCTACCGGCAACCTCGACTCGGCCAGTGGCCACGACGTGCTGGGGCTGCTGACCGAACTAAACGAGGCGGGCACCACCGTGCTCATGGTCACGCATTCCGAGCACGACGCCCGGTACGCCCGGCGCGTCGTCCGCCTGCTCGACGGGCAGGTGGTGCTGGAAAACAGCCGCAGCCAATTCTAACCGATTCTTCCCCCTTCGGCCATGCTTCCCTACCCCCTACTGCTCATCTACCGCAACTTTAAGCGGTTCAAAAGCACGTTCTTCATCAACCTGATTGGCCTCTCGACCGGCCTGGCCTGCGCGCTGCTCATCTACTTGTGGATAAGCGACGAGCGTAGCTTCGACCGCTACCACGCCCTGGACGGCCGGCTCTATCAGGTGATGGAAAACCGCCGCACGGCCGCCGGCATCGAGACCCAAGGCGGCACCATGCCGCTGCTGGCCGAGGCCTTACGGCAGGAAATGCCGGAGATTGAATTGGTGGCCACCACCACGCCGGTCCCGTTCTTCCCCGGGTTCACGCTGGTGGCGGGCAGCCAGCACCTCACCGCCGCACCCAAGTACGCGGACCCGGTTTTCTTCCAGCTGTTTTCCTACCCCCTGCTGGTGGGCACCCCCGCCACGGTGCTGCGGGATAAAAACGGGATTGTGCTCTCCGAGGCCTTGGCAACCAAGCTCTTTCAGTCGCCGCAGAACAGCCTGGGCAAGGCCGTGGAATGGCAAATGGCTGACCTAAAGCAGACCTGCCTGGTGGCCGGGGTGTTTGCCGGGGTGCCCCGCAACTCGTCCGAGCAGTTTGACTGCGTGCTGCCGTTTGCCTCGTTCAAGGACCTGATGCACATGAACGAGACCATCAAGTGGGACGACGAAGGCCCCTTCAACACCTACCTAGCCTTGAAGGAGGGGGCCGACCCGGCGCAGTTTCAAGCGAAGCTGGCGGGGTTGTTGAAAACCAAAAGCGCGCAGGCCCAGGCCCAGGGGCGCACGCTGTTTGTGCGGCCGTTCTCGGCGGGGTACCTGCACGGCACCTACGAAAACGGCGTTGCCACCGGGGGGCGCATCACCTACGTGCGGCTGTTCGCCCTGATTGCCGGGCTCATTCTGGTGATTGCCAGCATCAATTTCATGAACCTGTTCACCGCCAAGGCCTCGCGGCGGGTAAAGGAAGTGGGCATTCGCAAGGCCCTGGGGGCGAGCCGCGCCGCGCTGGTGGGGCAGTACCTGACGGAATCCGTGGTGATGGCCTTGCTGGCCCTGGTCGTGGCCGTGGGGCTGGTGCAGCTCGTGCTCCCGCAGTTCAGCGAGCTGACGGGCAAGCCGCTAGCCTTGCGCTGGGAGTGGCCGCTGGTGGGGGCCGGCCTGGCCCTCGCGCTGGGTACGGGGCTGCTGGCGGGCAGCTACCCCGCGTTCTACCTGTCGGGGTTCCAGCCGGTGGCCGTGCTGAAAGGCAAGCTGCCGACCAAGGCTGGCGACGTGTGGACGCGGCAAGGCTTGGTCGTGCTGCAATTCACGCTCTCGGTGCTGTTCATCGTGGCTGTGGTAGTCGTCAACGCGCAGCTGGCGTTTGTGCAGCGCCAACCGCTGGGCTACGACAAAGCCCACGTGCTCCGTTTTGATACGGGCGGCAAGGCGGCGCGCCAGCAGGCAGCGTTTCTGGCCGAGGTGAGGAAATTGCCCGGCGTCGTGCAGGCGTCCAGCGTCTTGGGCGGCTTCCTGGGGGGGCGCCACGTGGAGGAGATGAGCTGGCGGGGAAAGCGCCTGCCAGTAGGGACGATGCTGGTCAACTACGACTTGCTGGAAACAATGGGCATGCATCTGGTAGCCGGCCGCAGCTTTGCGCCGCAGTTCCGGGCCGACAGCGCCGCCATCCTCGTCAACCAAACCCTGGTGGCCGGCCTAGGCATGCCGGACCCCGTGGGCCAACAACTCAACGGGCGCCGCATCGTGGGCGTGGTCCGCGACTTCCACTATGAGTCGCTGCACGAAAAAATCAAACCCCTACTCCTCCAACTCGACCCCTCGATAAATACGGTGCTAGTGAAGCTCCAGCCCAATGCGGAGCAGGCCACGATTGCGCAGCTTCAGCAGCTGTACGCCGCCTATAATCCCGGCTTTACGCTTGACTACTCGTTTCTGGATACCGACTACCAGGCCCAGTACGTAGCCGAGCGGCGGGTGGCGGTGCTCGCCCGCTACTTCGCCGGGCTGGCCATTCTCATTTCCGCCCTGGGCCTGCTAGGGCTAGCTGCCTTCACCGCCGAACGGCGGCGCAAAGAAATCGGTATCCGCAAGGCCTTGGGCGCGAGCGAACTGGGTATTGTGTGGCTGTTGACCAGCAGCCTGACCTGGCTGGTCGTCGTGGCCATCGTACTGGCGTTGCCTCTCAGTTATTTGCTTATGCAGCGGTGGTTGGAGGGCTTTGCCTACCGCGTGGCGTGGCAGTGGTGGTACTTCGTAGCCGCCGGCCTAGGGGCCCTGCTCATTGCCTGGCTCACGGTAAGCGTGCAGGCCTGGCGCGCCGCCCGCCGCAACCCCATGCTGAGCCTGCGGACGGAGTGATAGGCAGCAAGTTGGGCCGCTCTGAATTACCAAAGGGTAAGCGGCTAACCTTACTGCCGTTGTATGCCGGCAGGGCTTACTCTAAGAAGGTGTTAGGGAATTAGGTTGACGTTAAACGATTGATACGCATGGTCATATTGGCGACTAGCAGCCAGGTTTCATGCGAGCGAGGGGTGAATTCGTAGTCGATAGCCAGCGAAAGCCTGTGAGCTAGGCAAAGGTGCGCTCCACGACCCAGCGTTTGGCAATCGGGACGAAGTCGCGCGCTGCGCTTGGCGGGCGACTACCGACTTGATGGGTAAGGCCGAGCTGCGCCAGGTGTCGGGCAAGTAGTATGTCCACGCAGCGTAAGTGGCAGGCGTTATAAGTCATCGAAGAACGTTGTACCCAACTCGTAATTTGAGGTTCCTTGTTCGAATAAATAATGAGTCGGCCTAGGAGCTTCTCAGGCAACTGCTCTGAGTTGTCGTCCGGAAACCCAGCAAAAAGGCCAATGCGAGCCGCCGCTTTGCTGACCCTGCATTTGTAACCTATCTGAGGTGGTCTAGTGGAAACGGACAGCGAGCAGTCGTAACTTCCCCTGCCCATGACCGGTAAGAAACCAGTTGATGGCCAGCCCGTCACCCGCAAAAAATATACGCCCGCTTTCAAAGCCGAGTGCGTTCGGGAATGCAACTTCCCCGCCCATAAGAAGCTTTTTAACGCACTACGACCTGCGCGGGAAAACCCTCGTGCCGTGCAATACCAATGCGGGCTATGGGGTGGGCAACAGCTTCGAAACCGTGAAGGCGCTGGCCCCCAAGAGTACTGTTTTAGAAGGCTTTTCTACCCGAGGCGGGGTCGAAAGAGATGGGGTGCTCTTTGTAATGAAAGCAGATAAGGAAAAGCAAGTTCAGCGTGAGGTACAGACTTGGTTAAAAAAACTCAATCTGCTCAGCAAGCAGTAGCGCTATAAGCAGCAGTTCCAGAAAACGAGCGTTTTTGCGGTTAGAGGCCACCGGCTACGGTCACTTGGTAGCTTTGCATCCTCGTTGTAAAGCCCGCCGCTTGTATGGATGTTGCCCGATTTCACCAACATGTTGAACGGCAAATGCCGGGTTTAAGCGCCGATGAGCTGGCCGAACTCACCGCGGCCTTTACGTTGCGTCACGTCCCCAAACGGACGTTGATTGTGCAGCCGGGGGAGGTAGCCGACTACCGCGTCTACGTGCTGCGGGGCGCTTTTCGCGCCTACGTCGTCGACCCGGCCGGAGTGGAGCATACCCTTCATTTTGCCGTCGAGGACTGGTGGATGACCGACCTGAGCAGCTACCATTCCCGGCTACCCGCCACCATGTACGTCGTGGCACTCGAAGACAGCACCGTGCTCCAACTGGATTATGCCACCGAGCAGCGCCTCATGCAGCGCAGTCGCCGCTACGAAACCCTGTTTCGACTTCAGGCGGAGCGGGCGGCGGCCTACCACCAGCGCCGGCTGACGTCGGCCCTCACCCGCACGGCCGAAGAGCGCTACGCCGACTTCCTCGCAACCTATCCGGACGTGGTGCAGCGGCTGCCGCAGTACATCATTGCCTCCTACCTGGGCATGAGCAAGGAGTTTCTCTCGCGGATTCGGAGCCGGAGCGGAGCAAAGAAAGCGTAGGCAAATTGCCTCGCATTTATTGACCTAGTTCATCGTCGGCCGGGTAAGCGACACGGGACCTTTGTGGGGTACAACGCCCGCCGCTTCAGCCGGCGGCATCCTCTTCTCCCCCTACGCTACGACCATGAAAGCTTGGCAATTGCATGACTTCGGTCTGGAAAATCTGCGCCTCGACGACGTTCCTACCCCCGTTCCCGGTCCCCACGACCTGCTCATCCGCGTGGGAGCCGTCTCCCTGAATTTTCGCGACAAAGCCATTGTCGATGGCATCTACGAGCCGCAGATGATTCCCAAGCCGCTGATTCCGGTGTCTGATGCCGCTGGCGAGGTCGTGCAAGTTGGGGCGGCCGTCACCCGCTTTCAAGTCGGCGACCGGGTGACTTCCCACCTGTACTCGCATTGGCTGGCGGGCGAAGCGGCTCCCGACGAGCCGGCCTACTGCTTCGGCGCGCCCCTGCCTGGTGGGCTAGCCGAGTATATGCTTATCCACGAAGAATCTGCCGTGGCGGCTCCCGCCAACATGACAGACGAGGAAGTGGCGACCTTGCCCATCGCGGCCCTTACGGCGTGGTTTTCTTTGGTGCACTATGGCAAGCTACAGGCCGGCCACTCGGTGCTGATTCAGGGCACGGGCGGCGTGGCCCTCTTCGGCGTGCAGATTGCCAAAGCCCTAGGTGCTCGCGTACTCGTGCTGACCAGCAACGATGCCAAGGGCGAACGGGTAAAAGCCCTAGGGGCTGACGAGGTCATCAACTACGTGCAACAGCCGGATTGGGAAAACGCCGTGCTGGCCCTGACCGGCGGCCGCGGGGTAGACCAGGTGCTGGAAGTGGTGGGCGGCGATGGCCTGAATCAGTCCATTCGGGCCACGCGCCCCGAAGGGCAGGTGGCCGTGGTGGGGTTCCTGCAAGGGCAGACTGCCAAGCTGGATTTGATGAATGTCATCTTCCGCAAAGTGAAGATTCAGGGCATCGCCGTGGGGCACCGCCAGGCCTTCGAGGAGATGAACCAAGCGCTGGCCGAGTATAAAATTCAACCCGTCATCGACACAGTGTATCCCTTCGAGCAGGCCCACGCCGCCTACGAGCACCAGGGCCGGGGCGGTTTTGGCAAAATCGTGATTCGGATTAGTAACTAATGCTGAAAATGAAACGGGCGGGCCAAGCGGTCCGCTTGTTTCATTTTCAGTGCTAGCTGCTTAATCGGTAGCCGGTCCTTAAGCTCGGTAGGTGCGTACCGTGGCAAACATAACCTGATAGCAGACAGTAGCTCGTAAGCTGGCGAATTATTAAGCCTTTCCTTCCAGCTAAACGACATGCAGGTTGCCCAATTTCATCAACACCTGTTACGGCAGTTGCCGGAATTGAGCCTTGAAGAGGTAGCCGAACTTATGGCCGCCTTTACGCTCCGCAAAGTCAAGAAACGGCAGTTTATCGTGCAGCCGGGAGCTATCGCAAACTGCCGCATCTACGTGGTGCAGGGCGCGTTTCGGGCCTACGTGGTCGACCCGGCCGGGGCAGAGCACACTATCCAGTTTGCCATTGAGGATTGGTGGATAACGGACGTCAACAGCTACCTCTTTCGCACGCCGGCCCAGCTATTCATTGTGGCGCTCGAAGACAGCACCGTTTTCGAGCTGGAGTACGCCACCGAGCAGCGCCTACTAATAGCCAGCCGCCGCTTCGAAACGCTCTTTCGGCTCCAGGCCGAGCGGGCCGCCGCCTACCACCAGCGCCGCCTCATCTCGGCTCTTACCTGCACGGCCGAGGAGCGCTACGAGGAGTTTCGGACGACTTATCCGACTGTAGTACAGCGCCTGCCGCAGTACGTAATTGCTTCTTACCTAGGCATGACCAAGGGCTTTCTTTCCCGGATTCGCAAGCATGGCGGCGCGAAAAAAGCGTAGCGCAGGGGCCGGGCATTTAGTGCACTAGTGCAACCGCTCGCCATCGGCCAAACGGGACCTTTGTGGGGTTCAATTCAACCCACGATACCTAATAAGATGGCACCCCAAAAAATTCGCGTTGGCCTCATCGGCTTAGGCGGCTGGGCCAAATACGGCCACATTCCCGCCCTGCAAGCCTTACCCGAGGAGTTTGAAATCGTGGCCGTAGCGAGCCGCCGGCAAGCCCTGGCCGACGAGTACGCGGCCCAGTTTAGCATCCCGCACGCGTTCAGCGACGAGCAGGCTCTTATCACGCACCCCGACGTGGACCTAGTGGTAATTTTAGCGCCAGCCCCCGAGCACGCCCGGCTCGCCCAAGCAGCCATCGCCGCTGGAAAAGACGTGTACAGCGAGTGGCCCCTGACCACGAGCACCGCCGAGTCGGCCGAGCTGCTGGCGCTGGCCGAAGCTAAAGGCGTGCACCATGTGGTGGGCCTGCAACGCCGCCTGGGGCCCAGCGCCCGCTACCTGCGGGACCTGGTTCGGCAGGGCTACGTCGGCAAAGTGCGCTCGGCGCGGATGACGGTGAGTGCTGATGCCTTCGTGCCCACCATGTCGGAGAAGCATGCGTGGGCGTTTCCGGCGGCTAATTTCTCGCACGTTCTTTCCATCTACGGCGGCCACTTTATGGACGTGTTGTTTCAGGCCGTGGGCTTTCCGCGAAAGCTAGCCGCCGTCGTTGAAAACCAGTTTCCCTTCTTTACAGTGGTCGAAACGGGCGCGCAGATTCCGAACACCACGCCCAATGAGGCAATGGTCATGGGCACCCTAGCCGGGGGTGGCCTGTTTGCCGTGCAAATCGAAGGGGCCCAGCAACACCGCACCGGCCTACAAATCGACATTACGGGTACCGAAGGCGTGCTGCGAATGACGAACGTACTGGCTTTTGGAAACAAAGAGGACAACGCCATCGAAGGCATGCGCGGCGATGAAACCACCTTCTCCCCGCTGCCGGTGCCCGCTGCGTATCACGCGCTACCAGTCGCGCACCTCGATGCCAGTGTGCAGGATGTCGCCTACCTCTACGCCGCCTACGCCCACGACCGCCAAAACGGAACTTCCGAGGCGAGTAGTTTTCACGACGCCCTGAAACAACATCACCTCCTTGACCAGATAGCGCGGACCTCCGAAACCTTCTTTAGCTAGCTTACGGCCAAACGCTCCTCTGAAGAAGCTAAGAAGAATCACTACGCCTTGTCCGACAACCTCTTAATCAGCTAAGTAAGTAGTCGTAAACCGCCGCTTTTATATCAGATAGCATCCGGTTTACCTAGGCGGCTGAGTATGCAGACAAACTGGTCAGGCGACAACTACGCCAGCTCATACTGCCCCTCAGTCAGTTGAGCTCATAAGGAAAAGTCTGATGCCTGCTATTTGGGCAGGTCGACGGCTAACGCCAGGGTTAGGAAATTAGCCCTCGGCTATTTGATTTTTATAAGTAATGGTTTGATTCCTATTCGTGGCCGGGATGACGCTTTCAGACCTTTGTGGGGTAAATGTCAACCTGCCGTACGCAGCGCGACGCCTCCCTACTTATTATGAGCAATCCAGAAAAAACGATAGCCCCGGCCGGTGCTAAGCCAGCACCGGCCCAGTACTTTACCGGGCAGGCCTGGGTTAAAATGCTGGCCCCCGCCGACAACGCCACCGACTGCACCGTGGGTGACGTGCTCTTCGAGCCCGGCTGCCGCAACAACTGGCACTCGCACCCCCACGGGCAGCTGCTCGTCGTAACCACGGGCACGGGTTTCTACCAGGAAAAAGGCCAGCCGGCCCGCCTTCTGCGGGCTGGCGATACCGTCGTCATCGCCCCCAACGTGGTGCACTGGCATGGCGCGACGGCCACTGACTGGTTTGCCCACTACGCCATTAACCCCAGCGCCAGCCAGGGCGCGCCGGTGTGGCTGGAGCCGGTGACCGATGCCGAATACCAGGCAGCGCAGTCATAACCCGCAAGTACTGACTGGGCCTCCCTGCGGTCTGCCCGCGTCCCCGCAATCTACTCGTGCATGACTGAGTTGCGACGCCAGGCTAACCACCTTATTAGTAGCGAATAATAACCATGACAAACAAAGTGAGCATGACCGAACCGGGGCATGTAAAGCAGGTGACCGTCGTTATTGGGGCCGGCTCTATTGGCCAGGCTATTGCCCGGCGGGTGAGTGCGGGTAAGCACGTGCTGCTGGCCGACCTGAAAAAGGAAAATGCTGACGCGGCCGCCAAAACGCTCAGCGAGGCTGGCTTCGAGGTCAGCACTGCCATCGTGGACGTATCGTCCCGCGAGTCGGTGCACGCGCTGGTCGAAGCGGCCACTAAAATTGGCCGGCTCACCGGACTCATCCACGCGGCGGGCGTTTCGCCCACGCAGGCCCCGCCGGCGGCCATTCTGCACGTCGATTTGTACGGCACGGCGCTGGTGCTCGAAGAGTTTGGCCACGTCATTGCGCGTGGTGGGGCGGGAGTGGTGATTGCCTCGCAGTCGGGCCACCGCCTGCCGGCCCTCACACCCGAGCAGGACAAGGCGCTGGCCACCACGCCCGTCGAGGAGCTGCTGGCGCTGCCCCTGCTCCAACCCGACCGGGTGACCGACCCGCTGCATGCCTACCAGCTAGCCAAGCGGGCCAACTCGCTGCGCGTGATGGCCGAGGCCGTGCGCTGGGGCAAGCGCGGGGCACGCATCAACACCATTAGTCCCGGCATCATCATGACGCCGCTGGCCAAGGACGAGCTGACCGGCCCGCGGGGCCCTGGCTACCAGCGCATGATTGAGCTGTGCCCCGCCGGGCGCGTCGGCACGCCCGACGAAGTGGGCGTGGTGGGGGCACTGCTGATGGGCACCGATGGGGCGTTCATCACCGGCAGTGATTTCCTCATGGATGGCGGCGTAACGGCTTCCTACTGGTATGGCGACCTTGCCCCCAGCTAAGGAGAAGGCCGCCTGGGCTATGTAGTTCAAACTGCTTTTTCAGGAACCGACGCCAGCTTATATTGAATTGACTTTCAAGCCATAGCATCATGAGCAGCCAGCTTGTTTCTTCCACTACCGGCTTTGACACCGTTGACTTGAAACTACGTGGGTTCAAGGTGTATGAAATCGATACGGCCGTGAGCCCGGTGCCCGCCTACAGCCGCCGCGACTTCTATAAGATTTGCCTGATTACGGGACGCACCAACATTCACTACGCCGATAAGAGCGTCGAGTTGGACGATACGTTTCTGTTCTTTGCCAACCCGCACATTCCGTATTCGTCGGAGGTGCTGACGCCGAACCAGACCGGCTACGCCTGCCTCTTTACCGAGGAGCTGCTGAAGGCGGGTGACCGCTCGGAAAGCCTGCAACAGTCGCCCCTGTTCAAGGTCGATGGCACGCCGCTATTCGTGCTCAATACTGAGCAGAAAGGGCGGATGGTGGGCATCTATCAGCAGATGCTGGCCGAGCAGGGCACGGACTACGTGTTCAAGCAGGACCTGATTCGCAGCTACCTCAGCCTCCTCATTCACGAAGCGCTGCGCATGCAGCCGGCCGAGAACTTTGTGAAGCACAAAAACGCCTCCGCCCGTATTGCCTCGCTGTTTCTGGACTTGCTGGAGCGGCAGTTTCCGGTCGATAATCCGCAGAACCCGCTGGCGTTGAAGTCAGCCCATGATTTTGCGGCCCAGCTCTCCATCCACATTAACCATCTCAACCGGTCGGTGAAGGAAATCACGGGGCGGCCCACCACCACGCACATTGCCGAGCGCATCATCGGGGAGGCCAAAGCGCTGCTGCAACACACCACCTGGAGCATCTCGGAAATTGCCTACAGCCTGGGCTTTGAGTACCCGGCTTATTTCACCAACTACTTCAAGAAACTGACCGGCATCACGCCCACGCACGTGCGGGCGAGCAGCTTAACAGTGCCGGCTCGGTAACCAAGGCTGCCGTACGATTTCAGCCTCTTGACAGGAAGCCTAGGGCACTTTTCACCCCTAGCCAGGGCCTCCCCGCCACCCACTCATTTAGTAAGTAAACGATATGAATACCAACCAGAAAGTGTGGTTTATTACCGGCGCTAACAAGGGTATCGGCGCGGCCATCGCGCAGGAAGCCCTTGCCAACGGCTACCAGGTGGTGGCTACTGCCCGCCAGGTAGCCAGCGCTGAGAAAACGCTGGGCACGCACCCCAATCTGCTTATCGTGCCGCTCGACGTCACCAACGAGCAGCAAGTGCAGGAAGCCGTAGCGGCCGCCACCGCTAAGTTTGGCCACATCGACGTGCTGGTCAACAATGCCGGCTATGGCCTGCTGGGTTATTTCGAGGAAATGTCGGCCGAAACCATCCGCAAGCAGCTCGAAACCAACCTATTCGGCACCATGAGCGTGACCCGCGCCGTGCTGCCCGTGATGCGCGGGCAGGGCCAGGGATTCGTAGTTGTGGTCAGCTCTACCGCCGGCATCCGGGCGGTGGGCGGCGGCTCGGTGTACAGCGCCTCCAAGTTTGCGCTCGAAGGCTGGTCGGAAGGCATGAACCTGGATATGAAGCCGTTCGGCATCCGTTTCATGCTGCTGGAGCCTGGTCCCTTCCGCACCGATTTTGCCGACGCCGATTCCTCCATGCAGCTTCCCGACCAGCAAGTGCCGGCCTACGACGAGGCCCGCTCCGCGTTGGAAAACGTATTTCGCAAGATGAACGGCACGCAGGCGGGCGACCCCGCCAAGCTGGCCAAAGGCCTGCTTAAAGTGGTCAACTCAGAGAATCCGCCGGTGCGGCTGCTCATCAGCAAAGTCTCCATCCCGGTCATCGACACGTATTACAAAACACGCTTCGCCGAGTTTGAGCAGTGGCAGCACGTCTCGGCCGACAGCGATTTTGAGGAGTAGCCTCGGCTGCCGCAACAACATAACGGGGGCTAGCCAGCCTGGCGTTGAGCAACCGGAGAGACTGTCTACGCTGTGGGCAGTCTCTCCGTGTTTGGCGGCTTTCTGAAGACAGTTTAGTAGCTCGTAAGCAGTAACAGACAGTGGTTAGCTTGAAAGTTATAATCATTGGTTTGAATTGTGATTTTCAGGTCACTACGGCTGGCAGACCTTTGTGTGGTCAGTGCTGGCCGGCTTGGCGAGGCATATTCTCCGGCTTTTTTCAGCCTTAGGGCTAGGCTTGACCAGTCACCCTCCGCCTGATGATTATCCCCCTAGCTCAGTTTCCGCTGGCCGTTGCCGCGCCCTCGCTCAAGGGCTTCAAGGCCTACGAGCTGGATACTTCCTGCAACCCCGTACCGTCCTACAACCGGCTGGATTTTTACAAAGTCAGCCTCGTGACGGGCCACATCGCGGTGCAGTACGCCGACCGTAATCTGGAGCTGAATGGCACGCACTTGTTCTTTGCCAACCCCCGCGTGCCGTACTCCACGCTGCTGCTCTCGGCTAAAGTGACGGGCTACGCCTGCCTATTCACCGAAGAGTTTGTGCAAGCCAACGGCGGACCCGCTGATTTGCAGCAATCGCCCTTGTTCCGGCCCGGTGGCCTGCCCGTGTGCCGGCTCAACGGTGAACGGGGTACCTATAGCACCAGTGTGTTTGAGAAGATGCTGACGGCCCAAAATCTGGATTATGCCTTTAAGGACGAGTTGGTGTGCTCCTGCCTCCACTTGCTGCTGCACGAGGGGCTACGCATGCAGCGCTGGGAAAAGCTGTCGCTGCCCCACCCGCCCGCTAGTGATAATGCGCCGCTGTTTCTGCAGTAAGGTATGCTTTTAGTAGCAGTGATTCGCTCGACCAGGCAACCAGGAAACGCAGCCGGGTGCTGACAACGGGTAGCACAACAGGCTACTTATTTGAAATCTGTAAGAATCGGTTTGAATTCTTATTTCTGGGAGCTTCAGGCAGCCGGACCTTTGTAGTGTTAAAAGCAACCCGCTAAGGGACCACGAAAACAAGCACTTGCCGAACGATGGGCAGCTGTTTTCGGCCGAGACGCCACTACAGTTCAGCGGGCATCACGGATGCTTGAAATTCAACCCCTCTTCTTATCATTTTCACTGATGAAAACCAGAAAATTAGGTAGCCTCGACGTATCGGCCCTGGGCATGGGCTGCATGGGGTTGAGCTTCGGCCTGGGCCCGGCTTCCGATAAGCAGTACGGCGTCGGCGTTATTCGCGCTGGCGTGGAGCGCGGCATCACCTTCTTCGACACGGCCGAAGGCTACGGGCCGTATATCAACGAGGAACTGGTGGGCGAAGCGCTCCAGCCCTTGCGCGACCAAGTGGTTATCGCTACCAAGTTTGGCTTCAAGCTGGCAAACGGCCAGATTACGGGCGTGGATAGCCGGCCGGAGAACATTCGGGCCGTGGCCGAGGCCTCGCTCAAGCGCCTGCGCACCGACCGCATCGACCTGTTTTACCAGCACCGCGTGGACCCCGGCGTGCCGATGGAGGACGTAGTAGGCACGCTGAAGGACCTCATTGCCGAGGGCAAAGTGCTGCATTACGGCCTGAGCGAAGCCTCGGCCGCTACCATTCGGAAGGCCCACGCCATTCATCCCGTCACGGCCGTGCAGAACCAGTACTCCATCTGGACCCGCGAGCCGGAAGCCGAAGTGCTACCCTTGTGCCAGGAACTAGGCATCGGCTTTGTGCCGTGGGGGCCGCTGGGCACCGGCTTTTTGACCGGCACCATCGACACCAGTTCCACCTTCGACGCCAGCACCGACCTGCGCGCCAACTTCCCTCGCTTCACGCCGGAGAATATCAAGGCCAACATGCCCGTGGTGGACATGCTGCGCGCCCTGGCCCAGCAGAAAAACGCTACCCCCGTGCAGATTGCCCTGGCCTGGCTGCTAGCCCAAGGCCCGTCTATCGTGCCGATTCCGGGCATGGACAAAGTGGCGTATATCGACGACAATCTCAAATCAGTGGACTTGGACTTGACGGCTGCCGACTTGCAGGCGATTGATGACCAGCTCGCCGGCATCGAGGTGCAGGGCGAACGACTCGACGCTGGTCTGCTGAGTATGTCGGAGTAACGACGCAAAGCGGCTGGCTCCCTAGGGTAGCCAGCCGCTTCTGCCTTTCTTTTCCCGCCAAGTATCGCCACTATGAGTGCCCTCACCCACACCGCTACGGAAGCCGAAATTCTTACCCTTTCCCAGGAGAAATTCTGGTGGAAAACGACTGGCCGCATTGACTTGGTGGAAGCCCTGTTTGATGACGAGCTGGTTTTCATTCACCTCAACGGTCATTTCTCAACGAAAAAGGAATGGATACAGGAGTTGAAGAGCGAGCGGTTTGTCTACAATTCAATCGACCTGAAAGAGGCCGCCGTCAAGGTGTATGGCGACACCGCCGTGCTGGTGGGCCGCGCTACGTTCAAGGTGACCATAGGCAGTCCCAAAGGCACGTACAACCTGGTGTACACGGAAGTATACACGAAGAAAAATGGCCAGTGGAAGCTAGTAAATCTGCACACCACGATGGATTAATGCCTTTATTTTTTGATTCTTCTCTCACCATTTCCACAATCACAATCCTCTAAATATGCAAAAGCGACAATTAGGCCGTAGTGGTCTCGACGTATCGGCCCTGGGCTTGGGCTGCATGGGCATGAGCCACGGCTTTGGCCCGGCCGCCGACACCAAGGAGATGATTCAGCTGATTCGGACCGCTGTGGAGCGCGGTGTCACCTTCTTCGACACGGCTGAGGTGTACGGCCCGTTTACGAATGAAACGCTGGTGGGCGAGGCCCTGGAGCCCTTGCGCGACCAAGTGGTGATTGCCACCAAGTTTGGCTTCAATACCTCGGTGCCCGGTACGGGCGGCGGTCTCAATAGCCGGCCGGAAAACATTCGGGCGGTGGCCGAAGCCTCGCTCAAGCGGCTGCGCACCGACCGCATCGACCTGTTTTACCAACACCGGGTGGACCCCAGCGTGCCGATTGAGGACGTGGCTGGCGCGGTGAAGGACCTCATTGCCGAAGGCAAAGTGAAGCATTTTGGCTTGTCAGAAGCCGGCGTGCAAATCATCCGCCGGGCGCACGCGGTGCAGCCGGTCACGGCGTTGCAAAGCGAGTACTCGCTGTTCTGGCGCGAGCCGGAAGCCGAAATTCTGCCCGTGCTGGAGGAGTTGGGCATTGGCTTCGTGCCGTTCAGCCCGCTGGGCAAGGGCTTCCTGACAGGCAAGATTGACGAGCACACCGAGTTCGATAAGACGGATTTCCGCAATACGGTGCCGCGCTTCAACCCCGAAAACCGCAAAGCCAACCAGGCGCTGGTCGACTTGCTGGGCCGCATTGCCCAGGAAAAGCAGGCTACACCCGCCCAGATTGCGCTGGCCTGGCTGCTGGCCCAAAAGCCCTGGATTGCCCCCATCCCCGGCACTACCAAGCTGCACCGCCTCGAAGAAAACCTCGGGGCCGTTGACCTGGCGCTGACCGCCGACGACCTGCACCAAATAGAGGAAGCGGCCGCCCAAATCACCATTCAGGGCGACCGCTACTCCCCGGCCGCCCAGCAGATGATAAACCGCTGATTGATTGAAGCTGGCGGCGGTTGCGATGCAGCGGCCGCCAGCTCTTTTTTACGTTTCAATCCATGAAAAAAGTACTTGTACTGGGGGCCAGCGGCACCATTGCCCGCCAGGTCACCGACTTGTTGGCCAAAGAGACCGACGTGGAGCTTACCCTGTTTGCGCGCAGCGCTAGCCGCCTGCGCAGCACGCCGGCTAACGCCCGCGTGGTGGAAGGCGACGTGTTGAAGTATAACCAGCTAAAAGCCGCCGTAGCGGGCCAGGATATTGTGTATGCCAACCTAGCCGGCGACCTGGGCGCGATGGCCAACAACATCGTGCGGGCCATGACCGAAACGGGGGTGAAGCACCTGATTTTCATCAGCTCCATCGGCATTTACGAAACGCCGCTAAAGGCTGTGCTCAAGCCTTATCGCGCCGCGGCCGATGCCGTAGAAAACTCAGACCTGGACTACACCGTGCTGCGGCCGTCCTGGTTTACAGGCGATAATGAGGTGGACTACGAAATCACCCAAAAGGGCGAGCCGGAGCGCGGCTCCGTGATTTCGCAGAAAAGCCTGGCTACGTTCATCATCAAGATTATCGAAGCGCCCGCGCAATACGCGCGGCAGAGCCTGGGAATCAACAAGCCGCAATCATAGCCTGGCCGTTCTACCAGGCCGGCGCCCAACGTTTCGGCTTTGGTTGCCGTCATCCGCGACTTGAAAAGAATACAAACTGCGCGAAAAGCAGCTACAGCCCACCGAAGCTGAGTAGCCGCCAGAAGCCCAGCCGCTGGCTTTGTCACGGCCGTACTCATGGGATGGCGGCCCCCATTGGACTTACCTAACTGCCTCATGACTCCCCTAGCCGCTGCCACCGTCACCGACCTGAACACGAGCGAGCTGAAGCTCAAAGGCTTCAAGGCCTACGAAACCGACACGTCGGTGAACCCGGTGCCGACTTACAGCCGGCGCGACTTCTACAAGGTGGCGCTGGTGCGGGGCCACTGCACGGTGCACTACGCCGACCGCAGCATCGACCTCCACGGCACGTGCCTGATGTTCACCAACCCGCGCATCCCCTACTCCACCGAGCTGCATTCGGAGAAGCTGACGGGCTACTCCTGCCTGTTTACGGAGGAGTTTGTGAAGGCCGGCGACCGGTCGGATAGCCTGCAGCACTCGCCGCTGTTTCAAATCGGAGGCACGCCCGTGTTCACGCTCAGCGACGCACAGGCCACGTTCACCACCGGTGTTTTCCAGAAGATTCTGGCCGAGCAGGGCACCGACTACGTGTTCAAGAACGACTTGATTCGCACCTACTTGCAGCTGCTCATCCACGAGGCGCTGCGGATGCAGCCGGCCGAGAATTTTCCGCAGCACAAAAACGCCTCTTCGCGCATCACCTCGCTGTTTTTGGAGCTGCTGGAGCGGCTCTTCCCGGTGGAGAGCCCGGAGAATGGCTTACCCCTGAAGACGGCCCAGGACTTTGCCGAGCGCCTCGCTATCCACGTCAACCACCTCAACCGGGCGGTGAAGGAAGTCACCGGCCGCTCCACGACCGCTCACATTGCCGAGCGCGTCATTGGCGAAGCCAAGGCCTTGCTGCACCACACCGACTGGGACGTGGCGGCCATTGGCTACAGCCTGGGCTTTGAGTACGCCTCGTACTTCAACAACTTCTTCAAGAAGCACACTGGTAGCACCCCGCTGGCCTTCCGTAAAGCGGGTTTTGAGTGAGCTTCCGCTGAGGCCTTACATGAGGGTTATGTGAAAAGTATAAGCATTTGTTTGAAATGTGAAAGCATTAGCGAGCTGCCGACGGTGACTTTTCAGGCTGTGCTGCGTTGAAATAGCAGCATACATCGTCCAGCTTGCTTGATAAGCCAACGGCTTATCCACATAGGCGACTGACCATGACGATTCACCTGCGAAGCCTTGCTAATGCCGGCCGCCACTGGTGAACTGGCCTACTTAGCGCGAGGCGTTTGGCCTCGTTTGGCAGTGCCACGCCATTGTTTTTTAGCTTCTCCTACCCTAGCCCCCACGCTATGCAGTCCGATTTATTTCCCCCGGCCGACGCGCCCAAGCCCGACGATGGCTCGCGCCGCTCCTTTATGAAGCAGGCCGGCGGCATCCTGGGCCTGGCTTTGGCTCCCCCGCTCACGGCGCAGGCCGAGCGCCTGACCGCCTACTCCAAAACTATTGAGGGCGTTACCGACCTCACGCTGCGCATCAACGGCCAGGCCCGCACCCTGCGCGCCGAGCCCCGCGTGACCTTGCTCGACGCCCTGCGCGAGCGGCTGGACCTGACGGGCACCAAAAAAGGCTGCGACCACGGCCAGTGCGGCGCTTGCACTGTACATATTGACGGCCAACGGGTTAATTCCTGCCTGACTTTGGCCGTGATGGCGCAGGGCAAGGAAATTACCACCATTGAGGGGCTAGCCAAGGGTGAGGAATTGCACCCCATGCAGGAAGCGTTTTTGAAGCACGACGGCTTCCAGTGCGGCTACTGCACGTCGGGCCAAATCATGTCGGGCGTGGCCTGCGTGAAAGAAGGCCACGCCGGCACCGACGACCTGGCCCGCGAGTGGATGAGCGGCAACCTCTGCCGCTGCGGCGCCTACCCCAACATCCTGGCCGCCGTGCGCGAAGTAGCTGGCCAACAAGCAAAAGGCTAACTCCATGAATGACTTTAGCTATACCCAGGCCGCGTCGGCCAAGGCGGCCACCGGCCTGCTGAAAGACAAGCCCGCGGCCGCCTACATCGCCGGTGGCACTACGCTGCTCGATATGATGAAGGCCGACCTGGTGGAATACCCCCACCTGGTCGATATCAACCCCTTGCCTTTCAAGGGCATCGAGCAGACTGCCGACGGGCTGCGCATCGGGGCGCTGGAGCGCATGAGCGTGGTGGGCGAGCATCCGCTGGTGGTGCAAGCCTTGCCGGCCGTGTCGCAGTCGCTGCTGCTGGCGGCCTCGCCGCAGCTGCGCAACATGGCCAGCATCGGGGGCAACATTTTGCAACGCACCCGTTGCGGCTACTTCCGCGACGCGGCGTTTCCGTGCAACAAGCGGGTGCCCGGCTCGGGCTGCCCGGCCATTGCGGGCGACAACCACAACCTGGCCATCCTGGGCGTGAGCGACGCCTGCATCGCGACCTCCTACCCCGGCGACTTGTCGGTGGCCCTAGCCGCTTTCGACGCGGTGCTGACCCTAGAGAATGCCAAAGGCAAGCAGCGCCGCGTGCCCCTCACCGAGTTTTACCTGCTGCCCGGCAAAACGCCGCAGAAGGAAACCGTATTGGAGCCCGGCGAGCTAATCGTGGCCGTGACCATTCCGACTGCCGCGCACGCGCAGCGCTCGACCTACCTGAAGGTGCGCGAGCGCAGCAGCTACGCCTACGCCCTGGCCTCGGCCGCCGTGGGGCTGGATGTGCAGTCTGGCACCATCCGCGCGGCCCGCGTGGCCCTCGGGGGCGTGGGCGCGCAGCCCTGGCGCTCGCGCGAGGCTGAAAAGGTACTGACGGGCCAGCCGGCTACCGAGGCCACGTTCCGCGCGGCGGCCACGGCCGCGTTGCAGGGTGCGCAGCCCCACGAGCACAACCGCTTCAAGGTGGAGCTGGCGCAGAACACGCTGGTGCGCGCCTTGCAGCAGGTGGCCGGGGCCTAACCTCGCTCGCCAACCCAGTACCGCATTTAGAGACCTTTTCCCGATGGATACCGAACCAACATTCTCCCAAACCAACCCCACGGCCGGCGTAGTGGGCCAGCCCCTGAGCCGCGTCGATGGCCGGGCCAAGGTGACGGGCCAGGCCACCTATTCGGCCGAGTACAACCGGCTGCCGGGCCTGGTGCACGCCGTGCTGCGCACCAGCGCCGTAGCCAAGGGCCGCGTGGCGAGCATCGACAGCAGCGCGGCGCAGAGGCAGCCGGGCGTGCTGGGCATCTTCACCCACCAGAACCTGCCCAAGCTGGCCCGCACCCCCAGCACGCCGGAAGAGAAAACGGCCCTCAACGCCCCGATGACCTTCTTTCCGATGCTCTCGGACCGGGTGGAGTACGCCGGGCAGCCGGTGGCCATCGTGGTGGCCGATACGCTGGAGCGCGCCCAGTACGCCGCTAGCCTGCTAAAAATCAGCATTACCCCCGAGGCCCCGGTAGCGTCCTACCTCGACCCCAAAACGACGCGCTTCGTGCCCAAAGTGGTGAAGGGCGCGCCCGGCGTGACCAGGCGCGGCGAGGCGCAGGCGGCGTTTGCCAGCGCGCCGGTGCAGCTCACGGCCACCTATACGCACGCCATCAACCACCACAACCCGATGGAGCCGGGCGCCACCATCGCCCATTGGGAGGGTCCCGACCGCCTCACCGTGTACGACACCACCCAGGCCATCGCCTGGACGCAGAAAACGCTGAGCCAGATGCTGGGCCTGAAAATCGAGCAGGTGCGCGTGATTAACAAGTTCTTGGGTGGTGGCTTTGGCTGCAAGGCCTGGGTGTGGCCCCACGTGGCGCTGGCCCCGCTGGTGGCCCGCGCCGTGGGCCGGCCCGTGAAGCTGGTGCTCACCCGCCCGCAGATGTTTACGGGCATGGGCCACCGCGAAGACCAGGAGCAAACCCTGCGCCTGGGCGCGACCCGCGAGGGCAAGCTGCTGGCCCTGGTGCACGAAAAAACGTCCACCACCTCGCCCTGGGACGACTACGCCGAAACCAACCACAAGATTCTCGACATGCTCTACGCCGCGCCGGCATTCGAGTCGACCTACCACCTGGCCCACGCCAACGTGATGACCTCGACCTCAACCCGCGCCCCCGGCGAGATGCCCGGCTCGTTCGCCATTGAGTGCTCGATGGATGACTTAGCCGCGCAGCTGAACATCGACCCCATCCAGATTCGCTTGCTCAACCACGCCGACAAGGACCCGAGCACCGGCAAGCCCTGGAGCAGCAAGAGCCTGAAACAGTGCTACCAGCGCGGGGCCGAGCTCTTCGGCTGGAGCAAGCGCAACCCCAAACCAGGCCAGACCCGAGATGGCAAAACGCTGGTGGGCTGGGGCATGGCCACGGCCGCCTACCCCGTGCACAGCGGCAAGGGCAACGCCCGCGTGCGCCTATATGCAGATGGGAGAGCCGTGGTGCAGGCCGGCGCCACCGACCTCGGCACGGGCACCTACACCATCAACACGCAGGTGGCGGCCGATGCGTTGGGCATCGCGCCCGAAAACGTGCGCTTCGAGCTGGGCGACAGCAACCTGCCTACCACGGCCGCCTCGGGCGGCTCGATGGCGGCTGGCACAGTATCATCGTCGGTGTACCTGGCGGCGCAGGACGTGTGGCGGCAGCTTATCAAGGTGGCCGTGGCCGATAAAAAGTCGCCCCTCTACCGCGCCCAGCCCGCCGATGTGGTGATGCAGAAAGGCCGCCTGCAACTCAAAACCGACCCCAGCCAGGGCGAAGCCTTCGGCGAGCTGATGAAGCGCGCTAGCCTCAACGACATCGAAGGCAGCGCCATCGGCCGCTACGGCAGCGGCTACGAAAAGTCATTGGCCCTCGGCGAGGCGACTCCCGAGCACGCCATGCACGCCTTTGGGGCGCACTTCTGCGAGGTGCACGTGGACCCCAAGCTGGGGACGGTGCGCGTGACCAAGTGGGTGAGCGTGGTGGCCGGCGGCCGCATTCTGAACCCCAAAACGGCCCGCTCGCAGGTGCTGGGCGGCAGCGTCTTCGGCATCGGCGCGGCGCTGATGGAGCAGACCGTGCGCGACCCCAACCTGGCCCGCTACACCAACGCCGACCTGGCTAGCTACCACGTGCCCGTCAATGCTGACATTCCGAACATGACCGTGGAATTTATCGACGAGCACGACCCCTACATCAATGCGATGGGGGCCAAGGGCATCGGCGAAGTATCGGTGGTGGGCGTGACGGCGGCCGTGTCCAACGCCGTGCTCCACGCCACCGGTCGCCGGCTGCGCTCGCTGCCCATTACGCCCGATAAAGTGTTGGCCGCGCTGCGCCAGCCGGCTTAACCCGCGTAAGATTTGTTAAAAGAGGGCTGGGCCGTTTCTAGGTGCTCAGCCCTTTTACATGACGAAGCAACACTATTTTTTCCTCATCCTGATTCTAGGGTCGCTCACGGCGCTGGGCCCCTTTTCGATTGATATGTATTTGCCGGGTTTTCCGGCTATTGCCCTTGATTTGCACACTACCGTGGCGCGGGTGGGGCTGTCTTTGTCCAGCTTCTTCGTGGGTATTTCGGCGGGGCAGCTGCTCTACGGGCCGCTGCTCGACCGCTACGGGCGCAAGCCGCCGCTGTACCTGGGGCTGGGGCTCTACGTGGTGGCATCGGTGGGCTGCCTGGCCGTGCACAGCATCGAGGCGCTGATTGTGCTCCGGTTTGTGCAGGCCATCGGCAGCTGCGCGGCGGCCGTGGCCTCGGTGGCGATGGTGCGCGACCTGTTTCCAGTTAAGGATAGCGCCAAGGTCTTTGCCCTGCTGATGCTGGTGGTGGGCGTGTCGCCCATGCTGGCGCCCACCGTAGGCGGCTACATCGCGGCCGCGTTTGGCTGGCAGGCGGTATTTGTGGTCCTGGGCGGGCTGGGGGCGTTGCTGGTGCTGGCTACGGCGCGCTGGCTGCCCGTCAATTACGCGCCCGATACCACGCTCTCGCTCAAGCCGCAGTCCATTCTGACCAACTTTTGGGCGGTGCTGCGCGAGCCACAATTCACTACCTACGCGCTCACGGGAGCCATCTCGTTCAGCGGGCTCTTTGCCTACGTGTCGGGCTCGCCGCTGGTGTTTATGGATATTTTTCACGTAGATGGCAAAGTCTACGGCTGGCTATTCGCCTTTCTGTCCATCGGCCTCATTGGGGCTAGCCAGGTCAACAGCCGGCTGCTGCGGTACTACCAAAGCGAGCAAATCGTGTTTGTGGCGCTGGGCTGCCAGGTGCTGACGACGCTCGTTTTGCTGGGCCTCACCAGCGCCGGCGTGCTCGGCCTGGGCGGCACCGTGGCGTTGCTCTTCCTGTTTTTGTGCTGCCTCGGCTTCACCAATCCCAATACGTCGGCCTTGTCGCTGGCCCCGTTCACGCGCAACGCGGGCAGTGCCTCGGCGCTGATGGGGGCCATCCAGATGGGCGTGGGCGCGCTGGCTTCCGTCGGGGTGAGCTTGTTTAATGGGCACTCGGCCATTCCGATGGTTGCCATCATGGCCGCCGCCTCGCTGCTGGCGCTGGTCGTGTTGCTGGCGGGCCGGCAGCGAATTGGGACCGTGCTCGCCGCGCCGGCCGGCGCAGTGGGGGGCGGGCTGCATTAGGCTTAGGTCAGTGACCGAGAGGCTTCCGCTTGCTGAGCGTCTACCGGCGACCAGCGCGCTGCCACCCGCCGGTGTGAAAAGTATAAGCATTCCTTTGAAATCCATAAGCGCGCCCGCGTACCCAACCGGACAAAGTGGCGCTCATCGGCAGCGCCTGCTCGCTGCATTATGCCGACCGCAGTATTGAGCTCAGTGGGCCCAGTCTGATGTTTGCCAACCCGCGCATTCCCTACTCCGTCGAAATGCCCGATACCCGGCTCATGGGCTATTCCTGCATTTTTACGGAAGAGTTTATGAAGGAAGGCGACCGGTCAGACAGCCTGCAACAGTCGCCCCTGTTTAAGGTCGGCGGCACGTCGGTTTTCCTATCCTACCTACTTCAACATCTTTTTCAAGAAGCACACCAGCACTACCCCGCTCACCTTCCGGCGGGGAACCTTGAGTTAAGCTTGGCCGCTAGTGAGAAATCTCGCTACACCTCGTATGACTGATGAGGTTCACCAGCCTTAAATACCCGGGCATGCCGGACTTCTCGATGCCCACTCTCCGAGTCGAAATCTGGCACATTATGCCGCAACTGCATGCAACTACAGCAGTTCTTATACGACCACAAAAAGGCCTCCTACCCTACGTAGAGGGCCTTTTTTATTTATTTTGGGGCAATTAGCGGGGCATTTTATCGGTGGCTGCTGCGACAAGGCACCTTCGGATTCTTAGTCATTGGGTAGCCTAGCCAGCGATACTAGGGGCGGGCAGCGTATTGCGACGGCTCAGGCCCAGTATAACTAGTTGCCCAGAGATGACCGCCCGCCAGGCTCTCGTCGCTGTTAAGTCTTATGCCACCCCAAAACCGGGCGGCGCTGCCTCAGCCGTTTGAGAGCGCTTTTGGCTTTGCCCTGACGGCTTTAGCGCAGTTGGGCAGGTACTGCTTCAGGGAGAAAGCGGCTTGGCGCGCTAAAAACCGCCTATTTTGGAGGCAAAAAAGTTCCTAAAATAGACTTTATTTATTTTTAGCGCTACCTAAATCCGGGAGCTTGGTGAGCGGCGTACGTCGGGCTCGTTCTACCTAGTTGCCGCTAATGAAACTGCTTGAGCCAGACGCAGAAAGCCAGCTCGTCCAACGGTTATATGCCCGGGACGAGCTGGCGATGGCCTTTTTTTATAAGAATTACCAACAGGCCTTGTACCACACCATCTGGCGCATTGTGCACCAAGATGAACTAGCCCAGGATATCCTGCAGGAAACCATGCTCAAGTTTTGGCTGACCTTTCCCAGCTACGACACAAGCAAGGGCCGGCTCTTTACTTGGGCGCTGACGATTGCCCGCAACCTGGCCATTGACCGGCTACGCGCGGCGCGGCGCACCTCGCAGCTCACCCACTCAATTACCGAGGCCGAGGTGCTGCACTTGGCCGCGCCCACGAGCTTTCGGCCCGAGCACGTGGGCGTGCTCGACTGGCTAGCCCTGCTCGCACCCAGCGACCGCCAACTGGTGGAGCTGCTGTATGTGCAAGGCTACACCCAGGCCGAAGCGGCCGATGAGCTCCGGCTGCCGCTGGGCACCATCAAGTCGCGGGGTCGGCGCATCATCCGGGCGCTAGCCCGGCGCATGAATTAGAGGCAAGCCCACCCAGCTTCCTTGTGGCTACTAACCAGGCCAAAAAAGAGCCCTCGCGCAGTGCGAGGGCTCTTTTTATTTAGTCGGGGCTAGCCCCGGCTAGTTGGTGGGGCCAGTGTCGGTTTTCGACTCGATGCTGCTTTGTACGGTGCTCGACACGGCCGAGAGCAGGTTGTAGCCGGTGGCGTTTTCGATGGCATCGACGGTGGTGCGGTAGCTGCCCCAGCTGGTACTGACGGAGTTGGTATTAGGCGTGTTGATGGCGATAACGCGGGTGCTACTCGTGATGCGGCTCGCGTCGGACGTACCCACGGGCAGCACCACTACCACCTTCCAGCAGTTGCTGGGCACCGTGATGCGGCCGCCGTCGATGGTGCTAGCCGTGCCGTTGGTGCCGGTGCCGCCCTTGCCGTAGCTGCCCGCGATGATGTAGAGCTCGTTGCCGGCGCTCACGAGGGTGCGGCAGTAGTTTTCGAGGTTGGCCCAGGTCTGCTGGTTGTTGGTGGGCGCTTGGGGCATCATGTTGCTCATCAGGAAGGTAGCCGAGTTGTCGGCCACCGAGCCGGTGCGGTCGGCGCTCGGGCAGTTGTGGCCCCGGTCGAAGCCCGAGCCTGAGTAGCTGGTGCTGCCCACGTGGTACCACGCGCTGGGCAGGGCTGCGTCGGCCGCAAAATTATCCTGGCGGGAGGTGTTACCCAGCCAGGCCGCGCTCAGGTGCCAGCTCACCCAGTTGGGCTTGCCCTGGTCGCGGCTATAGCTCATGGTGTACTGGCTCTTGGCGAGCAAGTAGTTGTTGGGGTAGTTGGTGGCGTCGGTCACGGCGCCGCTAGGGTTGCCCAGCGCCAGGTTGCCGTCGCGGGTGGCCGTGGCGTCGGCGTAGGCGGTGCTGGTAGGCGCCGGGGCAGTTTGCTGGCCGAGCGGCGAGCAGGCGGCGGCCAGGGTCAGGAGCAGGGCGCTGCTGCCTAGGCGAAAATAGTTGAGCTTCATAAAAACCTGTGGAAAAAGGAGCGAAGAAAGAAAAATCGAGCTGGTACCAGGCCGCAAAGGTCTGGTTGGCTCGAATCTTAATGATTACCTAATTGTTAAAAATTCAGCCGCCCGGCACATCATTTTATGAACTTCGGTTGGGTGGCCGCCGGCCGCGGCGGCCCGGCCGTATCTTTGTAATCATTCTAAAGACCCACGCTTTTCCCTCCTGAATGGCCGCTGTAATTTCCACTGATATCTGCATCATCGGGGCTGGCCCGGTGGGCTTGTTTGCTGTTTTCGAAGCCGGACTCCTTAAGCTGCGCTGCCACGTGGTAGACGCCCTGCCCCAGCCGGGCGGGCAGCTGTCCGAGATTTATCCCAAAAAGCCGATTTACGACATCCCGGGCTACCCCGAGATTTTGGCCGGCGACCTGGTCGATAATCTCATGAAGCAAATCGCGCCCTTTCACCCCACCTTCACCCTGGGCGAGCGCGTCGAGCGCTTTGCCAAGCTCGACGACGGCTCGTTTCAGCTCTACACCACCGATGGCACCGAGATTCAGTGCAAGGCCGTGGCCATTGCGGGCGGGCTAGGGTCGTTTGAGCCGCGCAAGCCGGCCGTCGAAAACCTCGAGCAGTTTGAGGGCGGCAAAGGCGTGCACTACATGGTGCGCGACCCCGAGCATTTCCGCGACAAGAAAATCGTGATTGCCGGCGGCGGCGACTCGGCCCTCGACTGGACCAATTTCCTGGCCAACGTGGCTAGCGAAGTGACGCTGGTGCACCGCGGCACTACCTTCCGCGGCGCCGCCGACTCGGCCGAGAAGGTGCAGAAGCTGCACGAAGCCGGCAAAATCAAGCTCGTGCTCAGCTCCAACGTGACGCACCTGCACGGCGACGACGAGATGCTGCAACAAGTCACCATCACCGGCAATAACGGCGAGGCCGAAACTGTGCCGCTCGATGCCTTTGTGCCGCTCTTCGGCCTCACGCCCAAGCTAGGGCCTATCGGCGACTGGGGCCTGGACCTCGAAAACGACGCCGTGCTGGTGAACACCGTGGACTACAGCACCTCGCTGCCCGGCGTGTACGCCATCGGCGACATCAACACGTACCCCGGCAAGCTGAAGCTCATTCTGTGCGGCTTCCACGAGGCCGCGCTCATGTGCCAGGGCGCGTTCAAGTACATCTACCCCGACAAGAAATACACCCTCAAGTACACCACCGTCAACGGGGCACCGTCCCTTTAGGTAAGTTAGGAGGTATGAGGCATGAGGTATGAGTTGGTAGCCTAACACGCACTGAGTCAACTCATACTTCCTACCTCCTAACTCATAACTCCTTATGAGTGATATTAGAATTTACGTAGAGGAAGCGCCCGGCCAGCGGCGCGAAATAGTGGGCCCCACCGACATGGGTCTGAGCTTGATGGAGTTGCTCAAGGCGAGCGACTACCCCATTCAGGCCACCTGCGGCGGCATGGCGCTGTGCGCCACCTGCCACGTCGAAATCCTGGCTGGCCCGCCCCTACTAGAGCCTAGCGAAGACGAGTGGGCTATGCTCGACACGCTGCCCGTGCTGCACGAAACCAGCCGCCTGAGCTGCCAGATTCGCCTCGCCCCCAACCTCGACGGGCTGGTGGTGCGCGTGGCCGAGCCGGCCTAGCCCCGGTAGCCTAGCCAGTTTCTACTAACGCGCCCCGGGTCATTTTGCCACGCTGCCACCACTGGCAGTGGGCAAAATGACCCGGGGCGCGTTTTGCAATCGTTGCCGGTAGGCTGGCCCGGCTATTGTAGTTCTGCCAGGCTCTGCCAGAACTACTTGCCCCGACTTTATGAAAGCTTTTTTGCTGCTGCTCTTGGCTGCTGCGCCCGCCGGGGCGCAGGCCCCGGCCGGGGCTAGCCCCGCCCCTGCTGCCCACGAGGTGGCCTGGTATACCCAGCACGCACCCTTCGCTATGCCCGCCGTGCCCGACCCGGTGATTCCGGCGCGCACAGTTTCCATCAAGGATTTTGGGGCGGTGAGCGATGGCAAAACCCTGAATACGGCCGCCTTTGCCCAAGCCATTGTGGCCTGCACCCAGGCGGGCGGGGGCCACGTGGTGGTGCCGGCCGGCACCTGGCTCACCGGGCCCATCGAGCTGAAAAGCAGCATCGACCTGCACACCGAGGCTGGCGCCAAAGTCGTGTTCACCCCCGACCGCACGCAGTACCCGCTGCAAGCCGCCGGTAAGGGCCAGTATGAGGTGACGCCGCCCATCTGGGGCAATAAGCTGCACGACGTAGCTATTACCGGCCCCGGCGTGTTCGACGGCTCGGGCGAGGCCTGGCGACCGCTGAAGAAATCGAAAGTATCGGCCGCCGAGTGGGACCGCGTGGTGCGCTCGGGCGGCGCGCTGAGCGCCGATGGCAAAATCTGGTGGCCCAGCCGTGAGGCGCTGGGCGGCGAGGCACTCCTCAAAAAGCTCAAGGCCAAGCCCGACGCTACCGAGGCCGACTACCTGCCCGCCCGCGACTTTCTGCGGCCCAAAATGGTCGTCGTCACCAACACCAAAAACCTGCTGCTCGACGGGCCGACCTTCCAAAACTCGCCCATGTTCGTGGTCAACCCCAAGGGCATTACGAATCTCATCATTCGCAACGTGCAGGTGCACAATGACTATTCGGCCCAGAATGGCGATGGCATCGACATCAGCGCCAGCCACAACGTGGTCATTTACCGCTGCACGGTGAGCGCCGGCGACGACGGCATCTGCATGAAATCGAGTGGCGACCGCGCCCCCGACGACCCGGCCCTCACCAATGTGCTCATTGCCGATTGCACCGTGCTGCAGGGCCACGGCGGCTTCGTGATTGGCAGCAACACCGACGGTGGCATGCGCAACATCTGGGTTACGGACTGCCGCTTCGTGGGCACCGACATTGGGGTGCGCGTGAAGAGCAACGCCGGTCGCGGCGGCCTGGTGCGTGATATTTATGTGGACAACATTCAGATGCGCAACATCTTGCACGAAGCCGTGCTATTCGATACCTCGTACGAAGACGTGCCGGCCGGCAAGGAAAAAGGCAGCGGTATGCCCGTAGCCGCTACCAAGGTGCCCGACTTCCAGCAATTCTATCTCAAGAATATTACCTGCGAGGGCGCCGAAACAGCCATGTATTTTCAGGGCCTGCCCCAGCAGCCGGTGCACGACCTGCACTTCGACAACGTGGCCATCACCGCCACCAAGGGCGTGGTGGCGGGTGATATTCGCAATATCGAGTTCAAGAACGTGCGGCTGACTACGCAGCAGCAGCCCGCCATTCCGGCCGCAGCGGCCAAGGATATTAAGGTGCTGTGAGGAAGTAGCGCGAGGCAGAGCTGCGCGCTACTAAAAAAGGCCCGGCAATACTGCCGGGCCTTTTGCTTTTCAATTCTTTTGCTACCCTAGCGGCGGCGCTTGTGCTTGGTAGTGGCCGCCTTGGTTTTGGCTTTGGTCTTCACTTTTTTCTCGGCCGTGTGGTGCTTGGCCTTGCTGGTCGTTTCCCTGTTGGCTTTGTGCGAAGTGGTTTTTTTGCTGCGGCTGGCCTTCTCGCTGGTGTGGCGCTTGGCCGACGATGACTTGCGGCTAGCCTTGCTGTGCTTGGCTTCGCGGGCCTCTTTGGCGCGGCTGGCTTTGGTCGATTTAGCGGACTTGCTGCTCTTGCTCGAGTGGCTGGTGTGGCGGGCGGCGCGGCGGGCTTCGGCGCGGCGCTCGGCCCGGGCTTCGGCGGCGCGCTCCTCGGCCCGCTCGATGGCGCGCAAGCGGGCCCGGCGGGCGGCGCGGCGGCTAGCGGCGCTGGCTTCGTGGGCGATGGCGGCTACCTCCTCGGTGCGGGGGTCGGCGGCGGCCTCATTGTAGTGGGCAGTGGCATCGTTTTCGGGCGCGGCGCTGGCCAGTTGCTCGGCCGAGGCCGTGGGGCGGGGCGTTTCAGCGGCCTTCTTGCGACGTACCGGCATCAGAAAATCGCGCTCGGCCCGCTCGCGGGTGCTCAGGCTTTCTTCGCCGGGCAGCTTGGTAACGACTTGGGCTTTTTCGGCTTGGGCCCAGGCCGCCGACGTGCTCAGCGATAGGGCGAGTAGAACAACTAGCTTCCTCATCAATAACTTACTGGATAATTTAAGAAGAACAAAAATAGGCTTCACCGGCCACCCGCGCAAGCTCAAGCGCTCGGCCCAAACCAAGCCTCCAACCCGGCTACTGGCCCGGCCAACCGGGCTAGCCACCCCGCCGGCCGGACTCCGCTTTCTGGGTTAATTCTGTTTTTACGGGCTGCCAGGCCGCATTATTGCGGCGCAATGGCCAGCCGCTGGCCCGCCGAAGTAGCTCCAAACTCGGGCGCGTACAGGCACCGCACCTGGCTGAGGCCACCCGAAAAATTTCCGGCCTGGCTAGCCCGGAGCCGGTACTCGAAGACGTGGGTGCCGCGCGGCACCTCGCTCAAAAAGAAGTTGGTGGCCGCGTCGCGCGGGCTCTCGTAATACCCTAGCCCGGCTTGGTAGCGGTAGCCGCTGAGCTGATTAATGGGTTCGAGGCCGGCGGCGCGCTGGTCTTTGAGGTGCACGTATTCGAGGGCGCGGTCGGTGCGCAGCACGAGGCGCACCACCAGGGCGTCGCCCACGCGCAGGGGCGTGGTGGCGGTGATGCGCGCTAGCTGCGGGCCGGCGGCGGTGCGGGTTTCGCGGTAGAGCTGGCGCTCGACGCTGAGCGGCGAGGCGGCGGGCGTCACCTTGTCCAGGTCCTCGAAGTACTGCCAGTAGAGCGCGCCCCAGGCCGGGCCGGCGTCGGTTTTCGTCACCGTTACCTTGCCCTGGGCGGGCTGAATATCGGCGGCGGGCCAGCTGGTTTTGTAGTAGCCGGTACCGGCCTGGGTAGCCTCGGGCCGGATGGCCTGACCGCCCACCGACACCTGCAACGGCTGGGCAGGGGCTAGCCAGCTCGGGCCGCGCAGCAGCAGGGCGTAGCAGGCATCGGCAGTGGCGCGGGTACTCTCCCAGCTGTGGGTTTGCTTGTGGGCGAGCAGCCAGAGCTTCATTTCATCGACGGATTTTTGGTCGTTTTTGATTTCATCGAAGGCTTCGATGAGGGTGGCCTGGGTTTCGACGGGCGCCTCGCGCCAGTAGTAGCCGCTGGTCACGTCTTGCCAGTACATGCCCAAATCAGGCGAGTGCAGGGCGTTTTCGGCCAGCGCTCGCACGATATTCTGGGCGGCTGGGGCTTTGGTATTTTCGCGGAACAGGGCTAGCGCGAGCTGCGCTTGCAGGTAGCGGGTGCGGCTGGCCCAGTGGCTGGTGGCCTGGGTGCGGTAGTAGGCATAGGCGGGCTTGGCCTCGGCGGCCACGGGCTGGGCTGGCCAGAAGCTGCGGGCATACAGGGCTTGCGTTTCGAGGTCGCCCAAGTGGTTGTCGGCCAGCTTCACGGCTTTTTGGCGGCGTAGCTCGGCGTAGTCGCGGGCCAGAGCGCCGTCGAGGTAGTGCAGAGCGTGTTGCAGAATCTGGCGCGCTGCGGCGTCCTGGCTGGCGTCGAAGGCGCCGAGCTTTTTGAGCTTGCCGAAGCCGGCCACGATGAGCTGGGTGATGTAGCGGTCGGCGGGCATCTTCTCAAACCACGGAAACGAGCCATCGGGCAGCTGCATGGTCGCCAGCTTGGCCAGGGTGCGGGCGGTTTCAGTTTTGAGGCGTGCCTCGTCAAACAAGGTGCTGAGGCGGGCTAGCCGCTCGGTTTCGCCCTGGGCATCGCGCACCCAGGGGGTTTCCTGCAGCAGGATGTTTTTCAGCTCCTGGTTTTGGGCGAGCTGGCTGGCGAGGGCGTTTTGCTGGGCAGCGGGGCCGCTCTGGGCCTGGCGCTGCCACTCGGCCAGCACGGTGCGGAAGCGCGGGTTGCGCTGAAGAATCTGAGCGGCCAGCAGGTTGGCGTAGAGGCGGGCGAAGGTCTGCTCCGAGCACTCGTAGGGGTACTCAAGCAGGTAGGGCAAGCTCTGCACGGCGTACCAGGCGGGGTTGGCCGTCATTTCCAGGGTCAGCGAGTAGTTGCGGCGAGTGGGGCCAGCGGCGCCGGTGAGCTTGCTCAGCTCGAAGGCGCGGGTGCCGGGGCCGGCCAGGGGCAGCGGCAGGCTTTCGGTGATGAGCAGGCGGTTGGGCAGCACAGGCAAGGTGTTTTCCTCACCGTCAGAGAAGGTTACTGCTTGGCCTTTGGCACCCGAAGCTTTGGTCTTCTGCTTCTTTGGTTGGGTACCGGCTACTTCAGCTGATTCTCCCGCTGCTTGAGCTACCACGCGGTAGGTAACGGCCACGGGGGCGAAGTCGGCGGGCAGGGTCAGCTCCCACCCTAGCGCGGTGCTTTGGTGGGCGGCGGCGCTCACGGGCAGCTGGGCTGGGCCTTTGAGAAGCTGGCTGGTGAGGTCCTGGCCGGTGGCCGCGTCGAGCAAAAAGAGCTGGGCCGTGCCGCTGGTGGCGTGGTCGGTGAGGTTGGCGAACTTGGCGGGGAAGGTGAACGTGTCGCCGGGCCGCAGGAAGCGCGGGGCGTTGGGCGTGAGCTGGATTTCCTTCTGCGTCACGAGCTGGCGGGCTAGCTGGCCGGTGCGCAGGCTGCGGTCGTGGGCCAGGGCCAGCAGCTGCCAGCGCGTCACGGCCTCGGGCATCTGAAATTCGAGCACCACGTCGCCGTTCTTATCGGTGCGCAGGGCGGGCTGCCAGAAAGCGGTTTCGCGGAAGTCGCTCCGGGCGGCGATGGTGCTGAGGTCGGGGGCAGCGAGCTTTTTGGCTGTACCATAGCCAACAACTACGGTTTCACGCAGTGCGGTAGTGTCTGCGGACATTCTTGCCAAGCCCGCTGCCATCGGAGCAGGTGCTGCGACTGACCTCATTCCTCGAATCATGATTCTTGGGCCGCCACCCGGTGCGCCGCGCTGAACTTGGACCCCTGCCACACGACCACCCACGGCTCGCGAACCATAGATTGCCGTGCGGGCATTTGGACTCATATTAGCGGATAAAGCATTGATAAACTCATTGTACAGAGCGCCGCCCGCGTATTGCGTATTTAACACAGGGTACTGAACAGGCACTAGTTCTGAGCTAGTCGCTCCAACCTTAAGCGTTGTCGAATTAAATTCTCCAAAATTTCCCTGCCAGCCAAATCGCGCCGGGAAATAATTACCGCTAAATTCCAATCCCTCAAAGCTATGCGGCCGGAACACGTCCAGGCTCTGGTCATAGAGCGTGGCGAGCAGCTCGGCATCGGCGGGGCGGCCGTTGGCCTGGCGGATGGTGAGGCGCCAGGTTTCGCGCTGGCCGGGGGCTAGCCGGTCGCGGAAGGTGGCGAGGGATAGTTGCAGCGGCTGGGGCGCCTCGGCCACTTGCACAGTGGCATCGTGGCGGTAGAGGCGGCCGGCGCGCACCTGCGTGGTGTGGAGGTAGAGCGGGCCGCGCGCCTCGGCCGGGCCACTGGCGAGGGCTAGCCGGCGCTGCTCGCCGGCCTTCAGGGTCAGCCACTCGCGGTGCAGCAGCTGGCCGCCACGCTCTACTTCGAGCAGGATGCGGGCGTCGGGCTCGCTGCTGCCCAGCAGCAGGCTGGCCGGCTGGCCGGGCGCCACGGTATCGGCGAGGGCCACAAACCAGTCGGGCGTGGCGAAGGGCACGGTGGCGGCGTTGGAATCGAAGAGCGTGAAGTCGAGGGTGGCGCGGGCCGAGTCGGCGCCGGCGGCCTGGGCTTCGAGGCGGTAGCGGCCAGTGGGCAGGCTAGCCAGGGCGGCCTTCAGGTCGAGCACCGGGCTGGCGTGGGTGTCGAAGGGCAGGGTTTTGACTAGCTCGGCGGGCAGCTCGTTATCCTCCGTTTCGGGGCCGGGCACGCCGGGCGGGTTGGGGCGGTAGCGGCGGGCTAGCAGGCGCAGGGTGCCGGTGGCGGGCAGCGGCTCGCCGGTGGCATTGGTGCCGAGCAGCGTGAAGGGGGGCAGCTTGGCTTTATCAGCTTGGTCGGGGCCGGCGAGGCGCAGGCTGAGTGGGTTGCGGCCCAGCACCACGTTGCGGGTGCCGGTGCGGGTTTCGCCGGCGGCGTCGGTTACGTCGGCGGTTATTTCGAAGAGGTAGCCTGGCTCCCAGCCGCCGCGGCCCGGCTGCCGGGGCACCAGCGGCGGCGTGAAGGTGAGCGCAAAGCGCCCCTCGGCATCGGTGGTAGTGGTACCGTGGGCTATTTCCTGGCTGCCGCCGCGCGGACCGGGCCGCATAATGCCGCGCCCGCCGCCAAAGCCGTAGTCAAACAGCGGCCACAGCGCGCGGCGCGTGATGCGGTACTTCACGCTAGCCCCGTCGGTGGCCTGGCCGGCGTAGGCGCGGGCACGGCCGGTCAGGGTCAGCGGCTGGCCGAGCTGCGGCCGGCCGGGCACCGAGTCGAGGGTCACCAGAAAGGTCGGCCGCTTGTAGTCCTCCACCGCGAAGGCGAGGCTGCCATCGTCGGTTTGCAGCTGCATTTCGCCATTGAGCAGGCCAGTGGGCAGCACGAGCGAGCCGTTAAAGGAACCGAAGTCGGAGGTGGTGAAGGTGAGCGTTTGCACGGTCTGGCCGTTCACATCCACGAGGCGCAGGCTCACGGGCTGGCCGGGGAGCAGGCTAGCCTTGCCGCCGAGGCTTTGGGTCAGAATACCTTTGAAATACAGCGTCTGGCCCGGCCGGTAGATGGCGCGGTCGGTGAAGAGAAACGTGCGCCGCTGCGGTGCCTCAACCTCGTTCCGGCGGCCGGGGAAGTAGTAGCCGTTGAGGGGCGTCAGCAGCGTGTCGCGGCCCAGCCACGAGCGCACGCCGCTCAGCTGCTCGCGGCCCAGCGCGTCGTTGGCTTTGTTGGGGCCGGGCAGTTCGACCTCGCCGGTGGCGCTGGTGGGCAGCACGTCGCCCAGGCGGCGGTCGTCGCGCTGGGTGGCGCGGTTGTAGACGTTGAAAGTGGCCTGGTTTTTTACCCCCGCCAGCGGCGCACCGGTGGCCCGGTCGAGCAGCAGCAAGGCCGTATTGCCGGTGGCCGCGTTGGTGCGGTGCACCAAGCTGAGCTGGCTAGCCCCCAGCACGGCCCAGGCCGTGACGGTGCCGCCCGGCGCCGCCTTCGCGGTTGGGTCAGTTGAAAGCACGGCCTTATTGCTGAGCAAAACGAGGTAGTAGCCAGCCGGCAGCGCCGCGCCGGCCGCCGCCAGCTTCTGCTCTTTATAGTCGAGCGGGCTAGTGGGCAGCGGCACGGCCCAGGTGGCGGCGGGCGCGGCCTTGAGGGCGCGGGCAAAGCGCTTGGCTAGAGGCCGGTTTTGGGGGTCGTAGCCGGTACCCAGCTGCCACTCCTTGGCCGTGATGCGGTAGGCCCAGGCGTGCAGCTCGGTCACGTTGCGGGCGGTGAGGTCGAGGCGCCAGGGCTGGCCGGGCACTACCACATCGGCCGCCGTAAAGGCTAGCTCGGGCTGCTCGATTTCCAGGCGTATCTGCCGGGCCCGCGCCGCGCCGCGCGACTTGGGAAACAATGCTTCCGCGTAGCGCGCCATCACTACGGCAGCGTGTGGGCCATTGTCCTGCAAGGTGCGCGTGTGTTCTACCACCCGCGCCATAAACTCCGTGCTGATAGGTTGGGCTTTGTAAACTTCCGCCAGCCGGGCGGCAGCTACCACGTACTGGTCGGCCAGGTCGGTGCCTTCCGTGATGCTGTGCAGGTAGTCGAGGCGCTGCAAGTCCACGTCGGCTAGGGCAGCCGGGTTGTTGGAGGCGAGCCGGGCGGCCGTGAGGCGCTGCAACAGCCGCAGCGCCAGCAGCTGGCCGTTGAGCGAATCGGCGGCCGGGGCGGTCAGCTTGAGCGCGGTAAATTCCTGGGCGCTGCCGAACAACTTCGGGTCAGTAGGCTGCCACTGCTGCTCGGGCTTGGTCACGTACAGCTCCTGGTTTTGCAGGCCCACGATGGCACGCTGGGCCAGCAGGTCATAGAGCGTCGGGCGCAGGGCGCGGCCCTCGGCGTCGCCGCCGGTGGCCAGGTCGCCGAGGTCGGCCAGGGTCGTTTTGAGCTGGCGGGCGGGCTCGTCGGCCACCGACTGCTCGTAGTGCCGCCCGATGGCGGCGGCCAGCCGGCCGGCATCCCAGGTAGCGAGGCTGGTGCCGCCGTCGGCGCGGCCGGGCGTGGCCTGGTCGGTGGTGGGCGCCGCGCCATTGGTGCGCTCGTAGAGCTGGTAGCGGTGCTCGTTATAATAGGCACTGTACAGGCCCCCCAGCAGCGAGTGCAAAATAGGCCGGGCCGGAAACCGCGCCGTTTTCAGGTCGGCTTCGAGCAGGGCGATGGCCTTTTCGTCGGCGTCGTTTTCCTTGTTCTCCAGCAGCCTGATTTTGTAGAGCAGCGCCCGCACGTAGGCCGGGGCATTATTTTCGCGCTTGGCTTGCTGGTAGATTTTCTCGACCAGTGGCGCGGCGCTGGCGGTCTGCTCCTTGCCCAGCAGAGCGTCGATTTTCTTCCACTGCGCCGCCAGCGGTGCGGGTGGCCCGGGCGCGGCCGAGTCGGCGAGAAAAACAATCATCAGCAAGCAGCAGCAAAGGAGGAAGTAGCGCATAAGTACGGGCCGCAAGGCCGGGGTTATTGCCCCAAAGATGCCAGAACCACGCCAAGTGCACACGAAAACCCACTTTTCGCGCACTCAGCAGGCTAGCGAGCGGTGCTCCGATGGAATATTTCTCGTTATGTCGCAATAACACGACACACTATGTCGTATATTTACGACATAATCTTGTTACCCCGCATGTCTGCCGCCAAAACCACCGCCTTCACCGCCGAGCAGCAGCAGCTGGCGCGCGTAGCCAAAGCCCTGGCCCACCCGGCGCGCATCGCCATCGTGCAGCTGCTGGCCAGCAAAACCACCTGCATCTCGGGCGACATCGCCGCCGAGCTGCCGCTGGCCCGCACCACCGTGTTTCAGCACTTGCAAGAGCTAAAGGCGCTGGACCTGATACGCGGCGAAATCGATGGCCTCACCGTGTGTTACTGCCTCAATACCGGGCTGTTGCGCCAGGTGCAGCAGCAGTTTCTGAGCTTTTTTGACGTTGCCACCGCTAGCCCTGCCTGCGGACCAGCTGACGCTTGCAGCTGCTGAAGTAGCCAAGTTGCAGCACCGATTTCCAGTTCACAAGTAGCTGGCGGCATCACTCCCGGACTGAAAGCCCGTGCTACTTGCCGGGCTACGCCGCTCTTCCGGAACCGTATTAAACTCCTCCCTTTTCCCTCATCATCATGCGTATCTCCGAAATGAAGCGGGCCCTGGCCGGGCTCGCGGCCGTTAATTTTCGCCTACCCGATGGCACCTCTTTGCCCAGCCACTTCCACGTGACGGAAGTGGGCCTGGTGAGCAAGCACTTCATCGACTGCGGCGGCGTGGAGCGGCGCGAAACCGTGGCCAATTTTCAGCTCTGGGAAGCCGGCGACTACGACCACCGGCTAGCCCCCCAGAAATTCTTGAACATCTTACAACTCTCGGAGCGCATCTTGGGCAGCGAGGATTTGGACATTGAGGTAGAATATCAGCAAGCCACGATTGGCAAATTTGGCCTGACCTTCGATGGCAGCAACTTCCTGCTCACGCCCAAGCAAACGGCCTGCCTGGCGCAGGATGCCTGCGGTATCCCTAGCTTCAGCTTAGCGCTGCCCCAGCTGCAAACGGCCGGCTGCACGCCGGGCGGCGGGTGCTGCTAACCGTTCTTAAAACCCGGTTCGGCCAACTTCCCAACCCACTATGCCTACCTCGTTCACTTTGCAGCCCCTGGCTGCTGCGCACTGGCCCGCTGTACGCACCATTTACGAGGCGGGTATGGCAACCGGCCAGGCTACTTTCACTACCGAGGCCCCTAGCTGGGAAGCCTGGGATGCCAGCCACCTCGCCCACTGCCGCCTGGTAGCCACCACGGCCGACGGCCAGGTGCTGGGCTGGGCGGCGCTCTCGCCGGTGTCGAGCCGCTGCGTGTACGCGGGTGTGGCCGAGGTGAGCATCTACATCGGGGCCGAGGCACGGGGCCAGGGCGTGGGCCGGCAACTGCTGGGCGCCCTGGTGGCTGCGTCGGAGCAGCATGGCCTCTGGACACTGCAAGCCGGCATCTTCCCCGAAAACGTGGCTAGCCTGGCGCTGCACGCCAGCCAGGGCTTCCGCACGGTGGGCCGGCGCGAGCGCATCGGCCAGCTGCGCGGCCAGTGGCACGACACGCTGCTGCTGGAGCGCCGCAGCGCCGTGGTAGGTGGGTAGCCGGGCCCGTTCTTTTACTTCTTATCCGTCGCCTACCCTAGTGGCTACTCGTTACTGATATGTCTATCACGACTCTTCCCAACATTCTGGTGCTGTGCACCGGCAACTCGTGCCGCAGCCAGCTGCTGCACGGCTACTTGCAGCAACTACTCGGCGAGCGCGCCGCCGTGTACTCGGCGGGCGTCGAAACGCACGGCCTCAACCCCCGCGCCGTGCAGGTGATGGCCGAGGACGGCGTCGATATTTCGCACCACACCAGCAACCACGTGGACGAGTACGCCGCCGTGCCCTTCGATTACGTGCTCACCGTATGCGACCACGCCCAGGAAGTGTGCCCCGTTTTTCCTTCATCGGCCAGAAAGCTGCACCACAACTTTCCCGACCCGGCCAAGGCTACGGGCAGCGAGGCAGAGGTGCTAGGGCAGTTTCGGGCCGTGCGCAATCAAGTGAAGGCCTATGCCCAAGACGTTGCCCGGCAGTATTTTCCGGCCTAGCTGCGGCTGCGCCGCACCGGCGAAAACAGCAGCTGCACAATCAGCAACGCCGTACTGGTGAACAGGATACTAACGCCCACTCGCCCCAGCGTGCGCAGCGGGTGCTGAAATGAGCCAAGCTCCAGGAAGAAATACACCGCGTGGTGAATGCTCACGAGCAGCAGCAGGTACACCAAAAACCACTGCCAGCCCATCTGGTGCACATTCACGGTGTCCTGGGCATCGTAGCCGTCGCGCGGCGTGAGCAGGCGCAGCACCCAGGGGCGCAGGTAGGCCAGCAGCACGGCCGCCGCCGCGTGCAGCCCCCCGGTATCGTAGCTGATATCCATGGCTAGCCCCATGCCGAAGCCCAGCAGCAGCTGCAAGGCGATGGGCGTGCTCAGGGGTAAAAACAGCACAAACCCGAGGTACAGAAAGCACCAGCCCAGCCCAAACAGCGGCGGCAGCTGCCCCACCACCAGCACCTGCAAGCTGGCAAACAGCCCAAATCGCAGCAGCTGCCGCACGAGTACCCCTAGCACACTCATCGGCTCGGGCGGGTGGGTTGTTTGGCGGGGGCTTTCACGGGCGCCGGCTCGGGAGCCGTGAGGGCCGTTTCGAGCGAGTCGCGCTCGGTGCGGGGGCGGTTGTGCACCACGTACACGTAGGTGAGCCGACTAAAATCGACCCCTAGCCGCAGGCGCACGGTCCAGAAATTCTTATCCGGCTCCTTCACAAACGACTCCACGGTGCCCACAAACACGCCCTCCGGAAAAATGGCGTTGAAACCCGACGTCACCACCGAGTCGCCGCGCACCAGGCGGTTCTGGCGCGGAATGTAGTCGAGCAGCGCGTGGCTGTAATCCTCCCCGGGCCATTTCACACTGCCAAAGGTACCGTCGCGCTTTATTTTGGCCGCCACCGCCATCTTCGAGTGCAGCAGCGAAAACACGGTGGCGTAGTGCTCGCTCGCCGATTTTACCTGGCCCACCACTCCGTAGGCGCTCAGCACCCCTAGCCCGGGCTGCACGCCATCGGCAGTGCCCACGTTCAGGGTCAGGTAGTTGTCTACGGCGCGCAGCGAGTTATTGAGCACGCGCGCCGCTACCAGCGGGTATTCCGCATCGCGGGTGGCTAGCTTGGCGCCGCCCAATAGCAGCGTATCAGGCCGCGGCGCGGCAACAGTAGACTTGCCTTTGGTAGGCTGCGTTTGGGCCGCCACAGTGGCCAGCGCCTGGCTAGGGTCGGGCCGCAGGTGGCGATAGATAACGTGCCCCAGCGTGTCGCGGCCCACGGGCAGCGAGTCGGCCTCGCGGCGCGAAAAATCGGGCGGGTACAGTTGCTGGCGCAGCTGCGCGTTATCGGCCAGCAACTGCTTGTTTAACTCGCCGAGCCGAAAGTAATCAGACACTTGCGTGCGGCGGGCCAGCAGCGCGCCCGCATACGTATTGGCCGAGTTGAAAAACGCCGCCCGCTGGTACGAGCTGTTGGTCACAAACAAAAACAGGCTCACCACCTCCAGCAGCACGAAGAGCATTACCCCCTGAAAGCGTACCAGAAACGCGATGAGATTACGCATAAACGCTTGTCATGCCATCTGGCGTCCCGAAGGAAGCATCTTATCAGGGTAGGATTAGCTTGCTCACTAATTCCAGCCTGGCAAGATGCTTCCTTCGGGACGCCAGATGGCATGACAGAAGATTAAGTTAGGAGAACACCCCGGAAGCCCTGAATATCCTTGATGGCCTTGCCGGTGCCGCGCACCACGGCGCGCAGCGGGTCTTCGGCAATGTGGATGGGCAGCTTGGTTTTGGCGGCCAGGCGCTTGTCGAGGCCGCGCAGCAGGGCGCCGCCGCCGGTGAGGTGAATGCCGTTCTCGTAGATGTCGGCCGACAGCTCGGGTGGGCTGATTTCCAAGGCCTTCAGCACGGCTTCCTCAATCTTGGCCACCGACTTATCGAGGGCAATGGCGATTTCCGACGACGTTACCTTAATAACCTTCGGGATGCCCGTCATCAGGTCGCGGCCGCGCACCTCGTAGTCGGGCGGCGTCACGTCGAGCTCGGTGAGGGCCGCGCCCACCTCGATTTTGATGCGCTCGGCCGAGCGCTCGCCGATGAGCAGGTTGTGCTGCCGGCGCATGTAGTCCAGAATATCCTGGTTGAACACGTCGCCGGCCGTCTTAATCGACTGGTCGCACACGATGCCCGACAGGGCAATAACCGCAATCTCAGTAGTGCCGCCGCCGATGTCGATAATCATCGAGCCCACGGGCTGCTCCACGTCGATACCGATGCCGATGGCGGCGGCCATCGGCTCCTGAATCATCCACACTTCCTTGGCCCCGGCGTGCTCGGCCGAGTCACGCACGGCGCGCTTTTCTACCTCCGTGATACCGCTCGGAATGCAGATAACCATGCGGTGCGAGGGCTGAAACAGCCGGTTGCGGGTGTCGATGAGCCGGATGAGGCCCTTTATCATTTCTTCGGCGGCGTGGAAGTCGGCAATTACGCCGTCCTTCAGCGGCCGGATGGT